>DATCYR010000070.1:0-27278 GCA_036526315.1 Gaiellaceae bacterium | reverse complement strand
CGACCCGAAAGTGCAAGGTCTGATGGAGGCCGGCGACCCGAAGCGCAACATCACGGGCATCTACTACATCCCGCCGGTCAAGGGCGCCGGCACGTGGGCGAAGAAGTACAACCCGCCGATCGCCGCGAACCCGCTCATCTTTCCGACGCAGCAGATGCTCGACAACGTCCACCTCTTCGACAACGCCGCGCTCAACAACGAGAAGTACCTGACGCAGTGGCAGAACCTGATCTCGGGCTAGTCGCACATACGTGGGGTTTCTTCACCGACATCGGAGCCTGACTCCCTACTTCCTCCTCGCCCCGGGGATGCTGTGGCTGACGATCTTCTTCGTCGTGCCGCTCGGCTTCCTCGCGTACCAGTCGCTGCAGTCGGGGAACTTCGACGTCGGCTACTCGTTCACGTGGGCTTGGGGGAACTACTGGAACGCGATCCGCGACTACCGCGCCCAGTTCCTCCGCTCGCTCGAGTACGCCGGCATCGCGACGATCCTCGCCTTCGTCCTCAGCTATCCGGTGGCGTACTGGATCGCGTTCCGCGGCGGACGGTGGAAGAACCTCCTGCTGCTCTTCATCGTCGCGCCGTTCTTCGTGACGTACCTGATCCGGACGCTCGCGTGGGAGACCATCCTCTCCGACAACGGGTTCGTCGTCAGGACGCTGCAGCAGCTCCACGTGCTCGGCTCGGGCGGGCGGCTTCTCGCCACGTCGACGGCCGTCGTCGCCGGCATCACCTACAACTTCCTCCCGTTCATGGCGCTGCCGCTCTACGTCTCGCTTGAGCAGATCGACGAGCGGCTGCTCGAGGCGGCGGAGGATCTGTACGCGAGCAAGTGGAAGGCGTTCGTGCGGATCACGCTGCCGCTCTCGCTCCCGGGGATCGTGGCGGGGACGCTGCTCACGTTCATTCCGGCCGCCGGTGACTTCATCAACGCGCAGTTGCTCGGTGCGCCGGAGAACCACATGATCGGCAACGTCATCCAGTCGAAGTTCCTCGAGTTGACGGACTATCCGGCTGCGGCGGCGATGTCGTTCATCCTGATGGCCGGGATCCTCGTCGCGGTCGCCGTGTACGCACGGGCCGTCGGGACGGAGCAGTTGACGGGGACGCCCGTATGAGCACCGTCGCCGTCCCGGCGCGCAGGAGCGAGCGCAACGTGCTCGCCTCGATCTGGGCGTTCGTGCGCAGGCACGTCCTGACTGCCTACTCGATCCTCTTCTTCGTCTACCTCCTGCTGCCGATCGCGGTCGTGGTCGTGTTCTCGTTCAACCACCCGACGGGCAAGTTCAACTACGTCTGGCAGGGCTTCACCTGGGACAACTGGCGCTACTGGGACGGCGTCCCCGGCATCCGCAGCGCGCTCTTCCTCTCCCTCGAGATCGCGCTGCTCGCCAGCCTCGTCGCGACCGCGCTCGGGACGTTGATCGCCCTCGCCCTCGTTCGGTACAACTTCCGCGGCCGCGGCGGCACGAACGTCCTGATCTTCCTGCCGCTGTCGACGCCGGAGATCGTGCTCGGCGCGTCGCTCCTGACGCTCTTCCTGAACCTGAACGTCGTCTTCGGCTTCTGGACGATCCTGATCGCCCACGTGATGTTCTGCATCAGCTTCGCCGTCGTCACGGTCAAGGCGCGGCTGATCGGCTTCGACCGCCATCTCGAGGAAGCCGCGATGGACCTCGGCGCGAACGAGTGGGCGACGTTCTGGAAGGTGACGCTGCCCTTGATCGCGCCGGCGATCCTGGCGGCGCTCCTGCTCTGCTTCGCGATCTCGATCGACGACTTCGTCGTCACCTACTTCAACGCGGGCTCGGAGACGACGTTCCCGCTCTTCGTGTGGGGCGCGGCCCGCATCGGCGCGCCGCCGCAGGTGAACGTCATCGGGACGGCGATCTTCGCCGTCGCCGTCGTCGCGATGCTGACGAACGTGCTCGTGCAGATGCGGCGGGAACGATCGGGCGCGACCGCCTGACGGTCCTCCCGTCATTGCCGCCGTGGTGGTGGGACGAGGCGGGGGTCGACGAGCCCGCGCCGTCGCTGCAAGGTGACGCCGACGCCGACGTCTGCATCGTCGGCGGCGGCTACACCGGTCTCTGGACGGCGCTCGGCGTGAAGGAGCGGGAGCCGTCGGCGCGCGTCGTGCTGCTCGAGGCGGCGACGTGCGGCTCCGGGCCGAGCGGGCGAAACGGCGGCTTCGTCCACGGCTACTGGGCGTCGATCGCGGAGCTCGTGCCGCTGCTCGGTCGTGACAGCGCGTTGCAGCTCGCGCGCGCGGGCGAGCGGATCGTGCCGGCGGTGCGCGCCGTCGAGGACGACGTGTGGCTGCGCGAGGGCGGGATGCTGATGGTGTCGGCGTCGCCCGCACAGGACACGGCCGTCGAGCATGCCGTCGCGGCCGCAGCCGACGTCGGCGCACCGGAGCAGGCGGTGCCGCTCGAGGCGGACGCGGTCGCAGCACGTGTGCGCTCCGACGTGTTCCGCCGGGGCGTGTTCTTCCCGGACGGCGCGACCGTGCAGCCGGCGCGGCTCGTGCGCGCGCTGCGCCGGCGCGCGCTCGCCGCGGGCGTCGAGCTGCACGAGCACAGCCCGGCGACCCTGCGAAGCGACGTCGTCACGACGCCGGGCGGCCGGGTGCGCTCCCCGGAGGTCGTGGTGGCGATCAACGCCGCCGCCACGGGCTGGCGCCCGGTCGCGCGGCACGTCACGAACTTCGGCTCGTACGTCGTGCTGACGGAGCCCGTGCCGCACCTCCTGGAGGAGATCGGCTGGACGGGCGGCGAGGCGATCGTCGACGGGCGAATGTTCCTGCACTACTTCCGCACGACGAACGACGGCCGCGTGCTGATGGGGAGCGGCTCAGGCCCGATCGGCTTCCGCGGCAAGCTCGACGCGCGATTCACGACCGACGCACCGACCGCGGCCCGCGCCGAGCACGGCCTGCGCCGGCTCCTGCCGGGCCTCGCCGACGCGCGGGTCGAACGCGCCTGGGGCGGACCGATCGACGTCTCGGCCGACCACCTCCCGTTCTTCGGCACGGTGCCAGGCACCCGCCGTGTCCACTACGGGCTCGGCTACTCGGGACACGGCGTCGGCCCGAGCTGGCTCGGGGGTCAGATCCTCGCGTCGCTTGCGACGGGACAGGACGACGAGTGGACGGCGCTGCCGCTCGCGACCCGCCGCGTGCCGTCGCTGCCGCCGGAGCCGCTGAAGCGCCTCGGCGGCGGGCTCGTCCGCACCGCGATCATGGCCGTCGAGCGAGCCGACGAAGACGGCCGCCGCGCGCCCCTGCCCGCGCGCCTCGGCGCGGCCCTCCCGCGGCTCTTCCGCATGGAGATCGGCACGCGCTAGGGGTCTGACCCCAGCCTTCGCGTCAGCCCCTAATGCCGCCTGCCCCCGAGCTCGTGGTGAGCCTTGAAGAAGTTCTCCGAGCCGGCGGTCGCCATCGCCGCGCTGGCCGAGATCTCGAGCGCCAGCGTTGCCGCGGCGACGATCTGGGCGAAGCGGTAGACCTTGCCGGCGCCGGCGCACCCCATCAGCTCGAGCCAGGCTCGCGCGTACGGGAAGGACGTCCCGCCGCCGACGGTCCCGACCTCGAGACCCGGCAGCCGCAGCGCGCAGTGGATCCCGCCCTCGACGCGGCGGCCCGTCCCGTGCGCCATCGAGCTCGTGCCCACCATGCCCAGGTCCTGGCCCGTCGCGGCAAAGAGCGCGGCGATCGCCGAGGCAGGCGTGAAGGCAACGGACTGCATCCCCGACGCGACCGCGCCGTGCGTGCCGGCGTACGACAGCTCGAGCAGGTCGTCCACCGTCGTCCGCAGCACGCGGCGCACGGCCTCGTCGGTGAGCGTCGCCTCCGCGAGGACCGTCTTGCCGTGCCCGCCGCGCTCGAAGTAGCGGTGCGACGGCTTCTTGTCGCCGCCCATGTTCGCCTCGAGGATCGCGCGCTCCGGCTTCACCGGCGCGTGCTCCATCACGTACCCCATGTTCAACGCGTACGCGTTACGGGTCATCATGTTCGGGCCGCACGCGTCACCGGTCGTGAACGCCCACAGCACGTGGCACATCGAGCCGACGACGTGCGTCTCGACCTCGCGCAGCTTCGCGTACGACGAGATCCACTCGTCCTCGCGCTCCGCGAGCCAGCGGCGCATCTCCGCGACGTGTGCGTCGAGGAAGCGCGCGAGCGAGACCGCCTCCTCCGTCGAGGTGCACACGAAGCACGACGCGCGCGTGATCCTGTCGCGGACGACGTAGGTGCGAAAGCCGCCCGACTCCGCCGCAGCTCGCGCGCCGCGATAGAGCGACGCCGACAGCCCGCCCTCGGTGTGGGCGAGGGGGACGTAGACGGCGTCGGGCGCGCGACCGGTCTCGGTGACGCGGCCGAACGGCTCCTCGAGCTCGTACTCGCCGAGCTCGACCTCGAGCGGCCCCACGACCGACACGGGGATCACGGCGGCGCCCGTCAGCATCTCCTGTGCGTCGACGAACGGCGACAGGTCGATCGACGTGACGCCGTCGCTCAGCCCGAGCGCTTCCTGGCGCGCACGGATCGAGGCCGGGTCGTTCTTCCGCGGCCACTTCTTCATCGCTTTCATAATCTCCCAGAAGTGGCGACGACCCAGCAGCTGATCGAGATGCCGGCCGAGGGCCGCGAGGCCTTCACCGGCGTCCTGCGGTTCTACGACCTCGCGAAGCGCCAGGAGTGGCAGGTGCGAGACCTGCCGTGGGGCGAGCTGGCGCCCATCCCCGAAGGGAAGGGGACGCCGCAGCGCCGCGCGCGCCGCCGCGACATGTGGCGGTCGGTCCTGACGCAGCAGCTACAGGCCGACATGCTCGCGTGCGACATGTCGTCCCAGCTTCTGAACATCGCGCCCGATCACGAGGCGAAGCTCTACTACTCGACGATGGTGCAGGACGAGTCGCGGCACACCGAGGCATGGCTCAAGCTCGTCGGCGAGGCCGGCGGGACCGCCGAGCGCGACCCGCACCTCGACAGCCTCGCGCACATGACGCTCGAGGCCGACACGCTCGAGGAGAAGGTCTTCCTGATGCAGGTGTTCTACGAGCGCCTGATCATCAGCCGCTTCCGCCTGATCGCGCGCTCGTCGCGCGGCACCGTGCTGGAGGATCTCTGCAACCGGCTCGCCACCGACGACGGGATCCACCACGGCGCCGGCATGGCGTACGAGCGCGTCCTGCTGCAGAGCGCCGGCAAGAAGACCCAGCGCAAGCTCGTCGAGGCCGCGAACCGCCTGCTGCCGGAGTTCGCGGCGCACGCGCTCTGGCGACCGAAGGAGCGGGCGTGGATCGGCCGGGCGATGGAGTCGCGCGACGTCGAGCGCCTGAAGGAGGACCTCGAGATCGGTGTGCGGCTCGCGGAGTCGCTCGGGCTCGACGTCAGCGGCGTCGAGCTGCCGTTCTAGCGTGCCCGCGGCCACACTGATGGACGGGCGGGCCCTCGCGGCCCGCCTGCGGCAGGAGCTCAAGGGCGAGATCGCGGACTACGGCGCCGTCCGGCTCGCGACCGTCCTGGTGGGGGACGACCCGGCATCTCACGTCTACATCCGCCTCAAGCACAAGGCCGCGCAAGAGGTCGGCATCGAGTCGCTCGACAAGCGCCTGCCGGCCGACACGTCCGAAGCGGAGGTGCTCGAGCTCGTCGAGGAGCTGAACGCGGACGACTCGGTCGACGGGATCCTCGTGCAGACGCCGCTCCCCGACCACATCGACGAGGCGCGCGTGATGCGGACGCTCGACCCGATGAAGGACGTCGACGGACTGCACCCCTTCAACGCCGGACAGCTCTTCCTCGGCCACGAGACGCTCGTCGGCGGCACGCCGATGGGCGTGATGCGCCTGCTGGCCGAGTACAAGATCCCGGTCGCCGGCGCACGTGCCGTCGTCGTCGGGCGGAGCCTCATCGTCGGGCGCCCGCTCTCCATGTTGTTGCTCCACGCCAACGCGACCGTCACCATCTGCCACTCGCGCACGGCGGATCTGCCGCGGCACACACTCGACGCCGACATCCTCGTCGCGGCCGTGGGGAGCCTCGGGCTGATCACCGAAGACATGGTCAAGGTCGGCGCGGCCGTGATCGACGTCGGCGTGAACCGCACCGACGAGGGGCTCTTCGGCGACGTCGATCCGGGCGTCGCCGACGTCGCCGCCTTCCTCACGCCTGTCCCCGGCGGCGTCGGGCCGATGACGATCGCGTGCCTGCTCCAGAACGCGCTGAAGACCGCGCGCTACCGGAGCGGCGCGCTTGCGTTCCCGCGCATCTGAGCTACACTCCGCCCGCTGTATCCGTAGTGGCGGCTCGGTGCCCGGGCCGTCGCGTGTTTTTGAAGGAGGAAGTAGTTGGCTCAGGGCACCGTGAAGTGGTTCTCGAACGAGAAGGGCTATGGGTTCATCGAGCGAGAGGGCGGCGAGGATGTCTTCGTCCACTTCTCCGCGATCGCCCAGGAGGGGTACAAGTCGCTGACCGAGGGTCAGCGCGTTGAGTTCGAGGTCGTGCAGGGCCCCAAGGGCGCTCAGGCCGCGAACGTTCAGCCTGTCTAGCTTTCCTTTCGGAACCGAGTAACAAGGGCCCCCGAAAGGGGGCCCTTTTGTTTCTAATGCAGCACTCGCACGGATGGAGGACTCGCATGGCGATCACGAGAGATGACGTTCTGCACGTGGCGGCGCTCGCGCGCCTCGATCTGACCGAGGACGAGATCGCCAGGCTCGAGCTGCAGCTCAACGACATCCTCGCGGCGGTCGGGAAGGTGTCGGAGCTCGACCTCTCCGACGTGCCGCCGACCTCGCATCCCCTCGACGTCGTCAATGCGTTCCGCGCGGACGAGCCGCGGCCGTCGCTGCCGCTCGACGACGTCTTCGCGAACGCGCCCGAGCGCGACGGCGACTTCTTCCGCGTCCCGCCGACGGGGGAGACCGCCGCGTGATCGACACGCTGCGCCTGACTGCGGAGGACGCGAAGGGGATGCTCGAGCGCCGGGACGTCTCCGCGGCGGAGCTGCGCGGGGCGTACCGCGCGGCGATCGACGCCCGCGACGAGGAGCTGCACTGTTTCCTCACGCTCGTCGACGACGACGAGAACGAGGGGGTCCCGATCGCGCTCAAGGACGTGATCTCGACGAAGGCCGTCCAGACGACGGCCGGCTCGAAGATCCTCGAGGGGTACGTGCCGGTGTTCGACTCGACGGTCGCCGCCCGGTGCAAGGCGGCCGGCCTGCAGCTGCTCGGCAAGACGAACACCGACGAGTTCGCGATGGGCTCGTCGACGGAGAACTCCGCGTACGGGCCGAGCAGGAACCCGTGGGATCCGACGCGCGTGCCGGGCGGCTCCGGCGGCGGGTCCGCCGCGGCCGTGTCCGCGGGTCTGACCCCGTGGGCTCTCGGCTCCGACACCGGCGGGTCGATCAAGCAGCCCTCCAGTCTCTGCGGGAACGTCGGGCTGCGGCCGACGTACGGCACTGTCTCGCGCTACGGCATCGTCGCGTTCGCGTCGTCGCTCGACCAGGTCGGGCCGGTGACGAAGACGGTGCGCGACAACGCGATGCTCTACGGGATCATCAGCGGCCGCGACGAGTGCGACTCGACGACGGTCGACGTGCCGCCGGTCGAGCTCCCGACCGCGCAGGAGCTGAAGGGCCTGCGCATCGGCGTCCCGAAGGAGCTGAACGAGGCCGAAGGCATCGAGCCTGGCGTCACGGACGCGGTGCGCCGCGCGATCGACCTCTGCAGCGAGCTCGGCGCGGAGGTGGGGGAGTGTGAGCTGCCGCGCGCCGTCGAGTACGGGCTGGCGTGCTACTACCTCGTCGCGCCCGCGGAGGCGTCGTCGAACCTCGCGCGCTACGACGGCGTTCGCTATGCGCTGCGCGAGGAGGCGGACGGCTACTACGAGCTGGTGTCGCGCACGCGCGACGCCGGGTTCGGCGACGAGCCGAAGCGACGGATCATGCTCGGGACGTATGCGCTGAGCGCCGGCTACTACGAGGCGTACTACGGGCAGGCACAGAAGGTGCGCACCGTGATCGCGCGCGAGTTCGCGGCGGCGTTCGAGCGCTTCGACGTGCTCGTCAGCCCGACGTCGCCGACGGTCGCGTTCAAGCTCGGCGAGCGCACCGAGAACCCGCTCGCCATGTATCTCGCCGACGTGCTGACGATTCCGCCGAACATGGCGGGACTGCCGGGCCTGTCCATACCCTGCGGGCTCTCCGAGGGGCTGCCCGTCGGTCTGCAGCTCATCGGCGCGCAGTTCTCCGAGAACACGCTCTTCCGCGCCGGGCATGCGCTCGAGACGGCGATCGGCTTCGACACGGTGCCGCAGCGGCTGCGATGAGGAAGACGTTCGTCGACCGCGCCGCCGATTTCGTCCTCGCCGTCGAGCGCGTCTTCGGCGAGCGCCCGCGCGTGCTCGACGGCTCGCGCGCCGTGCAGATCGACGACGTGCGCCTGTCGCTCGAGGACCGCGAGAACGAGCTCTGCGTGATCCGCATGCACGGCGCGCTCGAGGAGTACCTGGCCGTGTTCGAGGTGCGCGGCGACATCGAGGTGCCGCTGCTCAAGGCGAAGGAGCTGCTCGATGGCTGAGTGGGAGCCCGTCATCGGGCTGGAGATCCACGTCCAGCTGAAGACGAAGACGAAGATGTTCTGCCGCTGCCCGAACGGCTTCGCCTCGGAGCCGAACACGCAGACCTGCCCCGTGTGCCTCGCGTTCCCCGGCGCTCTGCCGACGCCGAACGCGACGGCGGTCGAGTGGACGCTCAAGCTCGGGCTCGCGCTCGGCTGCGAGATCGCGCCGCGCGCGCTCTTCCACCGCAAGCACTACCCGTACCCCGACCTGCCGAAGGGCTACCAGATCTCGCAGTACGACGAGCCGCTCTGCGTCGACGGTGCGTTCACGGTTCCCGGTGAGGACGGCGACTTCGAGGTCGGGATCGTCCGCGCGCACCTCGAGGAGGACGCGGCGAAGACGATCCACGTCGGCGGCGCGACGGGACGCATCGTCGGTGCGGCGCACTCGAACATCGACTTCAACCGCGGCGGCACGCCGCTCGTCGAGATCGTGACGCGGCCGGATCTACATTCCCCCGAGCAGGCGCGCCGCTTCCTGCAGCTGCTGCGTCAGACGATCGTGGAGCTCGGGATCTCGGACGCGGAGATGGAGAAGGGCCAGCTGCGCGCGGACGCGAACGTCTCCGTGCGCCAACGCGGCGAGACGGGTTACCGCACGCGCACCGAGCTGAAGAACATGAACTCGTTCAACCACATCGGTCGCGGCATCGACGCTGAGGTCCGGCGCCAGATCGCGACGTGGGAGTCGGGCGGCGAGGTCGTGCAGCAGACGCTCGACTACGAGGTGAAGTCCGACACGGTCACGCCGCGCCGGCGCAAGGAAGAGGCCGACGACTACCGCTACTTCCCCGAACCGGACCTCGTCCCGATCGAGCCGGAGGAGGAGCTGCTCGAGCGGCTACGGGCCGAGCTGCCGGCGTTACCCGGAGCCCGCATCCGCGCGCTCGCGGCCGACGTCGGCTTCGACCACGCCGCCGACCTGGTGTCGACCGGCAACGAGCACAAGGCGCGGCTGCTCGTCGAGCACGGCCTCGACTGGCCGACGGCCGCGAACGTCGCGATGAACCAGCTCGCGGCGATCGACCCGCTGCCGGAGAACGGTGGGGCTCTCGTCGAGATCATCGAGCGGCGCGACACGATCCCGCGCGAGACGCTGCTCGCAGCCTTCGCCGACAGCGCCGCCGGCCCGCTCGATGCGAACGCGGTCCTGGCGCAGACGGTCGTCGCGGACACGTCCGAGCTGGAGCCGCTCGTCGACCGCATCCTCGACGCGAGCCCGGATCAGGTTGCGTCGTACCGGGGTGGGAAGCAGGGCCTCCTCGGCTACTTCGTCGGGCAGATCATGCGCGAGACGCAGGGGAAAGCCGATCCGAAGGTCGTGAACGAGCTGTTGCGTTCGAAGCTCGGGTAGAGCGGGTATCCACCGGTTCCTAGCAACCGGAAGGAGCCGACCATGAGTACGTGGGTCTGGATCGTGATCGCCGTCGTGGCGGTGGTCGTGGTCCTTGCAGTCGTCTGGAGCGCGATGCGCGCCAAGCGCTCACGCGCGCTGCAGGAGAGCTTCGGACGCGAGTACGACCGCACGGTCGACGAGGCCGGCGACCGGCGTGCGGCGGAACGCGAGCTGCGCGACCGTCAGAAGCAGCACGAGCAGCTCGACATCCGTCCGCTGTCGCCGGAGTCGCGCGAGCGCTACATCGAGCGTTGGCACTCGACGCAGTCTCGCTTCGTCGACGATCCGCGCGGGGCCGTCAAAGAGGCCGACACGCTCGTGCAGGAAGTGATGCAGGAGCGCGGCTATCCGACGAAGGACTTCGAGCGGCGCGTCGCGGACATCTCCGTCGACCATCCGAACCTCGTCGAGAAGTACCGCAACGCCGACGGCATCGCGCGCGCGAGCGAGCGCGGCGAGGCCTCGACCGAGGACATGCGCCACTCGGTGCGGCACTACCGCGCGCTCTTCGCGGAGCTGCTCGACGTCGAGGACGACTCCGATGTCGAGAACGTCGACGACATCCACAGCCGCGACGACGACCGCGCCGAGACGCAGAACGTGGAGCGGCTGCGATGAGCACCGAGCCGCAACAGGAGACACCGCTGCTCGGAAAGGACACGGAAGGGCTCCGTGACCGCTGGGAGGCGATCCAGGCCTCATTCGTCGACGAGCCGCAGCAGGCCGTCGAGCAGGCGGACGCGCTCGTCACCGAAGTGATCGGCCGCCTGACGCGGACGTTCGAGGAGACACATGACTCGCTCGCCGCGCAGCTCGGCGAGGCAGAGGACGTCTCGACGGAGGATCTCCGCGTCGGGCTCCAGCGCTACCGCTCGTTCTTCGAACGGCTCCTGTCCGCCTGACGTCCGGGGTCTGACCCTTCGGGTCAGACCCCAGCTTCTAGATCAGGCCGCAGATGCGTGCCGTGTTCGGCCAGGGCCAGAAGCCGCGGCCGGCGCGGCGCGCGCGCTCGGCGGTCCACATCTGCTCGAGCGGTGTCCAGTGGTCGGCCGTCCCTTTGCGGCGCAGGAGGCCGGCGCCGTAGGTGCGCATGAAGCCGAGGTCCATCTGCAGGCCGCCGTAGTACGGGGGGCCCGCGTCTGTCCACGAGCCCTCGAAGCGGTGGATGCAGAGCCACGCGGCCTTGTGCGGGACGTTCTGCGCCCGCCGGCGCATCGTCACCGCGAGCTGGTGCCAGGCGGCTGCGCGGCGCGCCGGGTCGACGCGGCGGGGTAGCGCCCGCGTGAGCGGTAAGCCCATGATGCGCTCCCACCGCCACGCCTCGCGGCGATGCCGAAGGACGAGGCGCTCGATCAGGTCGTAATCGGCCGCGGGCGCCGCGGTCGTCGTCGTCGTTGTCGTCGTTTCCGTCGTCGTCGTGACCGGAGGCTGGGGCCCAGGATCGGCTTGAAGCGCGGTTGCGCCGGCGAGCGCCGCGACGGCGCACGCGCAGGCCAGTAGGACTGTGTGCTTGTGCTGCATGCGGACGATCCCCCCGGGATCCCGCGCCGCGCAGGACTGTGCCGCAGTCGCGCAGCGCTGGTTGTTCGGAAGGTACGACGGTGACCGGAGTGACGAGTTAGTAAACGTTCGTTGCAGTAGTCACGAGTAGTAGGCTCGCCCCGTGAGCTGCGCAGTGGCGCGCCGACGCCACCGGCGAGCGCCTCAGCTTCGGCTTCCTGCCGCTGACGGCCCGCTGGACGAACAGGCCGACCTTCCAGCAAGTCATCAGTTTCGACGGCCACCGTCCTCGCTAGGCTCAGCGCAGATGGCCGAGAAGCGCTACCTGATGACACCGGGGCCGACACCCGTCCCGGCGGAGGTGCTCGCCGCGCTCGCCGAGCCGGTCATCCACCATCGTGCGCGGGACTATCGCGACATCTACGAGCGCTGCCTCGTGCGGCTCGCCGAGGTCTACCGCACGCAGCACGACGTGCTCATGTTCACGACCTCCGGCACCGGAGCATTCGAGTCGGCGGTCGCGAATCTCACCTCGCCGGGCGACCGGCAGCTCGTCCTCTCCGCGGGGAACTTCGGCGAGCGCTGGGCCGGCCTCGCCAAGGCGTTCGGCGCCGACCTGGTGCACACACGCCTGGAGTGGGGGGAGACGCCGGAGCCCGACGACCTTCGCGCGGCGCTCGCCGAGGCGCGCGACGTGCGCGTCGTCTATCTCACCCACTCCGAGACGTCGACCGGCGTCGTCTGCGACGTACAGGCGCTCGCCGCGGTTGCAAAGGAGGCGGGGGCGCTCGTCGTCGTCGACGCGGTCTCCAGTCTCGGCGCAGTGCCGGTCGAGACGGACGGCTGGGATCTCGACGTCGTCGTCTCCGGCTCGCAGAAGGCGCTGATGACACCGCCCGGCGTCGCATTCGTGTCGGTGTCGGAGGCCGCGCTCGCCGCGGCCGCGCAGGCGACGTCGCCGCGCTACGTCCTCGACTGGGAGCGCACGCGCAAGGCGCAGGCGAAGCTCGACGCGCCGTTCACGCCGCCGGTGTCGCTCGTGCGCGCGCTCGACGTCGCGCTCGGCCTGTTGCTCGACGAGGGCCTCGAGGCGGCGTTCGACCGTCACGCGCGTCTCGGCCGCGCCTGCAGGGAAGGAGCGAAGGCGATGGGGCTCGAGCTCTTCTCGCCGGATGAGGAGCGCTCCGCCGTCGTCACGGCGATTCGCGCACCCGAGGGAGTCGACGCGACGGAGATCGTGTCGGCGCTCCGCGACCGCTTCGGGATCACCATCGCCAACGGTCAGGGCGAGCTCAAGGGCAAGATCTTCCGGATCGGCCACATCGGCTGGTTCGACGTCTTCGACATCACGACCGCGCTGGCCGCCGTCGAGCTCGCGCTCGTCGACGCGGGCGCGGACATCGAGCGGGGCATCGCGGTCACGCGCGCGCTCGAGGCCTGGTCCGAGCACTCTCGCGTTTGACCGCCGTTCTCGTCCGCGAGGAGATCGCCGAAGCAGGGATCCGCCTGCTGCGCGAGCGCGGCTTCGACGTCGACGTCGACGGCGACTCCGACCTCGCCGAGACGATCGGTCGCTACGACGCGATCGTCGTCCGTTCGGCGACGAAGCTGACCGCCGAGCTGATCGCGCGCGGTGAGCGCCTGAAGGTGATCGGCCGCGCCGGCGTCGGCATCGACAACGTCGACGTGGACGCCGCGACGCGCCGCGGCATCGTCGTCGCGAACGCACCGGAGTCGACGGTCGTCTCCGCGGCGGAGCACACGATCGGCCTGCTCACGGCGCTCGCGCGCAACATCCCGCAAGCGCACGCGGCGTTGAAGCAGGGCCGCTGGGATCGCAAGAAGTACGGCGGCATCGAGCTCGCCGACAAGACCCTCGGCGTGCTCGGCTTCGGCCGGATCGGCCAGCAGGTCGCGCGCCGTGCGGCCGGCCTCGGCATGCGCGTCGTCGCCTACGACCCGTTCGTCGCACCCGAGCGGTTTCGCGAGCTCGGCGTGGAGCGGGAGGACGAGGTCGACGGCGTCTACGCAGCGGCCGAGTTCCTGACGCTGCACCTGCCGCTGCTCGACGAGACGCGGCGCAGCGTCGACGCGCAGGCGTTCGCGAAGATGCGCGACGGCGTCCGGCTCGTGAACGCCGCTCGCGGCGAGCTCGTCGACGAGGATGCACTGCTCGACGCGCTTGCTGTGGGCAAGGTCGCGGGTGCGGCGCTCGACGTGTTCTGCGACGAGCCGTACTCGGGCCCTCTGCTGGAGCACGACAGCGTCATCGTCACGCCGCACCTCGCCGCGTCGACGGAAGAGGCTCAGGACCGTGCGGGGGTGATCATCGCCGAGCAGGTCGCGGCGGCGCTCGACGGCGGGCTCGTCACGAACGCCGTCAACATCCCGGTGATCGGCGCAGAGGACCTCGAGGTGCTCGGCGCGTACATTCCGCTCGCCGCGAAGCTCGGCCGGCTCGCGCTGGAGCTCGCGGGGGGACGCGTCGAGGAGCTGCGGCTGGCGTACTTCGGCTCGCTCGCCCAGTACGACACGCGGCTGCTGACCGTCGCGGCGCTGAACGGGGCGTTTCAGGGGCGCTCCGATCAGCCGGTGAACTACGTCAACGCGCCCGTGATCGCGGCCGAGCGCGGGGTCGAAGTCCGCGAGGAACGGCGTCGCGCGTCGCGTGACTACACGAACCTCGTGCGGGTCGAGTCGGTGTCGTCGGGCCGTGTGTTCCGCGTCGCCGGCACGACGATCGGCAAGGACGACCGGCAGTGGCTCGTGAACGCGCTCGGGTTCGAGCTCGACATGGAGCTGTCGCCGCTGCTCGTGTTCTTCCGCTACGACGACGTGCCCGGTGTCATCGGCCGCGTGGGGACGCTGTTCGGCGATGCGGGCGTGAACATCGCCAACATGACCGTCTCGCGCACGCGTCGCGGCGGGCAGGCGCTGATGGCGCTCTCGATCGACTCGCCTGCGCCGCCCGAGCTGATCGAGCAGCTGCACGGCGAGTTCGAGGACGCCCGCTTCATCTCGCTGCAGTGATGTGGCCGGAGCCGGTCGAGCGGATCGCGCAGTTCCTGCGTAGCTCCGAAGCGCACGCCCGGTTGGAGGAGCTCCCGAAGGGAGTCGACTCGCCGCCTGGGCCCGACGCGCGTGCGGAGGGGTTCGACTGCTACGGCAAGTCGATCGTGGCGGTCGTCCCGGGCGACGCCGAGATCGACCGCGGCCGGCTCGCGCGCCGGGCCGGCTGCGGCGAGCTGCGACCCGCTTCCGCGCGCCCGTTTCCGTTCCAGGGCGCGCAGGTGCTCGTCGACCGCTCGCTGCTCGCGCTGCAGACCGTGTGGCTCGAGGCGGGGACGCCCCGGCACGTGCTCGGGCTCTCCCCGCGACAGCTGCTCCGGCTGACGCGCGCCGAGACCGGGACGTTTCTCGTCGCCGACTAGAGATAGCCGTTTCGCTGAAGCCAGCGGAACGAGACGAAGCCCCACAGCGGCGGGAGATAGAACGTCGCGAGCCGGTAGAGCAGGATCGTCGCCGCCGCCGCGGATGCCGTCATGCCCGCCGAGGTCGGGCCCACCTCGAGCGAGAACTCGACGACGCCGATCCCGCCCGGCACCGGGACGAAGCTCGAGAGCAGCGACGTGCCGGAGTTGATCAGGACGAGCTCGGCGACGCCGAGAGGTTCCCGCCGATCAGGAGGGCGAGCCTGTGCGACGTTCGCAAGGCGCCGAGTGCGGATTTCACCTGCGGCCACCAGATGCGCGCGCGGTCGCCGAGGGAGCGTCGGATAGGGCCGACGAGCAACAGCGACCAGAGCGGTTGCGGCGCAGAGGCCGATGACGACCCAGAGCAGCGTCCGCGGGCCTCCGCTCAGCGCGGTGAGCTCGAGCGCGACATCCGCGCTCGACAAGACCGCGAGCCCGACGACGAGAAGTGCCTGCAGGACGTTGCCCGTGAACGATCATCGAAGTCGACGTTGCCCACAAACCTCAGAACGGCGAGCGCTGCGAACGTGAGCAACGCGATCTGAAAGACGGTCTCCCACGTGACCCGACGGAGCGGCGCGAGGACCGGCTGCTACTGGAAGCTCGGGCTCCCGCTGCTCGCGCTCTACGGCCTCGTCGCCGTTCTCCTCGTTCCCGTCTTCTGGTCGTTCTGACGTGGCTGCAAGCGACTCGCCGTTCGTGTCGACGGGCAGGCTTCCGCGGCCTGATCTCGTCCAGAGCCTCGTCGTCGCCGTTCACGAGCGCTACCGTGCAAACGCCGAGGGAGCGACTGCCGACGTCTATCCCGCACTGGCCTCGGTCGACCCGGGCCTGTTCGGCGTCGCCGTCGTGGCGAACGACGGGAGCATCTTCAGAGCCGGCGATGCGGACCACGAGTTCTCGATCATCAGCGTGTCGAAGCCGTTCGTGGTCGCGCTCGTCTGCGAGCTTCTCGGCCCGCGGGAGGCGCGAGAGCGGCTCGGCGTCAACAGCACCGGGCTGCCGTTCAACTCACTCGCTGCGATCGAGCGGACCGTCGACGGGCGGACGAACCCGATGGTGAACCCGGGCGCGATCGCAACCACGAGCCTTGTCCCGGGCGACGCGGCGGAGAGCAAGTGGACGTTCATTCAGGAAGGTCTTTCCGCCTTCGCCGGCCGGGAGCTCTCAGTGAACACCGAGATCTACGAATCGGCGTCGGAGACCAACGGGCGGAACGAGAGCATCGCCCGCCTGCTGCAGAGCTACGGCCGCCTGGACGGCGACCCGGCCGAGATCCTCGACCTGTACACGAGGCAGTGCTCGCTGAACGTGACTGCGAAAGACTTGGCCGCGATGGGGGCGACCTTGGCGGATGCCGGCGTCAATCCACTGACCGGCGCGCGCGTGGTCGACGCGGATGCGAGCCGCCGTACGCTCGCCGTGATGGCGACGGCCGGGCTGTACGAGACGTCCGGCGACTGGCTGTACGAGGTCGGACTGCCGGGAAAGAGCGGCATCGGCGGCGGCATCGTCACCGTCGCCCCGGGCAAGGGCGGGCTCGGGACGTTCTCCCCGCGGCTGGATGACGCCGGGAACAGCGTCCGCGGACAGCTGGTCGCCGCGGAGCTCTCGCACAGCCTCGGGCTCGACGTCTTCGCCTCCGAGCGGGAGGCACGTCCTCGATGACTCGCAAGACGCTCGTCGCCGTCCTCGGCGCCGCGGCACTCGCCGCCCCCGCCGTGGCACTCGGCTCGCTGGGTGACGAGAAAGCGCTTGCCGACCGCTATGCGCCCGTCGTCCGACTGGTGAAGCAGGAGGAGGAGTGCGGGCCGGGCGAGCCTTACCAGCCGATGGACGTCAACGCGCTGTTCGGCAACTCGACCGTCGCGTTGCGGGGGCCGTGGGGTGGCAGCGACCTGGTCAAGATCGGGCCGACCGCCGAAGATCTCGGCAAGGGCCTCTACCAGTACCACCTCGACTTCCCCGGGAACGCACTCGAGCCGGGCTGCGACTACGAGCGCTGGGCGCGCCGCATAACGCAGGGGCACGAACCGACCGTCTACGCCCACGTCGCGACGGACCCGCTGCATCCGGGGAAGCTCGCGCTGCAGTACTGGCTCTTCTACGCGTACAACGACTGGAACAACCTTCACGAGGGCGACTGGGAGATGATCCAGCTCGACTTCGACGCGGCGAACGCGGGAGACGCCCTCGCGACGACCCCGACACGCGTCGGCTACAGCCAGCACGAGGGCGCGGAACGTGCGACGTGGGGGTCGTCGAAGCTCCAGGTCGTCGACGGCACGCATCCGGTCGTCTACCCCGCTGCGGGCTCTCACGCGAACTTCTTCGACGAGGGCCTGTTCCTCGGCAGCTCTGCGAGCCAGGGAGTCGGCTGCGACAACACGACGGGGCCGCACGTTGATCTGCATCCGGCGGTCGTGACGATCCCGAGTGATCCGACCCTCGCGCGCGACCAGTTTCCGTGGATCGGCTTCGAGGGGCGTTGGGGCGAGCTGCAACCGTCGTTCTTCAACGGGCCGACCGGGCCGAACCTGAAGACGCAGTGGACGGAGCCGATCCAGTGGTCGGACGGCTGGCGCGACCGGAGCTTCACGGTTCCCACAGCGAGCCTGTTCGGGACGACGGCCACGGACTTCTTCTGCCGTGCGATCGGCAGCGGCTCGTCTGCGCTCGTCCGGCTCGTGAACCGTCCGCTGCCGTTCATCCTGGTCGTGAGCGCGGTTGCGCTGCTTCTGATCTACGCGCTCTCGCGCACGTCCTGGCGGCCGGCGACGCCGCTCCGCCTTGCGCACCGCCGCGCGTGGGGGCAGACGCTCGCGGCGGCGTCTCGCATGTACTGGCGGCAGCTGCCGCTCGTCGTCGGCATCGGCGTGCTGTTCATCCCCGTCTCACTCCTCGTGGCGCTGCTCCAGACGCTGCTGCTCCGCGGAACGAGCACGCTCGGGGTGGAGAGCGGCTCGGGTCAGACCGGCTTCCTGGCGTTCGTCGTGATCGCGATCGGGACGGCGCTGACCCTGCTCGGCCTCGGCCTTGTCCAGGCCGCAACGGCGCGGGCGCTCGTCGAAGTCGACGCGGGACGGCCGATCGGGCCGCTGCACGCGTACTGGCTCGCGCGAGACAGCATCCGTCCTCTGCTCGGAGCGCTCTTCGCCGCGGCGCTCGTCGTCTCCCTGCTGGCCAGCTCGATCTACCTGCTGCCGCTCGCCGTCTGGCTCGCCGGCCGCTGGGCGCTGCTCGCGCCGTGCATCGAGCTCGAGCAGCTGCGGGCCGTCGGCGGTCTTCGCCGGAGCGCGCGGCTCGTCCAGGGGAGGTGGTTCAAGGTGACGTCGCTGATCGTCGTCGGAGGCGCGCTCGCCTTCGTCGCCGGACCGCTGATCGGCGTCGCGCTCATCCTCACGACGGGAGCGCCGTTCTGGCTCGTGAACCTCGTCGCCGGCGTCATCTACGCGCTGACGATGCCGCTCGTCGCGATCACGACCGTCTACGTCTACTTCGACCGGAGGGTCGCGCACGAGCTCACCGGCGAGGTCGCCCAGGCGGAGCTGCCCGCCGAGATCGAGGTCGCGTTGTGATGCACGAACCGCAGCCGCGCCGGCCGCTCGAGGTCGACGTCGAGCCCAGCGCTGCCGGCCGGATGGCGCGCTGGCTGCAGCGGGCACGCGCCGCACACGGGCGTGTCGACGACGCACGGGGGCGTCACTCGACTCTCGATGTCGGGTTGGCGGTCGTCGAGCGTGACTCGGCCATCGGCGGTGCGCTGCTCGCCGGCGCGCTCGCGTACCGTCTGTTCGTCCTGCTGCTGCCGACCGCGCTGTTGCTCGTCTCGGGTCTCGGGCTGTACGCCGACGTGTCCGACAAGACGCCAGGGCAGGTGGCCCAGGAGGCAGGCATCAACGGCCTCATAGCCAGCGAGGTCGCGTCCACGGCATCCGGCCGGGCGCGCGGGCTTGTCTTCATCCTGATGATTCCCGCCGTCCTCTACGCGACGACGACGCTCTACCGCGCGCTGGCGAAGGTGCATGCCCTCGTGTGGGAGGGCTCGGCTCGCGGTGTTCGGCTTGCGCCACGCGGCGTCGTCACGCTCCTGGCCGCGATCGCCGTGCAGTTCGCGGCGGTCGAGACCGTCGGCTGGATCCGGCGGAACGACCGCTTGGCCGGCGTTGCCGCGCTCGTCGTGTACCTCGTGTTCGTCGGCGGCGCCTGGCTCGCCGTGTCGCTGCAGCTCCCGCACCGGGACGCGCACTGGACGGCGCTGCTGCCCGGCTCGGCGGTCTTCGGTGTCGGCCTGCTGTTCGTCAACGTGTTCAACGTGTACGTGACCACGCGCCTGGTCGAGGGGCGCGCGGACACCTACGGCGCGCTCGGAATCGCGGCAGCGCTCCTGTTCTCGCTCGTGCTCGTCGGCCGTGTCATGATCGTCTCCGCCGAGCTCAACGCACTTCTCCACGAACGCCGAGGTTGACCGCCGCCGTCTCAGCGCTGGACTCGATGAAGCTCGAAGACGTCCTCGAGCACGTCAACGTGCCGAGCTACGTCATCGAGCCGAACGGGATGGTCCGCTGGATCAACGAGGCGGCGCGGCGGATCGTCGGCGACGTGGTCGGCCGCCAGTTCACGTCGGTCGTCGCGCCCGAGGACACGCGCCGCGCCCGCGAGTTGTTCGCGCGCAAGATCATCGGCGGCACGACCGCGACCGACGCGTCCGTCGTGGTCGTCGACCCCCAGGGCCGCCGGGTCGCCGTCGAGATCACGTCGGTGCCGGTGTTCGACGGCAAGCACGTGGTGGGCGTGTTCGGGCAGGTCTCAGACGTCGTCGAGGAGCCGCACGAGCATCTCGAGCTCGAGCTGACGCCCCGCCAGGCCGAAGTGCTGGAGCTGCTCGAGCGCGGGCGCTCGACGAAGGAGATCGCGAGCGAGCTCCACCTCAGCACCGAGACCGTGCGCAACCACGTTCGCAACATCCTCCGCGCCGTCGGGGCGCATTCGCGCCTCGAAGCTGTGGCAATCGCCCATGGCGCGTACTGAAAGCTGGTGCTTCGGGGGATTTTAAGCGCCGACCCCGCGGGTAGAATTCGAATCTCGGCCCAGCCATCTCCGCAAAGGAGTCGTCATGCAGGAACTCGACAAGATCTGGATGAACGGTGAGCTCGTCGACTGGGCCGATGCCAAGGTGCACGTTGGCACGCACGGCTTGCACTATGGCTCCGGCGTCTTCGAAGGAATCCGCGCGTATGAGACGCCGAAGGGCAGCGCCGTCTTCCGGCTGACCGACCACCTGCAGCGGCTGCACAACTCCGCGCGGCTGCTCGACATGGCGCTTCCGTACACGGCCGACGAGCTGCGGACGGCCTGCATGGAGCTGATCGGCGCGAACGGCGTCGCGGAGTGCTACCTGCGACCGATCGCGTTTTACGGCTACGGCGAGCTCGGCGTTGCCGCGACGAGCAACCCCATCGACGTCGTGATCATGAGCTGGCCGTGGGGGACCTACCTCGGCGCCGACGGGATGGAGAACGGCATCCGCGCCAAGATCTCGTCGTGGACGCGGGTCGGGCCGAACGTCATTCCGCACGTCGCGAAGGCGACGGGTATCTACCTCAACTCGATGCTCGCCGTGATGGAGGCGAACCGCGCCGGTTACGACGAGGCGATCCTGCTGACCGACGACGGGTTCATCGCCGACGGCTCCGGTGAGAACGTGTTCCTCGTCAAGGACGGGACGATCTACACGCCCGACCTCTCGGCGTCGATCCTGCCGGGCATCACGCGAGACACGATCATCCAGATCGCGCAGGATCTCGGCTACACCGTCGTCGAGAAGCAGCTCATCCGCACCGACCTGTATCTCGCCGACGAGGTGTTCATGACCGGAACTGCTGCAGAGGTCACGCCGCTCCGCGAGGTCGACGACCAGCAGATCGGCCCGCCCGGGCCCGTGACGCTCGCGATCCAGCGGGCGTACCTCGACACGGTCCGCGGGCACAGCGAGCGCTGGTCGCACTGGCTCGACTACGCCACGACCGAGCCGGCACGCGCGCAGGCGTGACCGAGGCAACGCGCGAGATACCGCTCGCGCGACCGTGGCTCGACGAGCGCGAGGAGGAGCTCGTCCTCGAGGTCCTGCGGTCGGGACGCCTGTCGCTCGGGCCGTGGATCGAGCGCTTCGAGCGTGAGCTGGCAGAACGCGTCGGCGCGCCGTACGCGGCCGCTGTGTCGAGCGGAACAGCCGGCCTGCACCTCCTCTGCCGGATCGCGGGCCTCGGCCCCGGCGACGAGGTGGTCACGTCGCCGCTCTCGTTCGTCGCCTCGGCGAACTGCTTCCTGCTCGAGGGGGCGACGCCGGTCTTCGCGGACGTCGACCCGGTCACGCTGAACCTCGATCCGGCCGCGGTCGAGGCAGCGATCACGGAACGCACGCGGGCGATCGTCGCCGTCGACATGTTCGGCTTTCCGTGCGACCTCGATCCGCTGCGAGCGCTCGCCGAGCAGCGCGGCCTGACCCTGATCCAGGACTCCTGCGAGTCGCTCGGCGCGGAGTACCGCGGCGCGCCGCTCGGGTCGCACGGCCCGGCCGCCGTCTTCGCCTTCTATCCGAACAAGCAGATGGCGACCGGCGAGGGCGGCGTCGTCACCACGCACTCCGAGGAGGAGTGGCGCATCCTCTGCAGCCTGCGGAACCAAGGACGTTCGTACGACGGCGGCGGCGGCTGGTTCCATCACGTCCGCCTCGGCCTGAACTACCGCTGGACCGACGTGCAGGCTGCGATCGGCCTTGCACAGCTGGAGAAGCTCGACCGCATCCTCGAGCTCCGCGCCGACGCGGCCGGGCGCTACCGCGAGCTGCTCGCGGATGTCGACGGCGTCGAGCCGCCTGCCCCGGACGACGCGGACCGCCGGCGGTCGTGGTTCGTGTACGTCGTGACGCTCGATCCGGCGCTCGACCGCGACGCCGTGATGGATGCCCTCCGTGCCGAGGGCGTGGCCACGGCGGAGTACGTCCCGTGCATCCATCTGCAGCCGTACATGCGCGAGCGGTTCGGCTTTGCCGAGGGTCTCTGCCCCGTCGCGGAGGAGACCGCACGCCGCACGATGGCGCTCCCGTTCTACACGCAGATCGACCCGCGCGACCAGGAGCGGGTCGTCGAGGTTCTCCGCTCCGCAGTCACGTGATGCGCGTCGCCGCGCGCGACGAGCTGCAGGCGTTCACGACGAAGGACGGATCCGAGATCCGGGAGTTCCATCACACGGCCGCACAGAGCCTCGCCGAGGCGTCGCTCGCACCGGGGCAGTCGACGCAGCGTCACTGCCACCGCGCGAGCGAGGAGATCTACGTCGTGCTCGAGGGCGAGGGCGAGCTCGAGATCGACGGGGAGGTGCGGCGCGTCCGCCCGGGCGAGGCGGCGCTCATCCCCGCCGGTGCCTGGCACGAGATCACCGCTGCGTCGCAGCTGCGGTTCCTCTGCTGCTGCGCACCGCCGTACAGCGACGCCGACACGTTCTTCGAGTAGCGGCTGCCGGAGATAATCCCCCCGTGGCTGGCCCCACGCGCATGGTCTTCCTCGGCTTCGGCAAGTACGCCCGGGCCGATCGCATCTACGCGCTCGAGCCGCTCGCCGAGGGGGAGCGAGGTCACGGCCGGCGCACGCGCGTCTGGATCGAAGGCATTCCGGAACCGATCGTCGCCTCGCGGACCGAGCGGACGATCCTGCACGACATGGGGCACGAGACGACGGCGAGCTCGGCGCTCGTCGACGACGCGCTCGACCTTGCGGAGCGCCTGGTGGAGCAGACGCAGGCCGGCCGCGTCGATCTCGGCGATCTCGGCCGGCGGGCACGCCGGCTGCTCGAGTCGACGACGCCGTCCCCCGAAGAGAACAAGCTCTTTTGACAGACGAGCTCGGGGGCGCGGCCGCGGGGCGGCGCGGCTTCCTCGCGCGCTTTGCGCTCGACCTGACGCCGCTGCGGCGCTATCCCGCCTTCCGTCGCCTCTGGTTCGGCCAGGGCGTGTCCTTCGTCGGCACGGAGATCGCAGAGGTCGCGCTCGCGTACCAGATGTACCAGATCACCGGCTCGAAGCTCGCGGTCGGGCTCATATCGCTCACGCACCTGATCCCCTTGCTCACGCTGACCGTCATCGGTGGCGCCATCGCCGACGCCGTCGACCGCAGCCGGCTGATGCTCGTGCAGCAGATCGGCATGGTCTGCGGGAGCGTCGGCCTCGCCGCGAACGCGGCGCTGCACGACCCGCACGTCTGGGCGCTCTATGCCTCGCAGCTCGTGATCTCGGCCTCCTTCAGCATCGGCGTCGGCGCGCAGCGCTCGATGACGCCGCAGCTCGTGGACGAGTCCAATTTCCTTGCGGCCTCCGCACTGAACAGCGTGACGTCGCAGTTCGCAGCGGTCGGCGGGCCGGCGATCGCCGGCGTCCTGCTCAAGTTCGTCGCGCTGAAGTGGATCTACCTGGCGGACTCGATCTCGTACGGCGCCGCTCTGATCGCGGTCGCCCTGCTGCCTCGCCTGCTCGCGCGCGAGGACGCCGACCGCCCGAGCTGGGAGTCGATCAAAGCCGGCTTCCGCTACGTGCGTCACCAGCACGTCATCCTCGGGTTCTTCCTCGTCGACACGACGGCGATGATCTTCGGGATGCCGTCCGCGCTCTTCGCGCCGGTCGCGAGCGACCGGTTCGGCGACCCGTCGCTCGTCGGCTATCTCTACATGGCTCCTGCGGCCGGCGCGCTGCTCGTCTCGCTCCTGTCCGGCCCGTTGCGCCATGTACGCCGGCAGGGGATGGGCGTCATCCTCGCGGCAGCGCTGTGGGGAATCGCGATCGCCGCCTTCGCGTTCGCGCACGACTTCTGGCTGGCACTGCTCCTGCTTGGCGTCGCCGGTTTCGGCGACCAGATCAGCGCGATCCTGCGCTCGGTGATGCTCTACCGCATCTCGCCGACCGAGATGCTCGGGCGCGTCTCGGGGATCGAGTTCATGCAGGTCGCGGCCGCGCCGTCGATCGGCAACCTCGAGGCGGGCGCGCTCGCGAGCGCGACGAACCTGACGGTCGCGATCGCCTCCGGCGGCATCCTCTGCGTCCTCGGGTGCGGCGTGCTCGCGTTCCTGTTCCCGGCGCTCGCCCGCTACGACTCGACGAAGCCGCTTGCTGAGACGTAGCTTCTTCGCCCGCAGCGTGCACGAGGTCGCTCCCGACCTGATCGGCGTGACGCTGCTGGTGAACGGCGTCGGGGGGCGAATCGTCGAGGTCGAGGCCTACGACCAGGAGGATCCCGCGAGCCACAGCTTCCGCGGTCGCACGTCCCGCAACGCGGCGATGTTCGGCCCGCCGGGCCACGCGTACGTGTACCGCTCGTACGGCATCCACTGGTGCCTCAACCTCGTCTGCGGCGACGTGGGAGTCCCGGACGCCGCGCTCGTCCGCGCGCTCGAGCCGACAGCCGGCCTCGACGCGATGCGGATGCGCCGCGGAGCGGAGCACGTCCGCGCGCTCTGCTCCGGCCCGGGAAAGCTCTGCCAGGCGCTCGGGATCACGCGCGAGCACGACGGTCTCCCACTCGACCGCGCACCGTTCGAGCTGGCGGAGCGGCAGGAGATCCCCGAGATCGTGACCGCGCCGCGGATCGGCATCACGCGCGCGACGGAGCTGAGCTGGCGCTACCTCGAGGCCGGCAACCCGTACGTCAGCCGTGTCCCACCACGAGCTTGACCTGCATGTGCGGCGCGGCGGCGACCCCTGCAACCGGCATCTGCGCGAGCACCTCGCCTGATCGCCCGTCGGCGAAGCGGGCGACCCCGGGGACGAGCCCGCGCGCGCGGAGCCGTGCCCGTGCCTGCGGGAGCGACAATCCGACGACGCTCGGCACGACACCGTGCAGCGGCTTGGCGAGGACGAGCGTGATCTTGTCCCACGACGACGCCCGGCCGCGGCGCGGGAACTGGTCGAGCACGAGATCGACGCGCTGCTTCGGCAGCGCCGGCTTGAAGACGAGGTTCGCCGTCAGCGGCTGTGCCGCGAGCCGCAGTCTCGCGCGGCTCAACGTCATCCCGACGACGCGAGGGATGTCGACTTCGTTCTTCTTGCAGTCGGCGGTGCGCCCCGGGCCGCGACCGGAGAAGTACGAGACGAGCGACGTGTCGCGGCACAGGCCGTTGTCGAGCTGCAGGCGGCCGTCACGCCACACGACGCGTTTAGACGTCGAGGAGTCGTATGTGTAGCTCGGGAACGACTCCGGCGCCGTGCCCGCCAGCGCCTGCTGCGTGAACGCGCGCCAGATCTCCGCCGGGAACGTCCCGCCCGCGACCGGGGAACCGTGGTAGTCCGTCAGCATCGGCTTGAGCTTGTTCGGATACCCGACCCAGACGGCCGTCGCGAGTTGCGGCGTGTAGCCGACGAACCACGCGTCGCCGTAGTTCTCCGTCGTTCCGGTCTTGCCCGCCGCGACCCGGTCAGGCAGCGCCGCCGCCTTGCCCGTGCCAGACCGGATGACCCCTTCGAGGATGTTCGTCAGCAGCGCGTCCTGGTTCCTGTTCAGTGCGGCGTGGTAGACCGGCCGGTTGTTGTCGACCAGCGTCCCCGTTGCGTTCGTGACGCGCGCGATCGCGCGCGGGCGATTGCCGAACGCCGAGCCGTCGACGCGCAGGCCGTCGTCGGCGAACGTCGAGTAGGCGCGCGCCATCTCGAGCGGGCTGACCGCATCTGCCCCGAGCCCGATCGCGAAGTAGGGGTTGAGGTGTCTCGTGATCCCGACCTGGCGCGCCGTCTTGGCGACGTTCGCCGGTCCGACGAGCTTCGTCAGCTGCGCGAAGATGCTGTTGTCGGAGACAGCGGTCGCCGTCACGAGATCGCCCGAGCCGATGTAGTCCCCCTCGTAGTTGTGCACCGGCCAGTACTTGTCGCCGATGAAGATGCTCACCGGCTTCGACGGGAACGTCGTCGACGGCGAGATGCCCTCCTTGAGCGCAGTGGCGAGCACGAACGGCTTGAAGGACGATCCCGGCTGGCGCTCGCCCTGGACGGCCAGGTTGAACTGGCTCTGCCGGAAGTTGTCGCCGCCGTACATGGCGAGGATCTCGCCGGTCCGCGGACGCACGGCCACGAGCGCCGCGGACGGCCCGTTCGGCTCCTTGAGCACGCTCTGAATCGCGTGCCGTGCGAGCTTCTGCAGACGCAGGTCGATCGTCGTCTGCACGTTGAGCCCCCCGCCGAAGACACGGCGGGTCCCGTACTTCTCGATCAGCTGCTGCTTCACGTAATTGACGAAGTACGGGGCGGGACCCTCGACGCCCGGCAGCCGGACGTCCTGCGCGCGCGGAAGCGGCGCGCGCGCGGCGCGCGCGAAGTCGCCAGGCGTGATGTCGCCCTGCGCCTGCATCGCCTGCAGCACCTCGAGGCGGCGTCCCCGTGCCGCCTTCGGGTCGGTGACGGGGTCGTAGCGGCTGGGGTCGGCGGGAATGCCTGCGAGCAGGGCGGCCTGGGGAAGAGTCAGGCGCTGCGCGCTCGTGTTGAAGTACGTCTGCGCCGCACGCTGGATGCCGTATGCGCCGTTCCCGAAGTAGATCGTGTTCAGGTACGCCGTCAGGATGCGCAGCTTCGACCAGTGCTGCTCGAGCTGCCACGCGAGCGCCGCTTCCTTCAGCTTCCGGCTGATCGTGCGGGCGGTCGTGACGCACGAGTTCTTGACGAGCTGCTGCGTGATCGTCGAGCCGCCCTGGACGACGCCCGTGTGCGCCACGTCCGCCCAGACGGCGCGGGCGATGCCGCGCAGGTCGACGCCGTTGTGCTCGTAGAAGCGCTTGTCCTCGATCGCGACGATCGCCTGCTGCATGATCGGCGAGATCTGATCGGTGTCGACGAGGATGCGGCTCTGCGATCCGCGCAGCGTCGCCAGGATCGTGTGGTTGTCGTTGGCGTAGATGTGGCCGTCGACCTCGTGCGGCACCCGCCGCGGGTCGCAGTTCGGGACCTGGCTGGCAACCGCGGTGAGCAGCCCGAAGCTGAAGGACGCCGTGCCGAGGAGCAGCAGGAGGATGAGGAGGGTGGCGAGACGGAGCTTTCTGATCCGGCGCCGGCGCCCGTTGGCTGCGGGCGCAGGATTGCGACGTCTGCGGCGAAGCAAGCGGAGGATTTTAGTAGCTTGAGCCGGCGTGCCGACCGTCGCTCCGTACGGCTCCTGGGCCTCCCCGATCACGTTCGACCTCGTCGCCAACGAGGGCAGCGTCGGCTACGGGTACCTGTCCGCCGGCGCCGACGGCCTGTACTGGCT
>DATCYR010000069.1:0-28997 GCA_036526315.1 Gaiellaceae bacterium | reverse complement strand
CCGCGCACGAGCCACCCGAGCGTCACGTCGTTCGTGATGTGGTTGATCGAGGCGTACGCAGTCGCCGGGTCCGGCTTGTAGTACATCGCGAGGATCGCGCCCGTCAGCGCCTGCACGAGGAACGCGGTGAGCGTCGCCGAGCCGAGCGTGTGGAACCAGTTCGTGTCGCCCGGGACCTTGCGGAAGAGGAAGTAGCGGATCCCGCCGACGAGGCCCGAGCGCTCTTCGAGCCAGTCGAGCGGGTAGGTGACCGCGGCGCCCATCTTCTCGCGCCGCGCCGACTTCTTCGTGCGTGTCGGTGTGACGGCCATCAGTGCGGCGGCTGCACCGGGTAGAAGATCTGCTCCCAGCCGTCGATGTGCTGCCCGGGGCCGGCGAGCTTGGCGGCGTGAATCTTGGCGTTCTTCCCTTCGCCGTCGACGTGCGAGACGCTGTACGGCTTGCCGAGGACGAGGTGGCCGTTGACGATCGAGAAGTTGAAGCGGTCGAGCGCACGCACCGGCGGCCCGGCGGTGCGGTTCCCCTCGGGGTCGTACTGGCCGCCGTGACAGGGGCAGCCGAAGCCGCCCGCCGGGATCATCGGGATCCTGGTGATGCGCTGGCCGCCCTTCTCCTTGTCGACCGCCTTCTGGTCGGACTGGATCGGGCCGTTCGGCTGCACCGGACAGCCGAGGTGCGCGCAGCGGTTGGAGATGATCGTGAAGCTCGGCTCGCCGTTGAGCTGACCGTTGTTGCGGAGGTAGACGGTGCGGCGCGAGACGTTGCCCGCCTCCGGGTGCTGGAAGAAGGTCGTGATGAACCACTTGCCCTCGGGGAAGTTCTCGAGCGGGCCGAGGTCGATGGTCGGGTAGCCCTGGCCCTTGAACGCGGGGACGACCATGAAGCCGACGACGGGCACCGTGACCAGCCCGCCGATGACGGCGCCGAGGCCGAGGGTCGACGCCTCGAGAAAGCGGCTGCGCGGGAAGCGCTCACCCGGCTCCGGCTCCGGCATCGCGGCCTCGCCGACGTTCGCCGGGATGGGCGGCGCGGTCGGCGCCCCTTCCGCGGGCTCGGCACGCTCCGGCTCGATCGGCTCCGGCTCACCGCGATACTCCTTCGTCGCGTCACGCGCCCACAGGTAGCCGAAGAAGACCGCGATGCCGGCGCCGATCGGCGCGATCACGAGCGGGCTGACGATCAGCCCGACAAGGATGCAGGCGATGCCCGCCGCGAATGCGATCGGATACAGCGACGGCCCGGGAGAATGGGGCCGGTCCCCGTGCTGGGGCTCCATCACCTTGGATTCAACTCCCGCCCTCTTTCGCGTGTCAACGACGTAACAAACGGCGCAACGGCCGGGGACTCTGACTGATCCGGCCGTTTCCTGCAGCGGGGTCGAGCGAAATCCCGTACTCGGCCCAGCGTCGCCCGACCAGCTCCTGCACCGCCGGAGTCATCTCGATCTCCGGCGGCCACTCGCGCGTGCCCTCCTGCGGCCCCTTGTGGGTCGCGTCGATTCCCATCTTCCCGCCGTAGAACTGGCGCGTCGGTGCGTGGTCGAGCTGGTCGAGCGGCCCCTCGGTGATCAGCACGTCGCGCTGCGCGTCGACGTTCGCGCCGATGCGGAAGAGCACCTCCTCGTAGTCGTGAACGTCGACCCACTCGTCGACGACGACGATCGCCTTCGTGAGGCTGAGCATTCCGAGCCCCCAGATCGCGTGCATCACCTTCTGCGCGTGGCCGGGAAACGCCTTCCGAATCGAGACGATGCAGCAGTTGTGGAATGCGCCCGCGACCGGCAGGTCGTAGTCGACGAGCTCCGGCACCGTCATCCGGATCGCCGGCAGGAAGATCCGCTCCGTCGCCTTGCCGAGCCACGCGTCCTCCTGCGGCGGCTTGCCGACCACGATCGACGGATAGATCGCGTCTCGCCGCATGGTCAACGCCGTCAGGTGGAAGACCGGGAACTGCTCGGCAGGTGTGTAGTAGCCCGTGTGGTCGCCGAACGGCCCCTCGTCGACGAGCTCGTCCTTCGCGATGTAGCCCTCGAGGACGATCTCGGCGTTGGCCGGCACGTCGATCCCGACCGTCTTCGCGCGCACGAGCTCGACCGGCTCGCCGCGCAGGAAGCCCGCGAGCATCAGCTCGTCGATGTGCTTCGGCAGCGGGGCGCTGGCCGAGTACGTCGTCACCGGGTCGAGCCCGAGCGCGACCGCCACCTCGATCCTGCCGTCGGTCGCGAGATAGTCGGCGCGCCCGTCCTTGTGGATCTGCCAGTGCATCGCCGTCGCGCGGGGACCGAGCTTCTGCATGCGGTACATGCCGACGTTACGCGTGCCGGTGCGGGGATCGTGCGTGATCACCGCAGGGAGCGTGATGAACGGCGCCGCATCGCCCGGCCAGCACGTCTGGATCGGGAGCAGGTCCAGCGACGCGTCGTCGCCTTCGAGGACGACCTCCTGGCACGGCGCGCTGCGAACCGTCTTCGGGCGCGAGTCCGCGATCGACTTCAGCTTCTGCAGGCCGCGCACCTTCTCGACGAGACCTTGCGGTGGTTGCATCTCGAGCACGTCGCCGAGCCTCTCGGCGACGGCGTCGAGCGACGGCGCGTCGAACGCCATCGACATCCGCCGCTCGGTGCCGAACTGGTTGATCAGGAGCGGGTGCCGCGAGCCCTTGACGTTCTCGAAGAGAAGCGCCGGACCGCCGGCCTTGACGACGCGGTCGTTGATCTCGGTGATCTCGAGCTCGGCGTCGACTTCCGCCGCGACACGAACGAGCTCACCCTCGCGCTCGAGTCGCGCGATCCACTCGCGCAGGTCACGCGGCGGGGCCATCGCTCGTCAGTCTAGGGACTGCAGGGCGAGCTCCAGCGCCGCGTCGCGGCTCAGGTGCCGGCCAAGGGACCACTCGTCGGTGAACGCCGGGTCTCCGACCTCGGCGCGCACGCGGGCGAGTGCCTCGTCGGCGAGCTCGAGCTCCGGTGCGCTGACCTCGTAGCCCCGTTCCGCGGCGAGGGCGCGTCCTGCGCTGTCGAGCCGGATGCCCCGACGCGGCTCGTCTCGACCGACGACGACGGCAGCGAGCAGGAGACTCTCGAACAGGCCTGCGTCGGAGTGGAGTGGCGCGAAGAGCTCGAGGCACTCGCGCAGGTGGCGCCGCGCCGCGGCCGGGTCGTCGCGCAACAACGCGAGGAGCGCCAGATTCTCGAGGACGAGCGCCGTGCCGCCCGGGCGCCCGAGCTGACGCGCGCGGTCGTACGCCTCGTCGAGGAACGCTTGCGCGTCGTCGTAGCGGCCGTCGACGAGGGCGAGAAAGCCGAGATTGCTGGTGACGATCTCGGTCAAAAGGTCGTTCCCGCCCGCTCGTGCCAGCGAGAGCGTTTCCTCGAAGACTTCACGTGCACGTGCCGTATCGCCCGAGCCGAGGTATGCGGAGCCGAGGTGGTTCATGGCGGACAGGACCCAGCGTTCGTCGTCGGCGGCACGAAGCGCGGGGATCGCCTCCTCGATCAGCTCACGGCCGCGCTCGAACTGTCCGGCGCCCTGTTCGATCTCGCCGAGCGCGTAGAGCGCACGGGCGCGTGCTCTCGGCGACGCGGGCCCGTGCAGCGCCAACGCACGGTCGTACCACCCCTTCGCCTCACTCACCTGCGCGCGCGAGGACCAGAAGCGCCAGTTCGAGCCCACGAGCATCAGCGCTCGCTCCGCGGCTCCGGTGTCGCAGGCGTATTCGAGGGCGGCGCGGATGTTGTTCTCCTCGAGCGCGAGCATCGCGAGCGTGTCCTCCGACCGATCGTCTCCGAGCGCAACTTCTGCGTCGACGACGACACCGAGGAAATAGTCGAGGTGGCGCTCGTGAACCGCGTCGGCGAGAAGGGAGCCGCCGTATTCGCGAATCGTCTCGAGCATGAAGAAGCGGCCGTCCTCCCGAGCGTGGAGGAGGCTCTTGTCCACGAGCGACTCGAGCTCGTCGAGGCCGGCACCGCAGACAGCCTCGGCAGCGACGGCGTCGAAACTGCCGGCGAAGACGCTCAAGTCGACGAACGCCGCCTTTTCCACCTCGTCGAGCAGCTCGTAGCTCCATTCGATCGTCGCGCGGAGCGTCCGCTGCCGGTCGTCGACATCGCGCCGGCGCGAGGTCAGGAGGGGCAGGCGCCGGTCGAGGCGCTCCAACAGGTTCTCCACCGACAGCGCCTTCGTCCGCGCGGCGGCGAGCTCGATCGCGAGCGGAAGCCCGTCGAGCCGGTCGCAGAGCTCGACGAGATGGGCGTAGTCCGCGTCGAACGCCGGTGCGATCGCGGCCGCGCGTTGCCGCAGCAACTCGACCGCCGGCGCTTCCGGAAGCGGCGCGAGCGGATACTCGCGCTCGCCGGCGACGTGCAGGGGCTCGCGACTCGTGACGAGCAGAGTGACGTCTCGGCACGTTCCCTGGAGGGCGGCGAGGTCCGGCGCCGCGGCGACCACCTGCTCGAAGTTGTCGAGCAGCAGCAGCGCCTCCTTGTCGCGTAGCTCCAGCTCGCTCGTCGCGCCGACGGTCGTCGCGATGGTTTGCAGCACGAGCTTCGGGTCGCGCACCGGCGCGAGGCCGATCCACCAGGCCCCGTCTGCGTACGACTCGACGACCTCGGCGGCCACGTCGAGCGCGAACCGCGTCTTCCCGATCCCGCCGGGCCCCGTGATCGTGACGATCCGCGTCCCGTCGCGGAGCAGCCGCAAGACGTCGGCGAGCTCCTTCGTCCGGCCGACCAGCGGCTCGCCCGGAAGCGGAAGGTTCGTGTTGTTGAGGCTCTTGAGCGGCGGAAAGTCGCCGTCGCCGAGCTGGTAGATCCGCTCGGGGGCGGCGAGATCCTTCAGCCGGTGCTCGCCGAGGTCGAGGAGCCCGTCCGACACGAGATCGCGTGTCGCGCGGGATACCAGGATCTGACCGCCGTGACCGGCAGCCGCGATGCGCGCCGCCCGGTGGACGTCGATGCCTACGTACCCCTCGTCGGTGACGACCGGCTCGCCGGTGTGCACGCCCATCCGGACGCGAATCGCGCCATCGTCGAGGCCCCGGCGCGCGGCGTCCGCCGCGGCGAGGGCGTCGGACGCCCTCGCGAACGCGACGAAGAAGGCATCGCCCTGCGTGTCGACCTCGACGCCGCCGTGCTCCGCGAACGCTTTGCGCAGGACGCGCCGATGCTCTGCGAGAGCGGCGGCGTAGTCGTCGCCGAGCTCGTGCAGGAGCCGTGTCGATCCCTCGATGTCGGTGAAGAGGAAGGTAACGGTGCCGGAAGGCAGCGCGCTCATGCCGGAGAGGCTGATCTAGTGGCGGCGGTGGCGCAACCAGTGCAGCGTCTGCCCGATCGCGATCACGCTGATGAAGATCAGGCCGACGACGAGCATGCCGGCGATCACCTTGCGGCCTTCGGTGGCCGCATCTTGGGTCGCGACGAGCAGCTGCAGCACGGCGAGCATCGCGGCGACTCTACCGCAGGCGTCGTCGATGAGCCGCGAGGGCGGCGTCGACCTTGGCGTCACCTGCGCTCGTCCGGGCGATCAGCTCGAGCGGCGCGGGATCGTTGTCGAGCCTCAGCGACGAGCGCCCCTCGTCGAGGGCGCCGCGCCCGAGCGCCGCAGCCGTCGCCGCCCAAGCGGGACCGTCGCCGGCGACCGCCTCCGCACGCAGGTACGAGCAGAGCGCGATGAGCTCGGCGAGGTCGTTGACCGCCTCCACCGTCCCGGCCTCCTCGACACGCACGAGCCCGTGCGCGTACAGGTAGTCGCCGAGCAGGAGCGCGGTGTCGCCGTCCTCGGGTGCGAACAGGCGCGAGCCGCCGTAATGCAGCAGGTAGCCCTCGTAGATCGTCTCGATGCCGAGCGCGTAGCGCTCCTCGCCGAGCGGCGAGAAGACCGGCACGCGCTGCTGATCGTCGCGCGGCCGCAGCGATGCGGTCCACAGCTCGCTCTCGCGGCCGGCCTCGCCCGCGATCGTGTCCCAGAGGTCAGCCGTCGAAGTCGGCAACGGCCTGGATCGTACGGTCGATTTCCTCGTCACCGTGCGCGAGCGAGACGAACATGCACTCGAACTGGCTCGGCGCGACGTACACCCCGCGCGTGAGCAGGTGACGAAACAGCGCGCCGTACCGGTGGGTATCGCTCGCCCGCGCGTCGTCGAAGTTGCGCACCGGGCCGTCGTGCATGAACAGCGTCGCCATCCCCCCGACGCGCTGTACGTGTCCGTGCGACGCGAGGCCGGCTTCGAGCCGCGCTGCCCTTCCCTCGAGCTCTCGATAGACCCGCTCGTCGCGCAGACGCCGCAGGACCGAGAGACCGGCGGCGGTCGCGAGCGGGTTCCCCGACAGCGTCCCGGCCTGGTACACGTCGCCGCGCGGCGCCAGGCGATCCATGACGTCCGCGCGCCCGCCGAAGGCGGCGAGCGGCAGGCCGCCGCCGACGATCTTGCCGAGGATCGTGAGATCCGGCGTCACGCCGTACAGCTCCTGCGCGCCGCCCCGGGCGACGCGGAAGCCGGTGATGACCTCGTCGAAGACCAGCAGCGCGCCCGACCCGTCGCACAGCCGCCGCAGCGCCGTCAGGAAGCCGCGCTCGGGCGGCACGACGCCCATGTTTCCGGCGACGGGCTCGACGATGATCGCCGCGAGGCCTTCGCCGTACCGGGCGACAGCCTCTGCCGCCGCGTCGACGTCGTTGTACGGCGCGACGATCGTGTGCTCCGTCACGCGGACGGGCACGCCCGGCGTCGACGGGATGCCGAGCGTGGCGAACCCGGAGCCGGCGTTCGCCAGCAGCGCGTCGACGTGCCCGTGGTAGCAACCGGAGAACTTGAGAATCCGGTCGCGCGACGTGAAAGCGCGGCTCAGGCGGACGGCGCTCATCGCCGCCTCGGTGCCCGACGAGACGAGCCGTGCCTTCTCGACCGATGGGACGGCGTCGACGATCTCGGCCGCCAGCTCGACCTCGGCTTCGGTCGGCGCGCCGAAGCTCGTGCCGCGCTCCGCCGCTTCGACCACCGCCTCGACCGTCTCGCGGTCGGCGTGGCCGAAGAGCAGCGGCCCCCACGACATCACCCAGTCGACGTAGCGGTTGCCGTCGACGTCCTCGATCGAGGCGCCCTCGCCGCGACGCATGAACACCGGCTCGTCGAGGCCGACGGCTCGCATCGCACGGACCGGCGAGTTGACGCCGCCGGGAATCAGTGAGAGCGCGCGGCGGTAAAGATCACTTCGCGTCCGGAGGACGCGCGTATCCGTGCTTTCGCTCATTTTCCCGAGCGAAGCGATGGGAGTACCTCCACCCGCGGAAAATGCGCAGCATTTTTCGCGGAGATCAGAGCCAGGTTGCGAGCTCCTTCGTCCAGTACGAGACGACGAGATCGGCGCCGGCGCGCTTGATCGCCGTCAGGGACTCGAGCGCCGCCTGGCGCTCGTCGAGAAAGCCCTTCGCCGCCGCAGCCTTCACCATCGCGTACTCGCCGGAGACGTTGTACGCGGCAAGCGGCAGGTCGAAGCGCTCGCGCACGGCACGGATCACGTCGAGATACGGAAGCGCCGGCTTGACCATCAGCACGTCGGCGCCCTCGGCGACGTCCTGCTCGCACTCGCGCAGCGCCTCGCGCACGTTCGCCGGGTCCATCTGGTACCCGCGGCGGTCGCCGAATGCCGGTGTCGATTCTGCGGCCTCGCGGAACGGCCCGTAGAACGCGGACGCGTACTTGGCGGAGTAGGCGACAACGGGCGTGTCCGGGAGCTCGTCGCGGATCGCCGCCACGCGGCCGTCCATCATGTCACTCGGGCAGACGGCGTCGGCACCGGCCTCGACATGGCTGACCGCCGTCCGCGCGATCAGCTCGAGCGTCTCGTCGTTCACGACCTCGCCGTCGCGGATCACGCCGCAATGGCCGTGCGACGTGTACTCGCAGAGGCAGACGTCGGTGAGGCGGACGAGGCTCGTGCCGTCGAGCGCGCGCAGCGCGCGCTGCACGATCCCGTCGTCGTCGTACGCGCCCGAGCCCTCCTCGTCCTTCTCGTCGGGAATGCCGAACAGGATCACCGCACGCACGCCGAGCCGCTCGAGCTCCTCGGCCTCTGCGACGAGCGTCTCGACCGAGTGCCGGCCGAGCCCCGGGAGGTCGTCGTTCGGGAACGCCTGCGGCCCGACGAAGAGCGGCATGACGAACTCGTCGAGGTCGAGCCGCGTCTCGCGGACGAGGTTGCGGATGCCGCTCGTGCGGCGGAGCCGCCGCAGCCGCGTGACGGGAAACGTGCTCACGCAGACAGGGTAGACCTAGCGCTGCGCCGCAGCGGGCGGCGGCGGTGCCTCTTCCAGCACCTCCACCGGCGGCACGCCACCCTCCTCCCACGACTCGAGCTCGAGCCGCTCGCCGAAGAACTCCCACGCGGCCCGGCCCGCGGCGAGGAGCGGCAGGGCGACGAGCGCGCCGGGCAGCCCGTAGATCTCGCCGCCGGCCAGCAAGCCGAAGATCACGAGCAGCGGGTGGAGGCGCAGCGCGTTGCCCATCACATTCGGGACGACGACGTGGCCCTCGATCTGGTGGATGCCGAGGAAGAGCAGGAAGACCCAGAGCGCCGAGATGGGATGCACGACGAACGCGTAGACGAAGGGCGGGATCGCGCCGAGCCACGGCCCCAGATACGGAATCAGCTCCGTGATCGCGACCCACGCGCCGAACACGAGCGCGTACTTCTCGCCGCCCGGCAGCGCACCGATCGCGCCGAGCAGCCAGATGCCGACGCCGGCGCTCGTCCCGATGATCAGGGACACGAGGGCCTGCCCCTTGACGTAGCTGACGAGCGAGTGCTCCATGCGCGGGAGCAGCGACTCGGACGTGGGGTGGGGCGGGAAACGCCTGTCGACGGTACGGGCGAGGCGCGGCAGGTCGAGCAGCATGTAGACCGACACCACGATCAGCACGATCAGGCTGAAGAGCAGCTTCCCGATCGAGATCGCGGCGCCCTCGAGGAACGTGACGACCTTGTTCGTGTACTTCCCGACATCGTGTTTGCGGATGTCGTGCACGAGCTGGTGCCCGCGCCTGCGAACGTGGATCGACCGAAGCCCGTGCGAGTTCAGCCACTCCTGCAGACGGTCGACGTCGCGGTCGGCAGGCACCTGCTGGGTTTGTCCGTTCACGTCCGTAAAGTAGGAATCGACCCGTTTCGCGGCCGTCTTCGTCTCGTTGACGAGCACGGTCCCGAGCGCGCCTATGGCGGCGATCAGCGCAACCGCGAACACGAGGTACACCAGCGCGACTGCAAAGCCGCGAGGTAGCCGGACCCTCTGCACCAGCCGGACGAGCGGGCTCAACAGCAGCGCGACGAGGAACGCGACGAGAAAGAGAAACACGACGTGACGAACCGCGCCCGCCACGAGCCACAACAGGATCAGAAGAAGCGGCAGCCCGACGAGCTGCATCCAGCGGGGAACTTCGATCTTCGCCGCCCCGGCGGGCATGCAAACGATCGTACCGCGGTGGTCGTACAGCTTCGGCCCGCGTGGGATTGGGACTGGAGTCAGGCGGTCGACGGAAGCGCGGCGCTCGACCCCGGGGAGCTCTGGGTCGAGCCGCCCGTGCGGCCGAAGGGTGGTACGGTGCCGCGGATGCCGGCCCCCTCCCGCCATGCCCCCGCGGCACGGGCGCGGCGAAAGCGCGCGCCAAAACGCAGGCACGTGCACCGCACGCGCCGTCTCGTCGTCCTCGCGGTCGTCTCTGGAGCGCTGCTCGGGACGCTGTTCGTCACCGCGTTCGGGCAGAGCGCGACGAAGGACGTCTCGCAGGCGCTGCCCGGGCCGTCGAGCCGGCTGCTCCCGGTCGGGCCGCCGATGCCGTTGACCGTCGCGCTGCACGACGGGCTGCGGATCCAGCTGCCGATCGCGCAGAGCCGCGTCACCGCGATCGGGTACGCCTCGTCGGACGGCGGGGTCCTGCCGCTGACGCCGCTCGGCCACCAGGGCAACGAGGGCGTGCTGTCGCGACTCGCGCACAAGATCTTCGGCGGCGGCGGAGGCGGTTTCGTCTACTACCAGCTGAGCGGCGGCGAGACGGCAGCGCTCGACGTCGGAGCCGCGGCGGGAACCGACGTGTACGCGCCCGTCGACGGCACCATCGTCGGCATCAGCGACTACGTCCTCAACGGACAGCCGTACGGCTCGCGGATCGACATCCAGCCGTCGGCGGCACCGTCGCTCGTCGTGTCGCTCACGCACGTGAAGCCGGACCCGGCGCTGAGCGTCGGCGCGTCGATCGCGGCGTCGACGACGAAGGTCGGGCGCGTCGTCGACTTCTCGGGGGTCGAGAAGCAGGCGCTCGCGAAGTATGCGCAGGACTCGGGGAACCACGTGTCGATCGAGTTGCGCCCCGCCGCAACGCTCAGTCTGCCCTAAGCCGCGCAAAATGCTGCGCATTTTCCGCGGTTGCTAGCTAGGCCTTCGCTTCGCTCAGGGAAAGCGAAGAAGATCGGGAGTACATGAAGATCCTCTTTATTGCCGACGTCGTCGGCGTCCCGGGCCGGCGAGCGATCGAGGAGCGCCTGCCCTCGCTCAAGGAGGAGCTGCGCGCGGACGTCTGCATCCTCAACGGCGAGAACCTCGCCGACGGTGTGGGCATCACGCCGAAGCTCGCCGACAGGATGCTCGCCGCCGGCGCCGACGCGATCACGCTCGGCAACCACGTGTGGCGGCGCGGGGAGATCGTCCCCTACCTGAAGGAAAGCGAGCGCATCGTCCGCCCGGCGAACCTGTCCGCGCGCGCGCCCGGCAAGCGGTTGGTGGTCGTCGACGGCGTTGCCGTGTTCAACCTGCTCGGCTCGCTCTTCCTCAGTCCACCGGTCAATCCGTTCGAGGTCGTCGACGAGCTCGTCGAGGAAGCGCGCAAGCGCACGCCGATCATCCTGCTCGACATGCACGCGGAGGCGACGAGCGAGAAGGTCGCGATGTCGAAGTACCTCGACGGCAAGGTGACGGCCGTCATCGGCACGCACACGCACGTGCAGACGAACGACGCACGTGTCGAGCCCGGGGGCACGGCCGCGATCACCGACGCGGGGATGACCGGGCCGCACGACTCGGTGATCGGCGTGCAGGTCGAGCTCGCAGTCCGTGCGATGCGCACGTCGATGCCCGTGCGGTTCGAGACTGCGTCGGGCGACGTCCGCATCGAGGGCGCCCTCGTCGAGTGCGGCGACGACGGGCGTGCGACCAGCTGCGAGTCGGTGCGCGTCCGCGTGCCGTGAGCGCACCGCCGATCCGGTACGCGGCGAACGGCGACATCCACATCGCCTACCGCGTGCACGGAGACGCGGACGTCGATCTCGTCATCGTCGCCGGAGCGTTCTCGAACCTCGAGGTTCTGTGGGAGATCGCCGAATATCGCGACTGCATCGAGCGGCTCGCGACGTTCGCGCGTGTGATCACCTTCGACAAGCGCGGCATGGGCTTGTCCGACCGCGTCCGCGCTGGAACGCTCGAGGAGCGAATGGACGACCTGCGCGCCGTTCTCGACGATGCCGGATCGGAGAGCGCAGCACTCTTCGGCAACTCCGAGGGAGGCCCGATGTCGATGCTGTTCGCCGCAACGCACCCCGAGCGGACATGCGCCCTCGTCCTGTGCGGCGCCGAGATCAAGGAGGAGCTGACCGACGACTGGCCGTGGGGCGAGTCGACGCGCGAGTCGTTCGAGGAATCGATGCAGATGGACGGGCTGCTCGAGCGCTGGGGCAAGGGCCTCGGGCTGCAGTACTTCATTCCGTCGCGGAAGGACGACGTGCGCCTGCGCGAGCTCTGGGGCCGCCTCCAGGTCCAGTCGGCAAGCCCGCACGAGGCGGTCGCGTTCATGCGAATGGCGTTCGAGATCGACGTCCGCCACGTCGTTCCGACGATCACGACGCCGACACTCGTCCTGCACCGTGTCGGTGACCTCATCTGCCACGTCGAGAACGGACGGTGGCTCGCGCGGCACCTCCCGAACGCGAAGTACGTCGAGCTCCCCGGCGAGAACCACCTCGCGTTCATCGACGGCGACGACATCCTCGACGAGATTCGTGAGTTCCTGACGGGGGTGCGCGAGCCGGCAGAGCCGGAACGCGTCCTTGCCACCGTGCTCTTCACCGACATCGTCGGCTCGACGAGCCGGGCGCAGGAGCTCGGCGACCGTCGCTGGCGCGACCTCGTCGAGCGGCACCACGACGTCGTTCGCCGCGAGCTCGAGCGCTTCCGCGGCCGCGAGGTCGACACGGCCGGCGACGGCTTCTTCGCGACCTTCGACGGGCCCGCGCGCGCAATCCGGTCGGCCAAGGCGATGACTGAGTCTGTCCGCGGCCTCGGTTTGGAGATCCGGGCCGGTCTGCACACGGGCGAGGTGGAACTGGCCGGGGATGCTGTCCGAGGCATCGCCGTCCACACCGGCGCTCGCGTCGCAGCCCAGGCCGGCCCGAGCGAGGTGCTCGTCTCGCAGACGGTGAAGGATCTCGTCGCCGGCTCGGGGATCGAGCTCGAGGACCGCGGCGCGCACGAGCTCAAAGGCGTGCCCGGCGAGTGGCGCCTGTACGCCGTACGCTAGTCGTAGATCGACCGGCTGGCACCTGGTTGCGCGTTCGCCGGATACGGCGCGAGGTCGTGTGTGTACCCCGGCTGCGCCTGTACGCGCTCGAGCCAGGCACGTAACGCCGCATGCGACTCGGGGTCGAGGCGAGCCGACGGAGAAGTCACGCGCCGCGAGGTGCGCGTCGAGCGGCCCGAGCACCTCGTACGACGCCTCGCGCCGCCGACGCAATTCGCGGTGGCAGCGTAGTCGTAGAGCTTCAAGCCGTCGCTGAAACGTCCGTGCGGCGCCATCTGTGAGGTACCAGCAGCAGCACCAGCGCGACGAGCACGAGGTCACGCGCCAGCAGGACCCACGACAGCCCGGTCTCGAAGTCGAGCGCGAGCCGGAAGTAGCGAAACGGGAACCAGATCTGCGTCAACACGAGCGCCGCGAGCAGCAGAAGGCTCGCCCAGAGCCCGCGGCGGCCGCGAACGAGCGGGACGACCGGGATCAGCCAGATCAGGAACTGGGGGGAGAGCACCTTCCCGAACGCGACGAAGGCACAGACGGCGGCGGCGCTCGCACGAACGAGCGCGGCGGAGGTCGCAGGGCCGCGCGCGAACGCCCACCAGATCCAGAGCAGGACCGCGGTCTGCACGATGCCGGAGACGACGGCGAGTGTATGGGCGGCGCCGCCGGCGACGTTCTGTGAGCCGTGGCTCGTCTCGCCCGCGAGCGCAAACCCGAAGACGTTGTGCGCGACGAGCAGGAAGGCGGCCCCGAGGCTCTCGACCTGCAGCGGGCGCTCGAGCTGCACCTTCAGGCTCAGCCAGACGCCATGCGGAGCGAGCACGACGAACGGGAGGAGGACGAGCGCGAAGACGCCGGCGGTCAGCGCGATGCACCGGAGCGCCTCGTCGCGGCCGCGCCGCTTCCACGTGTACGCGACGGACAGCGGAATGAGGACGCCCGGGTAGAACTTCGCGGCCGTCGCCAGCCCGAGCAGCACGTGCCCGAGGCGGAAGCGCGCGGAGACGACCGCCGCCAGCGCCGAGGCGGCGAGGGCGGCCGGCCAGAGATCGAAGCGGCTGAGGATGACGGTGCCGAGCGCGAGCGGCGCGAGCGCGGCGAACAGGAGCGGCTCCCACAGGGCGCCGCCGGTCACACGCAGCGTGAGCGCCATCGCGATCAGCGCAATCGCCCCACACATCCACATGAGGGTCTCGAACGTGCGGCGGAAGCCCGGCTTGACGTCCTGATCCTGTCCGCCGTGGGAGACGAGCCCGGGCAGCGCGAACATGGGCAGCGCGCCCGGCGGGTACTCGAGGTCGAAGTCGCGGTAGGGCACCTTCCCGTGCGCGATCTCGTTTCCGTACCGCTGGTACACAGGCGTGTCGATGATCTGCCGGTGCGTGTAGAAGCCGTAGTGGAGCGCAGTCCACGTCCCGACGAAGACGGCCACCGCGACGAATGCGGCGAGCGCGACCTCTCGGTCAGACCGTTGCCTGCCGCTCACTGGCGATGACCGTCACGGCGACGAACGGGAAGAACCACGGGATGTAGAGGTAAAACCAGTGCGTCAGCACGATCTCGAACCCGATCAGCAGCGCGGCCGTGAGCGCCGCGAGCTGCAGCGGGCTCTTCCTCGCAGGGAAGAACGCCGCCGCCACGGCTCCGATCACGAGCAGCCCTTCGAGCACACGCTGAAGCAGGTGAAGGTCGGGCAGCCCGCGCGCGTGGTACTGCCCCCAGTCCCAGAGCGAAAAGGGCGAATGGCGCGTGATCTGCGTCTTGATCGTGCGGTCGTAGAACGTGTGCGCGGCGGCGATGGGATGCGCGTCCAGGAGGAGGATCGAGAAGGCTGCGACCGTCGCCACCACGAACGCCGCGGCGAACGCCAGCGCCGGCCTCGGCCGCCGGACGGGCCCCGGATACGTCAGCCACAGCGGTGCTACGACGAGCGTCGCAAACTTCGTCCAGCCCGAGAGCGCGACGGCGACGCCGCGCGCCCACGCCGAGCTCGCGAACACGAAGCCCCAGATCAGGAAGACCGGCACGATCGCGTCGTTCGTGTTCGACATCAGCACGTACGTCGTGAAGGGGAACGCAGACCACGCGAGCGCGAGCGCGCCCGCGAGCTGGGCGCCGCCGTAGCGTAAGCCGACGAGCGCCATCCCGAGCAGGCAGAGGAAGTCGAACAGCACCGATGTGAACTTCACAGCCGGCAGCGTGTCCCACTTCCCGGACCAGCCGAAGATCCCGTAGCCGGGCAGGTATGCCTCGTACGCGACGGGCCCGTACGTGTCCCCGAGGGGATTGGCCGTCTCGCAGCGGCCGTTGCGCTGGATGCGGTCGCGGACCTCGCCGTTCGCGTCGGCGGGGCCGCAGGCCTTGAGGCTGCCCTCGTCCGGGAAGTTGCCGTACGGCACGACGCCGGAGGCGATCCGCTGCGCACCGATGACGCCCGCGTAGCCGACGTCGATGACGTTCGACCCCCCGCGGTAGTTGAGCCCGATCTTGAAGCCGCCGACGAAGACCGCGACCCCGAGCAGCACCCACGCCGGCCACACCGGCGCGCCGCGGTTCGGCCGGCCGCTCGTTCCGATCCAGACGCAGCGCGCGAGGAGGTACAGGAGCGGCGGGTACGCGAGCGGCGCGCTCGCGAACACGTTCCCGTGGTTGAAGAACCAGAGCGAGACGGTGAACGACAGGAGCACGAGCAGGTCGAGGTTCCGCCACGACAGCAGCCGTCGCAGGTCGGCGAGGCCGATGAGGAAGAGCGCGCAGAACGGCAGCCAGTAGCGCGCGCTGTTGATGCGCGTGCCGCCGAAGGCGCCGTTTCCGCCGCGCGCCATCGTCCACGCGACCTGCGGCCCGGTCCAGGCCTCGGTGACCGCCTTCGTGACGTCGTCGACCTTGCCCGTCGCGATCTCGCCGGCCTTCGTGTCGAAGACGTTCACCGTCCAGCAGCCGCCCTTCGCGGCGAGGCCGCACTTCGACGAATCGGATTCGAACGACGCCGACGTCGACCGTCGCTTCGCCGGGTACCGGTCGAGCCAGTCGGCGACTTTCCCGTACCCGACGAAGATCGCCGTCGCCTGCTGCTGCGTCAGGTGCTGCGGCGCCTTCGTGAACGGCGCACCTGCGTGCGCCGTCGAGGCGAAGACGAGCGCCGCGAGGGCAGCGGTCAGTGCTCGTTTCGGAATGACCAGAGCTTGTTGCCGACGAAGTTCGCCGGCGTGACGAGGACGATGGCGATCGCCTGCGAGACGATCTGCCCGGCACCGAGCTCGACGAGGATCGTCAGGATGACGAGGTTCCCGACGTACGCGAGCAGCGCGACCGTGAAGAAGCGGATTCCCTGGAACGCGAAGTGGCCGCGCACGTGCCGGAACGTCCAGAGGCGGTTCAGGACGTAGTTGTTCGTGACGGCGACGACGAAGGACCCGGTCGCGGCGAGCCGGTAGTCGAGGTTCGCGCCGTCGAGCAGGGCCGTGTACACCGCGAGGTTCACGATGTAGCCGGACACGCCGACGACGCAGAACTTCGCCAGTTGTGTCCAGTTGTGTCGCTGCCGGAGGGCGTGGGTGGCGCGGGCGCGCAGACCCGGGGCGACTGCGGCGTCCCGCTGCTCCATGACCGTCGGCGAGCCTACCCGGTCATGCGGCCGTACGGCGCGCCGGAGCGAATCCGATCTTCGCGTCGTACGGGATGCGCTCTCCGCTCTCGAGCTCGACGGCGACCAGTCTTCCGTCCGCCGCGAACACGACATCGTGCAGCACGCCGACGTTCATCCTCTTCCGCATGACCGGCTTGCCGCGCAGCGACGTCAGCGAGAACGCGCGCGCGCGGTAGAAGCCGAGCTCGTCCTCCTCGAGCAGCACGAGCGGCGAGTGGATCGTCAACCCGCCGTCGACGACGGCCGCCGTCGGCAGCGCGAGAAAGCGATGCTCCTGGTCACCGCAGAGCACGTCCAGCCCGACGACGCGCAGCGTCTCCCGGTCGAGCAGCACGTCGACCGGCCGCCCGAGCTCGATCCCGTGCAGCCGAAGCGGCAGCGCGAGCACCTCGTTGCCTGAGAGCTCCTTCACCCCACCGCCATCGTGCCCTGGCCCGATGGTCAGAAACCCTCCTCGCCCACGAGGGGCACGAAGCGGCACGGCACCGACTTGAGCACCGCGGGCCCTTCCGGACTGCGGACGATCACCTCGAGGCGCTGCACGCCGAAGCGGCCGACCGGCACGACGAGCCGGCCACGGAGCTCGAGCTGCTCGTACAGCGTGTGCGGGAGCCGCGGCGCCGCCGCCGCCACGGCGATGGCGTCGAACGGCGCGCGCTCGGGCAAGCCGCGGGTGCCGTCGCCGACGTGAACACGAACGTGCTGGTACCCGGCAGCGACGAGGTTCTCCCGCGCGAGCGCCGCGAGCTCCGGGATCCGTTCGATCGTGTCGACTTCAGCCGCGAGCTCGGCAATCACGGCTGCCTGATAGCCGGATCCCGAGCCGACGTCGAGCACCCGCTCGTCGCCGCGAAGCGACAGCGCCTCGCAGATCTTCGCGACCATGTACGGCTGGGAGATCGTCTGGCCGTCGCCGATCGGCAACGCGGCGTCCTCGTAGGCGCGGCTCCGCAGCTCTTCGGGGACGAAGAGCTCACGCGGAACGCGTTCCATCGCGGCGAGCACACGCTCGTCTGCGACATCGCGGAGATGCAGGTCACGCCGCACGCGTGAGCCGCTCGATTCCGAAGTGACGGAGGAATGCCGGCGTGACGTCGACGATGGAACGCGGCACCTCCTCGAGGCCGATCGCCAGCATCGGCACCTCGGAGTCGCCGCGGAGCAGCGAGCCGTGGCTCCCACCCCCGGCATGGTGACGGCCCGCGAGGTCGGCGAACTCGACGCCTGGTGCGGCCGAGACGAGAACCTCGCCCGCGTTCGGGTTGTGCGCGGCGGCCCACGCGCGTGCTGCGCCGTCGGGGTAGTCGAAGAGCGGAGCGCCGCGCTCGACGGCGACCTCCTCCCCGTCGCGGCGCGCGAAAACCTGGTCGCCTTCGCGGAAGAGCGCTGTCTCGACAGCCGGCTCGTCGTCGAGGCGCTCCGCGAGGGCGCGCGCGTCGAGCCGGCACTCCGGCAGTCGATAGACCATCCCGGCACGGTTCGACGCCGTGACGAGCGCGCCGGGCACATCGGCGAAGGCCGACTGCAGCTGCACCGAGCGCTCGACGCTCGTCTGTCCGTGGTCGGAGCAGACGATCACGGCGTAGCGCTCGAGGAACTCGTCAGGCCCGCCGGCCGCGTCGAGGAGCGCACCGACGGCGGCGTCGCTCCGCGCGAGCGCCTCCAGCGCGCCGTCGGGGCCGTAGACGTGCGACGCGAAGTCGTAATCCGGGAGGTAGTAGACGAGCAGGTCGAACCCGTCGCGTGTGACGAGCCAGCGTCCGACGGCGGCCGCGTAGCCGTCGATCGAGCCCTGCGCACGGCCGAAGACCGCCAGCGGCGCGCCTGTCGGGTCTGACTCGAACAGGTTGTAGAAGAAGAACCGTCTTGGGCCGTACGCCGGGATCGTCACGCCCGGCAGCGTCGGCAGGTGCCGCGTGCGCCCGCGGTAGCACGTGATGTTGATCGCAGCCGTCGTGTAGCCGGCGTCCTCGAGCGCCTCGTACACGGTCACCGCATCGTGCGCCAGATGCAGGCGGTTCATGTTGATGATCGCGTCGAGGATCGAGCGCGTCATCCCGGCCGCGCGAAGCGCCGCGAACGACGAGCCGTACTCGACGAGCCGCGCGCGCTCGCGGTCGTACCAGACGAGATGCGGGATGTGGTGCACGTCTGGGTGCGCGCCCGTCGCGAGCGACGAGAGGCACACCGGCGTCAGCGACGGAAACGTCGACACGGCGCGCGCGTACTGCCCGTGCTCCGCGAGAAACGACAGCGCCGGCGCGCGGCCGTCGCCGACTGCCGCCTCGAAGACCGACGGCGTCAAGCCGTCGATCACGATGAGAATCCCCTTCTTGGTCGCGCTTCTGCCTGCGCTCGGTGTCGATCGACCGGTCATTTCAGACGGATCGGAGGCAGAAGCCTCCGATCCTGGAGGCGGCACCGCAAGTCGGTGCCTCAGTCCCTGGCAAGCGAGCGCAGCCCCGCGTAGCGCTCCGGCGCGCGGCCGCGCAGTCGTCCGGCGAGGGCGGGCACGACGGCCGCCGTCAGGTAGCCGGCGACCGGGATCCAGGCGATCGCCGCGAGCACGAGGGCCGCGAGGCCCACGAAGACCGCGATGCCGAAGCGAGCGCCGCCGCGGCGCAGCGTCCCCGACACGACCTGTGCGGATCCGATCGCACCGAGCACGCCGCCGACACCGCCTCCGAGCGCTTCGTCCCACTGGCCGAGCGCGAATCCGATCGCCACGCCGGTCCCCGCGGAGACGACGAGCGAGGCCGTGAGCCCCGCGCGCGTTCCCGCGAACAACGCGGCGACGAGCACGCCGACGGCGACACCGAGCCCCGCGCAGACGCCGATCCAGTACCAGGATCCCACCTGCAGGCCAGTGTAGTTTGAACCGTCAGTCAACCGGGGATAAGAGAGTCGCCGCTCCCCCCGCGGCTTCATTTCGAGGAGGAACCACGTTGAGCGACGACAAGCCCTTGCTCGTCTTCTTCACGTCCGAGCGCTCCGGCCCGGCCCGCCGGATGGAGAGCCTGCTCGCGCATCTCGCACGCAAAGAGCGGACGCGTCTGCGCGTCATGCGGGTCGACGTCGACGAGCAGCCGGAGCTCGCACAGAAGTTCAAGGTGACGGGCGTGCCGACACTCGTGCTCGTCAAGCAGAAGAAGGTCGTCGAGCGCTTGGACGGGCGTGCGAGCGCGCCGAAGATCGAGGCGATGATCGAGCGGCACCTGCCGGCGCCGGCTGCGGCGTAAAACCGCTCGAACGCCGGCCGCGTAGACGAGGTTGACGCCTCGGCGCCACTGCCCCGGTGCCGAGGCGCCCCTCCTCCGGGGCAGCACGGCTGCTACTGCGGGTGCTGCTCGAGCCGCCGGATCACGGCGAGCCCGAACTCCGCCGCGCGCGCGCCGTCGACCACGCGGTGGTCGAACGTGACCGAGACGTAGCCGACGCGGGCGGCGACGACCGCGCCGTCGCGTACGACCGGCCGTTCGACGATGCGCCCGATGCTGAGGATCGCGACCTCCGGATGGTTGACGAGCGGCGTCTGGAAGAGCCCGGCGAGCTTGCCCGCACTCGTGAGCGTGAACGTCGAGCCACGCAGCTCCTCCGCCGCGAGCGTCCCGGCACGCGCGCCCTCGGCGAGCCGCTCGACGTCGGCCTGCAGCTCGTCGACCGACCGTTCGTCGCACTCGCGCACAACCGGCACGACGAGGCCGTGCTCGGTCTGGACGGCGACGCCCAGGTCGTAGCGGTCGAGGTACACGATCTCGTCTCCCTCGAGCCGCGCATTCAGCTCCGGGAACTCACGGAGCGACTCGGCGCACGCCTTCAGCGCCGTCCCGACGAGCTGCCTGAGCTCGACGCCGCTGAAGTCACACTCCTCCACCCACGTGACAGCCGGAACCTCGCGCTGCGCGCGCGACATGTGCTCGGCGATCAGCCGGCGGACGCCACGCAACGGCTCCCGCCGGCCTTCCCGCGGCGTCGCGGCGCCACGAACGTCCGCCTCCGTGATCCGGCCCTGCGGGCCGGTTCCGGTGAGCACGGCGAGGTCGACGCCCAGCTCTTGCGCGATCTTGCGCACGAGCGGTGTCGCCTTCGCCTTCTCCTGCGGCCTCTCTGCGGGCTTCTCGTCCGGCTTCGCCGCCGGCGTCCCGTCGTCGCCGATCACGACGAGCACCGTGCCGACCGGCACGACCTTCCCCTCCTCGACGAGGATCTGCGTCACCTTGCCGGCGGCCGGCGACGGGATCTCGACCGTCGTCTTGTCCGTCTGGACCTCGACGAGCGGATCGTCCTCGGCGACGTCCTGCCCTTCCGACACGAGCCAGCGCGCGATCTCGCCTTCGGTCAGGCCCTCGCCGAGGTCCGGCAGCTTCAGCTCGTACGCCATCAGCCCATTCTTATCGCGTCGTCGCGGAGCACTGCGTGCACACCTTTGACTCCGTTGACGATCTGCGTGACGCGCAGGTCGACCGCGACGCTGGCGAGGGCGATCGCATAACCGCGTTCGATCCGGTGCTCCCGTTCCATCAGGTCGAGCATCGTGCCGATCGCGCGCTCGGCTGCGATGTCGAGGTCCTCGTCGAAGCCGAACGCCGCCCATGCATGCGGGAGGCGCGCGACCGGCGAGCGCAGCTCGAGCTCCGACAGGTCGAGCGTGAGCTGCGCGCGCTCGACGAAGCACTCGATCGCCGTGCCGGAGAGCTCGCCGTCGCCCTGGGCCGCGTGCCCGTCACCGGCGGACACGCAGGCGCCGTCGACGCTGATCGGCAGGTAGAGCGTCGTGCCGGCAACGAGCTCCTTGCAGTCGATGTTGCCGCCGCAGCGGCGCGGCGGGCCGGTGGAGTGGATCCCGTCCTCGTCGGGCGGCATCCCGATCACGCCGAGGAACGGCGCGAGCCGCACGTTCGCGCCGCGGTCGTCGCTGCCCGTGCCCGCGTCGGGGTCGAGGATCCACTCGACGCGCGTGTCCGGGCCGAACGTCTCGCCGAACGTGCCGGGCCGCACCTCGTCGATGTGCACGACGAGTGTCTGGCCGGCGCGGGCACCGCGCACCTCGACCGGCCCGACGAGCGCATGCCCCGCGTCGAGCTCCTCGTCGCGCGGCTCGAACGTCTCGTCGGGCGCGACACGCCAGCCAGCGTTCGGGCACGAGAACGCGACCGAGTCGCCCGGGTCGACGGTGACGACCGGCGGCAGCCCGCGCGAGAAGTGACCGTGCAGCGTCCGCCGCTCGTACGGCAGCTCGTGGATCACGCTCGCGGCACCCCGATCCACGCGTCTTTCGGCGCGAGCAGGACGCGCAGCCCCGCCCGTTTGCCGCCCTCGAAGAACTCCAGCAGCGACACGGCCTGCCAGTCACCGGCGTCGATGCCGCCGGCGGTCTCGGCCGGGACGTATCCCGCCTGCAGGCGCCGCGCGCTGTCCCAGATGCCGATCGCGTGCGGGTCGTGCTCGTTCTCGGGCTCGGGGACGAGCTGGAGCCGCCGGCCGGGGGCGAACGCATCGTCCTGCAGCGCGTCGAGCCGGTACGACGCGCCCGCGACCTTGATCACGTAGACGCGCAGGTCGTCGCGGCGGACGAGCTCCTCAGTTGCCGCATCCCGCAGGCGGTACCCCTCACGTGTCCGCTCGAGCCAGAGCCGAAGGCGTTCACTCAAAAGTCGAGCAGCTTCCGCACCGCGGCGGTCACGCGCTCGACTGAGGGCATGTATGCATCCTCGATCTGCCAGTACGGATACGGAACGTCGTAACCCGTGACGCGGAGCACGGGCCCCCGGAGGTCGAGGATCGCCTTCTCCGCGAGCACGGCCGCAAGCTCCGCGGCGAACCCGCAGACGCGAGGCGCCTCCTGCACGATCACGACGCGGCCGGTCTTCGCCGCGGAAGCGAGCAGCGCGTCCTCGTCGAGCGGCTTCAGCGTGCGGATATCGAGGACTTCGACGGACATGTCCTCAAGCGCGTCGGCAGCCTCTTCGCACAGCGGCACCATCGACCCGTACGCGACGAGGGTGACGTCGTCGCCCTCGCGCGCGAGACGCGCCTTGCCGAGCGGGACGACGTGCTCGCCCGAGGGCACTTCGCCCTTCAGGGTGCGGTAGTGGAGCTTCGGCTCGAGCACGACGACGGGGTCCGGGTCGCGGATCGCGGCCGCGAGCAGGCCTTTCGCGTCGCTCGGGGTCGACGGAATCGCGACCTTCACTCCGGGCGTGTGCACGTAATAGGTCTCCGGCGAGTCGTCGTGCAGCTCCGGCGCGCGCACGCCGCCGCCGTACGGCATGCGCACGACGAGCGGAAACGACATCTTCCCGCCCGTGCGCCAGCGATAGCGGCCGACGTGCGTGATCAGCTGGTCGAGGCAGGGGTACGAGAACGCGTCGTACTGCATCTCGCACACCGGGCGCCACCCGGCCATGCAGAGGCCGACGGCGCTCCCGAGGATCCCGGCCTCGGCGAGCGGCGTGTCGAAGCAGCGCTCGTGCCCGAACCGGTCGCGCAGCCCTGCCGTCGCGCGGAAGACGCCGCCCGCGCGGCCGACGTCCTCGCCGAGAACCATCACCGACGGGTCGCGCTCGAGCTCCACATGGAACGCGTCGTTGATCGCCTCGACGATCGAAAGCTCAGCCAAGTGTCCTCCGCAGCTCCTCGAGGTCCGAGTCGAACGACGCCGGCGGATCGGCGTACGCATGCTCGAACAGGAGCGACACGTCGGCGGGCGGCTCCGCCTCGGCCGCTGCGATCCCTGCGCGCATCGCGTCGGCGGCCTCGGTGCGGATCGACTCCGCCAGGTCGTCGTGGAGGATCCCGGCTCGGCGCAGGTACCCCTCGAACCGCCCGACGCACTCGCGCTTCCGCTCCTCCTCGACGCGCTCGAGGTCGATGTACGCTCGCGGATCGTCGGCGGTCGCATGCGGAGCCGTGCGATAGGAGAAGGCCTCGATGAACGTCGGGCCGTCGCCGGCACGCGCGCGTGCGACTGCTTCGCGCGCCGCCTCGTAGCACGCGAGCACGTCGGTGCCGTCGACGCGCACGCCGGGCATGCCGTAGCCGATCGCCTTGTCGGCGAGCGTCTCGGCGCGCGTCTGCGCCTCGAGCGGCGTCGAGATCGCCCACTGGTTGTTGTTGCAGAGCAAAAGCAACGGCGCCCCCGTCACGGCCGCGAAGTTCGCGCCCTCGTGAAACGAGCCTTCGGACGTGGCACCGTCGCCGAAGAACGCGACCGCGCACGCGTGCTCGCCCTTGAGCTTCTTGCCCCACGCCAGGCCGGCGGCATGCGGGACGTGTGTCGCAATCGGGACGCAGATCGACGCGACGTTGTAGTCCTCCGGGTTCCACCACCCCGCCGGGTGCCCGCGCCACCACGACAGCACCGTCTCCGGCGGCATCCCCCGCAGCAGCGCGATCGCCGACTCGCGGTAGGACGGGAAGATCCAGTCCTCGTCGTCGAGGGCGTGCACCACGCCGGCCTGCATCGCCTCGTGATTCCAGAAGATCGCGTACGTGCCGATGCGGCCCTGGCGGTGGTACACGAGCGAGCGCTCGTCGTACGTCCGCAGCAGCACCATCGAGCGATAGAGCTCGAGCAGCTCCTGCTCGCCGAGGCCGTCGACCTCGCGATCGCCCACGCCCTCGGCGTCCCCGATCACACGCCGCAGGTCGCGCTCGGCCGGAAGCACCGCCATTGCGGCGAAGCCTACCCCGGCGTTCTCAGCGACCGAGTACGACCGAGCGCGCCGCGGCGAGGACCGGGTCGCGGCCGGCGAAGAAGCTCGCCGACGACAGCGGAACGCGAACACGCGGCTCGGTCGCAAGCCGGTCGTCGCCGGGCGACGAGAGCTGCCAGTAGATGCTGGCGACGTGCAGGACGAGGCCTGTCGCGGGCAGGAGCGTCGGGCGCGAGTCGCCGTAGAGGTTCGGGCTGCCGCCGCTCGGCTCGCCGACGAAGACCGGCTTCGTCCTGAGCTCGAGCTCGGTGATGAAGTTCTCGGCAGCGGAGAACGTGACGCGCGAGATCAGCACGACGACGCGCCTTGTCTTGCCGACGCGCTGGATCGCGTTCACGAGCGGCCGATAGGTGAGGTTGTTGCCGCCGCCGTTCAAGCGCAGGTCGACGATGACGCCGCGGAGCTTCCTGCTCTGCGCCGCTCGCAGGAGGCGCTCCGACGCCGCGAACGTGTCGCCGGTGACCGCGTTGTAGCCGAGGTAGTAGATCCGCCCCGCCGCGAGCGTCGTTGCCCAGAGCGCCGTCTTGCGGCGGGCGATGTACGCCGGCACGCGCCCGGTGATCGCCTGCGGGATGAGCGGATGCGCGATGTCGTCGAGGCCTCGTGCGAACCTGCTCGCCGTCACCGGCGTCAGCACGGCGTCGAACGTGCGGCCCGCGCGCTCGAACGTAAAGCGAGTCGGCCCGAGATCCGGCACGAGCTGCAGGCCGTGCAGCACCTCCGGCGTGTTCAGGTACCCCGGCGCGAGCAAGGCGAGCGTCGAGTCGTTGTCATGCGGGACGAGCGGGCGAACCGCTGCAAGCACGTCGCCGAGCGGGTGTCCGTTGATCGCCACGAGCCGCGCCCGCAGGAGATTGCGGCCGCCGATTTGCCCGACGACGTACGTCCCGTCCGAGAACGTGTAGAGCTGCGTCGGATACGCGTGCTGCGGCCGCCGGTCGCCGGGATCCATCGGGAAGATCCCGGTGTGCCCGTTGCGCGGCCCCGGCAGTGCGGCGAGACGCATCAGCCCGACGAGGAGCTCGTCGTCGTTCAGCGTGTCGGCGCGCGCCGTGAGGTCGGCGACGGACGCGTCGAACGCCGTCGGCGAGAGGCTCCGAAAGAGGTTCGGATGATCGTCGCGAAGATGCTGCGCCGCGAGCTGGACGTCGCCCGCCTGCGGCGACAGGGCGAGCGCGGCGGCAGTTAGGAGCGCGGCGATCAACGCGAGAGCTCCCGCTTCGCCTTCTCCAGCCAGCGCAGGCGCGCCGGCATCAGCTCGAGGCCGTACTCGAGCGTGAGGGCGCCGTAGCGCGTCGCCGGCGCGATCGCTTCGTACTCGGCGAGGAACGCACGCTGCACCTCCCCGTAGTCGTCGAGCTGGCGTAGCAGCGCTTCGCGCGAGCAGAGCTCTGCGAAGAACACCTTCAGCATCAGCTCGTCCCACGACTTCGGCGGGCCCCCCTCCAGCCAGTCGCGCACGGCGGCGCGGCCGGCGCGCGTCGGGCGGTAGAGCTGCTTGTCCGGCCGGGCGGTCTGGCGAACGGTGCGCCGGCTGGCCAGGCCCGCGTCGACGAGCCGTGGCAGCACCGCGTAGAGCTGGCTCTTCGCGGGAGCCCACATGTGCGCGACGCTCCCCTCGGCCCGCTTGAGCAGGTCGTAGCCCGACCGCTCGCCCTCGGAGAGCAGCCCGAGCACGACGCCTTCCGTCGTCGTCAACTGTGTAGTCTGCTGCGGAATAGTCCGCACCGGACTATGAGCCTATCACGGCCACCGCCCGGCGTTCGGCTTCGAACACCGCCTCCGTCACGTCGCCGAGATCCTCGCCGTCGGCGTGCAGCGGCAGCGGTGTGTCACAGCGCACCTCGATCCGGTCGAGGTCGTGGCCGCGGAACGCGTTCCGCGCCGGCCGCCCGGTTGCGAGCGCGAAGAGGAGCGGCGGCAGAGTTCGCGGCGTCAGCGACCTCGGCGCGAGGAAGTCGAGGCCGTCGTCGAACACGGCCCCGGGCGCCGCCTGGATCGCGAGCGCCTTCAGAAACGTGTACGGCGTCCCGTTCGAGACGAGCACGAGGGCAGCACGCCCGAACCCCGCGATCTCGAGCACAGGGTCGAAGCGAGCGCGCTGCTCGAAGATGAGCTTCGCGAAGGTGCCGACGAAGGCGAGATCGCCGGGGCGCCGTCCTTCGGGCGTCCGGCCGCGCTCGTCGATCCGCCGCACCGCCTCGGCGTCGATGCCGATGCCCGACCCGAACGCGAAACGGCGACCGTTGACGCGGCCGGTCGAGATCCGGTGCGTGCGGTTCGCGGCGAGCGCGTCGGCGAGGTGGTGCGCCGCCTCCACCGGGTCGCGCGGCAGGCCGAGCGCGCGCGGCAAGACGCTCGTGCCGCCGCCGGGGACGAAGCCGACCGGAAGGTCGTTTCGCTCGACGCCGTTCAGCACCTCGTTGAACCCGCCGTCGCCGGAGAAGACGACGACCGCGTCGGCCTCGCCCGCCTCGCGGGCGAGCTCGACCGCGTGACGCGGGCGCTCCGTCCGCACGGTGCGCACGAAGGCGCTGCGCATGAGCGCGTGCTCGACCGCGGCGATCGACTCGTCGTCGACGCGCGTTGCGAACGGGTTGACGATCAGGACGACGCGCTTCACAGGCTCGGCGTTGCGTACCCCCGCATCCCGTCCAGCAGAACATCGAAGAAGCGGTCGGCGAGCGAATCCGTGTCGGTCTCCGGGCGGATCCAGGTGTACGCCCAGTTCGCGGCCGACAGCGCGAGCAGCGTCGCAGTCGCATCGTCGAGGTCGGTGCGGAGCCCACCGAGGTCGCGGCCCTCGCGGAAGAACGCCCGGAAGCGCTCCTCGTAGCGCCGGCGCTCTGCGACGAACTCCTCGTGCCGCTCGCCCTCGAGATAGCGCCACTCGCGGATGAAGACCGTCGCGACGTCGAGCTGCTCCGCGACGACGCGCAGATGCGCCCTCAGCGCGAGCCGGATCTTCTGCGTCGCGGGCAGCGCCTCGTCGACCTCGTCGAGAGCCCCGTGGAAGGCGGCGGCGCCGTCCCGCGCGACCTCCCAGAGCAGGTCGGCCTTCGAGTCGATATGCGCGTAGAGCGAGCCCTTCTGCACCCCCATCGCCTCGGCGAGGTCGCCGATGGACGTCCCGTGGTAGCCCTTCTCGGCGAAGAGCCGCGCGGCCTGGCGCGTGAGCTCGTTTCGCCTCGTGCCCACCCTGGTACCCTAACGATCGTTAGGGTCGATGAACGCGCGCGAACAGGCATTCCTCGAGTACGTCCAGTCCGGCGGCCAGGTGGAGGCGACCGACTGGATGCCCGACGACTACCGCGCCAAGCTCGTCAAGTTCATCGAGATGCACGGCAACTCGGAGCTCATGGGCGTCCTCCCGGAGCGCGAGTGGATCCTCCGCGCGCCCACGCTGCAGCGCAAGCTCGCGCTGACGGCGAAGGTGCAGGACGAGGTCGGCCACTCGCAGCTGATCTACCGGGTCGTCGAGGATCTCGGCAAGCCGCGCGAGCAGTGCCTCGACGACCTCATCTCGGGCAAGGCGAAGTTCCACAACGTCTTCCACTACCCGACGAAGACGTGGGGCGACGTCGGCGTGATCGCGTGGCTCGTCGACGCGGCCGCGATCATCTCGCAGAAGGCGCTGCTCAAGTGCTCTTACGCGCCCTACGCGCGGATCATGAAGAAGATCTGCTGGGAGGAGTCGTTCCACATCCTCCACGGCCGCGACGTCATCCTGACGCTGATGAACGGCACGGACGCGCAGCGGGAGCTCGTGCAGGAAGCCCTCAACCGCTGGTGGGCGCCGCTGATGCAGTTCCACGGGAACCCGATCTCGAAGGACGAGGATCCGATGTACGTCTGGCGGATCAAGTCGCAGGGGAACGAGGAGGCACGCCAGCAGTTCCTCGACGGCTACGTGCCGCAGATCCGGGAGCTGGGGCTCACGGTGCCGGACCCGAACCTGCGCAAGGACGACGAGGGAGTGTGGCAGTACACCGAGCCAGACTGGGACGAGCTCCGCAGCGTCGTCACCGGACACGGCCCGAAGTCGCAGGACCGGCTCGACCTGCGCCGGCGCGCGCGCGAGAACTCGGCGTGGGTGCGCAGCGTCGTGCTCGAGCGCGCAGCTTGATCTACGAAGTCTTCAGGCAGGAACGTAAAGGCCAGCCGTACCAGCACGCCGGCTCGATCGAAGCCGCGAACGACACCTTCGCCGACGTTTACGCGCGCGAGCAGTACGGCCGGCGCGGCGAGTCGGCATCGTTGTGGATCGTCGCGCGCGACTCCGTCATCGAGATCGACGAGTTCGTCGACGAGCTCAACCGCAACTACCACCGCGTGGACGGCTACTCGCTCAAGGAGAAGCTGAGGGAGGCACGTGAACGAGCAGGAACAGCAGCTCCTGCTGCAGATCGCTGACGACGAGCTGATCCTCGGCTGGCGCGACTCCGAGTGGACCGGCATTGCGCCGCTGCTCGAGGAGGACGTCGCGTTCTCCTCGATCGCGCAGAATGAGATCGGCCACGCACGCGCGCTCTACGAGCTCGTCGCGCGCGCGCGCGGGACGACGGCAGACGGGCTCGCGTTCGACCGTGCGCCGAACGAGTACCGGAACTCGCGCCTCGTCGAGCTGCGGCTGCTCGACTGGGAGAAGACGATCGCCCGCCACTGGCTCTACGAGCAGGCCGACGCGGTGCGCCTCGAGCGGCTGAAGCGGTCGGACGACCCCGACGTCGCCGGCCTCGCGGCGAAGATCGACCGCGAGGAGGCGTATCACCGGATGCACGCCGAGATGTGGTTCGAGCGGCTGAAGGACGAGCCGAGATTCACGGCGGCGCTCGACGAGCTCCGGCCGTTGCTCGACGAGGGCCGGGAGGAGCACACGGCCGAGCTCGACGAGCTCTGGGACGAGATGACCGTCGTGCGGCGCTCGCAGCCGGCGGGGACGAAGTGGTAACCGCGAAGCAGGTCTGGGACGCGCTCGCCGAGATCCCGGATCCCGAGATCCCGGTCATCTCCCTGGTCGACCTTGGCGTCATCCGCGACGTCGGCGTCGAGAACGGCAGCGTGCGCGTTCAGTTCAC
>DATCYR010000068.1:0-5325 GCA_036526315.1 Gaiellaceae bacterium | reverse complement strand
TCTGCTCGCCCGCCGGCGTGCCGCGAGCCGAGCTCGAGGAGGCGGTACGGCGGACGACGGCCTGGGCGGAGCGCCAGCGCGACCTGCCGCGCGCTCCCGGGCAGCTCCGCTTCGCGATCACGCAGGGCGGGCTCGACGGCGAGCTCAGGCGCCGCTCGTCCGAGGAGTTGGCCGCGCTCGACTTCGACGGCTACGCGATCGGCGGGCTCAGCGTGGGGGAGCACCGCGAGCCGATGTTCGAGGCGACGACCGACGCGGCCGCGCTCCTGCCCGAGGACAGGCCGCGCTACTTCATGGGGATCGGGGATCCCGAGGGCGTGCTCGAGGTGATCGCCCGTGGAGTGGACATGTTCGATTGCGTCCTCCCGACCCGGACGGCCCGCACCGGCAGCGCGCTCACGGGCGAGGGCCGGCTCAACCTCCGCAACGCCCGCTTCGCCCGCGACGAGCGCCCGCTCGACGATGGATGCGCGTGTCCGGCCTGCTCCCGCTTCAGCCGCGCCTACATCCGGCACCTCGTCAACCAGCAGGAAATCCTCGGGTTGCGGCTGCTCAGCCTGCATAATTTGCGCTTCCTGCTCGATCTCGTCGCCGCGGCGCGACGGGCGATCGAGCGCGGTGAGTTCCTCACGTGGAAAGACGAGGCGCTCCGACGAGCGAAGGGAGCCAACGAGTGATGATCGGAGCGAGCGGCGGAGGGTCGAGTTTCTTCCTGATCATCATCGTCGCGTTCCTCCTGCTCTGGCTGATCGTCGTCCGGCCGCAGCGGAAGCGGCAGACGAAGCAGCAGCAGATGCTCAGCGACCTGCGCGTCGGCGACGAGGTGCTCACCGCCGGCGGGATCTACGGCACGGTCTCGCGGCTCGACGAGGACCAGGTCACCGTCGAGATCGCACCGAACACCCAGGTGCGAGTCGCCCGCCGCGCCATCGCGGGCATCACGCGCGAGGACGAGCCGGAAGACGGCGCCGAGGCCGACGAGCCGACGGAGCAGGAGGGCGAACGGTGGCGCTCGGCGTTCGACGACGAGGACCCGGCCGAGTCGCAGGAAAGCGACATGTCGAACGAGGAGAAGCGCGGCTAACCTGTTCCGCGGTCTTGAAGGATCCTTCGTGAGAGAGCGTCGCAACTACCTAATGCTCATGGGCGCGATAGCCGCCGCCCTCGTCGGCGCGGTGCTGCTCGCGGTTCCCGGCTCACCCATCTACAAGAAGCCGACGCTGGGTCTCGACCTGCAGGGCGGGCTCGAGGTGATCCTCCGCGCGACTCCGGAGAAGGGCCAGCAGATCTCGCAGGCCGGCATGCAGACGGCGCAGAGCATCATGGAGAACCGGGTCAACAAGATCGGCGTCGCCTCTCCGAACGTCGCGATCCAGGGCGGGAACGAGATCGTGATCCAGCTCGCAGGCGTCCATGATCCGACCAAGGCCGCCAAGATCGTCGGCACCACCGGGCAGCTGTACATCTTCGACTTCGAGCCGAACCTCATGCCGCCGACCGTGAGCGCGGGTCACCCGGCGCCGCTGACGTCGCTCTACAGCCTGCTCACCGCCGTGAAGAAGGAGGCGAGCAAGGGGTCGCCGGAGTCGTACTACCTCTTCAAGACCGTGACCAGGAAGATCCCGGCGAAGGGCAAGGGCAAGAACGCCACGAAGCCGAAGACGAAGACCTTCCACTCCAGGGTCCAGGGCCCGGCCAAGAACCTCAAGCAGCTGCTCCTGCCCTACAAGAACGGGAAGCAGCCGCCGAACACCCTGGTCCTGAAGGTCCCCGCGCACCGCCTGCCCGTGTGGTGCGCCGGTGCTCAGAACTGCCCCGGCGCCCAGGCGGTCTCGCCGACCAACAAGTACTGGTACCTGTTCAAGTACACGCCGAGGACGGTCACCGCGAGCGGCAAGGTCGTCAACCCGAACGGGCCGCCGGAGCTGACCGGGAACGACCTCGTCGAGTCGGGCATCCGGCAGGACGTCGACCCCAACACCGGCCAGCCGATCGTGACGCTCCAGTTCACGCATCACGGCTCGGAGGAGTTCCAGAGGATCACGAGGCTGGAGTACGACCGCGGCCGGCAGGCCGCAGGCGTCGCCGGCGTTCTCGGAACCAGCGACCCGGCCGTGATCAACCAGTACGCCGGGCACAACGCCATCGTCCTCGACGGCCAGCTGAACTCGACGCCGTACATCGACTGGACGCAGGGCGATCTCCGCCTGGGCATCGTCGGCAACGCGCAGATCACGGAGCCGAACGCGACGTCGGCGAAGCAGACGGCGCTCGTGCTGCAGAGCGGCTCGCTCCCGTACCAGTTCAACCAGATCTCGCGCACCGAGGTCACGGCCACGCTCGGCAAGAGCTCGCTCCACCAGGCGATCTGGGCCGCCATCGCCGGCCTGGCGATCGTCGCGCTCTTCCTGCTCCTGCTCTACCGCTTCCTCGGGCTCGTCGCGGTCGTCGGCCTCGCGATCTACGGCCTCCTCTACTACGCCGCGATCCTTCTCTTCAACGTCACGCTGACGCTGCCGGGCTTCGCGGGCCTGATCCTCACGATCGGCGTCGCGGCCGACGCGAACGTCGTGGTGTTCGAACGCATCAAGGAAGAGGTGAGAGCCGGGCGATCGGTGCGGGCGGCGATCGCCGCCGGCTACGGCAAGGGCTTCCACACGATCCTCGACGCGAACGTCGTGACCGTCATCACGGCGATGGTCATCTTCCTGATCGCGGTCGCCGACGTGAAGGGCTTCGCCCTCATGCTCCTGATCGGCACCGTGATCTCCCTGATCACGGCAGTGGCCGCGACGCGCGCGCTGCTCGGCCTGCTCAGCGGGTTCCGCTGGTTCGACAACCCACGCTTCATGGGCGCCCACGGGCAGCAGACCGCGAAGTGGCTCCAGATCGACTTCATGCGCCGCCGCTACCTGTGGTTCGGGATCTCGGGCGTCGTGATCCTCGCCGGCGCGATCGCGCTCGGCGTGCGCGGGCTCAACCTCGGGATCGACTTCAAGGGCGGGACGCAGATCACGTTCAAGACCCACCAGGCGCTCTCGACGGGAGACGTGCAGTCGTTCATGGCGCAGCACGGCCAGCGCGACGCGGTCGTCCAGGGGCAGGGCTCGGCGCTGCACAGCAAGTTCACGGACTGGCAGGTCCGGACGAAGGCGCTCAAGGGCAACGAGCAGACGGATCTGACCCAGACCCTGAAGAGCGACCTCGGCGCCTACGGGAGCGGGGTGAAGAACGTCTCGGGGACGTTCGGCCACCAGATCGCGATCGACGCGATCTACGGGATCATCGTCTCGCTGCTCCTGATCACGATCTACATCGCGATCAGGTTCGAGCTCAAGTTCGCGATGCCCGTGATCCTCGCGATGCTGCACGACATAGCCGTGACCGTGGGGGTCTATGCGCTCGTCGGGAAGGAGGTCTCCGTCGCGACCGTGGCCGCCGTGCTGACCGTGCTCGGCTACTCGATCTACGACACGATCATCATCTTCGACCGCATACGCGAGAACGTGCCGCTGATGCGGCGCTCGCCGTTCGCGACGATCGCCAACGTCTCGCTGTGGGAGACGATCAGGCGGTCGCTGGCCACGACGTTCATCACGCTGCTGCCGATCATCTGCCTCGAGATCCTCGGCGGCGCGACGCTCAAGGACTTCGCCTTCGCGCTCATCGTCGGCGTCACCTCCGGCGCCTACTCCTCGATCTTCTTCGCGGCCCCGCTGCTCACGATCTGGAAGGAGCGCGAGCCGGACTACGCGCGGCGGAAGGCCCAGGCCGCCGCAGCCGAAGCGCCCCTGCCGGGCGATGGTCGCGGTGCCGTCCTCGACACCGGGACGAGCGCCCTCGTCGCATCGGAAGAGGCGCTTGCCGCCGAGCCGACTCCGGAGCTCGTGGACGTCGTGACGGCGGCCCCGTCGGAGCCGTCGGCCCAGGCGCGGCGCGAGAAGCGGCGGCAGCGCAGGCGCTCGAGGCCGCATGGCCGCGCGCGGTAGCAGCCGGCTGCTCCTCGACACGCTCGAGGAGCTCGTCGCCGAGCTGCCGAGCCGGGTGCGCGGCAGCCGCTCGCGCTTCTCCGAGGGCGCCCTCTCCGCGCTGCGCGGGATCGCCGACGAGCTCAACCTCGTGACCCGCGACGAGCTCGACGAGCTCGAGCTCAGGGTCGCGCAGCTCGAGCACCGCCTTCGGCTGCTCGAGGGCCCGCCGGATCTGCCGCCGGCGCCGTAATGCTCAGCGCCTGAAGCGGTTCACCGTCGCTGCGAGGAACGTCTCGGCGTCGTAGACGATGAAGGCGCACACCGCCGCGAGCGGGAGCTCGGCCAGCGCAGCCTCCGCGACCGCCTCCCACATCTCGGTGCCGCTCTGGGAGGTGACGACGTCGAACCAGGCGTCGCAGACGAGCATCGTCCCGGTCACCGCCGCCAGCGGGACGAGCCACTGCGAGCCGCGCAGCGTCGCCCAGGCGGTGGCAGCGAACGACGCGGTGAGGGCGACGTCGAATCCGACCCAGGCGAGGTCGTAGTGGAACGTCAGGTGACGTGACGGCAGCGCGAACGTCAGGTACAGGGTCCACGGGACGAGCCCCACCGCAACGAGGCCGAGCAGCAGCGTCACCCAGCGCGGGAGCGGAATCCGCACGGTTGCCGGCGGCTCCTGCTCGACGAGCGGCTCTCCCAGTTCCTTCATGTTCAGGTTGTACCCTCGGAGCGTGAGTTCGCGGCTGCCCAGCGTGGAGAGGCTGCTCGCCTGGGGCGCAGCAGTCGTCGGCGTGATCGGACTCGTCTCGGCGCTCACGCCGGAGATGGCCAACCGAGTCGAGGTCTTGAAGGGCATCCTGCCGCCGGGCTGGCCGGAGGCCGCACGCGTGCTCACGGTCGCGTTCGGGATCGGCCTGATCTGGCTCTCGCGCTCGCTCGCCAAGCGGCGGCGGCGCGCGTGGCAGCTCGCGGTCGGCGCGGTCATCGCCTCGGCCGTCGCGCACCTCGCGAAGGGCCTCGATTTCGAGGAGGCGGCGATCTCGCTGCTCCTCCTCGTGGCGCTCGTTCGCTGGCGCCGGCGCTTCGACGTGCCCGGCGACCTCGCGAACGTCCGGCTGCTGCTTGGCCTGGCTGCGGCCCTCGCCGGCATCGCCGCGGTGGCGGGCGGTGCGGAGCTCCGCGGGGTCGACCTGTCGCCGCGCACGGGCGACGCGCTGCTCGGGCTCGGGCTCGTCTTCGGCTTCATCGCCCTCTATTTCTGGCTGCGCCCCTTCGGACACGCCGTCGCGCAGACGGTGGGGGAGCGACGGATGGCGCGTGCTCTGGTCGACGCGTACGGCAGCGACAGTCTTTC
>DATCYR010000067.1:0-2659 GCA_036526315.1 Gaiellaceae bacterium | reverse complement strand
GTGCAGTCCGGTCGTCTGCTTGAAGTCGACCGAGTGCGCGACCGTGTCGCTGTTCTTGAAGATCACGGAATCCCCGACCGTGATCGAGACGGCTGTGGGCTTGTAGCCCGTGGCGGCGATGGTCACGGTCTGTGAGGCGGTGGCCGCCGACCTGGCGGCGGCGCCTGTTGCCGCCAGCACCACGAGTGTGAGCAGAAGTACGAGGAGCTTGCGCATTCGACACCCTCCGGATTCGGCTGCTGGCGCACCTTTTGGACGGGCGCCTCGCTGATCCTGGTCGTGCGATGTCAACGCGTGGTCGGTCCTGCGTAATCGCTGCGTAAAGAGCGGCGTGCAAGGCGACAGGGCCGACTCGGCCGCAGCTGTCTCGCTTCGCGCGGCGAGGGGCGGTTGAGATGTGCCGGCTGGAGCGCCGCCGATTCGGGGCTGCAGGAAGGAGATGTGCTGGTGCTCGGCGAACTGGAGTCGGGCGACCTCGCCGGCGCGTCCGAGCGCAGATCGCGTTCAATTTCTGAACGCAGTGCTGCCATCCGGCAGCGCCGCCGTCGTCCCCAGGCTCGGCGTCCTGCTGTGGACGGTGCCTGCCCGGCGAACGCCTCGTCCGCGAATTCTCCGTTCAATCGTGCAGGATCGGCTCCGTTGAGCGCTGGGAACTGCCAGCACTCTCTCCACAGAATGCTTCGCACAACGAAGCCAATCGCTCGCCACAAGGCGTTCAGGTCGATGATCGGCGATTAGTCCATGTGGCTCATTGTTCAAGAAGTTCATTGAACGGACAATGCAGCTGTGGAAACTGTGGACGCGGCTGCGGCGGATCGGGGGGACGCTCCGGTCGGGGCAACCCTGGCCTCTGAGCTGATCGCCCGTGCGGCGGCGATCGGCGCAGGCATTCCACGGTCCGCGGGCACCGCGCTCCTTCCACGCGACCTGCGTGCCGCGCTTCGTACCTGCGAGGTGCGGGCGCGGCGCCTGGCCGACGGTTGGGGCCAGGGAGCCGCGCTCGATTTCCTCGGCGACGCGATCGCTGCGATCGCGGTCGAGCATCCCTTCGAGCCGGGAGAGGCGCGCGCTGCGGTGACGGCGGCCGCCGACGAGCTCGGGGTGCCGCCGGAGTCTGCGGCGTTCGCGGTCTTCCGGCGTGCGCTTGCGAGCAAGGAGTTCGCCCAGCTCGCACCGTCCGTGGCCTCCGAGCTCGCGCTCACCCTGATCGTCGAGCTCGTGCCCGCCGCGGCCGCCTCACTCTGGATCCTCGATGCCTCCGGCTCGACGACCTGTCTCGTCTCGCACGGCAAGGCCCCGCGCAGCAGGCGCCTCCGCGAGGTGGCGCGCGCCGCACTCGACGGCGTGATCGCAGGGTCGGCCCAGGTTCACGTCCGGGTCGTCGAGCGCTGGGACCGGCCGTATGCCGCCCTCGTCGCTCGCGGGCGGGGCGCCGAGTCAGAGCATCTCGACGAGTACCTCGAAGAGGCCGCGGTCGCGCTCGCGCCGCTCCTCGAGCGCGCCTCGCTATTCGACCGGCGCGTCGAGCGCGAGCACGAGCTCGTCGCTGCCGGCGAGCGGCGCCTCCTGCGCCTCGGCTTCGACCTCCATGACGGGCCGCTGCAGGAGATCGTCGCGCTGGCCGAGGAGCTGCGGGCCGCGTCGACGCAGATCTCCGCCGTCGTTCCCGACGACTTCCGGCAGCGCGTGCACGGTCGCTTCAACGACGTCCACGCCCGGCTCGGCGCGCTCGACGAGAGCCTGCGCCAGATCGCCCACTCGATCCGTTCGACGACAGCTGTCGCCCGTCCGGTTCCGGACGCGGTGGAATCCGAGCTGCGCGCGCTCAAGAGCGCGACCGGCATCGAGGTGGGTCTTCACGTCGAGGGCGACCTCGAAGATCTCAGCGACTCGCAGAAGATCGTCCTCTTCCGCGTCGTCCAGGAAGCGCTCTCGAACGTCCGCAAGCACAGCGGCGCCGGCAGGGTCTCGGTCGCGCTGCGCAGCAGGCGCACCTTCGTCGACCTCGCCGTGACCGACGACGGTTGCGGCTTCGACCCGCGCGGTCTCGACACCGAGCGGCTCGGCCTCGCCGGCATCTCGGAACGGGTACGGCTGCTCGGCGGCGCCGTCGAGGTCGAGACGACTCCGGGCAGCGGGACGACCGTCCGCGCGACGCTGCCCCAGTGGCGGCCGTCGACACCTGCGGCCGCTACGATCTACGCCGCTACTCCGTGAGTCGCCGGGTCGCAATCATCTCAGTTGTCCTTGCCGTGGCCGGATGTTCCGCCGCGGTCTTGCTGCCGGCACGTGCCCTCGCCGGCGCAACCGGCACCGGAACCACCACCACGCCGACGACGACCACAGAGAAGACGCCGTCGTATCCGATCGAGTCGACCTTCCCGGGGGCCGGGGGCCTCGTCGTCGACGCCGTCGCCGTCCGCAGGACGCCGGACCCGCGTGCGCACGTCATCAAGGTCATGCACCAGTTCCGCCCCGACTTTCGCCCGCAGGAGATGCTCGCGGTGCGCAAGGCCACCGGCTCCGACGGCAAGGTCTGGTACCGCGTCAGCATCCCGATGCGCCCGAACGGGACGTACGGCTGGATCCCGGCCGACACCGTCTCGCTCCGGCCGACCCACAGCCAGATCGTGGTCAACCTCGGCACGCGGACGATCGA
>DATCYR010000066.1:0-49744 GCA_036526315.1 Gaiellaceae bacterium | reverse complement strand
ACAGGACTGCGCGTTGAATTGACAAACGGCCCCTCGCCACGCGCGCAACCGGTCGGGAGCCGTCTCCCGGTCGCGCGACGCTTTGCAGGCGGTCGGCGTCGACGCGCTTAGCGGCATCGTCCGCTGTCCGCTGAAGCTCGTCGGTGGGACTGAACGCGACGAGCTCCGTCCCGGCGTACACACCGGCGTGTGGCTCGGCGCGATGTAGGAGGCGTCGCCGGCCGCACCTCCTGCGGGTGAACACGCGGCGCGAAGTCGAGGCCAAACGAAAGCCGGCCGCGGAGGGCGGAAGAAAACCCAAGGAGGCACCGTCGTGTGGTTGAGATCACTGCCGCAGCGGTGTAGAACCGAGTGGGGTTCCCCCCCGGAAGGAGGCAGGATGGAGGCGATCCAAAGGCGCGTGCGACTCGCAGAGAGTGCCGCGGCCGCTCCCATCGCACGTCCGGCGCTACCGATCCGCCGCGCCGCGGCGGAGGAGGCGTTGCGCGACGGCGACGGGCCTGTGGAGCTGACGTTCGACGTTGTCCGCGTCGGCGGGAGAACGGAAGCGATCACCCTGACTATGGAGCGATCCGATCTCGAGCGGACGCTCCAGTCGGCGGACGGAGACGAACTCGCGCTCGTCTTCAACCCTGACGAGCTCGAGTGGGCCATCGACGGCCCAGATGTGGAAGCGCAGGGACTGCGCGAGACGGCGGCTGTCCTCACTGTGGCCGTCGCAGCAATGGCCGGCAGTGCAGGTGCTGCTATGGCTGCGACCGGCGGTGCGAGTGGCACCGGCTATGTCGTCCCGGCGGGCAGCCACGCCGCAATCGTCAGTAACGACGGCGCCGTCGGTGCGAGTGGCACCGGGTATGTCGTCCCGGCGGGCGGCGACCAGACAATCGTCAGTGACGACGGCGCAGTTGGTGCGAGTGGCACCGGCTACGTCATCCCGGCCGGAAGCGACCAGGCGATCGTCAATGACGCCGGCGTGGTTGGTGCGAGCGGCACTGGCTATGTCGTCCCGGCGGGCGGCGACCAGGCAATCGTCAGTGACGACGGCGCCGTCGGTGCGAGTGGCACCGGCTACGTCATCCCGGCCGGAAGCGACCAGGCGATCGTCAACGACGCTAGCTCGGAAGGTACCGCTTCGACCGCGGCCGGGGGCGCAAGTGGCACCGGCTATGTCGTTCCGGCGGGTGGCGACCAGGCGATCGTCAGTGACGACGGCGCGGTTGGCGCGAGTGGCACCGGCTACGTCATCCCCGCCGGAGGCGACCAGGCAATCGTCAACGACGCCGGCACGACGAGTGCGAGTGTCCCGTCCAGTGCTGGAGACGGCGCTGGACTGTCCTCGACGGACGCGGCCGCAATCGGGACCGGTGCGATCCTGCTCGTCGCCGGCGCCGCCTTCGCGGCGACCCGGACAAAGCGGCGACCGGGTACGAGCGACGTCGCTCCTGCGTAGAAAGTGCTAGGTGCGCGGCGGCTTGAGTCGTCGCGCACCAAGTGCTCCGACGGAGCCGAGCTTTCGAGGGGCGAACCAGGGGAAAGCGGAGGGTCGCCGGTTCGAGTCTGGCCAGCTCCACTCACGACTCCCTGGTACGTGACCAGGCGGTAGCCGGAGAGGAAGATGGAAGTGAGGGAGCCCGCCGACCGTCACGGAGCCAGGCGGGCGGGTAGTGGGACGGCAAGCTCGTGTGCTCGAGTGCCTTGGCTGTGTGTACGAGGGCAGGAGCAGCGACTTGGGCGGCTCCTGCCCTCGCAGCCCGTCGCTTAGCAGCCGAGCACGGTCTTAATCCGAATTGCGCTCGTGATCAACCCGAGTGCTTGGTTCGGCGCTCCGAGGATCAACGCTGCAGCCTGGTTGCGACGTGCAGGTGCACAACTGCCAGTTTTGTGCCAAATACGCGCGCGATTGCGCTCGCGCACGTTTGGCCGATGTCGAGAAAGTATGCCTGCGGAGTCTGGCCGGAGTCCTCGAGGTCAAGAGCTGTCGTCTGGATCTGGTTATTCGCGTTATCGACCGCGAGGTAGCCGTTATAACGAGACACCGGGACGCCCTTTTGCAAGCAGCCCGCGAGCAGTGTCACGACGGTGTTTGTGCTCTTTTCGACCTTCGCGACGCGTGCTTTGAGTGTGTTGAACTCCGCCCGTGACGGTCCAGCCTGCTGGCTCGCGGGGGCGGCAGTTGCGTAGATGATCGCGCCGGCGACGGCCGCCAGCGCCAACAGAACGAGTCTGCGTGCGTTCATGTTCTTACTCCCTTCGCTTGCTGAGTTGGTCTGTCTCGGGTTTGCCGAGCACATCAGTCCCGACGCCACGGAAGTTCTGGGCCCGGTGAATCGCTGGCGGCCGCGGCGGCCTGGCCTTTGCTATGTGCCGGGCTGGCTGGACGGATTGATGGCTTCCCGATCGCGGCTGCGGGTGTACACCGATACCGAACCGGCACATACGAAGACGGCTCCGAGCGCGATTCCTGCTCCGATCCCCGCGTCAGCCCATCCGAACCCGTTGCCCCGTTGGATGGTGACGATTCGCGTCGGCGGCTGGCCGGCCTGCGAGGGGCAGGACAGAGCGTGGTGGTGGCACGTCATCGGGTTGAGCGGGCCGACGGCCGCTGTGGCTCCTGGCGTTGCGATCGCGAACAGCACGACGCTCAATGCGAGCGTTGTTCTCTTCATTCCTCCTCCTTTCGGTGTGATCGGCCTCCGAAAGCTGCGCTGAGGCGGTTTAGAAGGAGGTAGGGGTTCGGTAAAGGCGCGCGCTCGACGAGGGTTTTCGACGGTGTTACGGTCGGTTGGTCGTCAGAGGAGAGGGCGATGGAGTTTCGGATTCTCGGCCCGCTCGAGGTCGTTGAGGACGGAGAGTCGCTTCCCCTAGCCGCCGGGAAGCAGCGGGCGCTCCTCGCGATGCTTCTCCTTCGCGCGAACGAGGTCGTACCGGTTGACGAGTTGGTTGACGCCCTTTGGGGGGAACAGCCGCCGGGCACCGCGGCGAAGAGCGTCCAGATCTATGTCTCGCAACTGCGGAAGCTGATTGACGACGGCGCCTTGCGCACACGGTCGCCGGGATACGAGTTACGCGTCGAGCCGGACGAGCTCGACCTCCACCGCTTCCGCCACATCGTCAAGGAAGGAAAGGAAGCGCTCGACGCGGGGCAACCTCAAGTCGCCGCCGCGAAGCTGCGCGAGGCTCTCACGCTGTGGCGCGGGCCGCCGCTCGCAGAGTTCGCGTATGAGTCGTTCGCCCAGCCGGAGATCGCGCGGCTCGAGGAGGAACGCCTCAATGCGCTCGAGGAGCGGATCGATGCCGACCTCGCGCTCGGCCAGCACGCCGCACTCATCGGCGAGCTCGAGGCGCTGCGTACGCGAAACCCGTTGAGGGAGCGGCTCAGCGGCCAGCTGATGCTCGCGCTGTACCGGTCAGGCCGCCAAGCCGAGGCGCTGGACGTCTACCAAGAGTCGCGGAGTCGCCTTCGCGAGGAACTCGGGCTCGAGCCCGGCCGGGCGCTGCAAGAGCTCCAGCAAGGCATCCTCCGCCAGGACGCGGCTCTCGCCGCGCCGAAGGCCCGTGAGACGCCGGCGCTCCGGCGGCCTCGCACGCTCATCACCGTCGGCTTGATCCTCTTGGCCGCCACCGTGGTTGCGGCGCTGCTCGAGATCACCCGCGGGTCGAGTGCAAACGGATTGAGGGATGTCCAGGCAAACGCGCTCGGGGTGATCGACCCGAAGACGAACGCGATCGTCGCGGAAGTCCCGGTCGGTTCGCAGCCCGCCAATATCGTCGACGGCGCTGGCTCGCTGTGGGTCACCAACGAGGGCGACTACACCGTCTCGCGCGTGAACCCCCGAACCCTCCGCCAGATCCACACGATCTCGTTGTCGGCTGCTCCGGATGGCCTCGCCGCCGCTCCGGCGTCCATCTGGGTTGCGACGAACCGCGGCATCTCAGTCATCGACCCGGCATTCAACTCCGTCGCAAGGACGATTCCGACTGGTGGCGCTCGGCCGTCCCCCGGTTACCCGTTTTCGGAGTTTCCGACGAGCATTGCGTTCACTCCGACCGCGGCCTGGATCACAACGAGCACCGGCGGTCTCGGAGGCCATCTCGTGAAAGCAAATCGCATCACCGGCCGTTCGCTCGGCGCCTTCACGACGGGAAATGGCCCTCAACTCGTCACAGCGAATGGCACTCAAATCTGGGTCACCGACCTCTTCGACCAGAAGCTGGAACGCGTCGACCCAACCGGCGCGATCCTCGACCCCATACCAATTGGCCATGCCCCTGCGCGCGCCGCCGTTGGGTTCGGCTCGCTCTGGGTTGCGGACAGCGATGACAACGACATCAAACGGGTCAACCCGGACACGGGATCCGTCATCGAAACGATCCCCGTCGGTCGACATCCCGGCGCAATCGCGGCGGGCTTGGGCTCCGTGTGGGTCGCGAACGAATACTCCGAAACGATTTCGCGAATCGACCCTCAGTCCAACGATGTCGTCAGGACGATCCACATCGGCAATAGCCCAGTCGGGCTCGCGATCGCTGACGGGCGGCTGTGGGTGACGGTCCAGGGTGACCTCGCGCCGCCGCCGGCCGATTCCAAGGCCGGAGGCGTGATCCGACTTGCCGGGCGCCCGAACGCCGATCCGGTGCAGTACGGGTTGGATGCGTACGCGGCTCAGTTGCAGTACGCGACGTGCGCGACGCTCCTGAACTATCCGGATCGGGCGGCTCCTGCAGGCAATCGCCTGCAGCCGGAGATCGCGCGCGCGATGCCGCACGTCTCCGCCGACGGCAGGATCTACACGTTCACGCTGAGATCCGATTATCGCTTCTCGCCGCCGTCAGGCGCACTCGTCACGGCCGCGACATTCAAGTACAGCATCGAGCGCGCACTCGACCACCGATCGACCGCACGCGAAACCGTCCTTCCCTACGTCCAGGACGTCGTCGGCGCCGCCGCCTTCGAAAAGGGCAAAACACGACACATCGCCGGGGTGACGGCACACGACAACCGATTGACGTTCAAACTCACAAAGGCCGACGGCGGCTTTCTCACACGCTTGGCAATGCCGTTCTTCTGTCCGGTGCCGACGGACACACCGATCGACGCGAAAGGCATGCGCATCGCGTCGGCAGGCCCCTATTACGTAGCCGACTCGACCCCGACACTGCTCATCCTCAAGCGCAATCCCAACTACGCCGGGTCGAGAGCTCGCAGACCAGGCGAGATCGTCTACACCGGCGGCGACGAAGCACGGTCAACCGAGCTCGTCCTCAGAGGCGAGATCGACTACGCGTCCGTGTCGGCGGCGGACGCCGTGCGGGTGCACCGGCGATACCCCAAGCAGTTCTTCGTCAACCCCTTCCCGGCGGTCGACTCCTTCGTCTTCAACACGCGCAGACCGCCCTTCTCGAATGTGAAAGTGCGGCGTGCAGTCAACTATGCGATCGACCGCCGCGCACTCGCTTCCGAAGGTGGATTCTTCGTCGGCGACGGAGCGTTCTCGATGGTCCCAACAGACCAGTACCTTCCAAGCGTCCTACCTGGCTACAAAGACGTCTCGATCTACCCATTCACGCCCGACCTCGCGCGCGCGAAACGCCTCGCCGGGAACAAACACCGACGCGCGATGCTCTACACCTGTGACTTCTCGCCCTGCCCACAAGAGGCACAGATCGTCAAGCACGACCTCGCAGCGATCGGGATCGCCCTCGATGTCAGGCGGTTCTCAATGCCAGCGCTCGGGAACCGAGAGGCGCGACCGGGAGAACCGTACGACATGGCCCTCCAAACATTTGGCACGGAGTATCACGATCCCTACCTCGCGCTGAACGTCCTTCTCGACAGCAATCTAGCCCGTCGCGGCGAAGGGGTCGATAACGCGCACTTCGTCAATCCCTCCTACAACCGCCGGCTCGAAGCGGCGGCGAAGCTCATCGGCGCGCCACGCTACCGCGAATACGCACGCCTCGACAGAGAGCTCGCACGCGACGCCGCGCCGTGGGCAAGTTTCGGCAACGAGACGCTGCGTACGGTCTTCTCCGCACGAATCGGCTGCCAGCTCTACCAGCCCGAATACGAGATGGACCTCGCCGCCCTCTGCGTCCGAGGCTGACCGAACGAGCGATCCGGAACCTGGAACCTTGACCTCCTCGCTTAGGCAGCGTGTCTGAAGCGCCGCTGTGGTGGGCCCGCTTCCCGTTTCTAACTTTGCGGCGTTACCAAACTGAGAGAAACTCAGGGACGTGAGAGAACCCGAGACCGCTTGAACAAGCGGTACGACTGGGAGCTGACCTCGCTTCAGCTTCATCGAGCGCCGCATAAGCCAGCACTTCGAAACCCGAGCCTCTAGGACACGACCTCCTGGTGTGCGACCAGGCGGTAGATCCGTGACTCCAGGCGCTTCCCATGGCGTCTACTCCTCGGTCTACCAACACACGAGCGCAGCTGTGTGCTATCCGCGCGCGCGCGTGAACTCTTCAAGGACGGGACCCGTGCGCGGACTCTAAGTTCGGACTCAGTACTGGCCCGAGTACCCCTCCGTCACTTCACCCTTGTGCGCGGCAAATGCGGCCAGCACTTCTCCCTTCTCGCGCTCGGGCACGTTGAAGTGGTCAAGCGATCGCGAGAGCTCAGCCGCGACTTCGTCGAAAATGCCGGGAGAGATCTCCAGGGCGCGATGGGCTTCTTCCAGGCCGAGGTGTGTCTTGCCGGGCTTCGTGGCTGCGTAGACCTGGGGACCGCCGGCAATGTCGCAGACCCAGAGAGTGCGCATGAACTTCAGGCCTGGGAGCCTGCCAAGATCGTTTGTGCTCCAGTCGTCGAGTTCAGGGTCATTCGACCCTTGACCGACGATAGGGTTGTGCACGACCGCGTCGCTGAAGTGGTCGACTACTGCTGCGATGGCGAATGCGCCACCGAGCCGTTCGTAAAGACTTGCTTCCGTCATGCCTTCCCTCCCGAACTCGACACACGACTCCTTCTCAGGCCACTACGCGGGCGACGAGTCAATGGATTTTGTCTACGCCCCCTGACACGCCAAAGCGAACCAGGTCGAGACTGAAATCACGCACGCCGGCGTTGCGAGCGACGAACGGTGCTCCTAACCTGTCGCGTCGGTAGGAGCTGTGAGCCAGGAGTAGAAGCTGTCGCGCGGGGTCGTCCAGTTCACTTCTTCGGGCATGGCGCGCTCGAACGCCGCGAGCAGTCGTTCGGCCTTCGGGCGACAGAGCATTCGCGACTGAGCGAGCTGTTCATCGATCCGGCCGCGGCGAATCTATTCCTCGAGCAGCCGTTGGCCGAGCGCACCGGAACACTGGTCGGTCGCTTGCTTTGCCGTGACGAGTTGCGCGACGATCTCGGACAATAGCGGCCGCCCAGCTGGGGCACCCTCCTGGTCGCACATGTCGAGCGCCACGACGCAAACCTACGCAAGTGCCTCCACGGCTGACTCGGCGTGCGCGGTCAGCTCGCGCGCCATGGCGATCGTTGGCCGGCGTCGCTCGACAGCGATCGGCTCTCCGATGCGCACCTCGACCGGACGGCGGGGCAGGAGTTGTCTTGTGTTCAGGAGCCGCACGGGCAGGAGTGGCGCGGTGCGCGAGCGCGAGCCGCGCCGCTCCTCGGTGCCAGGTCCGGTTGCCGGCGGGCTTCGAGGTACCGCGCGGGAACATGCCGAGGACGGCTCCCTCGGCGAGCAGCTCGCCAGCACGGGTCATCGCGCCAGTGTCGCCGCTGCCGCGCTCGACCGGGAAGGTCCCGTACGCCTCCATCGCCCAGCGCACGGCCGGATAGCGCCATAGCTCCGCCTTCGCCATGAAGCGCACGTGGCGGCGCGTCGCAAGTGAGAGGAACCAGGGGTCGATTACGGACTCGTGGTTGGCGACGAGGATGCACGCGCCCGCAGGCACGTTTCCGGCGCCGCTGATCCGCACGCGGTAGAGCCGTGTCAGCGCCTCGCGGAGCCCCAGCCGCTCGGAGAGCTTCCACAGGATCATCGCGGCAAGATGGCACACACGCGCGCCGAGCAGCGGGTCATAGGGATGCCGCGGTCGTGAGCGGACGTTGGCCAGCCCGACGGCCGCGGTGGGGGTCGGCAGCGGGCGGCGGCCGTCAGGTGGTGAGCTTCGCCGACTGCCGTTGCGGCGCGATTTCACCACGTGCCAGGCGAGGCCGCAGCTCTCGAGCGCCCAGATCATCCAGCCGCCGGGATCGACCTCGTAGCGTCGCAGCCCTCAGCCGTTTCCGTTGCCGTCACGGCGTCTATCGAGCGATCGCGGCGATGTCCCCCGCGCGGCCCAATTTGCGCACGACCAGATGGTTGTGGTTGGTCGCCACTACCTCGACAAGCCCTTCGTAAGCGCTCGTGGCCGAAGACGGTGAAGAACTCGCGCGAGTCCCTTCGAACACCCTCGTACTCACAGAGCGAGAGCGGAACGATGGTGGTGCAATGCTCGTCCGCGCACTCGCAGATGAACGGCACAGCCTCTTCCTCATCTGTCCCGTACTGCTTGGCTTATGGATCGCGCACGAGCAACGACGCCGTGGACAACTCTCGTGAGCGACGGCGCGGCATGAACGAGGCAATCTTCCGCGAAGTCAACGAACGGATCGCCGGCTTGTCGAAGCGCTTTCGCCGGAGCGAGGACGAGCCTCTCGACCTTGTTTGCGAGTGCAGGAAGGCAACCTATGCGCAGCGCATCGAGATGTCTCGCACCGAGTACGAAGCGCTCAGGGCGCAAGCCACGCACTTCGCCGTCTATCCCGGCCACGCCGACCCAAAATCGGGCATGTCGTCTCCACGCACAAGGGATACGAGGTCGTAGCCACGGAAGGCGCAGCGGCAGAAGTCGCTCGCAACCTCTCGTTACGCTAAGGCCGTTCTCCGCTCGCCTCCGTTCTCCGGCCCTTCTCTGGAACGGTCAAGGTCAGAGGCCACGCGAAGCAGGGCCGGGAGTCGGCTTTCGGCGCGAGGGACACCTACGCTCATCAGACGGAGAGATGAGGCCGCTCGGCCCAGACCCCGCCCCGCGGCCTGGAAAAACGAAGGCCCGCTGTTGAAGCGGGCCTTCGTGTCCCTTCTAGTAGCCGCCGCCGCTTGAGCCGCCGCCGCCGGAATACACGACGATGAGGATCACCGCGACGGCAATCGCCACGAGAACTGCCCCGAGAACTAGCCAGCGCGTGCGGCTCCAGCCGCCACGCCTATGTTGTTCTCGGTACGTGCTCAGACAGTGGTCCTCACCACCTCCTGCTCAACCAAACACACGCACGGACGTCGCGTGCTCCGGGGGTGGGTAACAACGGGCCACAGGACGTGCCACGTGACCCCGCCTGGCTGCTGCCCGCGGCTTGCCTGCGATCAGGCGAGCCCGTGTTCGTACGCGTAGCGGACGGCTTGGGCGCGGTCGCGTGCGCCGGTCTTTTGGAAGACGTGGTTGATGTGCGTCTTGACGGTGGCCGCGCTGACGACGAGGGCGGTGGCGATTTCGGTGTTGGAGAAGCCGGCGGCGATCAGTTTGAGCACTTCGATCTCACGGGCAGTGAGGTCGTCAGGAGGAGTTGATTTCCGCTCGCCGGTGAGGGCGGCTGCGATCAGGCGCTGTTGGATGGCCGGGTCGAGGTGGGTATGTCCGTCGGCGACTGCGCGGATGGCGTGTTCGATTTCTTCTGCGCTTGCGTCCTTGGTGAGGTAGCCCCGCGCGCCTGCTTGGAGTGCGGGGAAGAGCGAGTCGTCGTCGGCATAGGTGGTGAGCACGAGCACGTTTATCTCGGGTGCGGCGGCGCGAATGGCGCGTGTTGCCTCCGCTCCTTCCATTTCCGGCATGCGGAGGTCCATGAGCACGACGTCGGGTTGCAGCTCGTTGGCGAGGTGGACGGCTTCGAAGCCGTTCCCGGCCGTGCCGATGACCTCGATGTCGTCAGTGAGGCCGACGAGCATCGCCAGGCCTTCGCGGACGGCGCGCTGGTCATCGGCGATGAGGACGCGGATCATGCCGGCACCTCGAGCTCGACTCGCCAGCCCGTATCGGTTGGCCCGGCGTGCATGTGTCCACCTGCCCGCTCGAGGCGCTCGCGCATCCCTTTGAGTCCGTTCCCGCCGCCGACGTCCGCAAGGCCAGCGTCGTCGGGCGTCGGCGCCTTCATGAACGAGTCCTCAATGATGAGCCAGGTGCGGTCGTTGCCGTAGTGGAGGATGAGGGTTGTCGTGGCGCCGGGTGCGTAGCGGGCGATGTTGGTGAGTGCCTCTTGGGCGCCGCGGTAGAGCGCCAGGCTGGCATCGGCAGGAAGGGGGCGTGCGTTACCCTCGACCGTGAGGGTCACTCTGGTGTGCGTGTCGTCCTTGAAGCTGGCGACGAGCCCCTCGAGCTGGCCGATGCCGGGGAGTTCGTCGCCGCGGAGCGCGCCGACCGCTTGCCGAGCGTTGGCGAGCCCCTCGCGAACGAGCTCTCCGGCGCGCTCGATCGCGGCGCGAACGGATGGGCTTGCCTGGTCCCGCTCGGCGAGCTTGCGCGCACCCTGCAGCTGGATCGCGGCGCCGGAGAGCGAGTGGGCGAGGACATCATGCAGCTCGCTCGCGATCCGGCTCCGCTCACTGATCGCCGCCGCTTGAAGTTGTTCCTCGCGTGCGTCCTCGAGCTGGACAAGGAGCAGCTCGGTCGTGTCTTGGCTCGCCCGCGCCTGCTTGATCAAGTAGGCAACCGTCGCCAGCAGTGCGCAGAGCAGAACGACGGCGATGACCGCTGACGCCGAGCCGCCCGCGAGCGCCTCAGCGAGCGCGAGCCCGACCGTCGTGGCGGCCGCCAGCGCCGCGCCGACCGGCAGAGGCAGGCGCGCAATCGCCATCCACACCGCAGCGCCGCCCGCAAGCTCGGTCGCACCATGCGGCTGAAGCGCGGTCAACGCCACGCCGGCCGCGCCCATCGCAGCGATCACCACGCTCTGCACCCCGGGGCCGCGATTGATGAAGTTCGCTCTGACGGCGGTCGCGAGCGCCGCCGCGAACACGACCAGCGCGACCGTGACTCCGAGTCCCTCCCCATGGCCAGCAGGGGCTGGGTGGCCGTTGATCGCGCCGATGGCGACGGCGGCGATCACGACGAGCCCGAGTGGGCGCAGCGTTGCGCGCTGGCGGCGAAGCCGCTGCTCGGCACGCTCACGAGCCTCCGCCTCGCGAGGGCTCTCGGATTTCCTCACGGACAGACGATAGAACGGTGTCCGGCCCGCCGAAACGGGCCGGACACGCTCCCCGCCGTCAAGCGTGCGGATCACCTCGTTACGAGCCGGCGACCACGAACCTGCACGACAGCGATCCGAGAGCCGACCTCGACCAGCGCCATCAACACGAGCGCCACCGGCCAGGCCGCCGCGCCGATCTGGTGGGCGATGCTGAACGAGCGCACGGCCGGCTCGAACCCGTGGCCGATCGCGAAAGCGAACGCCATGCGTGCGCCGATTCCGAGCACGAGCAAGCCGCCGGCGATCCAACCGACCCGCGCCAATGCGGCACCGTGCTCGCACGCCCGAACCCGAGTGGCGAACCCACCGGTTACGCCGAGCGCCAGCCCGACGAGGGAAAGGGCCACGATCAGCAGCAGGTCGTTGCCGGCGGTGGGGAGCGTGTGCAGGTACTGAGCGCCGACGAAGAGCATGAGCAGGAGCGGCACGATCACGCTCCGGCGGTCGAGTTCCCGCTCCTTCGCCTGCCTGAGAACGAGAAGGACGAACGCGGCGTTGAGGAGATACTCAGAAGTAGTCATGCCGCCATCATCCGTCGCCGCCGTCTCGGCGTCGTCGGCGCCAAGGTTGAACTCCGGGTTGACATTCTCCTCGACCCGCGGGTTGACCAAGTACGGCCGCGAACGTCTTTTCGCCTGGCGGTAGTCACGGTTCGCCTTTGCATCAGCGGCAAGCCAGCGCCGCAGATGCCACCGATCCGCAGCGTAACCCGGACTGCCGAACCCCGGTTTCTCGCTCGCGCCGGCTCGATCCAGGACGGAGGGAGCTGCAGCGGCTATGGCTTCGGCTTCAGCGCCTGAACAAAGAGGGCTGGATCGTTGGGTGTTGCAGTGGTCTGCGACCAGACGAGCTGCCAGCGGCCGTGCCGCTGAGAAGCGACTGCCGGTGGCGAGATCTCGGCGCGGGGGCCAGGTCGTGCCGGAAGGCGCTGCTCCGGGTTCGCGGGGCCGCGTAGTCTGGGCATGTGGCGCCATTGCTGCGGCGAGTTGTGGTGACTGGGCTCGGAATGGTCAGCCCTATCGGCAACAGCGTCGACGATGCGTGGTCGGCACTTGTTGCCGGCGCCGTCGGCGCCGCGCCGATCTCGCGCTTCGACGCGAGCGAGTTTCCCGTCAGGTTTGCATGCGAGGTCAAAGATTTCGAGGTCGCAGAGTTTGTCGACGCGAAGGCAGCCCGGCGGATGGACCGCTGTAGCCATCTGCTGCTCGGTGCCGCTCGTCAGGCGGAGCGCGATTCGGGTCTCGACCTGGCACGGCTCGGCGAGCGCACCGGCGTCGCGATCGGGACGGCGCTCGGGGGAGTCGCGTCATTCGAGCGGGCGGTATTGGATTTGGCAGATCGCGGGCCCGACCGTGTGAGTCCCTTGTCGATCGTTCAGACCCTTCCGAACCTGGCGGCGGGCTGGGTGTCGATCGAGCTCGGCACGCGTGGCCCGCTGCTCACCCAGAGCACCGCATGCGCCGCGTCGAACATGGCGATCGGCGATGCGCTCGATGCGATTCGCCTCGGGCGCGCAGAGGTGATGGCCTGCGGCGGCACCGAGGCGCCGGTGACCCCGGCTTCGGTCGCGGGATTCGCCGCGATGCGCGCACTCTCGTCCCGAAACGACAAGCCGGAGACGGCCTCGCGGCCGTTCGACGGCGCGCGCGACGGGTTTGTCATCGCGGAAGCCGCCGCCGTTCTCGTCCTCGAGGAACTCGAGCACGCCCGCGCGCGCGACGCCCGCATCTATGCGGAAGTCGCCGGTTACGGTGTCTCCTCCGACGCGAACCACGTCTCCGATCCGGACCCGGTGGGCGCACATGCCGCACGCGCGGTGCGGATGGCTCTGTCCGACGCCGGCCTCGAGCCCCGAGACATCGGGTACATCAACGCGCACGGAACGTCCACACCGGCCGGTGACGCTGCGGAGACTCGCGTCCTCAAGCTCGTCTTTGGCGACACGCTCCCAACGCGGCCGGTTGTCTCCTCCACAAAGGGTGCGACAGGGCATGCGCTCGGAGCTGCAGGCGCCGTCGAGGCGATCTTCACCGTGCTTGCGCTGCACCACGGCGTGCTGCCGCCGACGATCAACCAAATCGTGCCCGACCCCGACTGCGATCTCGACTACATCCCAAATGCCGCACGAGTGGAGCAGGTCGACGCAGCGCTCTCGAACTCCTTCGGTTTCGGAGGACACAACAGCGTCGTCGCGTTCCGCCGCTGGCCCTCCGACTAACCGCAGCTGCGAGGCGCATCGCCTTCGGGCTCTTCTTCGACCGGCTGCTACTGTGCGGGCACTGGCAGCAATCTCGCTGCCCGGTGAGATGCGCTTCTCGTTCCTCCTTCGGGTGTTTCGAGGTTGGCAAGTCTCGAACCCGTAAAGGAGTCGAACAACATGCAGCAGGAGTCTTTCCGCGAGCTCGGCGTGTCTTCGGACATCGTCTCGGTGCTCGCGACCCGTTCCATTCAGGAGCCGTTTCCGATCCAGGCGCTCGTCCTTCGCGACGCGCTCGCAGGGGTCGACGTGCTCGGCAAGGCACCCACGGGATCCGGCAAGACGCTTGCCTTCGCGGTGCCGATCGTGGAGCGCACCGTCGAGTCCGACTCGCGGCCCTCGGCACTCGTGCTCGTACCGACGCGCGAGCTCGCCGCTCAGGTCACCGACGAGCTTGAGGCGCTGGCGCCCGCCAAGAGGCTCAAGGTCGCCGCGGCGTACGGCGGCGTCCCGATCGGTGCGCAGGCGAAGCGCGTCAAGCGCGCTCACATCCTGGTCGCGACTCCCGGTCGTCTTCAGGACCTCGCCGAGCGCCGGCTCGTCGACCTCTCGCACGTCCGCACTTTCGTCCTCGACGAGGCCGACCGCATGCTGGACATGGGCTTCCGGCCGCAGGTCGACGAGATCGTGCGCCGCCTGCCGCGGAACCGTCAGACGATGTTCTTTTCGGCGACGCTCGACGGCACGATCGGCGAGCTCGCGCGTGCGTACACCAGCAGCCCGTCGAGCTTTGACGCCGAGCTGTTCGCCGACGAGCCCGGCGAGATCGAGCACCGCTTCGTACCGGTCGCCACTGACACGAAGGTGCAGACGCTTGTCGAGCACCTGCGCGCGTCGGACGGGCGGAGTCTCGTCTTCGTGCGCACGAAACGCGGCGCCGACCGGCTCGTGCAGAGACTCGGCCGTGCCGGCCTCAGCGCAGTCGCGCTGCACGGCGACATGTCGCAGCGCGCACGCGAGCGCTCGCTCGAGCGTTTTGACGTCGGCAAGGTGACGACGCTCGTGGCGACCGACGTCGCAGCGCGCGGCCTCGATCTCGACGACGTGACGCACGTGATCAACTTCGATCCGCCGGCCGAGGACAAGGGCTATGTCCACCGCACTGGCCGGACCGGCCGCGCAGGGCGAAACGGAACGGCGATCACGTTCGTCCTTCCCGAACAGCAGGTGGAGACGAGTCACGTGGCGCGCCGCCTCGGCCACACGGAGCAGTTCGAGCAGGCGGGGATGAAGTCAGCGCGACCGAAGCTGCTCTACACCAGCCGCCGCGGCCGACGCTCCAAGTGGTAATTCGGCGCTCGGCCGCGGCCGAACACCCAGAGAACAAAGGTCTCTGAGACCCCTCGGTACCCTCGACGCATGGTTGCGCGTCAAGATCTCCGTGACATCGCGATCGTCGCCCATGTCGACCACGGCAAGACGACGCTCGTCGACGCGATGCTCTGGCAAGCAGGGTCGTTTCGAGAGAACGAGGTGGTTGCCGAGCGCGTGCTCGATTCCATGGATCTCGAGCGCGAGAAGGGCATCACGATTCTTGCCAAGAACACCGCCGTCCGCTTCGGCGACGTCAAGGTCAACATCGTCGACACGCCCGGCCACTCCGACTTCGGCGGCGAGGTCGAGCGGGCGCTGACGATGGTGGACGGCGTGCTCCTGCTCGTGGATGCGAGTGAAGGGCCGCTCCCTCAGACCCGCTTCGTGCTGCGGAAGGCGCTCGAAGCGCGGTTGCCTGTGATCCTGGTCGTCAACAAGGTCGACAGACCCGACGCGCGGATCGAAGAAGTCGTCGACGAGGTCTACGAGCTCTTTCTCGATCTCGACGCCGACGAGTCACAGATCGACTTTCCCATCGTGTACTGCAACGCCCGCGCCGGCCGTGCCGGGTTGTCCGCCGACGCGCTGGCCGACGATCTCAGGCCGCTGTTCGAGGTTCTGCTCGCCGTAATCCCCGCGCCGGTCTACCAGGAGGGCCACGCCCTGCAGGCTCTCGTCACGAACCTCGATGCCTCGCCCTACGTCGGTCGACTCGCGATCTGCCGGATCCGTGAAGGGACGATCCGCCGCGGCCAGGAGGTCGCCTGGTGCCGGTCCGACGGACGGATCGAGCGGGCGAGGGTGACCGAGCTCTACGTCACGGAGGCGCTCGACCGTGTCGAGGCAGCGGAAGCCGGGCCAGGCGAGCTCGTGGCCGTCGCCGGCATCCCCGATGTGACGATCGGCGAGACACTCGCGGATCGCGATGACCCGCGTCCGCTTCCGGTCATCGGCGTCGACGAGCCGAGCCTTGCAATGACGATCGGAATCAACACGTCCCCGCTGACTGGTCAGGCCGGCGAGCGGTTGACAGCAAGCATGGTCGAAGCGCGCCTCGCACAGGAATTGATCGGGAACGTGTCGCTGCGTGTGCTGTCGACTTCCCGCCCGGATGCCTGGGAGGTCCAGGGGCGCGGCGAGCTTCAGCTCGCGGTCCTCGTCGAGTTGATGCGGCGGGAAGGTTTCGAGCTCACAGTCGGCAAGCCTGCGGTCGTCACGCGCGAGATTGACGGCACGCTGCACGAGCCCGTCGAGCGCCTCTCGATCGACGCGCCCGAGGAGTACATCGGCGTGATCACACAGCTGCTGGCATTGCGAAAGGGTTCCCTGCAAAAGCTGGTCAACCACGGGACCGGCTGGGTGCGCATGGAGTACCTCGTCGTGGCGAGAGGGTTGATCGGCTTTCGGACTGAGTTTCTGACCGAAACGCGGGGAACGGGAATCCTCCACCACGTCTTCGACGGCTACGAGCCGTGGCAGGGGGAGCTGCGCACGCGACCGACCGGCAGCCTGGTCGCCGACCGGCGTGGCACAGCGACGGCGTTCGCGCTGCTGAACCTGCAAGAGCGGGGCCAGTTGTTCGTCGCGCCGGGCGCCGAGGTCTATGAAGGAATGATCGTGGGCGAGAACGCGCGCGTCGAGGACCTCGACGTGAATCCGACGAAGGAAAAGAAGCTCACGAACATGCGCTCGTCGACTGCGGATGAGCTCGTGCGCCTGATCCCGCCGCGACTGCTGTCACTCGAGCAGGCACTCGAGTTCATCGGCGACGATGAATGCGTCGAGGTGACGCCCAAGAACGTGCGGCTCCGGAAGGTGGAGCTTTCCGCGCAGAAGCGCCAGGCCATGACGTCGCGGAAGGCGCGCGGGCTCGCAGCTAGCCGGTGAGCCGGGCACTGCGAGGTAGCCGCGGACAGCTCAGCTGTGTGCGCCTGGCTCCACGGTACGCCTGTCAGCGACGAACTACCGCCGCTCATGCCTCATCGGTAAGACTCCTGCGGAGCTGCATGAGGATACCCGCGCGATCCGCGTCGAGAAGCCCAGCGTGCCATGGCTAGACGCTCGCTCGAGCCCCGCGAGGTCTGGGCACTCCTTGAACGGGGCGAGGCCCGGCTTCTGGACTTGCGGACGGAGGTTGAGCGGCGGCGTTCGGGAGCACCGCCCGGCGCAGTGCCCGTCTCGCTTGCCCGTCACGCCCTCAGCCCCGAGGGCGAGGGAACGATCTATCTCTGCCAGCACGCCGTCCGCTCCAAGGCGACTCTCCGCAACGGCGCAGCAGAGGTCGCAGGAGGGTTCGCCGCCTGGAGGGACGCCGCCCTGCCGATCGAACAGGTTCGCTGAGAGCTCCATCGACGAAGAGCTTCCTAATCGTGTGGCCCCTCGCGCGACTTGGTTAAGCGCCTTCTTTCACGCCGTAAAGCTCCCATGGATCCGGAACGCCTTTGAGTGCATGAGTTCCTCGGGGAGTGAATTGGATCCCGGATCCGGCGACGAGCGGGGGTACAGCTGCTGATACGAGGACTTCGTCGGGGTCGGCGAGAGCCGCGACGCGCGCGCCGATGTGCACCGCGAGCCCGCCGATTCCGGTCGCGAGCAGCTCGATTTCGCCGGTGTGCACGCCGGCGCGGATGCTGAGGCCGAGCGAGTGAGCGGCGTCCCTGATGCCGCAGGCGCACGAGATCGCGCGCGCAGGACCATCGAAGATCGCCAGAGCTCCGTCGCCGGCCATGTCGATGAGGCGGCCGCCAAAGCTTTCGATGTGTGACCGGACGAGCTCGTCGTGTGCCTCGCGGACGACGCGCCAGGCTGCGTCTTCAAGCATCGCTGCGCGTTCGGTCGACGAAACGATGTCCGTGAAGAGAATGGTTGCGAGTACACGTTCAGATCGTGGCGCGCGGCGGATACCTGTTACGAACTCCTCGATCTCGTCAAACAGGGTCTCGGTCTCCCCGGAGAACCACTCGTTGTCCTCGCCGGCGAGCGTGATCAAGCGGGAGTCGACGATCCGGTCGGCAAGGAATCGTGAGTGCGCGGCTCGAACATGCGGGTCGCCTTCGCGGTGCATGATGAGCGTCGGGACGCGGATCGCGGGCAAGACGTGCGTCACATCTGTTCTCATGAAGACGTCGTAGATCGCAGCGGCTGTGCCCGGGCCCGCGCCGAGTCGCTGGCTCCTGGCGGCCCACCGGCGAAAGGCCGGGTCGCCCGCGCGGCTCGGGGCGAGGTAGTCGACCAGGTCTCCTCGACCCGCGATCCTGCCGTAGCGCTCGACGTACTGGTCGGCCGTCTCCTCGGGCATTCCGAACGGCGTGTCGGCGCCTCGAAGGAAGCGCGCGAACGCGTTGATCAATATCAGCCCCGAGGTGCGATTCGGGAGCGTCGCCGCGAAGAGCATCGGTGGAAGCGCCGATTCGGAAAAGCCGACGATCGTGGCCCTCTCCGAGGAGGCCGCATCGAGGACGGCTCCGATGTCATCCATCCACGCCTGCATCGCGGGGAGACGCTTGCTGTCGACCGAGTCCGACGCACCCCAGCCACGCAGATCGCAGAGGATCAGTCGCGCTGAGGCCGTGAGCCGCCGCAGGCCGCGCGCCGCGATCGGGTCGTCCCAGAGCAGATCAACGGGTGTCGTCGTCCGCGGCACCACCAGGATGTCGCGAGCGGCCTGACCGACAACTTGGTATGCGATCTGATGCCCGCCGCTGAAGACGTACTGCGTCTCAGGCGAGAACGCCATGGGGTTCGGCTCTAGTCGGGGTGACGGCGCGACACCCCACGCCGAGAACGCCCGCAAGGATGTGCGCGGCCTCTTCAGTTCTCGATGGTGACGAGCGTGCCGATCGGTGTGTAAGGCCAGACCTTCGCGGCAGACGCGAGTGGGAGCTCGACGCAGCCGAGGCTCTGAGGTGTGCCGAACGAGGCGCGGTTGAAGGCGTGGATCGCGTCGCCACCGTTGAAGTAGCTGATGTAGCGGATTCCCGTGTCGTGGTAGTGGGAGCCGTCCGGGTTGGTGCCGCTCATCGTCCCGACGGCGATGTGCTCGAACACCGGGAACGTGCCGAGCTGTGTCGGGGCGGCGGGTACGCCGGTGTTTCCTGGGGAGGTGAGGACCGTCGAGCCGTTGTGCCAAAGAGTGAGCGACTGCGGAACGGTGCTGTGGACGTAGACGTAGCTGTAGCCGGGCGTGCGGCGTTTGCCGGCGATCGCGTCGGCGAGGAGCGCGTGCCAGACCGCCGGTCCTGCCAAGCCGTCGACCGCGAGGTTGTGTGCGTCCTCGAACATCATCACGGCGCCGCGGGTGATCTCGTTCGCCTTGCCGACGCTCCAGAGCGCGCGCAGCTCGTGCGGGGTGTTTGCGTAGCGCCAGTTGAAGCGGCCCTTCGGCGGGTCGACGGCGGCTTGCAACTCGCCGGCCGGCGTGCGTGCCACGGGAAGACCGGCGGGCTCCCAGTCCACTGGGAGATACCCGGCCTGGGCGAGGAGTTGCTGCAAACGCAGGAGCGAGCCGGTCGGGACCGTCCATTCGATCTGCCGCGCGATGCGCACGCTCTTTGCAGGTGTGGTGACTGCGACCGCTCGCGGCAGTCGGACGCGCAGGTTGGTGGCCAGCGCCGGACCGAAGCCCGCAGGTGTGAAGACGAGCGTGTGGCTGTCCATCTGCCGCCAGCGGCCCGCGGTCCGCGGAACCAGCTGCGGTTGCGTCGAACCGACAACCGCGGCAACCGGCTTCGAGAACACCAGCCGGATCGGAGCGCCCGGTGTGAGCTGCGCTCCCGGCGCCGGGCTGCTCACCAGGACCGGCGCGCGAGACGGCGGAAACCAGCTGACCGAGACCGGCGTGCCGAGTCGCTCCCACGATCGCGCGGCCACCGCCATCTCGACCGTCCCGGCAGCGGCGCGGCGACCCAGCGACACCGCGCGACGTGTTCGGTCGAGGCGACGGAATCCGAGCCGCCCGACCTTCTCCTCTGCCACGACACTCACGGGCTGGTCGAACCGAATCCGCACTGACGACCCCGGCCGGACTGTCAGCCACCGCTCGCTCGGATGCGCAACCGGCGCGCGGAGCGTCAATCGCTTGCGGAGCTCGCTTCCCAACGCCCACGCCAACCATCCAGGTCGACGAACCACCGCCTCGACCGATACCTGCTCCCCGGGCGTCAACTGGGCGCGCGGCGTCAGACGCCCACCTCGAACCACCAGCGGAATCATGCGGCCATCAGGCCCCGTTGCGCGTGCGCTGACGAGCCTCCCGCCGAGCCGCTGGACGTCGACCCGCGCGAGCGCGGTCGCGTCAGCCGCCAAACTCGCCCCCGACCAGGCAAACGCCGCCGCGACCAATCCCACGAGCACCACCACCACGACGGCAAGAACCCAGAGTGCACGCCTTCGCGGGCTCCGGCGGGAACGCCGATCGCTTCGGCGCAAAATGGGCGAGGGCGCCGACCCAAGCGTCACCTCTTGAGCATACGCACGACCCGATATCCGACCGACGTCCCCAATGGTCGGCCGGCACCGTGCACGGGGAAGAACGTCACGACTGCGATAGCGACGCATCTGTGTCGCGTTCGAGCAGCGGCCGCTTTCGCGCCGGCGGGGAATACTGACCGGGCCGTACCCAAGACGTAGTCGCGCCCACCAAGCGAGGAGGGGACCACTCATGCACGTTTCAACCCGCGGCCGGACCACGGCGATGCGCCGCTTCGCAGCGGCGGTCGGCCTTCTGATGCTCTTCGGGCTCATTGCAGGCGGGGCGCTCGCCTTCGCGGGATCCGGCAGCAGCAGCGATGCACAGGCGCGCGTCTTCGGAGGCGGCCGCACCTTCGGCAACGACTGCACGGACGGGTCGACCCCGTACTGCAGTTCGGTGACGCGTGAGCTCAGCTTCCTCGCCGTCTCCGACGGACAAGGAGCGGACGCCCACGGCACTGTCACCTACGGAAATCTCGAGTCCGGCGGGCCCGTCTATGTCGTCCGCGTCGCCTGTCTCGCCGTCGAGGACAACGTTGCCGAGATCGGAGGCACGATCGTCAAGAGCGCCGCCCTCCCGGCGCAGGTCGGCGACACGTTCCACATGCTCGTCCGCGACTCGGGCGAGCCGGGCTCGACTGCCCGCGACGGCGTCAGTCCGCTCTTCGTCGATCCCCCGAAGAGCGAACCGACCTGCGGCTACCTGTTGGACGAGGCGTCCGAGTACGGCTTCTTCACGCTCGCCGCCGGCGACCTCGCAGTCGAGAGCGCTTCCTGAAAGTAAGCTCGTGGTCGATGCCGGATTGGCTCCCGCCGTTCGCTGCTGCAGCCCTCGCGGTCCTGCTCCTGAACGCGGCAGTGCTGGTGCAGCGGGCGCGAGAGCGCCGGCACGACTGGGCGGCGCAGTTGCTGCGCGATCTCCGTCGCTGGGACGGCTTGTTGCCCGGAGAGCTCGACCGCACGACACGCAGCTAGCGAACGATCCCGCGAAATAGGGCCGTGACCCCATGGCCGCGGCGCCATCTTGCCGCGACCATATGGGCACGGTGATACGGACTCCACCCTGTTCACTCCACTCCCCCTAAGGGACAGGGGCAGTCCGCCACCGGTGAGGGGCCGGGGCGCGCAGCGGCGACCGCGCGCCCCGGCGGCGGATCAGCGACCGCAAAGGAGTAGCCGTGCGGATGTTCAAGGGCAGAAACCTCTTTCGCCTCGTGTTCGCGAAATCGAGACGTGAAGATTTCCTCGCCAGGTATGTGTTGCGCCAGCACGCGCGCGGACGGCCGCTGGCGGACATCCTCGACGATCCGTACGTCCGCAACTGGTCGACGACGGAAGAGAGGGCGAGGCTGCTCGATCAACCCGAGGTCGTCGCCGCGATCGGCGAGAACGCTCTGGCCGATCTGAGGCAGACGATCCGCTCCGCCGCGTAGCTCCGCTTGCCGCTCTGGGGTCGCGCCGAGTCGCAAATGGTCCCTTCGGCCGATGGCGGTGCGTCGCCAGACAGGCGACCCTGATGGCAACCCGACACCGAGGAAGGAGGCGTCATGGAACTTGGATTTCTTGCGTCGAGCCTGCCGATCGCGACGCTGACAGTGCTCGGCAAATCGATCGGATTCGGTCTGGCCGTCGGCCTGGCTGCGTTCGGCACCGCGCTCGGAGTCGGGCTGATCTTCGCGTCGATGCTTCAGTCGACTGCGCGGCAGCCCGAAGCCAGCCGAGACCTGAAGCCGATCATGTGGATCGGTTTCGCACTGACCGAGGCGGTGGTCTTCTACGGCCTCGTCGGCGCGATGATGCTCGTGTTCCTGATCTGAGGAGGTGACCATGCGTCTCGAAGTGCGTGCTGCAAGCTCGATCGCCTCCGCGTTGCCGTCGCTCCGCGTGGCGCTTCTGTTCGGGGGCGTGCTCCTGCTCGCGGAAAGCGTCGTGCTGGCGTCGACCCTCTTCGCCGGCGCCGTCGTCACGTTCGTGGCGGGTCTGGTGGTCGGTGCGAGCGCCTATCGCTACCGCGAGCCACGGGCAGCCGAGGCCGAGGGTGGGGCTGGCCCAACTGATGCCGCGGTTCTGGAGTCGCCTGGCTCCAGACCGCGGCCGGTGACATGGCGCCTACCACCGTCGGCGCAAAGCTCCTAGTCGTAGCCGCGCTGCTCGCGGTGCTGAGCGGCTGCGCCGGTTTTGCGGCCGACTCGTCGTCCAACCTGCCTGCAACCGAGCCGTCGCCGAAGCCGACGACGGTCAAGGTCTTCTTCGTCAAGGGCGAGCAGTTCGCCCCGCGCGTGCGGACGGCCGCAGCCGATCGACCTGCGCCGACCTTCGCCGTCGAGGCCCTCCTCGCGGGGCCGACTGCCGGCGAACGACGCGCGGGTGTGGAGACGACCATCCCGACAGGGACGAGGCTCGTGTCCCTCGACGTTCGCGGGAACACGGCGACCGTTGCGCTCAGCCACGCGCGTCTGCAACCGACGGCGACTGACGTCTCGCTGAGACCCGCCCGCGCCGCTCAGATCGTCTACACCCTCACGGCCATCCCTCAGATCGAAGAGGTCGTGATCAACGTGAACGGGACCGAGCGCGCTGCATTCGTCGGATCGAGGCTCGCGGTTCGGGGTGCACTCGAACAGCGTGACCTGAACAAGCCGATCAGGCTGCCTTCGCCGCCGCTTCAGGTGCCGAGGGAGTCGGCGCCGGCCGACGCGCGCGGAGTGCAGCGGCGACTCGTAGCACTCCGCTTCCTCCCGGACGGAGCTGTGACAGGCACCTGGGATTACCGAACCTCGCAAGCCGTGTTGGCGTTCCAGGCTTGGCACCGGCTCGAGCGTGACGGCATCGTCGGTCCACAGACTCTTTCCGCGCTCGAAACGGCCGACGTTCCGACGGCGACGGCCGGTCAGCGAGGCCGCTCTGTCGAGGTGTACCGCGAAAGAGGGCTGACGTTGCTCGTCGACGACGGCGAGGTCGTCCGCGCTCTTCATTCATCGAGCGGCGCGAGCGGCTACGAGACGCCTGCGGGCCGGTACTCGGTCTTTCGGAAGGAGCGGAACTCCTGGTCGGTTCCGTATCAGGTCTGGCTGCCGTACGCGAGCTATTTCAACGGAGGCATCGCCTTCCACTCCTACGCCGACGTGCCCGCGAGTGCGGCTTCGCACGGGTGCATCCGACTGCCTGCGCCCGACGCGCCGCAGGCATACGAGTTCATGGCGGTCGGGACGCCAGTCTTTGTCTACTAGCGCCCATGCGTGCGGCCGGCCTCAGGAGCTGCGAACGACGAGCAGGGAGCACGGCGCGTGATGAGCGACACGCTCGCTGACGCTACCGAGTGCGCGGAGACCGGTCACCCCACGACTGCCGACGACAAGCAGGTCGGCGTCCCGCGCGGCCTCGAGCAACGCCGGCACCGGTTTCTCGTCGCTGAACGAGAGCTCGTGACCGAGCTCCGTCAACGCTTCGCCCGCAATGTCGGCGGGCGAACCGCCCCGGGCGACGAGGAGTCGCACCGTCGAGCCCATGCGCGCGGCGATCCCCTGGGCGACGCGCGCAGCCGAAAGCGACCCGTCCGAGCCGTCGACGCCGACGATGATCGACCGCGGCCAAGGCCATTGGGCCGCGCGCGCAACGAGCACCGAACATGGCGCCTCGTGCAGGGCCCGCGTCGCCACGCTCCCGATCAACATCCCCGTCAACCGGGAGATCTCGTGGGAGCCGACGGCGGCGAGCGTGGCGTCCTGGTCGCGGACTGTCCGAACGAACGTGTCGGCGGCCCGGCCGCGCAGCAGGACGATCTGCCCTTCTTCGACGAGCCGACGTGCCTCGTCGAGAGCGGCCTGTGCCTCGTCGTTCAGACGCTGAGCCCATTCACCGGCAGAGGCTCCCGTGTGGACGGCCAGATGCGACTCGGCGACGCTCACCAGGATGATCTCCGCGCCGTCCGGGGCCAGTCGCTGCGCCTGCTTGACCGCTTCGAGCCCTGCAGGGGACCCGTCGACGCCACACACGATTTTCGTGAAGACCTGGGGCGGCTTCATCGTTCTCGGAGTCAGCCTACGCCGGAGTGGTCAGGTCAGGAGCGCCGCGCGGCGGTTCGCTCTCCTTCACGTCGGGAACCGGGGCGTCGATGTCGTACCTGATGCTGCCCGCGAGCTTCGCGATCCTGCTCACGGGCGCGCTCATGTTCACGAACGCGATCGAGTGGTTCGGGAGCCTCGCGGGGCTCGGCCAAGGCGCAGTCGGTAGCTTGCTCGCCGCGGTTGCGACGGCGCTCCCCGAGTCGCTGATTCCGATCGTGGCGATCCTCGGCGGATCGAGCGGCTCCGAAGACGTCGCCGTCGGCGCAATCATCGGCGCACCGCTCTTGCTCGCGACGATCGCGATGGCGCTGATCGGTGTGGCCGCCGTGGTCTACAAGGCGCGGCGACCGCAGGGGCTGGGGCTCGACGTGCACTACCCGACCCTCCAGCGCGATCTCGGTTTCTTCATGGGCTGCCTGCTCGTCGCGCTGCTCCTCGGACTGGGCGCGCCGATCGGTCTGCGGATCGCGGTCGCGGTTGCGCTCGTCGCCGCATACGGCGTCTACGCCACCTGGACGCTCCGGCACAGCGGTCCGGTGGAGGCGGAGGAGAAGCTGACGCCGCTCTTCCTGGATACGACCCGCAGCGACCCTCCCGGAATGGCGACGGTCGTCGTTCAGCTCGTCATCGCCCTTGCTGCGATCGTCGCCGGCGCGCACATCTTCGTCGAAGAGGTGCTCCATGTTGCCGACAGCGCCGGCGTCGAGCCGTTGGTGCTCTCGCTCGTGCTCGCGCCGTTCGCGACGGAGTTGCCGGAGAAGGCGAACAGCTTCTTCTGGACGCGTTCGGGGAAGGACTCGCTTGCGCTCGGGAACGTGACCGGCGCAATGGTCTTCCAGTCGACCATCCCGGTCTCGATCGGGCTCGTGTTCACGAGCTGGAACCTCGACGGCTACTCGGTTCTCGCAGGCTGCCTCGCGCTTGCCGGGGGCCTCGTCGCGATCGTCACGCTGCAGATCCAGCGCCGGTTCAGTGGACGCGCGATCTTGCTGTGGGCCACGTTCTACGCTGTCTTCGTGGGTTACGTGCTTGCGACGTCGTGACCGCTGCTCGCGTGCTGGCTGGTGAGCCCAAGCTCGTCTAACCTCCGCGCATGGCAGATCCTCCGGATGTCGACACGCGACTCCTGATCGTTACCGGCAGCGCGGTGGCCGATCTCGCTGAAGTGCCGCCGCTGATCCGATCGTTGATCTCCTCCGCATCCGAGATCGTCGTGATCGCGCCCGTGCTGCCGGGGCGCCTTCAATGGCTGGCATCCGACACCGACCGCGTGCGACAGCAAGCGGACGAGCGGTTGCGCACTGTTGTCGACCATGTGCAGACGTTGGCTCCGGAGTCCGTCGGCGCAAGCGCTGTCGGGGACGAGACGCCGTTCAGCGCCTTCGCCGACGCTGTGCGCAGCTTCCGGCCGAACCACATTCTCATTGCGTTGCGAGCCGCGGATCACAGCGCCTGGCAAGAACGACACCTCGTCGACCGTGTGCTCGAGGCGTTCCACATCCCGATCACGATCTTCGAGATCGACCAGGCTGGGAGGGTGCCTGCACCCGGGCGGTGATCGCCCAAACGTCGTCTCGACGATGGCCTACGACGCGATCATGCGTTGGGAAAACGAAGGCGGCGCCGTCGGTTCCGCAGCCGATCTAGGACCTACCGTTCGGATAACTCGAGACGCGGCGGACGACCCGAATCGCCTCGTGGCGACGGAAGCCGAACCGGTAGCGCCCGAGCCGCCGCCTGCGCCGCGCGACCTGGACGTACTTCACGACGCCGAGCGGAGGCATGACGATCACCTGGGCGAGCGAGTAGAACGGGAAGACGATCATCCACGGTGAGATCACCTGCAGGTTCGATATCACCGTCGCGAACAGATAGGCGAGATAGACGCGCGGCAGCGTCGCGACGACCGCGGCCGGGCTGAGCATCGTCCACACCTTCACGTACCAGGAGAGCCAGATGGCGACGAGGTAGTAGCTCGTGAGAACCGGCAGGTGCAGAAGGTTGCGATCGAGGTTGATCCACCAATGGCGAAATGCGCCCGCCCACCAGAGGCGCCGCTGGCGGACGAGCGCCTGCCACGTGTCCGGCGCATCCGTATAGACGGCCATGTCGAGGTGACGGACGCGCATCCGCAGCGCGAGCGCCGTGCGTCCTGTCTCGATGTCTTCGCCGGGCGTCCACTTCGAGTGGCGCGCCATGATGTGACGAAGTGCCTCCGTCCGCGCGAGGAAGCACGCGCCGGACGTCAGCCACGGACGGAAGTGGCGGCACAACATCGCCATCCGGTACTCGAGCGCTTGCAGCCTCGTCACGACGTTCGTCCGGTTGGCGACGGCGCACTTGATCGAGCAGAGATCGGCTCCGACCATCTCGGCGGCGGCGACCGCCGCCGGCACGTCGTCGCCGATCAGCGTGTCGGCGTCGAGACGGAAGACGTACTTCGTCACGACCGCCGGAAGCGCGGCAGCCACGAGCGAAGCCGGGTCGGGGTCGTCCATGACCAGCCGCTCGACGTTCCAGCCCGCTGCCACGAGCTCATCTGCAAGCTCCGCCATCTCGGGCGGCGTGATTTCCATCGCGACGAGCACCTTGTGGCGGTACCGCAGAAGCCCCTCCTCGTGCCAGTAGCGCGGATGGCCGAACACGGGGACGACGATGGTGAAGTCCTGCGATTCCTGGCGGCCGGGCTTGATCGTCCGTCCTCCGGACCACGAGAGCAGGTTCTGAAAGTCGAACGCGACCAGGAAGATCGCGAGCGCGAGCAGGATGTACGGCGACACTTACGGTGTCGGCAGGACGAGCTTCTTCGTGATGTGCTTCTGTGCCGGACACGGATCGTTCGGCTCGCACTTCACGACCGTCGTCTCCTTCGTCTTGCCGGTCAGAATCTCGACCCAGTGATTGCCCTTCCAGACGGGGCTGAAGACGAGCGTCATGACGGTGACGACGGTGAAACCGCGGGTGGCGGCGCTTTGCATGCGGAGGACCTCTCTTTGATCGTTACGGCGATCAGCCGGCGGGGCGAATGGGCGGCGCGCCCGGCCGGACGGTCTCCTAGCGATCGGTCGGCACCGCCACCGGGCCGATCGCTGACATGAGGGAACCTTCGACCGAAGGAGGCATCGATCTCGTCCGAACGGGCACATCTCGAGTAACTCGACAGGGAGGTACCCGATGAAGCTGCAGACGCTGCACGATCTGTTCGAACACGAGCTCGCCGACCTCTACGACGCTGAGACGCAGCTCGTCACGGCACTGCCGAAGATGGCGCAGGCCGCGTCGAACGACGAGCTCCGGCAGGCGTTCGAGCATCACCTGCAGGAAACGCGCGACCACGTCGGCCGTCTGGAGGAGATTCGCGGCCAGATCGGCAGTTCGATGAGCGAGCACTGCGACGGGATGCGCGGGCTCATCAAGGAAGGCGACGAGATCGTGTCCGCCGGCGGTGATCGGAACGTCAAGGACGCTGCACTGATCGCAGCGGCGCAACGCGTCGAGCACTATGAGATCGCCGCCTACGGGACTGCTCGTACGCTCGCGGACGAGCTGAACCTCGGCGATGCGAAGGATCTTCTCGACCAAACGCTCGACGAGGAGAGCAACGCCGACAAGCTGCTCACCAAGCTCGCTACCGGCGGAATGCTGAAGACCGGCATCAACGAGCAAGCGCGCTAGAACCGGCGGGGAGTGGGCGCCGTGGAGGGCGCCTACTCCCCGGTTGACGGCTGACTGTGTGGAGTAGGCGCACGGGTACGCTGGCCCGGATGCGGGGTCGGAAATGGTTCGGTGTGGCCGCTCTGGTCTGCGCCGGCGCCGCGTTTGCGGTCGCTGCCGGGTCAGCCGGCGGCCGCCCGCAGGCGCTGACACCTGCGCAGCGGCACGAACTGCTGCAGCGGTTTGCGCCCGTTCTCTATTTCCATCCCGAGGAGCTGTGGGCGCCCGTCGAGGTCGACCGGTTTCTCCAGCTCGCGCGGGTCGAACGCCAGACGGAGCAGGGAGTCTGGGCGCGCACGACGACGGGTCTTCCCACGAGCAGCGTCGGCTGCACGTTGACGCCCTGCTACAGGCTCAACCTCCCGTGCGCGCTGACCGCGGGCGCGAAGTGCTACGAGAAGTCCGCGCCGTCGCTGAGCGACTGGAAGCACCCGGCCGTCTATGGTCGCGTCGTGGATGTGCCCGCCGGCACGCCGATGCCGGTGGGGATCAGCGGCACGGCGCGCTACCTGGTGCGTTACTGGCTCTTCTACTCCTTCGACGACTGGCGCTCGCGCGGCGATCGGCTCTGGCAGGCGCACGAAGGCGATTGGGAGAACGTCACCGTCGCGCTCGACGCGAACAGCGATCCGCTCTTCGCTGCCTATAGCCAGCACTGCTCGGGAACCGTTCGCGCCTGGTCGAAAGTCACGCGCGTACAAACGCATCCCGTCGACTACGTGGCGCTCGGCTCGCACGCGAACTACTTCACGAGGACGTCGTCACCGACGCAGTTTCTCCGCTGCGTCTACGAGAACGTCGCCGCCGCTGACCGCTCGAAAGCACGACGGCTCGTCAGCGCAGCTCAGAGTGGCATCACCGACCGCACCGGCACCGCGCACCCGCTCGGTTCCGGGCCGAACCAGCAGACACCGCTTCAGCTTGTCGACCTAGACGGTGCCCTGCCGGCGTGGGCTCGCTTCCCCGGCCGCTGGAGCGAAGGTGAGCTGCTCTGGATCGGCCGTACGCCGACGCGCTTCACGCGCGTTCGCAGCGGCCTCGGCCCCGGAACGCCACGCTGGAACACGACAGCTGTTCCGGCGCTGTGGCATACGGACTCGAGCTAGCTGACGCCGGCTCTTCTGAACCGGCGCCGTCGCCGACGCTGGTCGCGCGGGAGGGGTTTCGCGGGACGCGACCGCTCGTCGCGCGAGACCTCGCGCACGACCGCCCGCGCGTAGAGCGCGGCCTCGCCCATCGTCTCGAACCTGCGGACCTGGTCGTAGATCCGGCGGCGCTCGGTAGGAGGCGCGAGCAGGAGGTCGCGCCGCAGCGCGACAAGGAGAAAGGCGGCCGCCGTGGAGGTGATCGCAGTCGGATTCGTCTGACCGGCGCGCGCGAGCGTGACGGCGTCGAAGAGCGTCGCGTGCTTCGGGCGCGCGGTGACGCTCTGGGACACGGAGCTCGTCGCGTCGTCGTCGGGGCAGGACACCTCGGGCTCGGCGGCCGGCGGCAAGGTCTCGGGCGCGTCGGTCCGCGGCGACGAAAGCGTGAGCAGTGCGCTGAGGTCGCGCGCATGGGCGTCGCGGTCGGTCATGGCAGGCAGGTCCCACAGCTGCTCCACCGTCTTCGGCACGGACGCGTGCTCGTACTCGCGGTGGTCGATGACGTTTCGGGGGATCCACGGCGAGCAGACGATCGCCGGGACGCGGACTCCGAGCTGCGTGAAGTCGAAGTTGTTGTGGTCGTTCACGGGGTCGGTGATCGAGTCTCCCGGCGGCACGGTCGGGCCTGGCACGACGTGGTCGAAGAAGCCGCCGCCCTCGTCGTACGTGATGATCAGCATGCTCTGGCCCCACAGCTCTGAGCCTCGGATCGCCTCGTAGACACGCTTGATCAGACGCTCGCCGTGCGTGATGTCGTCGAGCGGGTGCTGTGAGTTCCCGCACTTGTAGGTGTTGCCGGTGATGTCGTCGCCGTAGTCCGGCTCGATGAACACGAAGTTGGCCATCGACCCGTCCTGCAGGTCCTCTTCGAAGTCGTCCATGTCGTGGAAGTTCGTCGCCATCGTCAGGAGATCCATGCCGGCGAGCGACATCACCTGCGGGAACGCGTCTCCGTGATAGACGGCCCAGTCGATGTTCTCCGAGTCGAGCATCTCGTAGATCGTCCCGTTGTCGAAGACGAGCCCGGAGAGGATCTCCGACAGGCCGGAGTCGAAGCCGCTCGGGCTGTCGTCGAGGCCCGCCGAGGAGGCGGCGTGGAAGAAGTACCTGTTCGGCCAGGTCGGGCCCGGCATCGACGACAGCCAGTTGTCACAGACCGCGAACTCGCGAGCGAGGGCCGTGATCACCGGCACTTCCTTGTCCGTGTAGGACAGCATGATCGTCCCGGGGTCACCCGGCGGCGTTTTCGACAGGACCTTGTCGGCGAAGCCCTGGGCGTAGCCGCTGTTGTCGATCGACGCCGACGGATACGGCGGATACGCGGGCGGATCACCGTTGGCGTCGAGGCCGCAAAGGGCCAACAGGGTGTTTGCGAACTCGTGGCCCGGATCGTCGCCGACAGACTTCTTCTGTCCCGTTCCGACAACGCAGTGGTGCGTGATCGTGCCGTTCTCGTCGATCACGTCGTTGAACGTGCCGCTCGGCCGCCGGCTGATCTCCGTCGGGGTGCCGGTCGCCGCATCCGCGCCGCGGATCGGCGTCGCTCCGAACATGTGGTCGAACGATCGGTTCTCGAGCACGAGCACGAAGATGTGCCGGATCCGCGGGTCGAGCTCCGGGTCGCCGAACTTGCACGGAATCGTGATGACCCAGAGCAAGACGTGCCGGATGAACCAGAAGACGATCGAGACGATCAGCTTGCAGATCGTCGTGTAGATCCAATAGATGATCCGGCAGACCCACTTGGAGATCCACTGCCAGACGACGCACACGATGTTCGAGACCCACGTCCACGCGACGCAGACCCAGTGCGAGACCCAGGTCCATGCGTCGCACGCCCAGCTGCAGGGCCACCAGTCGCAACAGTCCTTGTACCCCTGGTCCTCTTCCTCGTCGCAACGGTTGTAGCCCTCGTCGCGAGACTCGACGCACTTGTTGTAGCCCTCGTCCTCCCAGTCGGAGCAGCGCTCGAGCGCCTCGATCCTGCAGACCTTCGAGACGATGATCTGCGCCTGGCGCTCCAGCCAGGAGATCTCACGGATGATCGTCCCGCACAGCGACACGTCAGTGCCTGAGGCGCACCGTGCCGACGAGAATCCCGCCGAGCTTGCCGACCGTCGCGCTGAGGATCACCACACCGACGTACGTGGCGGCCGCCGTGGCGATACCGACGATCCCGTGCGGGAGCCCCGTCGACGCCACCCACGCAGGCCACGCCACGAGCGCGATGATCATGAACGCCGCGCCCGACTTGCAGCCGCACGGTCTCGCGCGCTTCGGAGAGCGTGACACGACGGCGTGCGCCACCGCGCGATTCTGAGGCCTCGGCCGGTCTATTACAAGTCGTGCCCCAGTTGTCGCCGGAGACCGACGGGTGCAATGCTGAGCGCCCCCATGAGCCCGTCCTCCTACGAGCACGCATGCTCCGCTCACCGGTGGGACGTGCCCGCGCGTTACAACATCGCCGCGGATGTGTGCGACAAGCACCCGCGCGACAAGCCGGCAATGGTGTGGGAGAGCTTCGACGGCTCGTATCGGGAGGTCGCGTGGGGAGAGCTCCAGGATCTCGCGAATCGAGCGGCACACACTCTGGCCGCACGAGGCGTCGAGCAAGGTGATCGCGTAGCCGTCGTCCTGCCGCCGACGCCCGAGACCGCCGCGGTCTTCTTCGCTGTCTGGAAGCTCGGAGCGATTCTCCTGTCGATGTCCGTCCTGTACGGCGACGACTCCATCAGGCACCGGCTCGCCGACTCCGAGGCGAAGCTCGTCGTCACGAATCTCGCAAACGCCGGACGCTTCGACGGCGCCTCGGCGCAGGTCCTCGTCGTGGACGAAACGACCTTCGCGAACGCCTCAGCCGAGCCGATCACGTGCGACACCGCGGCCGACGACCCGGCGCAGCTGTACTACACGTCCGGCACCACCGGGCTCGCGAAGGGCATCGTGCACGCTCACCGCTACATCCTCGGCCACGAGGAGTTCGTCTACTGCCACGAGGTCGAAGATGACGAGCGGTTCCACGGGATGGGCGAATGGGCGTGGGCGGCGGGGATCGCACCGCTGCTCGGCCCCTGGCGGCTCGGCGCCCTGCAGTGCGTGTACCGGCGCGAGGGCGGCTTCGATCCGCGCAAGCAGCTCGACTTCCTCAGCCGCCACCGAGTGACGAACGTGTTCACGACCCCGACCGCGATGCGGGCGATGATGTCGATCGACGACGCGCGAGCCCGTTACCCGCAGATCTTTCGCCGCGTCTGCTCCGCCGGCGAGCCGCTGAATCCTGAAGCGATTCGCTGGTTCCGCGAGCAGTACGGCGTGACCGTGCTCGACTACTACGGCCTGACCGAGTCGTATCCGCTCGTCGCGAACTATCCGTTCATGGAGGTGCGCGAGGGATCCATGGGGAAGCCGATGCCCGGCTGGGATGTCGAGATTCTCGACGCCGACGAGAACCCCGTCGTCCCGGGCGAGCGCGGCGAGATCTGCCTGCGCGCGCGCTCGAATCCGCACTACCCGCTCGGCTACTGGCGGCGGCCCGAGGAAACCGCCGAAGTCTTCGACGGGGAGTGGTTCCACACGAAGGACGCTGCGCGCCAGGACGAGGACGGCTACGTCTGGTACGAAGGTCGCGCGGACGACGTCATCATCTCGGCCGGCTACCGCATCGGCCCGTTCGAGGTGGAGTCCGCATGTCTCGAGCACCCTGCCGTGCGCGAGGCCGCCGCCGTCGCCGCGCCGGACGAGCTACGCGGCAACATCGTCAAGGCGTTCATCGTCCTGGCGGAGCCTCACGAACCGTCGGACGAGCTCGCCGACGACATCAAGCGCTTCGTCCGGCAGCGCCTCTCGGCCTACGCGTACCCGCGCGAGATCGAGTTCGCCACGGACTTGCCGAAGACGCTGACGGGCAAGATCCGCCGGATCGAGCTCCGCGAGCTCGAGCACGATCGCTCGCGAACCGGATAGCGCCGCGGCCACGCGTCTTGCGCCGGATGCCGAGCCGGCGCTGGGTCGCGCGATCCTCTTCGCCGTCGCGTCTCGCCGCCCACACGAACATGACGCCGACTATCACCAGCGGCACTGCGAAAAGCACGATGAGCACGATGATCGCGACGGTGTCTATCCCCCAAGTCTGCCCGCAGGTCGTTCATCCGTGGATTCCCTCACCGGGAATGCGGCTTCGCGCCGATTCCGTTCGCGCGCGGCCGAGCCAGGATCAAGTACCCGGGAAGCGTCGGAAAAGGAGACGTCATGACGACCAAGGAACTCCACCGAACACGTGCGGAGATTTCCGCAGCGCTGCCGGCCTTGACGCAAAGGCGCGACCATGCTTTTCAGGTGAGATGCGACGCCGAGAAGCTCGACCGCTTCGGCGTCACGCAGCACACCCCGGCCGAGATGGCTCGACTGGCAGACGACCAGGCCGCGCTCGACGCTGCGATTCGAGACATACAGCTCCGATTGCGTGACATCGACGACGAGATCAGAAGCGCGTCGCCGCGTGGTCTCAATGCGAGGATCGGGCGCATCCTGCCTGCGAAGGTGAAGCCCGAGGCGACGACGTGAGGAAGCGCGCCGCAACGATCGACCTCCGCCCCTGGCCGTTCCCAGATGGTCCGCGGGTGCTGATCGAGCATCCGGACCCGAATGAGGCACTCGAGCTGGCCGTCGCGATCAGGCAGGCCGGCTGCAGTGTCTACATCTGCCGCGGCCCGGCGCCACGTGGTGATCCGCCGACACGGTGTCCACTGCACAAGCTCGAGCCGTGCGTCGCCGTCGAAGGAGCCGACGTCGTCGTCACCGCGCTCGACCTGGCGGACGACGACGGAAACGATGTCGTGCGGGGACTGCGGGCTCGTTATCCGAGCAAGCCGCTGATCGTGGCGGCGACCGTAGCGCAGGTGCTGCGGCTCGGCGACGTGCTCGAGGGATGCACGGTCGTGCCCGTGGACGGGCGACCGGACACGGTCGTCACCGCGGTGCGCGAAGCGCTCGGCGCGGCATAGGGTCGCCGAGCAGGACGTCGACGCGGACACAGCCCGTCGCGCCGGGCGGGGCGGATGTAGGGCGTGTTTCTCTCTAGAGTACGACCGCGCGCCCTCGGTGCACCCATTCGCCGGGCCGCGTCCCCCTCGGCGACCAGTGCGCTCCCGACGCCTTCCATTGGAGGCTCCGAGCCTCCTCGACGGCGCTGCGAAATCTCGCTCTGCTTCTCTTGATCTCTCGTAGCTCTTCGTCGAATTGCCGGCGGGACATGTGCTCTCGTGACGCGCGTCGACCGGCGTTCGACGAGCTGACGCCGGGGGCCATAGCCGCACCACCTCTCCAGGATCGTTCCATCGCCGCACGACCCCTGCGGCATCGGCGGCGGGCCGGATCTCACATCCGTATGAATCCGGTCGCCGGAAAGTCAGGTGGTCGACTCGCCCTCGCCGAATCCCGGCTCAGCATCCAAACCGTGGCGGGCGCCGGACTGCGCGCCCGCCTCTGGTCATCGGATCAGTAGACGCCGCCGCGTCTTCGTCCTGCTCCGCGGCTGAAGCCTGTCGTGGCGCCGAGCAGGAAGCCCGCGACGATCAGGATCGCGCCGATCGCCATCAGGATCCAGCCGAGCGCCGGCAGAATCGTGAGCCACAGGATCACGCCGACGACTAGCAGTGCAATACCCAGACCAACCATTTGCCGACCTCCTTTCGTGGTGTCGGTTATGGCCTAACGGCGTTCGCCGTTCCTTGGTTACGTCGCGAGCTCAGGAATTGACAGAGCGAGACGGCGCGGCAGACGTCTTTTGCCAGGGCCACCGCCCCTCGAGCTCCACTTCGAGCGAGAAGCTGAGAAAGGTTCGCACGAGCACGATCACTGCGAGCACGCCGACGCTCTGGAACGTCGGCGACACCGCGACCGTCCGGATGATGTCGGCGGCGACGAGAATCTCAAGGCCGAGGAGGATCGCGCGCCCGAGGCCCTGCCGGTACTCGCGAAACGCGTCGAGCCCGCCGCTCCGGCGAAGGACGAAGAGGACGGACGCGTAGAGGATTCCGACGACGATGACGACGACACCGGCGGCGTCGATCGCTTTTCCGACGTGCTCGATCCAGTCGCCGAAGCTCACGTCCCGCATTATCCAAGCGCGTAGGTCTCGGCGTGTGCCGGTTCCGGTCTCACGGAGCTCTCATCTGCGGCCGCTACGCTCGTAACCCCGTCCGCTCGACCGCTTCTGCGCATCCCACCAGCCGATTACCGAGAGGAACGCCGGCGCCACCAGGCGCGCCGTCGCCGCCGCCGACTGTGGCTCGCGACGGCCGCGGTCATGGTCGCGGCCGCCGTCGCGGGCGGCCTCTCCTTCGCGGCAGCTTCCGACCACGGGTCGAACCGCGCGCACGCCGCACCGGTGCGCGACGTCGTGCCGACGCTCGCGCCGCCGGGCCCGATTCCCGGCTATCTCCTCATCGCCGACCGCGGCAACAACCGGATGCTGCTCGTCGATTCCCGCGGGCGCATTCTGTGGCGGTATCCGCGGCCGGGGCGGAGACCCGCGATGCCCGTTCGGTTCGCCGACGACACGTTCTTCGCACCCGGGACGCCCGATCGGATCATCTCGAACCAGGAAGACCAGCACACGATCCAGATCGTCTCGTTCCCCGGCGGCCGCCTGCTGTGGCGCTACGGCCGGGTGAACATTCGGGGCTCTCGACCCGGCTACCTCAACACGCCCGACGATGCATATCTGCTGCCGAACGGAGACGTCTCGGTCGCCGACGCCTACAACTGCCGCGTGCTCTTCATCTCGCCGGCGCACCGGATCGTGCGCCAGTACGGGTCGGCGTCCTCGTGCCGGCACGACCCGCCGCGACGTCTCGGCGCGATCAACGGCGCCACTCCGCTTCCCGACGGCGGCGTCCTCGTCAGCGAGATCAACGGGTCGTGGGTGGACGACATCTCGGCGGGCGGTCATCTGCGCTGGTCAGTTCAGGCGCCCGTGTCGTATCCGTCCGACCCGCAGCTGCTCGCGCCGAATCGCATCCTGCTGGCCGACTACGCCCGACCCGGCCACGCGATCATCATGACCCGGACCGGGCGTGTGCTCTGGCGCTACGGCCCCTCGTCGGGACCGGGCATGCTCGACCATCCGTCCCTCGCAACCCAGATCGCTCCTGGGCTGATCGCCATCAACGACGACTACCGGGACCGCGTCGTGATCGTCAGCCTCAGCTTGCGCCGCATCGTCTGGCAGTACGGACACACGGACGTCGCCGGGAGCGGTCCCGGCTATCTCCGCACACCCGACGGGCTCGACCTGCTGAGCACGGCGCGGGCCGAGCTGCTCCCCCAGGTGCGCGCTCTGCTCGTGCGTCATCCGGCTCGCACACGCCACGTCCTCGCGAGGAGCGCAGCACCGCCGCCGACGGTCACGCTCGCAGCGGCTCACTATCGCCTGCCCGCGCCGGTGCAGCGGGAGGTCGCAGTCGCCTCCGGCGGTGGGGTGGTCATCGTCGGTGGCCTGAATGCGGCGAAGGTCTCGACCAATGGCGTCTTCAGGCTCGACCCGGTGTCCGGACGGCTGAGCCAACTCGGCGTCGTGCCGAACGCGTTTCACGACGCGGCGGGAGCTCTCCTTCGCGGCAGCGTCTTCGTCTTCGGCGGCGGCGCGGGGGAGAGCACCGCCACCGTGCAGCGCTTCGATCTGCGGACGCGGCGGGGAGCTGTGGTGGCGCAGTTGCCGCGCGCGTTGTCGGATCTGGCCGCAGCGACGATCGGGCCGGCGGCGTATCTCGTGGGCGGCTTCGACGGTCGGATACCCCGTGCCGAGATCTACCGCACGACCGACGGCCGGCACTTCACGGTCGCCGGACGTCTGCCTGTCGGTCTCAGGTACCCGGCAGTGGCTGCCGTCGGCGGAGACCTGATCGTGGCCGGAGGAATAACGGCTTCCGGTGCGAGCTCGGCGGTCTATGACTTCTCTCCGGTGACCGGCCGGACGAAGCTGATCGCCCGCCTACCCGAGCCGGTCGGACACGCGAGCCCCCTCGTGCTCGGCAACCGGCTCTACCTGGTGGGCGGCGCCGATGCGAACGGCCGCACGGTCGGCCGCGTCACCGCGCTCGATCTCGGGGGGCGGAAGGTGCTCCCCGTCGCCGCCGTCGCTCGCGTCTCGGATGCGGGTGCCGTCGTCGTCGCGGGCCGCGGCCTCGTGATCGGCGGCGAGACCGACGGACGAACGGTCGCCGTCGTCAGAGTCTTGAGCGCACCCTCGGCACATAGATGAACACCGCTCCCGACGTCGAGACTCTGCCCAGCTCGAACGCGAACGGCTCGAAGCTCGACCACCTCGGGTCGTTGTACTCGCCGACGTCGACGCCCCCGTCGTCGTCGACGGCGCGCACGTAGGCGACGTGCCCGAACGGACGTGCGAGTCCGGGCCACACCGCAACCGATCCTGCTCGTGGCCGCCTTCCGACCGGCAGGTGCGCGAGACGTGCGACGTGCGGCCAGTTCCAGGCGTCCATCGCGCCCCGGATGAACCAGTCTGTTCGCTGTCCGTTGGCGTGCAGCGCCCAGGCGACGTACGACGTGCAGTTGCACATGAACATCCCCCAGCGGTCGACGGCCTTGCGGTATCCCGCCAGCGGGCACTCGGACGCGTAGGGGTAGCCGTACACGACCGGAGCCCGCGCGGGCGCCGCGGCCACCTCACGAGTCGAGACGAGCAGGAGGCCCAGCACGAGAAGCAGCGGAACGAGCACAAGCGTCCTCGGACGCACGGCCGAAAGTATGCCGACCCACGAGTCCGGCTAACGTCGCGCCATGCCTCGCCTGCGCCGCTGGGCGAAGAGAGTCGGCCTCGGGCTGCTCGGGCTGGTGGTATTGCTGACCGTAGCCTCTGTCGCGTACAACGCAGCAACCGCGGGGGCCGTCAAGCCAGCGACGGCACTCTACGCCGGACCGTTCGTTCGTCTCGACGGGAAGCTGGTCGCCTATCGCCACTGGGGGAGCCGCGGAACACCGATCATCTTGCTCGGCGGGTTCATCGTCCCGAGCTCCGTCTGGGACGGCGTCGGCGAGCGACTCGGCCGCGACCACCGCGTGTACGCGCTCGACCTGCCGCCGTTCGGCTACACGGAACGCAAGGGCCCCTACACGCTGCGCGGCTGGGCGGAGCTCGTTCGCGCGTTCGAGGTGCGCTTCGCTCTGCGCCATCCAGTTCTCGTCGGCCATTCCCTCGGCGCTGCGGACGTCGTCGCCTCTGCGCTCTGGCGGCGAGGCGACCCGAACGGCATCGTGCTGCTCGACGGCGACGCGATCTCGGCCGGGGGTGCGCCGTCCTGGCTGAGCGGGCTTCTCGTAGGTCCGTGGGTCACGAGCATCTTCCGGATCGTGACGAGCTCGGACTGGATCTTCCGGCGCGGCCTCGCCGACGCGTATCCGAACCATCCTCCGTTCACGCGCGAGTTCCTCGACGAGTGGGAGCGCCCGTTCAAGGTGCAAGGGACGCTCGACGCACTCCGCGCGATGCTGGGGTATGGGATCCAGGGCTTCCACCTGGCGCAGTTGCGCGCGGTGCACACCCGCGCACTGGTTCTGTGGGGTGCGAAAGACACGGTCGACTCGGTCTCCGCAGGACGCAGGTCGGCGCAGGCGCTTGGGGCGCCCTTTCGTCTCATCGCAGGCGCAGGACACCTCTCCATGCTCGGCGCCCCGAACGCGGTCGCTCGAGCCGTCGACGCGTTCGCGCGCGCCGGGCAGCATCACGGCGCCTGACGCGTTGCACGTGAGCACGCAGACCGGAGATACTCGCGGCGAGGCATCGACGACTGTGTTCGAGAGACCGCGCTATTTCGCCGGCAAGCTGCTCACCGCCGAGGACCTCGAGCTCGAGCAGCGCTACCACATCGAGAAGCGCCGGCTGCTGAACCGAGCGATTCAGGGGGCGGGGATCGTCTCGGGCCTCGACGTGAGCCTCGGTGACGGATCCGTCACCGTCGCGCCTGGGCTGGCGCTCGACGCGATGGGGCGCGAGATCCTCATCGAGGAACCGGCGCAGCTCGCAATCCCGAATTGCGCCGAACCGATTTACGTCTGCGCGCTCTACGCGGAAGTCGAGACGGACCGCGGGACGATCGTGGAGACGTACGAGCTCGTGGCGGCGACGGCTCCCGTTCCCACGGACGCAGTCGTGCTGGCGGCGATCGGCGCGTAACCCGGGTCGAGAGCGGGGCAGCCGTCGGCCGCCCCGCTCTGACGTGATCCCGTTACGGCGCCGTCGTGAACGCCCAGATGTCCGAGTTTCCGAACGTTGCGGGGCACTGCTGCTGCACGGCGGGCGCTGTGGCCGTGAGGCCGTTCTCCAGCGCCTGACGGTACCCGTCGATCGCCGGGCAGTCGGCGGCGTTCCGCGTGTCGTTCCACACCGCTGCGCCGTACGCGCGCGTCGCCGCGGCGTAGACGTAATCGCCCAGGAACTCTCCGACGAGGTTGTTCTGGGTCGATCCCCGCGGATCGCCGGGCGGGCTTCGGTGGATCTCGGTGAACGCCCCGGTCGGGCCGCTCGCGCCGGCGCTCGCTTGGAGGACGACACCCACAAGCGTGCGGGGCGTCGCCGTCGTCGGCTGGAAGGGCGTGGTGAAGGCGTTGTACACGACGTAGACGTTCGCGCCGTTCGGCGAGATCGCCGGCGCCGCATACAAGCCGCGATCCAAGCCGCCTTCGATCGCACGCGGCGTCGACCACGTCGTCCCGCCGTTGGTCGACTCCGTGAAGTAGACGTGCGGCTTCGCGAGGTCGCCGCTGACGTAGGTCATGACGATCCTGTTCGTCGCGTCCGCGCCTGTCGGCGCGCCGTTCGCGATGTCGACGCTCGGCGCCGGTGTGAGATCGCTGCGTGCGCCGGCGACACCGTCGATCACGGGGCGGCCGAGCACCGGGTCAATTGCACCCGGCTGTGTCACGGGTCCGGCGACGGGCGTGGCGTTCGACCAACTCGTGCCGCCGTCGGTCGACTTCGACATCAGCTCGAAGGCGTCGTGGCCCAGAGACGAAACGGTGCCGACGCCGAACACGTACGCAGTCCCGTCGCTGGCGGTTCGGATCGTGCAACCGTCGGTCGGGTTGCGCTGGCCGTTGTTCGCGGCGGCCGTGATCTGGTGCTGGCTCCAGGTGTCGCCGCCGTCGTGCGAGACGCCGACGAAGAGCGGTGCCGGAGCCGCGTTCGGGCTGATCTCCTGGCCGCGGAACGACGCCCAGCAGGCGTAGACGGTCCCGAAGAACGGGCTCGACGAGACGTTGTCGGCCCAGATCTGCTCCTTGTCGGAGAAGATCGTCTGCGAGACCTGCTTCGAGACGACGACCGGTGGCTTCCAGGCGTTCTTGTCACCCGCGGCCGCGGCCTGCACGTTGTCCGTCCGCGACACGCCGATCGCCTCGAAGCCCTTGAAGGTCGCCTCGTCACGCGTCGCGCCGAAGTTCGACGTGAGATTCGCGTAGTAGAGGCGCGAGCCGTTCGACCACGAGAAGTGGCCGCTCGCGTCGGGCCGCGGGCCGAAAGCGACCGCCGGGTCGCCGTCGGAGACGAGGCCGTTCTCGTAGTACCACGGGATCGTCCCGATGGGACCGCCCGCGATCGGCGAGCAGCCGGGATCCGGACCTGGCACGCCGTGGCAGTTGCGGGCGCTCCAACCGGTGTACGTCGGCTGCGTCCACGTGTTCCCGGAGTCGAACGAGAAATAGACGCCCGACACGCCGACGCCCGGCGTGAACGGGCACGTGTTGTCCGCCCCTGCGTTGCAGTCCTCCATGTCGATGTTGTCGTTCGAGCCTGCGACCACGATGTTGGGATGGTTCGCGTCGATCGCCATCGCGGGCTCGTTCTGCTTGTTCTGCGCGAACGGGCTCGGTGCGCTGCCGACCGTCACCATCGAGTCGCTGCCCGGCGCGGCCCCGGCGAGCGTGCTCAAGAGCAACGCCAGCATGGCCGCGCAGAGAAATGCCAAGACCTTGTGCATAGTCCTTCTCTCCCCTCTTTGACCGCACAATCCTTCGCGTCGCTGAGTGTAGAGAGGTCGACCCGCGTCGCGCGTCAGTCGAACGCTGTTCTGTTGTCGCGGGAATCCCGCGGCGCCACTACTGCGAGCCGAGCGCTTCCCTCAACTCCTCTTTCGACATCTCGGAGCGTCCGGGAATGTCCGCCTCTTTCGCACGCTCGAGCAGCTCCTCGCGCGACACCGACTCCTCGGCGCGCACTGCCTCGGCGAGCTCCTCCTTCGACATGTTCGAGCGCCCGGGGATCCCGGCCTCCTTCGCGCGGTCCAGGAGCTCCGCTTTCGAGACCTGCTCCTCCGACTCGATTGCCGCCGCGAGCTCCTCCTTCGACATCGTCGACCGGCCCGCGATGTCGAGCTCCCTCGCGCGCTCGAGGAGGTCTTCCCGGGAAGGCTCCGACGACGACGATGCGTCGTCGTCCTGCTCCTTCGGCTCGGCAGTCCCGCTCGACTTCCCCCTCTGCTCCCGGCCTCGCGTCCGCTGGCCGCCGCGCGGTCGCGTCTTCTCGCGCCCTGAGGCCTCGCTTCGCTGCTCCGTCAGGTGCTGTGACACGGCTTGGTCGATCGCCATGAACGCCGACGCCATGGCGTCTGCAGACTCGCCGATCTGATCTGCCAGCGCTGCCAGCTCACCGAAATCCGTTCGTTCCGCCAGCTGGGATTGCAAACGGGCGGCGAGCTCTTCGAGCTGCTCGGTCACCGCCGCGGCTTCCTTCAGGCTCGCCATTCGGGGCCTCCTCGAGGTCGCGTTCGAAGTCCTTGAGGTCTGCCTGTTCGCGGGCCGATCGAAACCGCCCGGACGCGTCCGACTTAGGGCTTAGGCGAACTCGGCTCGTTCCGACGGCGCCCGCGAGCCGAAAACCTGCCAGGCGTCGCGGAACCGCCGGCCCAGCCAGCGGGCCGGGCGGAGGAGCGCTGCGAGCCAGGACCGCCGCGGCTGCGGGGAAGCCGTCGCCTCGGCTTCGGCTGCGGGCGCGTCGGCCTCGAATGCCCGGGGCTCGGCCGCCGAGTCGCTCATCGGCCGCGTGACAGGCATGCCCGCCAGGGCCGCGTCCATCGCGTCGAACGTCGAGGCGAGAACGTCCGCGCGCTCCGCAATTGCGTCGGCCAGGAATGCCAAGGTCCTGAAATCCGCGTCGCCGCTCGTGAGATCGCGGCGCAGTTCGCGCGTCGTCTCCAGGAGCTCCCCGGCGACCGCTGTGACGTCGGCCAGCGCTGCCATCGCTGGCGCAGATCCTGCGGACGGCGTCGGACGGCGTGTGCCACCGCTTCGCGTTTGAGCCAGAAACCGCGGCGGAAGTACAAGGGAGCCAAGGAAGGAGAGAAAAATGGCTCAACAAGCTCTAGAGGAACACGAGAACTCGACAGCCGAGGAAGAGGAAGAGCTCGAACCGGAGGCGCACGACGACGTCGCCGACGACCAGGGCTCAGGCGACGCCGACGGGGAAACTGCGGAGACCGAGCAGACCACGACGAAGTGGGCCATCCGCGGGGCCGTTCTCGGTGCGGTCGCGGGCGGCGCGGCAGGAGCCGGTATCGGGGCGCTCTTCGCCCGGCGACCGGAGGCGTGGCAGGAAGCGAAAGAGGCGATCAGCGGCAACAGCAGGCAGGTCGCTCAGGCCGCGGCGATCGCGGCGGCCGGTGCGGTGAGCCCGCGGCGCCTCACTCAGCTGGCGACGGGAGACGTCGACGGCGACAGGTCCCGGGTCGTCAAGCAGTCGGCCAAAGAGGCGGGCGCAGCAGCTGCAAAGGCAGCCCGCGACACGATCATCTCGCTTCGCAAGGACGCGGCGTAGATTCGAGAGGAGGCGCGTTCATGGCATCCGAAGAGACGGAGTCCGAAGTGCAGGGCGGCGGTCTCGGGCAGCCGTTGCTGATCGTCGCCGCGCTCGCCGCCGGAGCTGCCGCGGCGCTCGGGGCAAAGGCGTTGGTGGACTCGCGGCGGAAGGGCGTCGCGGGACGGCCCGACTCGGACGAGGATTTGCCGAGCGTCCTGCGCCGAGCAACCCTCGACCTCGCAATTGCCGCCACGAACCAGGCGGCGGAACGGCTCGGCGAGGATCAATCCGAGCCGGAAGACGAGGAGGCAGCAGTCGAGCGGTCGTAGGCCGTTCGCCGCCGTGAGGCCGTTGCGGCCTCGGCGCGGCTCAACCTAGAACGGTTCACCGAGCTCCACGCCTGTGGGGCTCGGCTGGCGATTGGATTCGCCAGCAGCGCGAGAGGTGCGTTGCCGACCTACGGAGCCTGCTCAATGACCGGATTCGGCCCATTTCGCGGCGAGCGCGGCGGCGTCGATCTTCTCGGCTGCCTCGAGCGCGCGTGACGCGCGGCGCTCGGTCTTGCGGCCGAAGGCGCCGAGCAGCAGCCACTTCCGCGTCAGCCGCACGATCCGCAGGCGGTCGTCGTCGACGTGCGGTTGCCGCCGCGGATGCAGGTACAGATCGACTGCGAGTTTCTTGACCAGTGCGGGATCGGCCGGCGTGCCGGTCGCCGCCTCGAGGCGGTGTGCGACGAGCGACGACAGCGCCTGGATCTCCTTGACTCCGCGTCTGACGGTCACGCCCATCGAGATCGTGGTGGAGGCGACGAACACCCACGGCACCTTCATCACCCGCGCGCCGCGGGCGAGCCTGCGAACGATCGGGACGGCGAGGACGACGACGCGCTGGATGTCGCCGCTGAGCGCCTCGGTCTGCTCGTCTCGCTTCAGCAGCTGTCGTGCCTCGGCGGCCGATGAGACGCGCACATCCCCGAGCAGCACCTGATCGACCGCCTTGGTGACGAGATCCGAGACGGCGTGGAGGAGGGCGCCGCTCGCGCGCCGCGCATCGGTCGTCGCCTTCCTGCTCGCTCGGACGGAGCGGTCGAAGGCGAGCGCTCGTGCCCTTCCAACCGCTTGCCGTGCGTTCGAAGTCTCCAAGCCCGGAACGCTAGCGGCCGTCCGTCCGGCTCGACCGCGCGTGTCAGCGTCAGCGCCGCGCTGCCGTCAGCCAGATCGGATCGCCCGGAGCGACGCCGCCGAGGCCGTCGGCAGCGTTGTCCGGGTTTCCGCGAATCACGAGCGCCCACCCGCGCGGATCGACGATCAGCCCCCAGCCTCCGGGTTCGACGTCGGCGTAGGTGGAGCCCCAGTGCGCGCGTGCCGAGCCGGACGTCGCATCGATCTGGACGGTCGGTACCTGGTCGAGGCCGGCGTTGGCGAGATGCGACGTGCGGACGTTCAGCAGGACGTTCCCGAACCGGTTCAGATCGAGCACCTCGCATTCGATCTTCTCCCGCTCGACCCTCGGCTCGGGGATCGCCAGCTCCGCGAGAGACTCGGGATCGACCGCAGGACCGAGCGCCTCGAGCGCGACACCGGCGGCGAGATGCGCGGCGGCGGGAGCGAGCACGTCGCGCGCGTGGAACGACGGCGAGATCGGTAGCAGGACGACGTCACGCGAGTTGATCTCGACAGCGCGCGCGACGCCGCCGAGCGCAGCCGCGGCCGGTGCGAGCAGCCCGTTGTCGGGCCCCACGATCAGGTGCCCGTTGTTCGACTCGAGCGCGATGTCACGGTCACGGCCGACGCTCGGGTCGACGACCGCGAGGACGACGGCGTCTTCCGCGAGGAACGGCAGGGAGTCGACGAGCAGGACAGCTCCGTTCCGGACGTCGAGCGGCGGCACGCCGTGCGACAGGTCCACGATCGGGCTCGTCGGGGCGATGCGGTTCATCACCGCGTGGCAGATGCCGACCCACTCGTTCCGGTAACCGAAGTCGGAGAGGAAGACGATCGTGCGACCGTTCCCAGACACCCGCTGAGTGTCTCACTCCGGTCGCACCGTGACAACGTGCGGAAGGGGCCGGCTGCCCCCTCCGCACGCTGTGTCGGGCTTAGAAGTAGCTCCGGATCCAGGAAAGGATGTCCGGCAGGTCGACGCGCTGCGCGTAGCCGACGCCCGAGCAGTTGACGTTGTTCACGTAGGAGTTGTCCCCGAGGACGACGTCCGTGCCGCCAAGGAGGTTCGGGCCGCCGGAGTCGCCGAAGCAGCTGCCGCCCTTGCCCTGGCTCGGGTTGAACGACACGCGGAGGAACTCGTCGCTGTTCGAGAAGTTGCCGGAGACGAGCTCGGCCGGTGCGTAGTTCCGCTCACGCGGGCCCGTCCACCGATTGAACGGCGGCGGCGTCGGCAGCTGGTTGCCCGGAATCTGGGCCTGGAACTGCACGCCGTAGCCGACGAAGTCGATCGGTGACTTGTTCGCCAGCGTGTCGACGAGCCCGGCCGACGGAAGCTGCGCATACCTGCTCAGCGTGACGGACGACGTGAGCTTCACGACGCCGGTGTCGTGACTGGCGAAGTTGTTAGACCCGGGCCCGCATGGGTTGCAGAACGCCGGATTCGGGTGCGGCGTGCCGCCGGCATCGCCCTTGCAGGGATACCCGTCGAAGAGCGGCGAGGCGTAGCACGACACGACGCCGGTCGGGCTCGCCGCGACCGCCGCGGCGTAGTCCGGATCCGTCGTGACCGGCCCTTCGCTGTACCAGACCTCGACGTGAGCAGCCGGTGCCGTGGTGCAGTGTCCGGCCGTGAGATAGACCGTCGGCGTGAGCTGTGAGCCGCTGCACCGCCAGAGCGGAACGCCGTCCTTGTCGAGCGCCACCATCAGGCCGACATACGGGTGGCGGCCTGCATCGGGCTGGCCGTTCGTGATCGCCATCGCCCCGCTCGCGCCCAGCAGGAGCGCGACGAGTGAGACGGCGACGAGCGCCACGCGGGTGAATATCCGCATGTAAATCTCCTCCCCTAGATTACGGCGCGCAGAGTAGCGGAGAAATCGCCGGCCGCTAGGAGAACAGCGGCACGAGCCGCCGGCGTACGAGCAGCTCCTCGAGCTCCTGGTCGCTCGGCCGCGACGCGAGGCGCTCCGCGGCGTCGAGGACCCTAGGCAGGAGCTCGACGTCACCGGCGGTGTTCAGGAAGACGCCGGGGCGGCCGAGCACCCAGTGCACGGCGAGGTCGATGTCGTTCTGGTCTCGCAGCGGCTCGTACCACGTCGCCGCCGTCTGCTCGCGACCGTCCCACGGTGCCAGGCTGATCGCCTTGATCGTCTGCACGGCGACGCCGCGTTCGCTGCAGAGCGCTGCCAGCGTCTCGAAGTCGGCGGCGTAGCGCTCGTCGCGCAGCTGCACATAGCTATAGGGGAGGAGCACGGAATCGAACGGGAACCGCTCGAGGCTTCTGGCGTGCATGTGCGCGACCGTCAGCCCGTGACCGGTGACGCCGATGAAGCGCACGAGGCCTTCTTCGCGCGCTTCGACCGCCGCGTCGAGAGCGCCGCCCTCGCGCAATGCGAACTCCCACTCGATGACGTCGACAAGGTTGTGGAGCTGCAGCAGGTCGACGTGGTCGACGCCGAGCCGCTGCAGCGAGCGGCGGATCTCCTCCCGCGCGCCGGCGTAGTCGCGCGTGCCCGTCTTCGTCGCGAGGAAGACGTCAGACCGGTGCTCCTTCAGCCACGGCGCGAGGCGGAGCTCGGAGTCGCCGTACGACGCGGCGGTGTCGATGTGGTTGACGCCGTGCTCGAGGAGCGTCGCGAGCGCGGTGTCCGCTTCGCGCTGTGTGACCGAACCGAGTGCCGCCGCGCCGAAGATCGTGCGCGTGCTCTCGTGCCCAGTCCGACCGAAAGGCGCCGTCGCGATCATGTGTCGGGACCGTAGCGGCTCAGCGCGAGCCGTACCACGTCGTGAGCGCCTCGCGCAAGCCGTTGTCGGTCCCATCGCCGACCCACGCGACGTGTCCGTCCGGGCGGATCAGGACCGCCGCAGGGGGCGCAACCGCACCCAAGACCGGCAGCTCCCACGCGCCGTCGTACTGCGCGTCGATCGCCTGTACGCGGCCGGCCCACCGACCCACATCGACGCTGCCCGGCTGGTGGAAGTTGACGAGGGCCGGCCGGGCTTCGTGCAGCAGCGTGTACGTGCGCACCGGCCCGTCGGCGGTGCGCAGGTCGAGATCCGGCATGCGGCGCCCGAGCAGCGGATGTCCTTCACCGAGGTCGTAATGGATGTCGAGCGCGGACAGCATTCCGGCGATTCGCTTGCGGGGCTCGTCCATGCTCAGAAGGCCGGCGAGGGTTTCGCGTAGCGCGGTGGCACGGTCGTCCGGCCGGCGCAGCACCGTCTGCGCCATCGTGTTGTGGATCACACGCGCGCCCACCGGATGGCGCTCGTCGTGGTACGTGTCGAGCAGGCTTGCGGGTGTCGTGCCGTTGACGACCTGGGCCAGCTTCCAGCCGAGGTTCACCGCATCCTGCACGCCGGTGTTGAGGCCCTGCCCGCCGTCGGGCGGGTGCACGTGCGCAGCGTCGCCGGCGAGCAGGACCCGTCCCACGCGGTACGCGGCCGCTTGCCGGGCCGCGTCGCTGAACCTCGAGATCCAGATCGGACTGTGGACGCCGTAGTCGGTGCCGTAGACGGTGACGAGCGCTTCGCTGAGGTCGCGCAGAGTGGGCTCGGCCGACGGCCCGACGCGCGCCTCGGTCACCATCACGCGCATGGGGCCGTGATCCGGATACACGACCTGCCCGTCGCGGATCTCGTACTCGACGCGCCCGAACGAATGGAGCCCGAGCGAGTCGCGGCGGATGCCCAGCTCCGGCGTGTCGGCCACCTCGACCTCCGCGATCAGCGAGCTCGTCGTGGCGTCCCATCCCGGAAAGGCGATGCCGGCCGCGCGACGGACGCGGCTTCGCCCACCGTCGCAGCCGGCGAGATAGGCCGCCCGCAAGGCTCGGCCGTCCGACAGCTCGATGTCGACGCCGTCGTCGTCCTGTGCGATGCCGACGACCTCCGTGCCGTACTCGATCCGCACTCCGAGCTCCTGAACCCAGCCGGCGAGGATGCGCTCGATGTGGTTCTGCCACAGGCCGAGCCCGTAGTTGTGCCGCGTCGGGAAGTCGCTGATGTCCAACGGGATGCCGGCGAATCCACCGACCTGCGCGACCTGGCCCTCGGAGAGGAAACGATCGGCGACGCCGCGCTGGTCCAGGATCTCGATCGTGCGCGAATGCAGGCCGCCTGCGCGCGACCCGGCGAGCTCCTGGTTCGGGCGCCGTTCGAAGAGCGCGACGGCGACGCCTGCCAGTGCCAGCTCGGCGGCCAGCATCAGGCCCGTCGGGCCGCCTCCGGCGATGACGACGGGATGCTCGGTCACGGATCCACTATGCGCGTTGCGGCACGCCCTTTGCGCGTAGCCTCCTGCTGATGCGGGCGCCCTCAGGCAAGCAGATCGAGCTGGTCGCCGACGGGCAGCGCGCGGTGGTGGTCGAGGTCGGCGGCGGGATCCGCTCGTACAGCGTCGACGGCGAAGACGTGCTCGACGGCTACGCCGCGGACTCGATGTGCACGTCCGGGCGCGGCCAGGTCTTGATCCCGTGGCCGAACAGACTGCGGGGCGGGAGCTACGAGTTCGCCGGTCGCCGCCAGCAGCTGAGCCTGACGGAGCCTGAGCAAGGGAACGCGATCCACGGCCTCGTCCGCTGGTCTGCATGGGACGTCGCCGAACGCGGAGCCGAACGAGTCGTGCTGGAGCACCTCCTTCACCCGCAGCCCGGCTATCCGTTTCGGCTCGAGCTGCGGATCGAGTACACGCTTTCGACCACCGGGCTCGCAGTGCGCACGACGGCGACGAACTCCGGCGACGACGTGTGCCCGTACGGTTGCGGCGCGCATCCCTACGTCACCGTCGGGACCGAGACCGTCGACTCCGTCACGCTGCGCGCGCCGGCCGGGAGAGTCCTCTTCTCCGACGAGCGCGGCATCCCGAACGGCGATGCGGCCGTCGACGGGACGGCGTACGACTTCCGCCGGGGGCGGCTCGTCGGCGACACGAAGCTCGACAACGCGTTCACCGAGCTCGAGCGCGACGCGGAGGGCGTCGCGCGGATCGAGTTACGCGACGCCGAGTCCGGCAGCGGCGTAGACGTCTGGATGGACGAGGCGTACCGCTACGCGATGCTCTTCACCGGTGATCCGCTCCCCGACGTGAATCGCCGCAGCCTCGCCGTCGAGCCGATGACGTGCCCGCCGAACGCCTTTCGCTCGGGCGAAGCGGTGGTGCGCCTCGAGCCGGGTGAGTCGTACACGACCACGTGGGGCATTGCGCCGGTGGCCGCGTGAGCGTGTGGCCGTGGCCGGCCGACCTCGACGCGGTCGCGGCCGCGGGGCAGCACCACCGCAAGCTTTTCGAGAACGACGCCGTCCGCGTGCTCGAGACGCTCATCCCGGCGGGCGAGCAGACGGCCGTTCACACGCATTGCTGGCCGAACGTGCAGTACGTGCTGCGGACGACCGACTTCGTGCGCCGCGACGGTTCCGGGTTCGCCGTCTTCGACACGCGTGAGGGTGCGCACCGGCCCGAGGAGGGCGCAACGCTGTGGTCGGAGCCGTTGCCGCCGCACTCCGTGGAGAATGTCGGTCAGAACGACTTGCGGGTACTGATGGTCGAGCTGAAGCGCCCACGCAACGAGTAGGCACG
>DATCYR010000065.1:0-89098 GCA_036526315.1 Gaiellaceae bacterium | reverse complement strand
ACGTCGACGACAAGATGGCGATCGAGCCGCGCAACGTGTACATCGCGCCGCCGGACTACCACCTCCTCGTCGAGCCGGGATCGTTCGCGCTGTCCGTCGACGAGCGCGTGCAGTACGCGCGGCCGTCCATCGACGTCCTGTTCGAGTCGGCGGCGTTCGCGTACGGGCCGAGCTTGATCGGGATCATCCTCACCGGCGCGAACGAGGACGGCGCAGCGGGTCTCGCGACGGTCAAGGAGCGCGGCGGCGTCGCGATCGTCCAGGAGCCGGGCGGCGCCGAGCGGAGGGCCATGCCGGACGCGGCGATCGCCGCGACGGTGGCCCACGCCGTGCTGCCGCTCGACGAGATCGGCGCCTACCTCCACGAGCTCTGCGTCGAGCGCGTCTGATGGCGAAGATCCTGCTCGTCGACGATCGGCCGCGAAGCGGCCCGTCCGCGCAAGCGGACCAGTGGAGGGGGTTCGGGGGAACCGGGAGGTTCCCCCGAGGAGGAGGTAACTAGGTGGCCAAGGTGCTGCTGGTCGACGACCGCCCCGAGAACCTGCTCGCCCTCGAGGCGATCCTCGAGCCGCTCGGCGAGACCCTCGTCTACGCGAGCTCCGGCGAGGACGCGCTGCGGCAGCTGCTGCGCCACGACGTCGCGGTCATCCTGCTCGACGTTCAGATGCCCGACCTGGACGGCTTCGAGACCGCGCACCTGATCAAGCAGCGCGAGCGCACGCGCCACGTGCCGATCATCTTCGTGACCGCGATCTCGAAAGAGGAGGATCAGGTCTTCCGCGGCTACTCCGCCGGCGCCGTCGACTACGTCTTCAAGCCGTTCAACCCCGACGTCCTGCGCTCGAAGGTCGGGGTGTTCATCGAGCTGCACGAGAAGAACGAGCAGCTGCGCCGGCAGGCAGAGCAGCTGAAGGAGCAGGAGCTCGCCGAGCTTCGCCGCGAGAGCGAGGAGCGCTATCGCTTCCTCGCCGAAGCGCAGCCGGAGCAGATCTGGACGGCGCTGCCGAACGGCGAGCTCGACTACGTCAACCAGCGCGCGCTCGACTACTTCGCGACGTCGTTCCCGGAGCTCGTCGAGAAGGGCTGGACCGAGGTGGTGCACCCCGAGGATCTCGGCCGCATGCTCGAGCGCTGGCAGACGGCGCTCGCGACCGGGCGACCCTACGAGAACGAGCTGCGCTTCCGCCGCGCCGCCGACAGCGCCTACCGGTGGCACCTCACGCGCGCCGTCCCGATGACGGACAAGAGCGGCGCCGCCGTCAAGTGGTTCGGATCCAACATCGACATTCACGACCAGAAGCGCGCCGAGGAGGCTCAGCGCTTCCTCGTCGACGCCGGCGCTGCGCTCACCGCGTCTCTCGACTACCGCAGCACACTCGCCGCGGTCGCGAAGCTGGCAGTGCCGCGCATCGCGGACTGGGCACGTGTCGACGTCGTCGAGGACGGGCGCCTGCGCACGCTGGCCGTCGAGCACGTCGACCCGAAGAAGGTCGAGCTCGCCTTCGAGCTCGCGCGCCGCTATCCCGAGAACCCCGAAGCCGTGCAAGGCCCGCCGCTCGTCCGCCGCACCGGCCGGAGCGAGCTCGTCACCGAGATCAGCGAGCCGCAGCTCGCCGAGCTGACACAGGACGACTTCCATCTCGGCCTCGTCCGCGAGCTCGGCGTGCAGAGCTACATGTGCGTGCCGCTGCTCGCCCACGGCGAGGTGCTCGGCGTCATCTCGCTCGTTGCGGCGGAGTCCGGGCGCCGCTACGCGCGTGAGGACCTCGCGGTCGCGGAGGAGCTCGCGCGACGTGCGGGCACCGCCGTCGAAAACGCGAAGCTGTACCGCGAGGTGGAGGAGCGGGCGCAGGCGGCGCGCGTCCTCGAGACGGTCGGCGACGGCGTCTTCCTGGTCGACACGCTCGGCATCGTGCGCCTGTGGAACCGCGCCGCGGAGACGATCACCGGAATCCGGCGCGACGACATCCTCGGCCGCCGGCTCGACGACCTGCTGCCCGGCTGGGAGCGCGTGCGAGCCCGTCCCGAGACGTTGCCGCTCGACCACGACGGCCACGAGCGGTGGGTCTCGATCTCCGGCGTCGCGTTCGACGACGGCGTCGTCTTCGCGTTCCAGGACATCACCGAAGAGCGGACGCTCGAACGGATCCGCCAGGACCTCGTCGCGACGGTGTCGCACGAGCTGCGCACGCCGCTCGCCGCCATCTACGGCTCCGCGATGACCCTCGGCCGCGACGACGTGGAGCTCGCGGAGGAGATCAACGCGCGACTCCTGAGCATCATCGTCGAGGAGTCGGCGCGGCTGACGGCGATCGTCAACGACCTGCTGGTCGCAAGCCAGCTCGACGCCGGCCGGCTCGACGTCCTGGTCGACAACTGCGACCCGCGGGAGCTCGTCGCCGCAGTTGCGGAGGCCGCACGCACGCACCTGCCGGACGGCGTGCGTGTCGTGGTCGATCCCGTCGCGGACGAGGTCCCGCCCATCACCGCCGACGAGTCGCAGCTCCGGCAGGTGCTCGACAACCTCCTCGACAACGCGATCAAGTACTCGCCGTCGGGAGGCGACGTCCACCTCGGGGTCGAGGCCGTCGACGGCGCCGTCCGGTTCTCGGTGGCCGACGAGGGGCTAGGGATTCCGCCGATGGAGCGGGAGCGGATCTTCGAGAAGTTCTATCGCCTCGATCCCGATATGACCGGCGGCATCGGCGGCACGGGCCTCGGCCTCTACATCGCCCGGGAGCTCGTGCGCCGCGTCGGCGGCCGGATCTGGGTCGAGGCCAGGGACGGCGGCGGCTCCGTCTTCCGGGTCGAGATCCCTGCGGCGGCCGCCGCGGACATGACCCAAACGGGTCAGTTGGCGGCTTCTAGGCAGTAAAGAGTGTGGGTAACCGTATTCGGCGCCTGCCGAAGGGGTACGAGACTGTGGCTGTGACAGTTCTCATCGTCGACGATCACCCGAGCTTCCGGGCCAGCGCCAGAACGCTGCTCGAGGCGGAGGGGTACGAGGTCGTCGGCGAGGCCGAGGACGGGGAAACCGGGGTCGAGGCCGCGCAGCGGCTTCGTCCGGACCTCGTCCTGCTCGATGTCCAGCTCCCGGGAATCGACGGCTTCCACGTCGCCGACCAGCTCCGGAAGCTCGAGGATCCGCCGATCGTGATCCTCACCTCGAGCCGTGACGGCGCCGACTACGGGCCCTGCATCGGTATGTGCGGCGCTCACGGCTTCGTCCCGAAGGCAGATCTGTCCGGCGCCGCGATCGCGGCGTTGCTCGTGGCGTGATGCTGCGCCGCCCCTGGCTCTTCTTCGCGCCGGCGGCCGCGCTCGCGGGTGCCGCTGCCGTCGCTCTCACGCTTACCAGCAATCACGAGCAGCACCCCGGCCTGACGACCGCGCTGCTGCTCTTCGTCAGCATGTCGTTCGTCATCGCCGGGCTGATCGGGTGGTCGCTGCGTCCGTGGAACCGGACCGGGATGCTGATGGTCGCCGTCGGCTTCGGCGTTCTCGCCGCGAGCCTCTACGAGGCGAACGACTCGCTGCCGTACACGCTCGGCGAGCTCTTCGGGAGCCTCTTCATCGCCGCGTTCCTCCATCTGCTGCTGGCGTATCCGAGCGGACGGCTGCTCAGCCGGGCGGGCCGGACGATCGTCGTCTGCGCGTACATCGCGGCGTTCCTTGCACCGCTCCTCGACGCGATGTTCCCGCAGCGGCAGACGTGCGAGCCGCACGCGTGTCCCGACAACCTCGTGCTCGTCTCCTACAACCGCACCGCGCATATCGCGTCGACGGCGATCTGGACGACGATCGGCGTCGTCCTCTTCGCCTCGGCGTTCTGGCTGTTGATCGGACGCTGGCGCCGCGGCACGCCGGCGCTGCGGCGGCAGCTCCGCCCCGTCTACCTCGCGGGCGGGCTGACGGTGCTGCTCCTGGCCGTCGGGTTCATCGTCACCCCGTTCTCCGGCGTCGGCAACACGATCGTCAGCGTCGCGCTGATCCTGACGTTCACGGCCGTTCCGTTTCTCTTCCTCGCCGGCTTGCTCAGCACGACGCTGGCCCGAAGCGCCGGCTTCGGCGCGATCTTCACCACGCTCCCCGAGCGTGCGAGCCCGAGCGAGGTCCAGGACTCCCTGCGCGAGGCTCTGCGCGACCCGACGGTTCAGGTGGCGTACTGGTACGACGAGGGCGACCACTACGTCGACGTCGACGGCAACCACTTCGATCTGCCGCAGGACACGCGCCGCCGCGTCGTCACGCGGCTCGACTACGCCGACACGCCGGTGGCGGCGATCGTTCACGACGCGGCGCTGCGCGAGGAGCCCGAGCTGCTCGACGCGATCACGAGCGCCGCGCGCATCGCGCTCGAGCGCGACAAGCTCCTCGTCGAGGTGAAAGCGCGCGTCGAGCGCTACCGCGCACTGCTCCAGGCCCTGCCCGACCTGATGTTCCGCATCTCGCGCGACGGCCGCTATCGCGCGTTCAACGCGCCGAACCCGGGCGACCTCGTCGGCGAGGTCTTCATCGGCGCACGCGTCCACGACCGCCTGCCGCCCGAGCTCGCGGAGCGTGTCCTCGCGGCGGGGCAGGCCGCGGTCGACCGCGGCACGCCGCAGATGATCGAGTACGAGCTGGAGTTCGCCGGCGACGTGCGGAACTACGAGGCCCGTTTCGCGGCGAGCGGCGAGGACGAGTTCCTGATGATCGTGCGCGAGATCACGGAGCGGAAGCGCCAGCAGGAAGAGCTCGAGGCCTCGCGCGCACGCATCGTGGCGGCCGGCGACGAGGAGCGGCGGAAGCTCGAGCGGAACCTCCACGACGGCGCGCAGCAGCGGCTCGTCTCCCTCTCGTTGTCGCTTCGGCTGGCGCAAGGCCGGCTGCGGAGCGACCCCACCGGGGCCGAGGAGCTCCTCGAAGCTTCGCGGGAGGAGCTCGCGCAGGCGCTCGAGGAGTTGCGCGAGCTCGCCCGCGGGATCCACCCTGCAGTCCTGACCGATCGCGGGCTCGAAGCCGCGCTCGAAGCGCTCGCCGCACGGTCACCGCTGCCGGTCGAGATCAGGGGCGCTTCATGCGAGCTGCCGGCCCCGGTCGAGGCGGCCGCGTACTACGTCGTGTCGGAGGCGCTTGCAAATGTGACGAAGTACGCCCAGGCTTCAGCGGTGGAGGTTACGGTCGAACGGATGAACGGAGTAGCAGTGGTCGAGGTGGCGGACGACGGCGTCGGCGGCGCCGACCCGGTGCGCGGCTCAGGCCTGCGCGGGCTGGCCGACCGCGTCGCCGCGCTGAGCGGTCAGCTCGACGTGGCGAGCCCGCCGGGCGTGGGAACGCGAGTCCGCGCCGAGATCCCGCTGGAGTAGGCTGCGATGCCGGATCTTCCACATGGCACCGTCACACTCGTCTTCACCGATGTCGAGGGATCGACGCAACTGCTGCAGCGGCTGGGTGACCGCTACGCGCACGTCCTCGACGACCACCGACGGCTCTTCCGCGAGGCGGTCGAGGCCGGCAACGGCGTCGTCGTCGACCAGCGCGGCGACGAGTTCTTCGTCGTGTTCCCGGAGGCCCGCGCCGCTGCCGACAGCGTCGTCGCGGCACAGCGGGCCTTCGCAAGCCACGAGTGGCCCGGCGGCGCCGACCTGCGCGTGCGGATGGGATTGCACACGGGCGAGCCGAACATCCGCGACGGGACGTACTTCGGGCTCGACGTCCATCGGGCGGCGCGCATCTGCCAGGCCGGCAGCGGCGGGCAGATCCTCCTCTCGGCGCGCACCCGCGACGAGCTCGACTCGGAGCACGAGCTGGAGGATCTCGGCGACCACCAGCTGCCCGGGATCGACGCGCCGGAGCGGCTCTTCCAGCTCAAGGCGCCCGGGCTCGCTGCCCGCTTTCCGCCGCTCAGCACGGCCCGCAGAGGGTTTCGCGGCGTGCGCGTAGTCCTCGCAGACGACTCTGTGCTCTTGCGCGAGGGAATCGCGCGGCTGCTCGAGGACGCCGGCTTCGAGATCGTCGCGCAGAGCGGCACGGCTGACGACCTGCTGCGTCACGTCGGGATGCACAAGCCCGACGTCGCGCTCGTCGATATCCGCATGCCGCCGACGCAGACGGACGAGGGCCTGCGTGCCGCCCAGGAGATCCGCGAGCGCTGGCCGGACACCGGCGTGCTCGTGCTGTCGCAGTACGTCGAGCCGGCGTACGCGATGGAGCTGCTCGGCGAGAACGCCGAGGGCGTCGGCTATCTGCTGAAAGACCGGGTGTCAGACGTGGACGAGTTCGCGGCGGCGGTTCGGCGCGTCGCCGAGGGCGGTTCCGCACTCGATCCCGCCGTCGTCTCGCAGCTCGTCGGCCGGCGGCGCCGCGACGACCCGCTCGAGGATCTGACGCCGCGCGAGCGCGAGGTGCTGGAGCTGATGGCCGAGGGGAAGTCGAACCAGGCGATCGCGGAGCGGCTCGTGATCACGCTCCGCGCCGTCGAGAAGCACGTCACGAGCATCTTCGGGAAGCTTCGGCTGCCCGCGACGGCCGAGGATCACCGCCGCGTTCTCGCTGTTCTGACGTATCTGCGTTCGTAGCGGCCGTAGGGTTTTCCGCACCCCCAAGACGCCAGCGAACCCCCTGGGCCAGCGTTGCAGCAGAAGCCATGCTGCAGCCATGGGATTCGACACGTTGACGGAGAGCTTCGTTCGCAGCGGAGCCGCCATGGACTCGCCGGTTCATGTGCTGTGGCAACTGTTGAAGCATTAGACCCCGATCACCACTCCTCCCTCCTCCTGAAGACCGCCGCTCCCCCGGCGGTCTTCACCGTTCTGGGGTCTGGCCCCGCGGGCCAGACCCCAGGCTTTGGGTTACGCCGCTTCGCGGTGGAACGCGCGCGGGCGAGGCCCGCACGCTCCAGGCGGTTGGCGATTGTTCGCTTCCGTCCGCGTGCCGGTGGCCTTCGGCCGTCGGCGCGCGGATCAGGTCGCCGGCGGGTAGGGCTTCGGCTTACCCGCCGGCTTCGGTGGATCGCCCCTCCTGACGGTGTGGACGGCCACACCTCCAAGACGCCTGCCGGCCGGATTTCGGCTCGAAGCGGCCGGTGCGACTCTCGCTGTGTCAACCAGCGAAGGAGTCAGAAGGCCATGTCACCCCTCAAGCGCTCGAACAACATCGCGGCCCGCATGGGTCGCTGGAGCGCGAGTCACTGGAAGATCGCCGTGTTCGGTTGGCTCGCGTTCGTCGTCGTCGCCTTCATGATCGGTGCGAAGGTCGGCACGAAAAACCTCTCCACGGAGGACACCAGCACCGGCCAGTCGCACCGGGCCGACCTGATCCTCAAGCACGGCTTCCCGGAGGCAGACCGGAACCCGCAGACCGAGTTCGTGCTCGTGCAGAGCTCGAAGCTCTCGGTGAACGCGGCGGCCTTCCGCTCGACGATCAACGACGTGATCGGCTCCGTGAAGGGCAACCCGAACATCAAGAACCTCAAGAGCCCGCTCGATCCGGCGCACCCGGATCTCGTGTCGCAGGACCGCAGCACCGCGATGGTCACCTTCGACATGAAGGGCAAGTACGACGAGGCCACGAAGAAGATCGCCCCGATCGAGTCCGCCGTGGCGAAAGTCGCGGCCGGCCACCCGGGCTTCTACGTCGGCGAAGCCGGTGCGATCAGCTCCGGCAAGGCGCTCGACAAGATGTTCAACGACCAGCTGAAGCTGGCCGGCGAGCGCTCGATCCCGATCACGATCATCGTGCTGCTGCTCGTCTTCGGCGCGCTCGTCGCGGTCGGCGTCCCGCTGTTGCTCGCGCTCTCGGGCGTGATCGCGACGATCGGCCTCGTCGCTCTGCCGAGCCACATCGTCCCGATGGACCAGAACGTCGCGGCGGTGATCCTGCTGATCGGGCTCGCAGTCGGCGTCGACTACTCGCTCTTCTACCTCAAGCGCGAGCGCGAGGAGCGGGCGGCCGGCAAGAGCTCGCGTGCGGCGATCGAGGCCGCAGCGGCAACGTCCGGCCGGTCGGTGCTCATCTCCGGGTTCACCGTGATGATCGCGATGGCCGGGATGATGTTCTCGGGCGACAAGAGCTACCTGGGCTTCGGCATCGCGACGATGATGGTCGTCGGGATCGCCATGCTCGGCTCGCTGACGGTGCTCCCCGCGCTCCTGTCGAAGCTCGGTGGCCGCGTGGACAAGGGCAGGATCCCGTTCCTGCACCGGTTGCGGCGCGAGAGTGGCGAGAACCGGTTCTGGAAGAAGATCCTGACGCCCGCCATGCGCCGTCCCGGCATCGCCGCGGCGGTCTCCGGCGGCGCCCTGCTGGTGGTGGCGGTCCCGGTCCTGCATCTGCACACCGCGCAGAGCGGCCTCGACGCGCTGCCGAACAGCGCGCCGACGGTGGCGACGATCAAGAAGGTGCAGAACGAGTTCTCCGACGGCACGGCCGCGCAGAGCCTCGTCGCGATCAAGGCGAACGCCGATGCACCGGCGACACGGCATGCGATCGCGGCACTGAAGGCGAAGGCGGTCGCCGCCGGCATCACCTCCGGCACGATCGACACAGCGGTGAACCGCACTCACACGGTCACCCGCGTCGACATCCCGCTCGTCGGCAAGGGCACGGATGCCACATCGATGAACGCGCTGCGCACGCTGCGCGACGACGTCCTCCCCGCGACCGTCGGCAAGCTCGACAACGCCGACTACGGCGTGACGGGCCCGACGGCGCAGTCCGCCGACGAGAACGCGCTGCTCAAGGCGAAGGCTCCGATCGTCTTCGGCTTCGTGCTCGTGTTCGCGTTCCTGCTGCTGCTCGTCACCTTCCGCTCGCTCGTCGTGGCCGCGAAGGCGATCGTCCTCAACCTGCTGTCCGTCGGCGCCGCCTACGGCGTGCTCGTCGCGGTCTTCCAGTGGGGCTGGGGCGCGGGCCTGCTCGGCTTCACCTCGAACGGCGGCATCGCACAGTGGCTGCCCATCTTCATGTTCGTGATCCTCTTCGGGCTTTCGATGGACTACCACGTGTTCATCCTCAGCCGCGTGCGGGAGGCGTACGACCGCGGCATGAAGACGGCCGACGCAGTCGAGTACGGCATCGCGACGACCGCCGGTGTCGTCTCCTCGGCGGCGCTGGTGATGGTCGGTGCGTTCGCGGTGTTCGCGCTCATGCCGATCCTCGACATGAAGGAGATGGGCATCGGCCTCGCAGCCGCCGTCCTGATCGACGCGACGATCGTCCGCGCGGTGCTCCTGCCGGCGACGATGAAGCTGCTGGGCGAGGCGAACTGGTACCTGCCGAACTGGCTCCAGTGGCTGCCGCGGCTCGAGCACGACGCCGTGCCGGCTCCCGCCGCCGCGTAACAGCCGCACCTCCTTCGCTGCAGACAGAAGCGCCCCGGCGAGAGCCGGGGCGCTTCGCATCTCAGGAGCCGGAGGCCGGATTCGAACCGACGACCCGCTCATTACAAATGAGCCGCTCTACCAACTGAGCTACTCCGGCGCACCTACATCGTAGGCGACGGATCTGTTGTCAGTTTTGGACACAGCCCAGCCGATGTCTGCTGCAGAGTAAGGGTGTATGGAGCACCCCAAGGACAAAGGCGACCGGACGACGCTTGCGGTGCTGCTCGCGTTGCGAGCGTGCGGCTATGCCGTGCTCGTTCCCTTTGGCGAGAACACCAGATACGACCTGGTGATCGACGACGGCGGGAGCCTCTCGCGCGTGCAATGCAAGACCGGGCGGTTGCGCGCCGGCGCGGTGTGGTTCTCGGTCTGCAGCTGCTACGGCCATCACCTCCGACCAGGGCAGGCACGCCGTGACTATCGAGGGCAAGTCGAGTACTTCGGCGTCCATTGCCCCGATACCGAGATGGTCTACCTCGTGCCGATCGAACACCTCGACGTCAAAACCGTCGCTGCCCTTCGTGTCGATCCACCCAAGAACGCACAGCGTCTCAGAGTTCGGGACGCCGCACGCTACGAGATCGGCCACGTCCTCTGTTCTCCAGTGGCCGACCGGTGCATGTACGACAAGCGGCCCACGTAACCGCTGGAAAAGGCTGGGGTCTGGCCCCCTGCGGGGCCAGACCCTTTTGCAGTGCCTTACGCCGCGTGGACGAGATCGTCGCCTGAGGAGAGCGCGACGACGTCGGCCAGCTGCACCTCGAGCGCTGCGAGAGCGTCGCGCTCGACCTGCCGCACGCGCTCGCGGCTGATCTTCAGCTCGCGGCCGATCTGCTCGAGCGACGTCGGCTCGCCGTCGAAGCCGAACCGGAGCTCCAGCACGCGGCGCTCGCGCTCGGGCAGGTTCCGGACGGCCTCGCGCACCGAGCGCGCACGCAGCGCCTCGGCCGCCTCGGACTCCGGGTCGACGGAGTTCGGGTCGGCGAACAGGTCGCCGAGCTCGCCCTCACCGTCGGAGCCGACCGCCTGGTTCAGCGAGACGGACGCCTCGACCGCGCCGAGCGCCTCCTCGACGTAGCGCAGCTCGAGACCGGTCGCCTTCGCGAGCTCCTCCCGCGTCGGCTCGTCGCCGCTCGCCGCCTGGAGGCGCTGGCGGGCGCGGTTGAGCTTCACGCGCCGCTCGTGGACGTGCGTCGGGACGCGGATCGTCGCGGACTGGTTCGAGACCGCACGCTGGCAGGCCTGGCGAATCCACCAGGTGGCGTAGGTCGAGAACTTGAAGCCCTTGCGCCAGTCGAACTTCTCGACGGCGCGGTTCAGTCCGATCACGCCCTCCTGGATCAGGTCGCCGAGCTGCAGGCCATGGCCCTGGTAGCGCTTGGCGATCGAGACCACGAGGCGCAGGTTCGAGTTGATCATCCGCTCCTTCGCCGCGAGGTCACCGCGCTCGACGCGCTTCGCGAGCGCGACCTCCTCCGCCGCGGTCAGCAGCGGATAGCGGCCTGCCTCGTTCATGAAGAGCGTGAGGCTGTCGGTCGCGCCGCTCACCGGCGCGGTGGCACGAACCACCGGCTCGGCATGCGGTGCCGAGATCAGCTCGACGCCGCGCTCCTCGAGCTCGGCGCGGAGGCCGGCGATCTCCTCGTCCTCCAGCTCGTGCTCGTGCGCGTACGCCTCGAGGACTTCCTCCTCGAGCTCTCCGAGCTCCTCCGCCTCGTCGATGAAGGCGCGGGGTTCCATTTCTGCAAGCTTGGTCAGTTCAGTTCACTCCTTCTTCTCTGCAAAGAACGGGCGCCTGGGCGGCGCCGACACCATTTAAAACGCTTTCCGGGGGCCCTGTATTCCTTACTACAGCAGGACTTGCCTGGTTTTCTGGTGGGTCAGGATCTTGCGTTTGACCCTCTGCAGCGCGTTGTCAATGGTCTTCGTGTCGCAGCCCAACTCCTCTGCCATCTGCTCGTAGGACGACCCCTCCAAATAGAGACGAAGAGCATCCGCTTCTAGTTGGGAGAGACCGCTTCCGAGTGTGAAGACTAAGCTCTGTAGTTCCTCCGTGGATATGACGCAAACGGAGGGATCGTCGACGCTCGGCCCCGGCAGGGCGTCCCCGAGGGTGCACTCGCTGTCCGACTCCTGGCCCGCGGGGGTGTGGCTGAACGATACGTAGGTGTTGAGCGGGGCATGCTTGAACCTCGTGGCCGTCTTGATCGCCGTGATGATCTGGCGGGTGACGCAGAGCTCGGCGAAGCTCCGAAACGACGTCTCCTTGTCCGGGCGGAAGTCGCGGACCGCCTTGTAGAGGCCGATCAGACCCTCCTGGACGAGATCCTCGGAGTCGCCGCCGGCGAGGAAGTACGAGCTCGCCTTCAGCCGGACGAAGCCGGTGTAGCGGCGGATCAGGACGTCGAGCGCAGCGCCGTCCCCGTTGCGCGCGCGCAGCACCAGCTGCAGGTCTTCGAGCTCTCGTTGCGCCTTCTGCGCGGCTGTTGCGGCGGGCCGTGCGGCCATCGGCGTCCCCCGTGGTCAGGGGCGAGACGGTAAGCCTCACCCTTAGGTTGAGGGAGAACATAGCAAGGTCCGCCGGTCTTTACAAGAGGTTTGCAGTGGACCCAGGATGTTACGAACGTATGTTCGGTACGAGCTCCCCCACCCGCACCTGCTCCGTGAGAAGCCGCCGGAGCCCGCCGGCCTCACGGGCGACGTAGGCGCGGCAGAGCGCGTGGCCCGCGGAGTACGTCAGGACGTACGACCGCGACGTCGGATCCTGGATGAACCGCACCGCATGGCCGGCGCGCTCCGGCGTCGCCAGCGCCCAGCGCTCGACGTACCTTCGTACCTCGTCGGGATCCTCGCCCGCCTCGTAGAGGAGCAGCGCCGCGTTCACGAACACGCCCTCGAGCGCCTCACGCGCGCGGGCGATCGCGCGCGCCTGCTCGAGGTCGAGGTCGACGCCGACCGCCGCCACGGCAGCAGCCCCTTCGTCCTCGAGCACCAGCTCTGGCGCGAGCATCGCAATCCCCTCGGCGATGAGCGACTGCGCCGTCGGCAGCAGCACGATCGTCTCCTCGAGCAAGCCCCGCTCGCGGACGAGCAGCTGCTCTTTCAGGCAGCGCTCCGTGTGGTGCCCGGGATAGGTCTCGTGGAGGCCCAGCTGGATCAGCTCGTAGGCCGAGTGCGGCAGATCGACGTTGACGGAGATGTCGCTGCGGAAGTCACCTCGATAGTGGCAGTAGCCGAGCCACGGCTTGTCGCGGACGAGCTCGAGCACGACTGCCTCTCCGCCCGGCAGCCGGACGTGCGCGGTCGCCCAGCCGCGACCGACGTCCATCACACCGGCCAGCGCGCCCTCGACCACGTCAGCGGGCACGACACCGGCCATTCGCCAGCTCTCGTACCGATCGCTCAACGCCCCGTCGCCCGGAAGGAGCCGGTCGAGCGCTTCGTGCGCAGCCGAGAAGACACTCTCGTCCGTGCGCACGGGGCGAACGCCGTAGCACTGCTCCACCTCGTCGGCGTAGGCGATGGTCTCGCCTGCGAGCACGCCGGCGAACGTCCGGACGCCGACGATCTGGTCGCGGAACCAGCCGTCCTGGAGCTCGTCGAGCAGCGACTCTGCCTCTGCGACGAGCTCACGCGGAGACGCGAGCGGCCCGGCTCCTACCGCCTCCGCGAGCTCGGGCGGCCCGAAGTACGAGTCGACGATGCCGTCGACATGGCGGCCAAGCTGGAGCCCGAGCCTGAGGTAACGCTCAGCGGCAGTGCCGCTCACCCGCTGAGCCTAGACCGCGATCGCGAGCCGGCGCGCCGGCTCCTCGGCGAGCAGCACCTCCAGAGCCTCCTGCAGCTGCTCGGCGAGCTCCTCGTCCACCAGCCGACCCTGCTCGTCGAACTTCGAGGGCGCGTGGCCGACTGCCACGTCCGCCTCGACGACACGGGCACCCGCGGCGGCCAGCACCTTCCGCAGCTCCGCCTGGGCCCATACGGCTCCGAAGGCACCCGTGCTCGCGCCGACGACCAGCGCAGGCTTGCCGCGTAGGACACTCGTGACGAACGGGCGAGAGAGCCAGTCGACGGCGTTCTTCAGCTGACCCGGAACCGAGTGGTTGTACTCCGGCGTGGCGAAGAGCAGGACGTCCGCTGCGGCGACCGCGTCGCGCAGCGCAGCAACGGGAGCAGGCGCCGGCTCGACTTCGTCGTCCTCGTCGAACGGCGGCACCGCCTTCAGCCAGTCCCACAGCTCGAGCTCGGCGAACGGAGGGAGAAGCTCCCCCGCGGCGCGGAGGAGCTTCGTGTTGTGCGAGTCCCGGCGGAGGCTGCCCGAGATCCCGAGGACATTCACCGCCCTTACGCCTCCCGCACGAAGTAGAGCTCGGCGACGAGCTTGACCTCGTTCTGCAGCGCCGGCTGCCCGTTCGGCAGCGGCATGTTCCAGTTCAGGCCGAACTCGGTGCGATCGACGATCGTCTCGAGCGTGATGTTCACGCGCTCGCGGCCGAACGCATCCGTCATCGGGTCGGCGATCGTGCCGACGAGCTCCACGGGCTTCGTGATGCCGCGAATCGTGAGCTCCCCGTCCACCTTGAGCGCGTCATCCGAGCGCTCGACCGAGCCCGACGCGAACGTCAGCTCGGGATACCGCTCGACGTCGAAGAACTCCGGCGACTGCAGATGCGCGGCGAGGTTCTCGTCCTTGACGTCGACGCTCGCTACACGCGCAGACCCGGTCAGGGCCTCGGACGTCAGCTGGGCGTCCACGTCCGCGAAGTGGCCGCGGAAGATGCCGGCCAGGTACGGAAGCTCGAAGCCGATCGTCGAATGGACCGGGTCGAGCGCCCAGGTTCCGGTCGGCAATGCCGTCCGGCCCTCAGTCAAAACTGCCATTTCCACTCCTCCTTGAGTCCGCTATAGTTGAGGACGCAAGCAATAGTAGCGAGAGAACATTGTCTAGTCAAGTATTGAGAGCGCAAGCACCCGCAGTCGAGGCCTGGATCAACCTGATCCGCGGCCACTCTGCTGCCGTCGGGGCGATCAACGCCCGCCTCGTCGCGGACCACGGGCTGACGATCAACGACTACGAATGCCTGCTCCTGCTCGCGCGGGCGGAGGAGCGGCGGATGCGCCGGGTCGACCTCGCCGAGCAGCTGATCCTCACGGCCTCGGGGGTGACCCGGCTGCTGGACGGGCTCGAGAAAGAGGGCTGGGTCGACCGGGCCAACTGTGCCAGCGACCGCCGTGTCACCTACGCAGTCCTCACCGACGACGGCTACTCGAAGCTGCAGGAGGCCTCGGGCACCCACGTCGCGGACCTGCGGACGTATTTCGAGACCCGCTACAGCCACGACGAGCTCGAGCACCTGGCAACGCTCCTCGGGCGGCTGCCGAACGACGCGGCCGACTCGAGCGACTGCTCGGTCGACTAACCGCCGCGGCGGAGCCGTTCGAGCTTCGCCCGCGTCTCGGGATCGAGCGTGTCGCGAAGATGGTGCGGGCGATCCTCGCGGTGCACTGCGGCTTCCATGTCGCCGAGGAACGTCGCCGACGACCGCTTCTGCACCTCCTGCCCGGACGTTCCTCGCACGGCGAGGTCGGAGGAGACGAGACATACCTCTTCGGCCGCGCGGTTCTCGGCCGCCAGCCGCTCGAGCAAGGAATCCGCGTTCGGTGCATAACGAACCTCGAGCGGACCGTACGTCTCGTCCGCCCCGCTGCCGTCGAAGACCAGGACGCCGCGCGCGCCCTTCAGGGCGACGAAGCTGGCGAGCTCGTCGCGCAGCTGCCGCAGGTCCTCGTAGTCGCCGGCGTGAAAGAGGTTGTGGCCGTCGAAGAGGTAGAGCGTCGGCTCAGGCATCCCGCTGCCTCTTCGCCTCGTACAACAGCACGGCGGCGGCGACGCTGACGTTGAGCGACTCGACGTGGCCGGCCATCGGGATCGAGACGAGGTCGTCGCAGGTCTTGCGGACGAGCGGCCGCAGACCTTTGCCCTCGGCGCCGAAGACGAGTGCTGTGCCGCCGCTGAGATCCGTCTCCCACAGGGGCGGCGCACCGTCGCCGACGGCGCCGAACACCCACAGGTCGCCGCGCTTCACGTCCGCGAGATAGCGCGCCAGATTCGGGACGACGGCGACCGACACGTGCTCGACGGCGCCCGCCGACGCCCGGCAGACGGCGGGAGTCACGGTCGCCGCGCCGTGCGCCGGGACGACGACACCCGTCGCGCCGGCCCCGTCGGCGCTGCGGATGACGGCTCCGAGGTTGCGCGGGTCGGTCACCTGGTCGAGGCACGCGAGCAGCGGGCGCCGTGCCGCGGCGAGCTCCCACCCGTCGGCGTACTTGTACGGCTCGCACCACGCGACCACGCCCTGGTGGTCGCGCGTGCCGGCGGCGTCGCTGAGCTCGCGCTCGAGCTTCGTCTGCACCCGCGGACGGTCGAGCTCGCGGAGCCACCCCTCGGCTCTCTGCGCGCGGTCGGTCGCCCAGAGCTCGAGCACCTCACGCCGACCGCGTAGCGCCTCGCGCACCGGGCGGCGGCCGTAGACCTGTTCGCGCGTCACTTCGGGACGAGCTGGAAACCATCGGCGACGTCGCGCGCCTCCCAGCCGGCCGACTCGATCTCTGCGCGGAGGCGGTCGGCCTCGGCGAAGTCGCGCGCCGCGCGCGCCGCGCGGCGGCGCTCGGCCAGCTCGACGATCTCCCGCGGAGCGCCGACGGCCTCCGCGAGCGACGCGAGGCCGAAGATCTCGAGTGCGCGCCGCAACAGCTCGTGGTCACGCCAGGCGTGCAGCACAGCGAGCGCCTCGGGCGTGTTGAAGTCGTCCTCGAGCGCCGCAACGAGGTCGGCCCAATCGCCGACGGGCTGCGAGTCGCCGCGGAAGAGCTCGCGGAAGCGCTCGACCCGCGCCTGCGCGGCCTCCATCACGGCGTCCGAGAAGTCGATCGGCTTCGACCAGTGACCGGTCATGAAGAACAGCAGGACGGTCTCCCTCCCCCATCGCTCGAGCACGTCCTCGAGGGAGGCGATGTTGCCGACGGACTTCGACATCTTTTCGCGATCGAGCCGCAGGAGGCCGTTGTGCATCCAGATGCGCGCGAACTCGCGGCCGGCAGCTTGCGACTGCGCGCGCTCGTTCTCGTGATGCGGGAAGACGAGGTCGAGCCCGCCGAGATGAATGTCGAACGCCTGGCCGAGGAACTTCTCCGCCATCGCCGAGCACTCGATGTGCCAGCCGGGACGTCCCCGGCCCCACGGCGAGTCCCACCACGTGTCCTCCCCGTCCTTGTTCGCCTTCCAGAGCGAGAAGTCTCGCGGGTCCTGCTTGAGCGGATTCGGCTCCTGCTCCTCGACCTGGTCGGGGCGCTGGCCCGAGAGGCGGCCGTAGTCCGCGAACCTCGCGACGTGGAAGTACACGTCACCGCCCGCCTCGTAGGCGTAGCCGTCGCGCACGAGCTCTTCGATCAGCCGGATGATCTCGGCAACGGTCTCCGTCGCCTTCGGCTCATGGTCGGGCCGGCCGAGCCCGAGCCTGTTCGTGTCGTCCACGTACCACTGCGCAGCCTGGGCGGCGAGCTCGGCGCTGTGGTCGGGCGCCGCTTCGTAGATCCGGTCGTTGACGTCGGTGACGTTCTCGACCAGCGTCACGTCGTAGCCGCGCGACGCGAGCCAGCGCTTCAGCCAGAGCGAGATGACGTACGGGCGCGCGTTGCCGATGTGGATGCGCTGGTAGACGGTCGGCCCGCACGTGTACATGCCGATCCGCGCCGGCGGGTCGGGCAGTTCGACCTTCGCCTTCGTCAGGGTGTCAAAGAGCCGCATCGATCCTGCGTAGCGTCTCGTCGCGCGGCAGCGCGGCGATCACCGTCCAGAGCTCGGGACCACGCTGGCTTCCGGTCAGCGCGACGCGTAGCGCCCGCAGGTTGCCGCCGACGGCCTTCAGCTCGCGGATCAGCGCGCGCGCGTCGACGTTGCCGTTGCTGCGCTCGAGCAGCTCGCGGAAACGCTCGAGCGTCTCGGGCGCGTCGACCTTCGCCGGCGGCGGCGTCGTGAGAATCGCGTTCGCGTACTCGCGCGCCTCGTTGAGGTCGCGCGCGCCGCGCAGCGCAGGAACGACCGCGCGCGGTGCCTCTGCAGCGGCGGCCAGCTCCTCGTCGCTCATCGATTCGATCGCCTCGATCGCGAGCCGCCGGATGCGCGGCAGGTCGTAGTGCACGTCGTGCTGCGGCAACCCGAGCTCCTCGAGGTAGCGGCGCACCGCAACGCCGGGGATGCCTGCGTCGCGCAGGGAAGCGATGGTCGCGCCGGGCGCGCGCTTCGCGAGCTTCTTGCCGTCCTCGCCGAGGATCAGCCCGTGGTGGACGAACTCCGGCGCCTCGGCACCGAGGGCCTCGAACAGCCGCCGGTGCAGCGCCTCGTTCGGACGGTGGTCGGACCCGCGGACGATGTGCGTGATGCCGAAGTCGAGGTCGTCGACGACCGTCGCGAGCTGGTAGGTCGGGCTGCCGTCGGGTCGCAGCAGCGTGATGCCGTCGAAGCGCTCACCGAGCTGCGCGCCCGCTTCGCGATGTCTGTCGGCGCGGTCGCTCTGGCGCACCGGCCCCTCGTCCCAGTCGATGCCGAGCCAGCGCAGGTCAGCGGAGATCTCCTCCTCCCCGCCCGCCACGTTGCGCGCCGGATCGGTGTCGTCGATCCGCAGCAGCATCCAGTCGCCGAGCCTGCGGTTTGCTGCGGCGCTGAGGGCGTTTCCGACATGGAGCGAGCCGGTCGGGCTGGGTGCAAAACGCACGCGCTTCATCTGCGGCCCAGTCTAGGGGCCCGTCGCGGGCGCTAGCGAACGGGCTCGATCGCGCCTGCGAAGACGAGCCGGCGCGCGCGCTCGGCCGTCGGCGCGTAGACCTCGATCTGGTACGGCAGCTTCGGGTAAACGAGGTAGATGTTCTGCGGGCGGCCGGGGCGCGTGAGCGCAATGCCGCCGTCCGCGAGCGGCTTCTCGGCCAGGTGCGCACGGGACGCGATCGCCGACACACGCGCGTACGCGTCGGGTTGCGAGTAGGTGGCGACGACGACATAGCCCGCACTCGGGTCGCCGGCCTTCGCGTTACCGGTCAGGTAGCGGACGAAGGTCGTCCCGTCGGTCTTGCGCGTGTACTCGATGCGCGTCGCCGGACGCAGCCCTGCCCAGTACAACGGCCGGCCGTTTGCACGCGCGAGTCGACGTAGTGTCTCCGTCGAGACGATTCGGGGCGCGACGCCCGGGACGGACGTGTCTGCAGAGGCTGCCGAGGGGCTCGACTGCGTCACCCGGTCTGAGGACGAGAGGAACCAGACGAGGGCGCCGACGGCCGCGAACACGATCAGCGCGACGACGAGCGTTGCCTTTGCGCGACCTCTGCGGGGTCGAACAGCCCGTCCTGTCGCGGGGGCCGTGGTGTCGGATGCGATCATCGTTCCTCCTCTACGCAGTGCAGATGGCGTACGCCGTGACGCTCATGGTGTTATTGCCGGTCAGCGCGGTGATGACCACGCCGATCGCCGTCCACACGGTCGTCGACGTCGGGTGGGAGTCCGTCAGGACGGCGCGGTTGGCCCCCTGCGTGTTCGTCACGCGCGCTCCGCCGCCGAGCAGCAGCTTCCCCGCCGGGCACGTCGCCGTCGAGGTGGCAGTGGTTCCCACGGCGGCCCCGGTCGCGCTCGTCACCGTCGCCCCGGTCACGATCTGCGAGCCCGACGGACCGGTTGCGCCCGTCGCACCTGTCGCGCCCGTCGCTCCGGTGGCACCGGCAGGACCTGCCGCGCCGTCGTTGCCGGTCGCACCGGTCGCTCCCGTCGCGCCCGCAGGTCCGGTCGCGCCGGTCGCGCCGGCGGTGCCTGTTGCGCCCGTCGCACCGGTTGCGCCGGTGGCGCCGGTGGCGCCGATCGGCCCCTGAATACCCTGCGGCCCGGTCGCTCCCGTCGCTCCGACGGCGCCTGTTGCGCCGGCGTCACCGGTTGCACCCGTCGCGCCGGTCGCGCCCGTCGGGCCGATCGGTCCCTGGATGCCCTGCGGGCCCTGTGGGCCAGTTGCTCCCGTGGCGCCCGTTGCACCGGTCGCACCCGTGTCGCCGATTGGTCCAGTCGCACCTGTCGCTCCAGCAGCGCCTGTGGCCCCGGTGTCACCGGTTGCCCCCGTCGCGCCGGTCGCGCCGGTCGGGCCGACCGGTCCCTGGATCCCCTGCGGGCCTTGCGGGCCGGTCGCGCCGGTGGCGCCGGTGGCCCCGGTCGCACCCGTGTCGCCGACCGGTCCCGTCGCACCCGTCGCTCCGGCCGCACCTGTCGCCCCGGTGTCACCGGTCGCGCCCGTAGCCCCGGTGGCGCCGGTCGGGCCGATCGGCCCCTGAATTCCCTGCGGGCCTTGCGCGCCGGTCGCACCCGTGTCGCCGACCGGTCCCGTCGCACCCGTCGCTCCCGCCGCACCTGTGTCGCCCGTCGCGCCCGCCGCACCGGTCGGGCCGATCAGGCCCTGGATCCCCTGCGGGCCCTGCGGGCCCGTTGCCCCCGTTGCACCGGCGTCGCCCGTCGGGCCTGCCGGACCCGTCGCGCCGACGTCGCCGGTCGCGCCGGTCGCACCGGCGGCACCTGTAGCTCCCGTGGCGCCCGCCGCGCCGGTCGCTCCTGTCGCTCCTGTCGCTCCGGCAGACCCGATCGGCCCCGCTGGGCCGGCAGGGCCGGCGGGGCCGGCTGGTCCCTGGGGACCCGCCGGGCCGCCGCCGCCAGGTCCCTGCGGCCCCGCGGGGCCCGTGGCGCCGGTCGGCCCAACCGGGCCTTGAGGCCCCCCGCCGCCGACGAGCTGCGGCCACGCGAGGCGGAACTGCGTTCGCTTGCACGCCTGCAGCGCATTGACAAGCTGCGTCACGTGCGTCGTGCGGTTCACGCAGACGTTGATGTCCAGGGTCGTGTTCCCCTGGGTGAGAGCTGTCCAGCTCTCCTTCGTCTGGCCGCCGGGACACGTCGGGTTCGCCGTGTAGGTATGGAGCACGCCGTTCGGGATGGCGGCGCAGCCGAAGACAGGCTTGCTGGCGCGCGCGTCGGACGTCGACCAGTCCGCCGCGATCTGCCCGCTCACGCAGCGGGCCGCGCCTGACTGGACCCGCAGGACACCCGTGCTGACGGCAGCGCACGTGTAGATCACGGCGGCTTGCTTTCGCGCGGCTACCGCCGGCCCGGTGAACGAAGCCACGACGAGCGCCGTCGTCAACGCAAGCAACACAAGACGTGCGGCCAGGGTCCGGGGAGCCAAGCGGCGGAGTCTAGAGAGGGCGCTGGACGGCGCCCTTTCGCGTTAACCGGCCCGTCAGGTGGCGCCGTTATCGTCGGTTGCGCTGCTCGTTCCCTGGCTCCTGTTTCCGCTGCTGCTCGCGGCTCTTTCGCTCGGCTGCGGGCTGCTCGTCGAGGAGCTCGCGGGCACGCGGGTCGGGCCTGTCCTCGTGCTGCCGCTGGGCCTCTGCACGATCGTGGTCGTCTCCTCGCTCACGGTCAGCCTCCCCACGACGGCTCGTTTCACGACGCCGCTGATCGCCGCGCTCGCGGCCGCAGGCTTCGTCCTCGCGCGCAGGCTGCGCGTAGAGCTCTGGGCGCTCGCTGCGGCGGCGGCGGTCTTCCTCGTCTACGGGGCGCCGGTGCTGCTGTCAGGGGCTGCGACGTTCGCCGGTTACATCAAGCTCGACGACACCGCCACCTTCCTCGCGCTGACGGATCGAGTGATGGAGCACGGCCGCAGCCTCGCCGGGCTCGCGCCCTCGAGCTACGAGGCGACGCTCGCGATCAACCTCGCGCACGGCTATCCGCTCGGATCGCTGCTGCCGCTCGGTCTCGGCCACGAGCTCCTCCGAACCGATGCCGCCTGGCTCTACCAGCCGTGGCTGTCGTTCTGCGGCGCGATCCTCACGGTTTCGCTCTACGCAATCGCGTCGCCTCTGCTTCGAGCGCGTCCGGTGCGCGCGCTCGTCGCGTTCCTGGCGGCACAGTCCGCGCTCCTCTTCGGCTTCGCGATGTGGGGCGGCGTGAAGGAGCTCGCGGCGGCTGCAATGCTCGCGACCGCGGTCGCGCTCGTCGGCACGACGCGCGCGCCGGCTGCGCCCGGAACTCTCGTGCCCGTCGCGATCGCGTTCGCGGCACTGCTCGACACGCTGAGCAGCGGCGGTGCGGTGTGGCTCGTACCGCTCCTTGTCCCCCTCGCGCTCGTCGCGCCTCGCGCACGCGCCGCGACGTCGACCGCAGCGGCTGCAACCCTCGTGCTCGCCTTGCCGGCGCTGCTCGCGGTCGGGGAGTTCTTGAGAGGCGACAACCGCGCGACGTTCGCGAACGGCGCGGAACTCGGGAACCTCATGCGGCCGTTGCGGCCGCTGCAGCTGCTCGGTGTGTGGCCGACCGGTGACTTTCGCGCCGACCCGTCGCACCGACTCGTGACGGGATTGCTCCTCGCCGTCGCCGCTGCGATGGCGTGCGTCGGCGTCCTCGTAGCCGTGAGACGTCGCTCGGCCTCGCTGCAGCTCGGGGTGGCAAGCGCGCTGCTGGGTGCGATCGTGTTCGTCTCGTTCGGAGCGCCCTGGTTTGCCGCGAAGGCGCTGGCGATCGGATCCCCTCTCGTCCTCCTGAGCGCGTTCGTCGGGTGCGCCGCCGCCGCCTCGAGCCGCGCGCGACTCGTCGTCGCCATCGGCGCCGGAACTGCACTGGCGGCCGGCGTCGTCTCGTCGAACGCACTCGCCTACCACGAGGTCGATCTCGCGCCGCGAGCCCAGCTCGCGGAGCTCGAACGCATCGGCAACGAATTCGCCGGCCAGGGACCGGCCTTGATGACGGAATACCAGCCCTACGGTGTCAGGCACTTCCTGCGCAAGCTCGACGCCGAGGGCGCATCGGAGCTGCGTCGGCGCCCGATCCTCCTCCGCGACGGGCGAACTGCGGCGAAGGGCCAGTACGTCGACCTCGACCAGCTCCAGCTCCCTGGCCTCCTCGTCTACCGCACGCTCGTGCTCCGCCGCTCGCCGACCGAATCCCGTCCACCGACTCCGTATCGCCTCGTCTGGCAGGGGCGGTGGTACGAGGTCTGGCAGCGCCGGCCGGGCGACGCCGTCCTCGCGCATCTGCCGCTTGGAGGACAGCTCGAGCCCGGCGGCGTGTCGCCCTGTGCCGGTGTCGCGCGCCTCGCGCGACTCGGGCGCGCGGAAGCACCGGCGCGGCCCACGAACCTGATCTGGCCGCTCGATTCCGCGACCGCACTGACGATCCGGTTGGTGCGCGGCGGCGCGTACCGGCTCTGGGTCGGCGGTTCGGTGCGCGGGGCGTTGACGGCTCGTGTCGACGGAGCGAAGCTCGGTCGCGTCTCGGGTCAGCTGCAGAACGCGGGCCAGTGGCTCGACCTCGGCTCGACGGAGCTGGCCGCGGGGACGCACCGGATCGCGCTGACACTCGAGCTTCCCGCACTCCTTCCGGGGACCGGCGGCGCGGGATTCCCGCTCGGGCCGCTGTTGCTGCAGCCCGAGACGCACGCCCGCCTCGCCGCCCCGGCGAGGGCATCGGCCCTCTGCGGACGGACGCTGGACTGGGTCGAGGCGCTCGGCTAGTCCATCAGGAGTTGCATGTCGACGCACATGGGTAACGGTCAGCCATGGCGGCGACGACGAAACACTCGTATCCGCCGCGACGCCCGGTTCCTAGGAGGCGCGCGTCAGCGTTCCGCGTGCCGTGGAGTCGTCTCCACGAGCGGCCGCGGGGTCGTCCCCTCCGTCGCGGCGGCGGCCCCGCCATGCTGGTGGCGCGAGAGAGCGACGGCGCCGCCGACGACGAGACCGAACGACAGGAGACGCACGGCGCCGAGCCAACCCGTCGGCCTCGGCTCGGCGAAGATCGTCTCCCCGGCGACGATCGGGAGAGCGTTCGTGAACAGGGTCGCGATGCCGGCCGTCGTCAACGGGTTGCCGCGCTGGAAGCCGGCCTGCAGCAGCATCGTGCCCAGCGCGTAGCAGCCGATCAGCGAGACGACGAACACGAGCCGTCCTCCTCCACCGACGGCCGCCTTCGTCGAGACGTCGCCGGCGGCGAAGAGAACGCCCGTCGCGATGCCGTACGCCGGCCCACCGCCGACGAGCGGCGGCAGCACACGCGTCGCGGCAAGACCGCCGACGGTCGAAGCGCCCACCCACACGCCGACGGCCAGGTACGACCCGTTGCTCCCTTCGCCGTGAGCGCCCGCGAGCGAAATCCCCAGCAGCGCCAGGCCGGTCACCGACAGCGCGACACCGACGCGCTCGAGCTGGGTGAGCGGAACCCCGCGATACCGCGCAACCATCACAGCGAGGATCCCGACGCCGCCGGCTGCAGTCGCCTGGACAAGCGAGAGCGGTGCCAGTGCCAACGCAACGACATAGAGCACCCAGCCGACCGCCTCGACACCGAAACCGAGCAACCACCGGCGCTGACCGAGCAGGAGTCGAGCCGAACGCAACGGATGCCGTGGTGAGAGCGGCGGCAACCGCGAGGCGACGCTGTGCTCGATCAGGTAGCCGACGTTCAGCGCGCACGACGAGACGAGCGTGACGACGAGCGCAACAGCGATCTCCACCTGAGGCGAACGTTAGCCTGCTGCCCGCGCTCCACACGAGCACCGCAGTCGTCGTGCAAGCATCCGCCGATGGCGTCGCAGGTGGTGCAGCTCAATCGGGGCACTGCTCATCCTCATCGCCTATCTGCTCGGGCAGGCCGGCACCTGTCCCCCGTCGAGCTACGGCTCTGGCCGTCGACGCCGTCCACGAGAGACAGTGGGGTTTCGTCCTGCTCGAGGGCGTCTGGGCGCTCGTGAGCGGCTGGAGCCTCGTCGACAAGGCGCGGGGGCGCGGCGCCCACCGCTCGGGACTACTGATGACGATCGCGATCGAGATCGCAGGCGCTCTCGCCATCCTCGTCGCTTTCGCTTCCGTCCAGCGGCGGGCTCTCGCCGCGACCTCCCCGACCTGCCTGTTGCTGAATCTCGCCGGCGGCATTGCGACAGCTGCGGCTGCGTACCTCGAGCGGCAATGGGGCTTCCTGATCCTCCAGAGCGTGTGGGCGGTCGTGGCGGCCGGGAGTCTTGCCGCACTGCGATCTCCTCGAGGTCGCCGCCGCCGGGACGCATGGCCTACGGCCGGTGGAGGAGCTGCTCCTGGGTTGGTTCAGCCACGACGAACGCGAGCTCCCGGGGCGGGGCACACGCGACCCCTACGCGATTCTCGTCTCCGAGGTGATGCTGCAGCAGACGCAGGTGTTTTGGGAGTGCCTGTAGTTTCCGCTGGAAATGCGGCTTTGCTCCTGCGAACCAGGGGGTGCGGAACGACTAGGGATGAAGCTAGTTCGCGCGGACGCAAGGCTTGGCCGGAGATGAGAACGCACGATCTCAGGCGCAGTGCGCGGATGGAAACGCTCGTCTTGAGGGGGAGTCGAACGTGCCTACCGTGATCGACGCCGTGTGTGGCATGCGGATCGAGGCGGACGACGCCGCTGCCATTGCAGAGCACGAGGGGCAGACCTACTACTTCTGCTCCGAAGGCTGCCGCGACATCTTCGTCTCCGATCCGTCGGCGCGGGGATCGGCTGCCCCTGCCGGTGCGGACGCTGAGCTCCTGACCGAACAGGAGGTTGCGGCGCGCGCAGGGATTGGCATCGAGCGCCTTCGAGAGCTCGTCGAGCTGGGACTCCTGGTGCCCGAAGACGGTGCGTTGCGTCGCCGCGACGTTATGCGGGCACGGGTGTTCGTCGAACTCGAGGCGAAAGGGCTGGATCCGCCCGTGCTCGCCGCCGCGCACACCTCGGGAGACCTCACGCTCGGATATCTCGAGAGTGCGGGCCGACGGCATCCCCGAACCGAGCGCACTTTCGCGCAGTTCAGTCAGCAGGCCGGGGTGCCCATCGAAACGTTGCAGAACATGTACGTGACACTTGGGCTGCCGCGACCCCGCGAGGACGAGTACGTCCGGGAAGACGACACTCCGATCCTGATGGCGCTACCGATGCTGCTGCGCGCCGGTGTCGGACAGGGAGAGGTACTGCGCGCTTTGAGGATCTTTGGTGACAGCGCCAGGCGGGTGGCACAGTTCCAGGCCCACTATTTCCACAACACAATCGAAGAGCCGTTCCGCCAACGTGGCCTTCGAGACAATGAGGCGTACGAGGCGGCGCTCACCGAGGTGGGTTACCGGATGGGTCGCTTCACCGAGGAGATGTTGAGCTGGCTCTTCCGACGGCATGCGGAGATCTTCTCCGCGGAACACCAGTTCGAGCACGTGGAGACTGCGCTTGAGGAAGCTGGCGTCCGGCAGCGTTCCCCTCGAGGAGTCGAAGCCGCAGCCTTCGCCGATCTCTCCGGCTATACGCGGCTCACCGAGGAGGCCGGCGACGACGAAGCTGCGCGTGTGTCACTCAGCCTTGCGCAGTTGGTCAACGAAGTCGCCGCAGACCACAACGGAGACGTGGTGAAGATGCTGGGGGATGGTGTCCATTTCCACTTCCGTGATCCAGGCGACGCAGTGCGCGCCTCGCTGGAAATCGTCGACACGGTCCGCCCCCGAGGCCTTCCGCCGGCGCATGTCGGCGTGAACGCCGGCCCGATGATCTACGACGAAGGAGACTACTTTGGGCGCACGGTGAACATCGCCGCGCGGATCGCCGCGCAGGCGTCCGCAGACCGCGTATTCGTAGGGGAGGATCTCGTTCGGGGCGTGGAGCCCAAAGGCTTTCGCGTCCGGGAGGTTGGCCGGTTCGACCTCAAGGGAATTGCGCAGCCGGTGACGCTTTACGAAGCCCTGCGCGATTGACGGAGGCAAAGCGAACGAGGAGCGAGTCGGTGCCGATCGCGCTTACGGACGTCTCGCGCCGCGTCATTGTGTCGGAGGCAGGCGGGCCTGAGTGATCTCGGATCGCGCTCTCGCCACGCTGCGGCTTCATCGCGGAGAGGGAGGCAAGGTCGCCACTCTCGTGGCGATCGCATTCCTCGCGGATGCGGGAGTCATGGTCGCGCAGAGCGCCATCGATGCTCTATTTCTTGCGCGCTACGGCGTCGGGAAGCTGCCGCTCATGTACGCGTTGGTCGGAGTCGCGATGTTCGCGACGACCCTCGGCCTCGCCACTCTTCTCGCGCGAGCCGGGAGAGCGCGGGCATTTCTCCTCATTCTTGCCGTGGTTCTGGCGGCGGCGCTTTGCAGCCGAGCCGCGCTCGAGCTCGGGGCGTCATGGGTCTATGCGGCTCTCTGGCTTGTTCGGAACATCGCGCAGTCGACGCTCGTCCTTGCCGTCTGGGGTCTCGCTGGGCTCGTGGCTGACACGCGCCAGGCGAAGCGCTATTTCCCCCTGATCGCTGCGGGCGGTGTCATGGGTCTGGTTGTCGGGGGTGTCGCGACGGCGCCGCTTGCAGCGACCCTTGGCTCGGCGAACCTGTTGTTCGTGTGGGCCGCGCTGGTCGCAGGCGCCTCGGGGCTCGCGTGGCGTCTCGTGCGCAAGGAGGACATCTCGCTGGCGCCGCCGCACGCTCGGCCGAGGGCGAACGGATCCGACCTCACCGGCGGCCTGACCGATGTCGTGAGATCTGGCCTGCTCCGGTGGATGAGTGCCGCGAACCTCCTCGTCGCGCTTCTTTTCAGCCTGCTCTACCTCTCGTTTGCAAGGGCCGCAGTGGCGAGGCACCCGAACCCGGATAAGCTCGCCGCGTTCTTTGGCGTCTTCTTCGCGGTCGCCATGGCAGCCGCTTTTCTTATTTCGCTTCTCGTCACGAGCCGATTGCTTGCACGCTTCGGTGTTCCAACCGTTGTGCTCGTCCTACCGGCCCTCTACTTGGTGGGTTTCGGGGTATCCGCGGTGGCAGCGAGCTTTTCGGTCCTCCTCGCTTTTCGCTTTGCCCAGGTCGCCTGGGACAACGGAGGGGCAAACGGCACCTGGGAGGCGCTGATCAACTCGTTCCCGGCCGACAGGCGTGACCGCGCGAGAGCCTTCCTCTACGGCGTGCCGCTGCAACTCGGGACGATCCTCGCCGGTCTCGTCGCTTTCATCGCGCAGCGACTCGGTCACCCGAACATCGTCTACGGCGCCGGCTTCGTGGCTGCGATCCTTGCGGTCGCTTCCGTGATGCAGATCCGAGGTGCGTACCCTAGGGCGTTGCTCGCAGCCCTACGTGAGGGGCGCCCGGCGATTTTCGGAGCGCCGCAAGGGCCGCAACCGGCCGTGCTCAGCACCGATGCGACGGGCCTGCGAATCCTCGAAGGCTTGCTGAGGGACGACGATCCCGCCATACGACGCCTCGCAGCTCACGCACTTGGAGACTTCGAACCCGAGTACGCAGACGCCGATCTCCTTCTGGCGCTCGGGGACTCGGACGCCGACGTCAGAGTCGAGGCGCTCAAGTCGCTCGACCGCCTGGGCGGCCCCTCGGCCATGCGGGGAGCGCGCCAGTGCCTTTCCGATCCAGACGCCGCCGTGCGCCAGGCGGCGCTGACGCTTCTCACACACACCCGTGCTCTTCCCGAGAAGGCACTGCTTGCAGACGATGACCCAACTGTACGCGCGCAGGCGGCTGCTCTTCTCCTTGGCCACGACAACGACGCCAGACGGACGCTCGTCGGCGCCGTGCGTGACCCGAGCGCGGAGGTTCGCGCCAACGCTCTTCGCGGCATTGCCGCGGCGCGTGTCCACGACGCCTCCCCCATAGCGATTGAAGCTCTCGGCGATCCGAACGCAGGAGTGCGAGCAGAGGCAGTGCGCGCAACGGCGGCCACGGCCTCCGAGGACGCCGTCGCGTCACTGATCGATGCCCTCGGCGATGACGACCCCCGTGTGCGCGCCGCCGCCGTCGAGGGACTCGCAGAAGTTGGAGCCCCTGCGTCTGGCGCTGTTTCCGAGGCACTCTTCGATCTCCGCAGCGAGGAGGCGTTGAGGGCACTCGAGCGGCTCCCTCTCGATGGCGCCGCCGACCGGCTGCGTCGGTTTGCGTCGGAGGCCGTCGCCCGTGCTCTCGAGAACATTCGCCTGCGAGATGCTCTCGGCCCACCTGATGGCGACGCCCTCGAACTGCTGCGTCGCTCATTGGGAGCACGCGCGGTGAGGAACGCCATCGACGCGTTGCGCGCGGCCGCCTTGCTCGGCGATCGGGCCACCACCTCCGCTGCCATCGAGAACCTCACCGTCGCGGATCCCGCCCAGCGAGCCAATGCCGTCGAGGTGATCGAGACCGTCGGTGAACCAGCGATCGTCCGCCCTTTGCTCGCTCTCTTGGACCCGCCGGCGATCATCGAGCGGGATCCGCACATACTCGAGCAGCTACAAAGCGACGACGATCAATGGATCCGCGCCTGCGCCAAGGTTGCATGCGACGAACTGGAAGGAGTGACCATGACGCGTACCGAGACCACCGTCCCAATCGTCGAGCGTGTCATCTTTCTGCGCAAGGCCCCGCTTTTCGCCGCCCTTCCACCACAGGACTTGCAGCCGATCGCCGAGGTGGCAGAGGAGCACTTGTTTGCGGAAGGAGACCTCATCGCCGCCGAGGGAGAGCCCGGCGAGACGACCTACGTCATCGTCGCGGGAGATGTCGACGTGATCGCTGACGGCAGAACGCTCGCAGTTCGCGGCAGCGGTGATGTCATTGGAGAGATGTCCGTCATCTCCAGCCGCCCTCGTGTTGCGTCGCTGCGCGCCACGTCCGACGTCCGTGTCCTCGAGATTCGCAAGCCAGCCTTCGAAGCGATCCTGCGCGAGCGCCCCGACACAGCGCTTGCACTCATGCGCGTGCTCTGCGAACGGCTTGCGCCTTACGATCCCGCTACGAACTAGAGCTTTCAGCGATCGCTCGTCTTCGACTCGCCTCCCGATCGGCCAGAAAGGACGGCGAGGATCTCCGCCAAGCGATCGACGAAATGGAGATGAGCTTCTCCGGGATAGAAGGTGGCGCGACAGCCCGGAATGCTCGTCGCCAGATAGCGGCCCATCGAGATCGGAGCGTTGACGTCCTCCTCCCCATGCCACAGGTGCACGGGCACGCGGATCTCCTCCAAGGGGAATCCCCACGGTCTGGTGTAGAGCCCCATCTCCCACGCAGGCCCGCGGCTTCCGCCACGAAACGCTTCACGGAGGCTTTGCTCGAGAACGCTTCGTACGTTCGATCGGTCCAGGTACTTCACGTCGGCAGCGGCAGTCACACCACTTTCGAGAGCGCGCTCTGGCCGACGCGACACCGACCACGCCACCCGAGCCATGAGGATGCGACGCAAGACGCTCAAACGTTGCACGAGCTCAAAGGCCAAGCGGTTCCGCCGCCCCATGCTCGCGACTGCGCCGGGAATGTCAAACGGTGCGAGGCTGCTCACGATCCCCGCACTCGTCAGCCGGTCCGGGAGCTTCCAGGCACAGGCGGCCGCGTAGGGACCCCCACCCGAGATCCCCAGCACCGCGAAACGGGTTAGGCCCAAGCTTCCTGCGATCTCGACGACATCGTCGGGCCAATCGAGCAACTCGCGATTCGACTGAAAGGTCGATAGACCCATTCCGGGCCGGTCGATGGAGACCAAGCGAACACCACTCGCCCTGGCCGCGTCGTCGCCAAGGAGGCCCTCAACGCGCGCTCCGGGCCACCCGTGGAAGTACATGACGGGCGCGCCCGCGTGATCACCGAATTCCGCATAACCCAGTCGACGCCCGTCCGAGAGTTCCATCGTCCGATCCCCGACTCCGGTCATCGAGTGATGCATTCGAGTAACGATGATTGCGCTCCGAAGGGGCTACGAATCGAATGCGCCTGCCGCATCAAGCACGAGCGCGCAGGCATCACTCGGTGAGAGACGGTCTGTGCTGACGACGAGGTCGTAGTGACTCGGAAGCTCACGATCGAGCCCATAGAACCGCTTGATGTACGCAGCCCGCTCCTTGTCGGAACTAGCGATCCGTTTGGCCGCCTCGCGCTCGTCGAGCTGCTCGGTCTGTGCGAGGCGTGCTGCACGGACGTCGGGTGTCGCGGTGATGAGCACTCGCAAGACACGGTCGTTGCCGGCGAGGGCGAGCGATGCCGCATGCGCCACGATCACGACGCTCCCGGCGGCTGCCATCTCGTGAATGGCCACGCGAATCAATGAGCGCTGAATCTCGTCGAAAGCGCCACCGGTGACGATGTCGACCTCCAGCCGCGATAGCCCGGTACGGCTGCGCTCGACCTTGGCGAGGTGTTCGGGATGGAGTCCTTCTTTTTCCGCTGCGGCGAGGAGGATCTCCTCGTCCACGTAGCGGAACCCGAGAGCGTCGGCCACCAACCGTCCGACCTCCTCACCTTCCGCACCGATCGCGCGTGAGATGCAGACAGCCGAAGGCGCCACGGGCTTCAGATTAATCTCCGCAGGCTATGGACCACGTGAGCCGTACGGCAGTCGTCTGGGGAGCCGAGCGGCACGGCCGTCAGCGCGTCGCCGAAGGTGTGAATCAGGTCGGCGAGGAGCGCAACGCTGTTGGTCGCGACGAGCACACCCACCTGAGCTGCTGGGATCTGCGCGGCTTTTGGCTTAGTTCGACCAGCCTGGCCGGAACTCGCCAGAGGGTGTTCGCACGGTGATCGCACGGAGGCGCCTGCCCGGAAAGGAGCGCTGCCAGGGCGCGTAGCCTACGGCCGATGGAGGAGCTGCTCCTGGGTTGGTTCAGCCGAAACGGCCGCGATCTCCCCTGGCGCCACACACGCGACCCGTACGCAATCCTCGTCTCCGAGGTGATGCTGCAGCAGACCCAGGTGGAGCGAGTCATCCCGCGCTACGACGAGTGGCTCGCGCGCTGGCCGACCGTCGAGGCGCTCGCGGCCGCGCCGGCCGCCGACGTCATCCGCGCCTGGCAAGGGCTCGGTTACAACCGCCGCGGCGTCAACCTGCACCGCGCCACGCAGCACGTGGCCGCGCACGGCTGGCCGGACGATCTGACCGAGCTCCCGGGCGTCGGCCCGTACACGGCCGCAGCCGTCTCGAACTTCGCGTTCGGTGGCGCCGTGCTCCCGATCGACACGAACGTGCGCCGCGTGCAAGAGCGAACGGGTGCGAGCTTTACGCCGGCCGCGGCGCAGGCGTTGATGGATCTCGGCGCGACCGTGTGCCTTGCCCGCATCCCGCGCTGCGAGATCTGCCCGCTCGCCGCGGGCTGCCCGTCGCGTGGGCGACGCTACGAGCCGCTGCGCAAGCAGTCGCGGTTCGAAGGGTCGTTCCGGCAGCGCCGCGCGCGGACGCTGCGCCTCGTCGCAGCGGCGGAGCGGCCGCTCGCAGAGTGCGACGGCGACGCCGTCGAGTCGCTCGCGCGGGACGGTCTGGTGGAGGTCGAGGCCGGCGTCGTGGCGCTCCCGCGAGAGGCTACGATCCGCGCGTGATCGCCAACATCTGGATCATCCTGATCCCGCTGTACGTCCTGGCAGCGCTGCTGATCGTCTTCGGCATCTTCGCGCTCCTGGGGCGAGTCGCCGGCGGGAAGTACCTCAAGCCGATCGTGGCCTTCCTGATGAAGCTGCCGCTCGTCGGCAAGGGCATGCGCAAGATGTCGCAGGCTGCGCTCGAGCGGCAGAACCCGGAGCTGGCGAGCGCCGTCAGGAAGATGGAGCGCGCCGGGGTCGACAAAGATCCGCAGCGCGCCGCACAGGCGATCTCGCGGCTCACGCGTGAGGAGCGCGCCGCATACCTCGACGCGACATCGCAGCAGGCTGACGCGATCCCGATGAACCGGCAGATGAAGCGCCAGATGGAACGCGCGAAGAAGGGCCGCCGCCGGTAGGCGAGCACCGGCCGCTCTGGCGTAACCGCGACTTCATCCTGCTGTGGAGCGGCCAGGTCGTCTCCACGATCGGCACGCGCGTCACCGGCGTCGCCTACCCGCTGCTCGTTCTCGCCGAGACACAGTCGCCGGCGAAGGCCGGCATCGTCGGCTTCGCGCAAACGCTGCCTTACATGCTCTTCTACCTTCCGGCAGGCGCGCTCGTCGACCGCTGGGACCGCAAGCGCACGATGATCGTCGCCGACGTCGTCAGGACGCTCGCGCTCGCCAGCCTCGCGGTCGCGCTCGCGCTGCACGACTTCACGATCGCTCAGGTGATCGTCGTCGCGTTCGTCGAGGGATGCATGTTCGTCTTCTTCAGCCTGTCGGAGTCCGCCGCCTTGCCGCAGGTCGTCCCGAAGGAGCAGCTCGCGACGGCGGTCGCGCAGAACCAGGCACGGATCCAGGGGGCGGATCTCGTCGGGCAGCCGCTCGGCGGCGCGCTCTTCGGGATCAGCCGGCTGCTTCCGTTCGCAGCGGACGCGATCTCCTACGCAGTCTCGGTCGTCTCGCTGCTCTTCGTCCGCACCGCCTTCCAGGAAGAGCGGCCGCGCTCCGTGACGAAGCTTCGGGCCGAGATGCTCGAGGGCGTCCGCTGGCTCTGGCACCAGCCGTTCATGCGCGTCGGAGTCCTGCTCGTCGCCGGCTCGAACTTCGCGTTCAGCGCGATGATCCTCGCGCTGATCGTGCGCGCGAAGAGTCTCGGCGCGTCGTCCGCAACGGTCGGCGTCATGCTCGCCTTCCTCGGCGGCGGGGCGATCGTCGGCTCACTCGTCGCGCCGTGGGTGCAGCGCCGCGTGCACGCGAAGGTGATCATGATCGGCTCCTTCTGGGTCTGGGCGCTCGGCGCGTTCGTCAGCGCGTTCCTGAAGAGCCCGTATGCGCTCGGTGCCGTCTGGGCGGTGGGCGGCCTCTTCGGCCCGATCTTCAACGTCGCGTTCTCGACGTACCGCTACGCGCTCGTTCCCGACCGGCTGCTCGCGCGCGTCGGCAGCGCAGCGCTCGTCGTCGCCTGGGGCGCGATCCCGCTCGGGCAGCTGGGGGCGGGGATCCTGCTGGAGCACATCGGCGGCGTGAAGACGATCCTCGTCGTCGCCGCGCTCTCGGCGGCGGTCGGCCTCGCCGCGAGCCTGTCTCGCACGATCCGCACGGCGCCGCGCGCCGAGGAGCTGCTCAGGTCCGCCTGAGCAGCGCCACCGCCTCTGCCGCGAGACCTTCGCCGCGGCCGGTGAACCCGAGCTTGTCGGTGGTCGTCGCGCGCACCGACACCGGTGCTCCGACGAGCTCCGACAGCGTGTGCTGGAGCTCGTCACGCCGGCCGGAGATGCGCGGCGCCTCGCCGATCAGGATGCAGTCTGCGTTGACGACGTCGTAGCCCGCCGCGCGCACCTGCCCGACCGCATCGCGCAGCAGGTCGAGCGACGAGATGCCCGCCGGCGTCGAGGCGTCGGACGGAAAGAGCGACCCGATGTCGCCGAGGCCGGCTGCGCCCAGGACCGCGTCGATCAGCGCGTGCGTGATCACATCTCCGTCGCTGTGCCCGGCGAGCCCGCGCGGGGAGTCGAACGGCACTCCGGCAAGGACCAGCGGCACGCCCTCGGCGAATGCGTGGGCGTCGACGCCCATCCCGACGCGATAGCTCATCCGACCGGCTCCTGGCGCGCGTGCCGCCTGTCGTACACGGTGACGGTCTCGTAACCCGCGGAGCGGAGCAGCTCCCGCGCAAGGTCGAAGTCGCGCCCGACGAGCCCGGGAACGTGCGCGTCCGACCCGGTCGTGGCCGGGACGCCCCGCTCACGGCATGCCACGAGGAAGTCGGGGTGCGGGTAGAGCTCGCCGACGGGCTTCCGCAGGCCGGCGGTCGACACCTCGACGGCGACACCCGCTTCCGCGATCGCGTCGGAGATGGCGGTGTAATCGAACGCGATCCGGTCGCCGAACACCTTCGCGAGGTCGGGATGCGACAGCGAGTCGAACAAACGGCTGCGCGCGGCGCGTGCAAGGACCTCGAAATAGCGGCGCCACATCTCCTCGACACCGACTTCGTCCGCGAGGCGCGGTGCGCCGTCGATGCCGAGCCCGTCGACGAAGTGAACCGACCCGAGCAGGTAGTCCCACGGATACGGCGCGAGCAGCGCACGCGTCTCGTCCTCGCGGCCCGGCACGTAGTCGACCTCGAGCCCGAGCTTGACCGGCAGGCCGCCCTCGCGTGCCTGCACGACCGCGTCGACGTACGCGTCGAGGTCGTAGACGCAGCGCTCCGTCTGGTACGGCACTGACCAGAGTGTGCGCAGCTGCGTGAAGTAGTACGCATGCTCGGTGAAGCCGATCTCGTCGACGCCGGCGCGGGCCGCCGCATCGACGAACGGCTCGACGGACGCCGCGTCGTGGGCGATCTCTTCGCGCTCGTTGCGGAGGTGCATGTGGTAGTCGACGATCACAAGAGCGCGGCCGCACGGTCGAGGTCGGCCGCGTCGGTGACCTTCAGCAGCCGCGGGTCGCCCGCGACCACCCGCACGCGACCGCCTGCCGCCTCGACTGCTGCAGCGCAGTCGGTCCAGCCGGAGCCCGAGGCGAGAGCGCCGCGGAGGACATCGGCGACGAAGCCCTGCGGTGTCTGCACCGTCCTCAGCTCGTCGCGCTGCAGCGTCTCGACGATGCGCTCGCCGTCGACGCGCTTCACGGTGTCGGGCACCGGCAGCGCGGGCACAGCGCCGTCCCACCCGTCGCCGAGAGCGCTCACGACGCGTTCGACGACGGCGTCGTCGAGCAAGGGCCGCGCTGCATCGTGGACGAGGATCACCGCCGCCTCGGCCGGGACCTCGCCGACGCCGAGCTTCACCGAGTCGGCGCGCGTCGCTCCGCCCGCCACGCAGGCGCTGACCTTGCCGCAGCCGAGCTCCTCGGCGAGCAGGATCGTGGGCTCCTCCCATCCGGGCGGCGCCGCGACGACGATCGCGTCGATCCAGTCCGACGCATCCAGGCGCGCGAGGCTCTCGGCGAGGAGCGGTTGCTCGCCGAGGCGAACGAACGCCTTCGGCCGGTCGGCGCCGAGCCTTTCCCCGCTACCGGCTGCAGCGAGGACGGCCCACACGCTCACCTCGACGCGCTGCGCGCCTTCGTCTTGGGTGCGGGCTTCGCCGGAGTCTTCCGCGCGGTGGGCTTGCGAGTCGCCGGCGGCTTGGCCGCGGTCGTCTTCGACGCGACCTTCGCGGGCTTCGCGGCCGTCGTCGGCTTCTTGCGGCCGTTCGACGTGCCGTTCGCGCCCGAGACGAGGACGCCGTCGAGCCACTCGGCTGCCTCTTCCTCGTCCATGTCCTTGGCGTACATCAGCTCGCTGGCGAGGATCTTCTTCGCCTTCACGAACATCTGCTTCTCGCCGGTGGAGAGGCCCTTCTCGTGGTCGCGCAGCGACAGATTCCGGACGACCTCAGCGAGCTCGAGGATGTCGCCGGTCTTCATCTTGTCGCGGTTGTGCTTGAAGCGCCGGTTCCAGTTCTTCGGCATCTGCGTGCCGCCGCCGGTGAGTGCCTTGACGACGACCTTGACCATGTCTTCGCCGATCACCTTCCGGAGCCCCACCTTCTCGGCGTTCTCCGACGGGACGTTGACCGTCATGTCGTTGTGCAGGATCTTGATCGTCAGGTACTCGCGCTTCTCGCCGAGCACCTCGCGCTTTTCCTTCTTTACGACCGTGCCTGCCCCGTGGTGCGGATACACCACCTTGTCGCCGACTTTGTACAAGCCCGCCCCTTTCCGTCCTTATGTGACCGCGAAGCCGGCGGGGTTCTTCCGCCGGCCGAGGTCAACCAGTCTACCAAAAGCCGCTGGAAATGGCCACTTTTCGGCGATTTTCCCTGCTAAGCAGCCCTTTCCCGGACAAGCGGGGCGCACAGGGCGAGCACAATGGCCATGGCGCAAAGGAACAGGAAGCCGCCCCGGAGGCTCGAGGCGCTCGAGACGGCCCCGATCAGCGGCGGCCCGACGAGGAAGCCGAGGTACCCGAGGATGGCCACCGTGGACAGGGCCGACCCGCGACCGCCGGCGCCGCCGAGCCGCCCGGCCATGCCGAAGAGCGTCGGCGCCGACAGCGCCAGACCGCCGCCCGCGATGACGAACCCGGCGAGCGCGACCAGCGAGTGCTGCGCCGTCGCCGAGACGACGAGCCCGGCGGCGGCGGCCACGCCGGCGAAGAGCATGCGCGCGAACACCGAAGGCTGCCGCGCCCGCTGCGACAGCAGACGTCCCGTCGCCATCGACGCGGCGAACAGTCCCGGGCCAAGGCCGCTGACGGCGGGGCCGGAGTCCAGCGTGCGCTCGAGGAAGAGAGCGCTCCAGCCTTCGAGCCCGCTCTCGACGACGAAGGCGACGGCGAGCACCGCACCGACGACGAGGAGCGGACGGGCGACGCGCGCGCGCCGCTGAACGGGCTCCGGCGGAGCCGACGGCGCGAGGTTCGACACGCTCGTCAACAGGACGAGCGCCGCGACGCCGCCGAGAATCCACGACGGGTGGGCGCCGGCGCGGCGGAGCAGGCCCGCGCCGATTCCTCCGCAGAGGACGCCGATCGAGAACGACGCGTGCAGCCCGTCCATCACGCGCACGTGGTGGCGGGCCTCGATCGTCGCTGCCTGTGCGTTGATCGCCACGTCGAGCGCACCGGTTCCGACGCCGACGAACGCCAGGGCGAGACAGAGGGCGGGCACCGAGTGCGTCAGGCCCGGAAAGGCGATCGCCACGCCGAAGGTGCCGAGGGCGACGGGAACGAGACGCGCGCCGAAGAGATCGGCGAGCCTTCCTGCTGCGAGCATCGCCGGCAGCGACGCCACGGCGACGCAGAGCAGGGCGAGCCCCAGCTGCGCGTCGCTCGCTCCGGTCTGCCGCTGGATCGCCGGCAGGCATGCCGCCCACGAGCCCCAGTACAACCCGAACACGGCGAACGCCGCGACGAGCGGTCTAGCGTGCCTCAGAGGTCCGAGGCACTGCTTGCAGTGCCGACCGTAGAGGTCGCGCGAGGCTTGCTCGCGTGACCGTTTTCCCCAACAACGTTGTGCGCGACCACTGTTGAGCGGTCGTTGACGCTATAGCTGCAGGTACCTATCGACGAGATTGTGCTCTTGCAGGCGCCGGAGCCCCTCGCGGATGTCCCGCGCGCGGACGCTGCCGACCCCGCTGATCGCCTCGAGATCCCGTTGCGACGCGCGGACGATCGCCTCGAGGTCGCCGAGATCGGCGACGACGGTCTTCACGACCTGGTCGGGCAACCGCGGGATGTGCGACAGGATCCGGTAGCCGCGGGGCGAGACGGAGTGATCGAGAGGATTCACGTCTCGCGGATAGCCGAGCAGCTCCGCGAGCCGCTCCGACTCGAGCAGCTGCCGGTAGGGGAGGGCGTGCAGCCCCTCGAGCGCGAGCTCCGCGCGCGGGCCCGCGCCGTGCGCGTGGTAGTCGTGCACAACCGCGCCCCGTTCCGAAGGCACCTCGCCGATCAGCTCGTGCAGCTGCATGCGGATCAGTCGCGCCTCGGAGCCCAGCTCCACGCAGTCACGCTCGATCTCCGCCGCCATCCGGTTGGTCATCTCCGCGCGCTGCACGACGACGATGACGTCGTCGAGGACGACGGCGTTCTGGAACTCCAGCGCCGTCAAACGGGTCAGCACCTGGTCGAGCCGCTGCCGGTAGGTCTCGAGCGTTGCGAGCGCCTGATTCGTCTTCGCCAGCACCTCCGGCACGGGGCCGAGCTGGTAGCGCGCTTGCGCGACGTACAGCGAGATCGTCGAGCGCTGCTGGGAGATCGAGACGACCAGGGCACCCGTCTGCTTCGCCACCCGCTCGGCAGTGCGGTGCCGGGTTCCGGTCTCTGCGGACGGAATCGTCGGATCCGGCATCAGCTGGACGTTCGCGTAGGCGATCTTCGTGAGCGTCGGATTGACGATGATCGCGCCGTCCATCTTCGCCAGCTCGTAGAGGAATTGCGGCGTGAAGGGCTGGTCGAGACGCATGCCGCCGGAGTAGAGGAACGAGAGCTCGCCGGGATCCCCCACGACGATGAGGGCGCCCTCGTGCGAGCGGATCACGTCGTCGATCGCCTGGCGAAGCTCCGTTCCCGGCGCGATCCGCGCGAGAGCGTCGAGGAGCAGCGGGTCGCGGCGGGGGTCGTCCTCGGACGGCGTGCGGGTGAAGCCGAGGGCGGTGGCACCTTGTGACTCCGGCATCGAGCTTAGTGTGCCAGGTCAGCCTGCGAGCTCAGGCTCGGGGGCCGGCACGTCGCGCCGGGCGACCGTGGCGACCACGAGCCCCACGAGGATGCAGCCCGCTCCGGCGAGCTGCACCCAGGACGGCGACTCGCTCAGGATCAAGGCGGCGAAGAAGACCGAGCAGACCGGCTGGAACGTCAGCAGGATCGACGTCGTCACGGCCGGGAGCCGCGGCAGCGAGGTCGAGATCAGCAGCCAGCCGATGACCTGGGACGAGAGCGCCAGCAGGAGCAGCCAGCCGAGCGCGGCCCAAGAGGGCGTCAGGTCGAGATCGCCGACCACCGCCCCGATGGCCGCGCAGCCCACCGCCGCGGCGAATGTCGCCGTGAAGAGCGGCCCGGCCGGGCGGCGCAGGTCGCGGCTCCCCTCCCGGAGCACGAGCAGGAAGCCGGAGTACGCGATCGCGGTGAGCAGTCCGTAGACGACGCCGAGGCCCGGGTTCGAGCCGTAGGCGCCTTGCTCGAGCACGCCGGAGATGAGCAGCACCCCGAAAGCCACGACGGGAATCGCGGCCAGCGACGACCGGGGCGGCCGTTCCCCGAGCAACGCCCACGCCAGCAGCCCGACCATCACCACCTGCGTGTTCCCGAGCACGGTGGCAAGGCCGGCGCCGACCTGCTCGATCCCGTTGTGCCACAGGATCAGGTCGACTGCGAAGAACGCCCCTGCGATCCAGCCGAGCTTCGTCAGGCGGCGGGGCGGCGGCCCGTAGCGGCGGTTCTCGCGACGGGCGAGGAACCAGAGCGGCGGCAGCGCGAGAAAGCAGCGGTAGAACGCGCCCGTCGACGCGGACACGTGCGAGAGCCGGAAGAGAATCCCGGAGAACGCAATCGCGACCGCGCCGACGAGCACGGCGAGCACAGGCCTCTGCCCGACGCCGCGCCACACGCATCAGACGCTAGCTGCTAGGGGCCGTACCCACCGCCGTAGCCACCGGTGGTCGTCGGCGGCGGCGCGGGTGCCGCGGCCGCGACCGTCGCGACGCGCCAGGTGCCGACGTCCTTGAACCCGTTGCCCTTCACGTCGCCACGGCGAGTGTCCTCCGCGAACGCATACAGCGGGCCGCCGCGGTACGCGACCTGAAGGCGGCCGTCTGGCCGCTTGACGACGCTGAGGTGAGCGGCGCCGGTCGCGACAGCGCCCTTCGCGATCGTCAGCGGCTTCCAGAGCGACAGGCACGCCATGTCGGTGCAGATGAAGTGGCCCTTGTGCTCGACGCTCAGGCTGTACAGCGTCATCCCTTTGCGGTTGACGAGGATCTTCTTGCCGAGCGTCTTGTTGTTCGCCGTCGTGACAACATGAACATGAGTCGCTCCGTTCGCACGTACCGCGTAGAACGCGGCGGCCGCGCCGAGCAATGCGACTAGTGCAAGTGCTGCCCCGAGACGAGTTGCGACTCTTTCCATGAGAGCGCCTCCCGGGTCGTATTTGAGGTACGCAGGAGATACGGCGGACGGCGCCGAGCGGATTGCCGCGCGTTTCGTGTCCAGGTGGTTCCAGATGCGGAGCTAGCCGAGCGCCGCCGCGACGGCCTTCGCGAGGGTGTCGCTCTCGGCCGGCGTGATCACCGTCTTCATCCCGAGCTTGCGGCACTCCTCCAGGCGCCGTTCCGCCTGCGCCGCCTGGCGCAGCCGCCCGGTCAGCCCGATCTCGCCGAACGCCGCGAGACCCTCCTTCGTCGGGGCGCCTTTCGCCGCGGACGCAATCGCCAGCGCGATCCCGAGGTCGGCCCCCGGCTCGTCGATTCGAACGCCGCCCGCGACGTTCACGAAGACATCCGCGCTCCCGAGCGCGACGCGGGCGTGCCTGCCGAGCACGGCGACGATCATCGCCAGGCGCTTGGGATCCACACCGGTTGCGACGCGCCTCGGCATCGCCAGATCGGTCGGCGCCACGAGTGCCTGGATCTCGAGCAGGAGCGGCCGCGTCCCTTCGAGCGCGCACGCCACCGCCGAGCCGACCTCGCTGCCGGCCGCGCGGCCGAAGACCTCCGACGGGTCGGGGACGCCGACGAGACCCGCACCCGTCATCTCGAAGACGCCAAGCTCGTTCGTCGAGCCGAACCGGTTCTTCGTCGCGCGCAGCACGCGGTGCGCGTGGTAGCGGTCGCCCTCGAACTGCAGGACGCAGTCGACGAGATGCTCGAGCACGCGCGGTCCCGCGACGGTGCCGTCCTTCGTGACGTGGCCGACGAGGATCGTCGCGACCCCGAGCTCCTTGGCGGCGCGCAGCAGCCGCGCCGCCGCCTCGCGCACCTGCGCGACCGAGCCGGGCGCGGAGCCGACGTCCGCCGCGTGCAGCGTCTGCACGGAGTCGATCACGCAGACGTCGGGCCGCTCCGCCTCGAGCGTCGCGCACACCGTCTCGAGCTCCGTCTCAGCGAGGATCTCGACGCGCGCCGCGCCGCCGAGTCGCTCCGCCCGCAGCTTCACCTGCGCGGCCGACTCTTCGCCGGTCACGAGGAGCGCCCGCCGCGTCCTCGACATCTCGGCGAGCGCCGTCAGCAGGAGCGTCGACTTGCCGACCCCCGGCTCGCCGCCGACGAGCACGAGCGAGGCCGGGACGAGACCGCCGCCGAGGACGCGGTCGAGCTCTGCGACGCCGGTCGGGATGCGCTCTGCCTCGGAGGCCTCGACGTCGACCAGCCGAAGCAGCGGCTGCGGCGGCGCCTTGGCCGTCGGGCCGCCGACGACGTCCTCGATCAAGGTGCCGAACGCGTCGCACCCGGGGCACTTCCCGAACCAGCGGCCGGCCGAATAGCCGCAGTCGGTACACGCGTAGTTGACGGCGGGCTTTGCCACCAGGCCCATCCTAGGAGCGGCCCCCGACGTCGCTAGTGTCGACGCTGTGCCGATTCGGGAACGACTCTTCGCGGCTCTCTACGACCCGATGAGCGCCAAGGCCGAGCGGGCGTTCGGAGCCGAGGCCAAGCGAAGCCTGCTGGCGAACGCTCGCGGGCGCGTCCTCGAGATCGGCGTGGGCACGGGCTTGAGCTTTCCGCACTATCCGTCGGACGTGCGGGTCACCGGCATCGAGCCGGCGGCGCCGATGCTCCGTCGTGCGAAGCGCCGCGCAGAAGAGCTCGACCTGGATGTGGAGCTCGTACAGGCGCCGGCGGAGAAGCTGCCGTTTCCCGACGGCACGTTCGACACGGTGGTCAGCCTCGTCGTGCTCTGCAGTGTCCGCGACCAGAAAGACGTCCTCGCCGAGATCCGCCGGGTGCTGCGGCCCGGCGGCCGGTTCCTCTTCAGCGAGCACGTCCGGGCCGACGACCCCGCCGTGGCACGCCGGCAAGACCGCTACGCCGGCGCATGGGGATGGTTCGCCTGCGGCTGCCACCCGAACCGCGACACGCTCGCAGCGATTGAGGCCGCCGGGTTCGAGATCGTCGAGGTCGAGCACGAGGAGCGCCCCGAGATCCCGACGCTGGTGCGACCCCATGTCAGGGGCTGGGGTCTGACCCCGGTGGGGTCAGACCCCTGAAGAACGCTTCCTCCTAGTCGCCGACCGGCAGGCCGCAGTCGGCGGCGGCGCCGAAGAGCGCAGCCCCGATCGGGCTGTCGTCGAGGTGGTCGATCCCTCTCAGGTCTCCGAGCACGGTGTCGTTCGGGTTGTTGTGTGCCAGCACGCCGTTCGGTCCCGCGACGCCGAAGCCGAGCGCGAAGTACGGCGAGAGCCCGGACGCGAGGTACTCCGAGCTGACGCACGCCGCCGTGGCTCCGTCGACGTCCTCACCGAGAGCCGCGAGCGACTGCTGCAAGGCAGGCCCGCTGCTCAGGTTGAAGAGAGCCCACTTGCCGGATCGCGTCGACTGCTGCAGACCCTGCAGCGACGACGACACGCGGATGCAGTCGAACGCAAGCGCCGAGCCGGTGAACGCCAGAGCGGCGAGAACCAGCGCAAGCAGCGCAGAAACACGCAGTTTCATGAAACCCCTTTCCGCAGTTGCATTGCGAGAGCGGCCGCAACGTAGCCGACGCAGGAGGAACGGGATACCCGACGCTTGGGGGGTCCGGCGCTGCTAGCCGCCGTCGAAGCCGACCTGGCTCGAGACGTTGTCCTGCAGATGGTCGACCTGCGGCAGCGTCAGCATCGCGAGGCCGACGCCGGCGACGACGGAGAGCGTCGCGAGCGCGACGCGAACGACGTTGCCGGGCAGGCGGTGACGAAGCGCACGAATCAGCACCGGCAACCGCGTCAGCACGTGCACCGACATCGCGCCGAACCAGACGACGAAGCTCGCCTTGTGCAGGCCGACGAGCATCCCCTGGGTCTGGTCGACGGCAAGCAGCGCAACGCCCGTCCCGAACAGGACGACCGTCGAGGCGATGACGACGGGGGCGACGAGCATGCGGATCAGGATCGTCGGCGGCCCGCGCCGCACGTACTCCTCCCCGCCGGTGTAGTAGCGCGCCATGCGCCACCCGGTGCTCGCCATCTTCACGGCGACGACGGGGATGAGGAGCATCCCGATGAAGGCGTGCACGTTCAGGAGGCCCCTGATGTTGAGCAGCGTCGCGCCTTCGGCAGCAAGCAGCGGCAGGAGCACAGCCGCGACGACGGCCGTCAGCTGCTCGTTGGCCAAGCTACCGCCGCGCAGCAGGCGACGCAGGCGCACTACTCGGTCGTGAGCTCTTCTTCGTCCGCCTCGCCGGCGGGCTGCTCCGGCGGGACGGTGACCTTCTCCGGCGTGACCTCACCCGGGATCACGGTCATGTCGACCTCGTCGGTGTCGCCCTTGCGTGCGACGAGAATCGTCGAGCCCGCTTCGAGCGACCGGCCGAGCACGAAGTCCGCGAGCGGATCCTCGATCACGCGTTGGATCGCGCGGCGCAGCGGCCGGGCGCCCATCGCCGGGTCGTAGCCCTTCTCGACGAGCAGCTCCTTCGCCTCGTCCGTCAGCTCGATCGCGACGTCGTGCGTCGCCATCTGCTCGCGGACGCGCTTCATCTGGATGTCGACGATGTTGAGGATCTCTTCCTTCGTCAGCTTGTGGAAGACGATCACCTCGTCGATGCGGTTGAGCAGCTCGGGCCGGAAGACTTTCTTCAGCTCGCCCATGACCCGGTTCTTCATGTCGTCGTACGACATGCCCGTGTCGTCGCCCATCGAGAAGCCGAGCCCGACGTTCTTCGAGATCTGGCCGGCGCCGATGTTCGACGTCATGACGATGATCGTGTTGCGGAAGTCGACGCGGCGGCCCTGCGCGTCCGTCAGCTTCCCCTCCTCCAGGATCTGGAGCAGGATGTTGAAGACGTCCGGGTGCGCCTTCTCGATCTCGTCGAGCAGCAGCACGGAGTACGGCTTCCGGCGCACGGCCTCGGTCAGCTGGCCGCCTTCGTCGTAGCCAATGTAGCCAGGAGGCGAGCCGACGAGCCGAGAGACGGAGTGCTTCTCCATGTACTCCGACATGTCGACCTGGATCATCGCGTCCTCGTCGCCGAACAGGAACTCCGCGAGCGTGCGCGCCAGCTCCGTCTTGCCGACGCCGGACGGGCCGAGGAAGATGAACGAGCCGGTCGGGCGCTTCGGATCCTTGATGCCGGCGCGGGCACGGCGGATCGAGCGCGACACGGCGACGATGGCCTCCTCCTGGCCGATGACGCGCTTGTGCAGCTCGTCCTCCATGCGCGTCAGCCGCGCCGACTCGGCTTCGGTCAGCTTGAAGACCGGGATCCCCGTCCACATCGAGACGATGTCGGCGATCTCGTCCTCGCCCACTTCCGGCTGCTCGGTCTCGGCTTCGTTCTGGCGCCAGTTCTCCTCGAGCTCGCGCTTCTTCTGCGTCAGCTTGCGCTCCTTGTCGCGCAGCGACGCCGCCTTCTCGAACTCCTGGTTCTCGATCGCGTCTTCCTTGTCCTTGCGGACCTTCTCGATCTCTTCCTCGAGCTCGCGGTAGCGCGGCGGCGCGCTCATCGTCCGGATGCGCATGCGCGAGCCGGCCTCGTCGATGAGGTCGATCGCCTTGTCCGGAAGATGTCTGTCCTGGATGTACCGGTCTGCGAGCGACGCGGCAGCATGCAGCGCCTCGTCGGAGATCTTGCAGCGGTGATGCGCCTCGTAGCGGTCGCGCAGCCCGCGCAGGATCTGCACCGTGTCGTCGACCGTCGGCTCGTCGACGCGGATCTGCTGGAAGCGACGCTCGAGTGCCGCGTCGCGCTCGAGGTACTTGCGGTACTCGTCGAGCGTCGTCGCGCCGATCGTCTGCAGCTCGCCGCGGGCGAGCGCCGGCTTGAGGATCGAGGCCGCGTCGATCGCGCCCTCGGCCGCGCCGGCGCCGACGAGGTTATGGAGCTCGTCGATGAACAGGATGATGTCGCCCCGCTGCTGGATCTCCTTCATGACCTTCTTCAGGCGCTCTTCGAACTCGCCGCGGTACTTCGAGCCCGCGACGAGCGCGGCGAGGTCGAGCGAGTAGATCTGCTTGCCCTTCAGGAGCTCCGGCACCTGGCCGCCGGCGATGCGCTGCGCGAGCCCCTCGACGACGGCAGTCTTGCCGACGCCCGGCTCGCCGATCAGCACGGGGTTGTTCTTCTGGCGGCGCGAGAGGATCTGCATGATCCGCTCGATCTCGGTCTGGCGACCGACGACCGGATCGAGCTTCCCCTCGCCGGCCTGCTTCGTGAAGTTGCGCCCGAACTGGTCGAGCAGCTTCGAGCTCTTCGCCTTCTCGCCCGGCGCGGCGGCGCCACCCTGCTGGCGGCGGCCCGGACCGGAGAGCATGCGGATGATCTCGTTGCGAATCTTGTCGGCGTCGGCGTCGAAGTCGAGCAGGATGCGCGCGGCGACGCCTTCGTTCTCGCGCACGAGCCCGAGCAGGATGTGCTCGGTGCCGATGTAGTTGTGACCGAGGCTGAGCGCTTCGCGCAGCGCGAGCTCCAACACCTTCTTCGCGCGCGGCGTGAACGGGATCTGCCCCGTCGTGACCTCGTCGCCCTGACCGACGATGCGTGCGACCTGTGCGCGCACCTCTTCGACGGTGATGTCGAGCGACTCGAGAACGCGGGCAGCAAGACCTTCCTCTTCCCGCAACAGTCCGAGCAGGATGTGCTCCGTGCCGATGTAGTTGTGCTTCAGCGCCCGTGCCTCGTCCTGCGCCAGAACGACGACTTGCCGGGCCCGTTCTGTGAAGCGTTCGAACAAAAGCGTCCTTCCTTCCTAGCCGGGAGGGTCATCGTAGCCCAGCCGGCGGCGGCTATGTCCCGGGGCTTTACGGACTTCTAACCGTGTCTTTCGGCACGAGCTGCGGTTGCCTGTAGAGCGCCATTCCGGCGGCGAAGCCGGCCGCGGCCAGCAGCGGCTCGGCGACGCGGACGGGCGAGAGACGCTTCACGCCCGCGCCGGCCGCGCGAAGCTGCATCCGTAGGTAGCGGGAGGCGAGAAACCGCCGCCTGGCGCCGCCGGACGCGGCGACGGCCGCGCCCATCCCGAATCCGTACGGCACGCGCCGCTTCAGCCGCTCCGAGCGCTGCTTGCGCTCGTGATAGACCACCGCCTCGGGCGTGTAGACGATCGTCGCGCCCGACGCGAGGATGCGCTCCAGGAACTCGACGTCCTCGGCGGCCCGATACTCCGCTCCCGGGCCGAACCGCGGGTCGAACCCGCCGAGGCGCTCGAACAACTCGCGCCGCACGAGCAGGTTCCCGCCGCTGCCGGCCTCCCAGGGGACGCTGTCGCCGGTGCCGTGGAACTGCCGGTGCTCGCGACTCGTGCGCGACGACACCGCGACGAGCCCCTCACGGTCGTCGTCGAGCGGCAGGATCCGCCCCGTGGCAGCGTCGGCCTCGGCATCTGCCAGGGCGGCGAGCCACGACTCGTCCGGCACGCAATCGTCGTCGGTGAATGCGAGCGTGTCGCCGGTCGCCGCTTCCGCACCCAAGTTACGCGCGCGCGAGATACCCAGTCCGGACGCGCGAACGCGCCGAAGCGGCGTTCCCGCCGAGCGCGCGAGGACCTCCGCGAGGCGATCGCCGCTCTGGTCGACGACGACGAGCTCGTCCGGCTTCCGCACCCCGGCTGCGAGCGCTGCGAGGCAGCGCCCGAACACCGACGACTGCCCAAGCGTCACGACGACGACGGAGATCGTCACGAGCGGTTCCGCGGTCGCAACAAGGGTCGCCCCAGCCACAGGTCGACCACGAACCGGAGCAGCGACGCCGTGCCGTGCACCTCGTACCGGCGCAGGTCCAGCGCGGAGACGGCCGACCCGTTCGTCCCCGGCTGGATGCCCACGGCGCTGCGAAATCCTAACCGCCCCACGAGCTCCTCGATTGCCGGAGAGGTACGTCCATACGGGTACGCGAAGTGAACGATCGGAGCGCCGAGCTCTCGTTCCAGCACGTCGCGCGACGCGGCGATCTCGCGCTCGGCCTCTGCCGGACCGAGCTCGTTCAACCGCGGATGCGTAACGGTGTGCGCGCCGATCCCGAGACCGCTGCGCGCGAGCCCGCGAATCTGCTCCCAGGACATCACCTTCCGGCCGGCCAAGGGCCCCGCGTCCCAGGTATTGCTGCTCCCGACCGCGGCGGTGATGACGTACATGGTCGCGGTGGCGCCGTGCTCCTGCAACAGGGGCAACGCGACCTCCGCGTTGTCGGCGTAGCCGTCGTCGAACGTCAGGATGACGGCGTTCGGCGGCGGCAGCTCGCTCCGCTCGCGGAACGCGACGTACTCGTCGAGGCTGATCACGGGCCGGCGCCGCAGCCGCAGCCACTCGAGCTGTCGCCGAAGTGTCCGCGCGCGGATGACGAAGCGGCTCGGACGCTCACCGGCTTGCGCGACGGCGTGGTACATCAGGATCGTCGGCGCGCGCGTGAGCCGCCGCCAGGCGTCGCCATCGCCCAGCTCCCGGCGCAGGCTGCGCCAGAAGCAGTAGAGCTGGATGAAGCGGTACAGGCGGACCGACTTGCCACGCAACAGAGGGTCGACGGCCCCGAGAGGCCACACCGGAGCGCGAAGCGCAAGCAATGTCCGCCTGGCAACCAGAGCACGACTGCCGCCTTGCGTGAAGTCGCCGAGCGGAGCGTATGAGGCAAGCTCGGGATGGCGTGCGTACAGAGCGGCCGCAGCCATGCCGGCGCGGTCGAAATCCGCGACGAGCCCACGGAAGCCCTTCGTGTAGCGCTGCTCGCCGACGGCCGTCGGCAGATACGTGATGCCGAGCCCTTGCGACACCAGGCGATACGCCAACTCGACGTCCTCGCTGCGCCCGAGGCTCTCGTCGAAGCCGCCGACATCGCGCAGAGCCCGGGTCGGAACCGAAAGGTTGCCGCTGTAGCAGTCCCAGAAGTCGGGAGTCTTCGTGCCGTTGTCGAGCCGCGCGTAGTGCTCCGCCCACCACGTCGCGAAGTACCGCGCGAGCCCGCCGCTCGATTCGAGCCGAAGGCGCAGCGCCCCGAGTGCGATTGCCCCGACGCCGTCGCGCTGAGCGCGAACGTGCTCACGGACGAGGTCAGGGTCGGCGACAATGTCGTCGTCGACGAACAGACAGACGGGCGCGGCCGCGAGTTCGATGCCTCGGTTTCTCGCTGTTGCCTGGCCGCGATTCTCCTGCCGTTCGACGCGCAGTGCAAAGGGAGCTGCGTAACGATGCAGCAGCGCGGGCGTTCCGTCGGTCGAGCCGTCGTCCACGACGACGACTTCGAACGATCCCGCCGGAGCCGACTGCGCCGCGAGCGCATCGAGGCACCGCGCGAGATAGCCCGCGCGGTTGAAGGTCGGAATGACGACGCTGAGCTCGATCAATGCGTCATCGAGCGGCGCAGAAGTTCGCGAAAGGGCCCTGCCTCACGCTCGTTCGCCGCGTGGTGGAGCCAGCACGCATGGAGGCAGAGGTCGACGACCTTGTCCTCGAGGCCCAGCCTGCGCGTAGCCCGCCCGAGCAACTCGGAGCAGACGTCGTCGAGCGATCCGCGCTCGAAAGACGCGAGCCGGTCGTGGTAGCCGTCGACGGCGGCCGAAAGATCCGCCGCCGCGTACGCAAGATCGGCGAGGGGCAGGCACTCGCTTCGCGCAGCGCCCCAGTCGACGACAGCCGGCCCGTGGGGCCCGCCGACGAGCACGTTCACGGCCGTGAGGTCGTTGTGCGCGGCGACCAGCGGGATCGCCGAGCCGAGGCAGCCGGCGGTAACGCGACGCGTCTCGGCCTCGACATCGCCGCCGAGCTCGGCCGCTGTGCGAATCAGCCGGGCGGCGTCGTCCGCGCCGAAGGGACGAGGCGAGGCGGTTGCAGCGTTCCACCGCTCGAGCCATCCGGCCACGCCGCGCAGCACCGACTCCGCCCGGCCGACCGATCCCCTGACGCGCTCGAAGGCCGACCGACCCTCGACGAATGTCTGCGCAACCATCGGAGCGTCGCCGAGAAGGCCGTCGGCGACGGCGACGGGCACGTCCGCCCCCGCGGCGCCTGCGGACGGCGCGACGTTCCGAAGCCCGGCAGCCTCCGCTGGCGCCTGCGGGCCGATCTTGACGACGAGATCCGGCGTAGCCGCCGCCGCGAAGCGGAACACAACCGCGTCTCCTTCACCGCGCCAGCTCTGCACGATCACCGCGGAACACGTGTCGCGCCGTTGCCGGAGCGCCGCGAGCCAGCTCAGCAACGGGCGCGCGCCAGGACGCCGGAAGACGTCCGTCGTCGAGGGAAACGCCCCCACCCCCGCGAGCAGCTTCGCCCCCGCGCGTTTCTTCGCCGTGAGCGGAACCAGCTGCAGCGCGAACGTTGCCTCCGGGCCGCGCAACGGAAACACGTACCGGCTTCTCTCGACATCCGGCGCGTGCGCCAGCCGGAGCACCGGTCGAAACCCCTGTTGCCGCAGGAGCGCGCGCGCCTCGCGGGCACGCGGCGGCGCGGCGACGATTGCGTCGTCAGGGAGCCCGCCGCGCAAGCCGGCCGGGTCGACAGCGAGGAGGGCGTCGCGCCCCTCGGCGGCGTGGCCGTCTGGATGGAGCAGTGCGAGTGCGCGCTCGGCGCTCACGCGTCGGCTGTCAGCAACGAGCGATAGAGGTCGTCGTAGCTCCGCACCCGGCTGTTCCAGCCGAGATTCTCCACTGCCCATGCGCGTGCGTTACGCGCAAGCGCGACCCTGCGGTCGTCATCGCCGAGGAGCGTGACGACGGCGTCCGCGAACTCGTCGTCCGTTTCGGCGAGCTCCAGCTGGACGCCCGGCGTCGCGCCAACGCCCGCGGCAGCCCGCGGCGACGCGACGACGGCCTTGCCGGCCGCGAGGGCCTCGAGCAGCTTCACGCGCATCCCGCCGCCGAGCCTGATCGGCAGGACGACCACCGCAGCCTCGTTGACGTACGGCGCGACGGTCGGAACGGCACCCGTGATGTCGTCCTGCGGGGAGGCGGCCGAGCGCATCTCGTCGGTGGGCGCCGCTCCGACGACGGAGACGCGCAGCGACGGCACCCGTTGGCGGATCCGAGGTGCGATCGAACGCATCAACCGCACCGCGGCGTCGGCGTTCGGCAGGTGCTGGTACCCGCCGACGTACGCAATCGTCGCGTCCGAGCCGTGCGGATCGAGTGGCTCGCCGGGCAGGTCGATCCCGAGCGGGATCGTCACGACGCGGACACCGCCCGCGGCGGCAGTGAGCGCGCGGCGGTCCTCGTCGGTGAAGACGACGACCGCATCCACATCCGGTAGATGCCTCTCCCAGTAACGGCCCCAGACCCACGCATCGAGCCGGTATGCCCAGCGGCGCCGGCCTTCGGCGGTGCGCGCGAGCTCGCGCGCGGCGTCGAGGCCCGGCTCGTGACAGACGAGGATCGTCGCCCGCGCGAGCGGCCGAACGACCTTCGCGCACTGAGCGAGCGCATCGTGCTCGAGCTGGATGACATCGGGCCGCCACGCGCGCGCAACTCGGACGAGCGCTTCGCAGAGCCGGCCGTCGTACGACGCGCGGATCGGCGAGGGCATTCCGGTCAGCGGCGACACGAGAACCTGAAGCCGGCGCTGCCACGGACGCTCACCGGACAGGAGTGACCGCGCTTCGACCTCCTCCACGAGCTCGCAGCGCTCCGCAAGCGCTGGGTCGATCGACTGGCCGCCGTTGCGGCGCAGATAGACGAGGCCGATCCGATGGCTCTCGGACGCGGCCATCAGGAACTGCGCGATCACGCGGCCGCCGTGCTGCGCGTCGACTCGGGGTGTGAACGGAACGACGACGAGCAGTCGCAGCTGATCGGGGCGCGCCGAATCCATCTCTAGATTCTTATTCGGTGCGGACCGGCGAGGACCTGACAGGCACGGGACCGCCACGACGCGAACTTCGAGGCCTCGTCGTCCGCGGCGTCGGCTGGATGATGGCGTCGCAAGTCTCGATCCAGGCCGTCGGGCTCGTCACGTCGATCATCATCGCCCGCTTCCTGACGCCGCGAGAGGTCGGGCTCGCGGCGATGGGCGTCGTCTTCGTCAACCTCGCGCTGCTCCTCGCGGACGCAGGGGTGGCGGCCGCGATCGTGCAGCGGCCGACGCTGACGGAGGACGACAAGTCGACCGCGTTCTGGGCGACCATGGCGCTCGGCGTCGGCCTGACGCTGGCCGGCATCGGCCTCTCGTGGCCGATCGCCGACTTCTACGGCGAGCCGCGGGTCCAGCCGATCTTCGCCGCCCTCTCCTTCGCCTACCTCTTCACCGCTCCCGGGATCGTGCAGGGAGCGCTGCTGACGCGCGAGCTGAAGTTCCGCAGCCTGGAGCTGCGGACGATCGCGGCGACGACGGCCAGCTGCGCGGCCGGCATCGCGCTGGCAGTCGCAGGCTTCGGCCCGTGGGCGATCGTCGCCCAGCACCTCACGATCACGCTCGTCTCGACAGCATTGCTGTGGCGCTCGTCGAGCTGGCGCCCGAGGTTCCACGCCACGCGCGCCAGCTTCCGCGAGATGTCCGGCTTCAGCAGTCACGTCCTCGGCTCGCGCGTCTTCACCTGGCTCGCCCGCAACGTCGACAACCTACTCGTCGGGCGCTATCTCGGCGCTGCGGCGCTGGGCGCGTACTCGCTGGCGTTCAACCTGATGATCACGCCCGTCACGCGCGTCGCCGGGCCGATCACGCAGGTCTTCTATCCGGCGTTCTCGCGGATGCGCGAGCCCGAGCGCATCGCGGGCGCGTGGCTGCGTGCCGTACGAATGGTCGCGGTCATCGTCACCCCGGCGATGCTCGGCGTCATCGTGGTCGCTCCCGACTTCGTGCGCGTCGTCTTCGGGCCGCGGTGGCATGCCGCCGTGCCCGTGCTGCGAATCCTCGCCCCGATCGGGCTCGTGCAGGCACTGCAGGCCCTCAACTACGGGATCCTCCAGTCGACCGCACGAACGCGAGTGCTCGTGCGCTACACCGCAGTCGCGTCCGTCGCCACGGTCGGAGCGTTCGCGGCCGGCCTGCCATGGGGCATCGAAGGCGTTGCGACGGCGTACGTGCTGGTCAGCCTCGTCCTCGAGCCTGCGTACCTGATCCTGACGACGCGCGCCGTCGGGATCACGCCGTGGCGCTGGCTGGCGACCATTCGCGGCGTGCTCGAGGCCGGCGGCATCATGTTCGCGCTGTTGCTGCTCGCGCGCGAGCTCCTGCTCCGCACCGACGTCCCCGTCGGAGCGCGTCTCGCCGTCGAGATCGTCGTCGGCGCGGCCGTCTACGTTCCGGCCGTCCTCTGGCGGGCGCCGGAGGTCAAGAGCGAGGTCCGGGCTGCGCTCGCCGCGCGCCGGGCAGCGGCGGAGCCTGCCTAGCCGGCCGTCGCCGCTCGATAGGCGGCGAATGCCGGCTTCGCCGAGAAGTCGTTGCGAACGACGCCGAAGAAATTCTCCCGCGTCGTCGTCGCGGTGCCGAGGTCGCGGCCGGAGTACCAGAAGAGCGGACCGGCCCACTTGTACGAGCGGAAGAGCCCGAAGGCGCGGGTGACCATCGTCGCCTGCGTCTGCTCGGAGACGAAGCTGCCCGCCGGGCCATTCGTCGGGGCGCCGAACTCTGTTGCCCAGATCTGCTTGCCTGCGTCGCCGTTGTCGGTCATCACGCTGCGCAGGCTCGGCGAGGTTCCGTACATCTGGTACCAGGCGCTCCACGCCTGCGCGTCGCCCGGCAGCGCGGGCCAGCAGTACGGATGGTGAGCGACGGCGTCGAACGCTGACCTGCCGCCGTTCGCGTAGATCCCGCGCAGGAACGAAACGGGCGAGATGTTGCCGCCGCTGTCGGGCGCCGGCGACGTCCCGCCGGTCACGATCACGGCCTGCGGATCGACGCTCTTGATCGCGGCGGATGCGCCGCGCAGCATCGCCGTGTACACAGCGACATCGGGGCGCGGCTGCCAGAACGCCGTGATGTTCGGCTCGTTCCAGATCTCGTACGCGTGGATCCCGAACGACGCGTAGTGCCGTGCCGTCTGCCGCGCGAAGGCCACGTAGTCGTCGAGGTGCGCGGGCGGCGTCGTCGCGGTGCCGCCTGCCGGGCGCGCCCACCCCGGCGTGTACAGGATCGTCGCGAGGATGCGAAAGCCCCGCGAACGCGCCGCGCTCGCAACCCGGTCGAACGGTGCCCAGTCGTAGGACGACGGCCCCTGCGCTTGGATCATCGACCAGTTGACGTCCATGCGGGTCCACGACGCGCCCGCGCTCGACAGCAGGTCGAGATCGTGGCCGCGATCCGTCTCGGACTCGTTCTGGAAGGCGCCGCCGAGCGCGAAGCCGGCGCCGTCGTAACCGGCGGGCGCCTTCTGGCCCGCGGGATGGGTCGCCTGGGCAAGGCGCCGTGCGTCCAGCTGACGGGCAGTCGCACGCGACAGAGCCCGCTGCTGTTGCGGCTTCACCGCCACCCAACCGGTCGAGCGCGGCCCGGAGGCAGCGGCCGCGAGCGGCGCGCAGAGCGCCGCGACGGCGACGACGAGCGCAAGGCTGCGGCAGGTTGCGATGACACGGCGACGCAAGCTGGGCCTCCCTGGATCAGGGGTCGACGGGGCCCTAGCTGCATCGACGTCCGGCCCGACCGCTTGAGTGAGGGGACTCCCTCTCTCGGGGGATCCGCGGGCCGGCGATCGTTTGAGTAGCCACTACACTGAGCCGATACTGGACGTGGCCGATTCCTCGGCCGTTGACCACTACCTGCGCGCGAGATGACTTCTGGAGCCGAAGCCTTCAAAGCTGCCCTCAGGCGGTCGGCGCTGCTCATCGTCGCACTCGTCGTCCTCGGCGCCGTCGCGCTCGTCACCCTCCGGCAACTGCAGGGCCCCCGCTACGAGGCGAGCTCGCGTGTCCTGATCTCGAACCAGAACCTCGCTGAGGCGCTGACGGGGACGCAGCCGTCGTTCGTCGATCCGACGCGTGTCGAGCAGACCGCGGAGGCACTCGCCGGCTCGCCGGAGCTCTACGTCCGAGCGGCGCAGGAGACGAACCGCGCCTACGGCACCGCCGGCGAGCTCCACGACGCCACGAGCGTGTCCGCCGGCGGAAACGACATCCTCACCTTCACCGCGACGAGCGACAAGCCCGCGAAGGCCGTCGGCACCGCCAACGCCGTCGCGCACGCGTATATCGGCTGGCGCGCGGACGTGCTGGGCCGGGCGATCCGGACGGCGATCGCGGACCTGCGCGGCAAGCTCAGCGCCGGGCGCCCGCCTGCGAACGCAGCCGACCTCCGCAAGCAGCTCGACACGCTCGAGCTGATGCAGACCCTCAATACGGACGCGACCGTCGTCGACGAAGCGAGCTCCGCGAGCAAGACACGTCCGACGCCGATCCGCGACGCGATCCTCGGCGGGTCGATCGGGCTCCTGATCGCCCTGCTCCTGGTGGCTGCGCGCGAGGCGATCGACACGCGGGTGCGCAACGAGAACGACGTCGAGGACATCCTCGGGGCGCCGGTGCTCGCAAGCGTGCGCTCGCTGCCCCGCCGAACTCGGATGGTCACCTACGGCCGCCACGAAGCGGCGTACGGCGACACTTACGCGCTGCTCGCGGCAACACTCGCGCAAGGGATCCAGGCGGGAGCCCCGCACGTGCTCGCGGTGACCAGTGCGGTCTCGTCCGAAGGAAAGACCACCACAGCCGCCAACCTGGCCGTCGCGTTCGCCCGCAGAGGGAACCGCGTCATCCTGGCCGACTTCGACTTCCGCAAGCCGACGCTCGCGAAGGTCTTCGACCTGCCGAAGGATGCACGCGGGACGCTGCAGGTCCTCGCCGGCAAAGCCGCGCCCGCCGACGTCGCCTGGCAGGTCGTGCTCGAGGGGCGGCGGCCCGAGGTGACACCGGTCGCGCAGGCGACCGCGAACGGGCACGGGCCGCTCCGCGGCGCTGCGAGCGACGGTGCGGGCGGGCAGCTGTGGCTCCTGCCGGCCGGAGGCTCGCTCCGGTCGCAAGCGGATCTCAAGACCCGGCAGCTGCCGCAGTTGCTCGAGGATCTGCGCACGCGCGCGGACATCGTCGTCGTCGACACGCCGCCGGCGCTGTTGACCGTCGAGATGGCAGAGCTCGCGGATCTCATCGACTCCGTCCTCGTCGTCGTCCGCAACGGCCGCGTCACCCACCGCAGCCTCCGCTCGCTCAACCGGCAGGCGCGGCGCTGGAGCGCCGACATCGCAGGCGTGGTGCTCACCGACGCGTCCGGTGAGGATCAGTACTCGTACTACGGGAGCCGCTGAGCTGAAAGCGGTCGCCGCGTCGCTCCGCGACGCCGACGTCGTCACCCCACTCGTCGGCGTCCTGCTCACGTTCGCGTTCGTCTACGAGGCGTCGCGCCACGGGGGGACGCTCAGCCTCGGCTTCATCCTCGCAGTCGGCGTCTTCGCGGCGTTCGTCTACGCCTTCCTCGTCGTCCCGCACGTCGCCGTCGCCGTGGCCATTCCGGTCTTCGCGTTCCTCCCGGCGACGAAAGTGCTCGTCGCGCCGTGGCTCGGGCCGACGAAAGACGTCATCGCGCTCGCTGCGATCGTCGCGGGCGTTCCCCTGCTTGCCTTCCGACACCGCCTCGGCGCGACGCGGCCGATCGATCTCCCGCTCGTCGCGGCGGCCGCGCTCCTGATCGCGATCTACGTGATCAACGTCGGCGGCGGACACAACCTCGCGTGGGCACAGGGAGTACGCCTCGCCTGCGAGCCGCTGCTCCTGCTCCTCGCCGGCCTCGGCCTCGAGCATCCGCGCCGCACGCTTCGCTGGGGGCTGACATCGCTCATCCTCACCGCCGCGGGCGTCGCGTTCACCGGGTTGCTCCAGCAGGCGCTCGGCCCGGCGCGGCTCGTCGGCTACGGCTACTCGTACGATCTGCAGGTCCGCACCATCAGCGGGCACTTCCGCAGCTTCGGGACGCTCGACGATCCTTTCGCCTACGCGGCGTTCGTCCTGCTGGGAGTCGCGGCGCTGATCCTCACGCGGAAGCGCGACGCGTTCGCGCTCGCGATCGGCGGCCTGCTGCTCCTCGGCATCGCCGTGTCGTACGTCCGGACTGCGGCGCTCATCGCCGTCGCGCTGCTCGCGCTCTATCTCGCCAGGCAACGCCGGATCGCGACGTCGGTGGCGCTGCTGCTCGCGGTCGTGGCGACGGCGGTCGTCGTCGTCGTCCACGCGCAGGGAACGGAAGCGCGGACGTACCGAACTCCGTCGGCGACGCTGACCCTGAACGGCCGCACGAGTGCCTGGAAGGCAGCGCTCGGCACGCCGGCGCAATGGTTCCTCGGGCAGGGCGTCGGAGCGGTCGGCACGGCCGCCAGCCGCGCCCGTTACTCGATCTCGGAGACGGTGGCGCAGGCGAAGGAGAACCGCACGCGGGCCGTCGACTCCGGCTATTTCGCCACGGTTGCCGACGTCGGGGTCGTCGGCCTGCTCGTGCTGCTGGCGCTCCTCGGCCGCGCGGGGACGCTCGCGGCACGATCAGCGCGTCGAGGGGACCAAGCCGGGTGGGTCGCGCTCGGGCTCCTGACGGTGATGCTTATCGACGCCCTGACACGTGCGTCCTTCACGGGTTTTCCGTCGGCGTTCCTCGGGATGCTGCTCCTCGGCGTCGCTCTGGCAGCCGGAGCCGAACGTCCGCCTGCCGCCGCGGCGAGCAGTTGAGCCGCCCGCGACGCGTTGCGCTGATCGGCCTGCTCGCGGCCGGGCGCTCAGGGGTGCCGCGCTACACCGCCTCCGTCGTCCGTGCGCTCGACGCAGTCGCCGGCGAGTTCTCCGACCTCGCGCTGCGGCTGGTGGCGACGCGGGCGGCGCTCGACGCCGTCGGCCCGGTCCGGCTGGAGACGACGATCGTCGGCGCGACGCTCGGCAATCCGACCGCCGGCCCACGGCGTCTCCTTGCCGAGCAGCTCGCTGCCCGGTCCGCCAACGCCGACCTGCTCCACTTCTTCGACCTGAGCGGGCCCCTCCTGGCGCCGCGGCGCGCCTTCGTGACGACGCTGCACGACGCGTCGGGCACTTCAGGCCGGCGGCGGCTCCGCTTCGGCTACAAGCGGTTCGTGCAGCCGTGGGCGCTGCGGCACGCGACTGCGATCGTCGCGGTCTCCGCCTTTTCGCGCGACGAGGCCGTCGCGCGCTGGTCGGCGGACAGCGCCCGAGTCACGGTCGTGCACTCCGGGCCCGGGCTCGAGCCGGACGGGCGCCTCCCTCGAGCAGACGGCGACTTCCTCCTGTACGTCGGCGACCTCTCGCGCCACAAGAACCTGCAGTTCCTCGTCGACGTCGTCGCGCGGGCAGAGGTGCCGCTCGTCCTCGCCGGCCGGCCCGGCGACGGCTATGCGCAGCTCGAGGAGCATGTCGCGGCGTCGCAAGCCGAGGTGAGGCTCGTCACAGCCCCGACGGACGCGGAGCTGGAGCGGCTGTACGGGTCGGCCGTCGCAACGGTCCTGCCGTCGCGTTACGAAGGGTTCGGCTTCACGCCGCTCGAGGCGATGGCGCGCGACTGCCCGGTGCTTGCGAGCGACATCCCCGCGGTACGCGAGGTCTCGGGAGACGGCGCGCTTCTCCTGCCGCTCGACGACGAGACAGCGTGGGTCACGGCTGTACGCGACGTGACGGCGGACGAACGCGTGCGTGCCGACCTCCGCGTCCGCGGCCGCGAAACCGTCAGTCGGTACTCGTGGGAGCGAACGGCGCGTCAGCTCTGCGACGTCTTCCGCAGCGTGTCGTGAGGATCCTGCTCGTCAACGCCAACGGCGCCGACGTCTCCGCCGGCGGCGCCGAGCGGTACACCGCGGATCTCGCGGCCGGGCTCCGCGAGCGCGGCCACGACGTCCACCTGCTGGCGGCCGCGCCCCCGCGCGCCGAGACCGTCGACGTGCCGACGACCGTGCTGCACGGCAGCGACTGGCGCGACAGCCTCACGAGGCGCGTGGCGAACCGCGTCGCCGATCTGCGCGCAGACCCGCGGCAGGAGCTCGTTCGCGCCGTGGCGCAGAGCGCGCCCGACGTCGTGCACACGGGAACGCTGCCGGGGATCACGACGGCCGTCTGGCAGGTCGCCGCACGCGCGAACGTTCCGGTGGTGCACACGTTGCACGACTATTACCTCCTCTGCGCGCGCACGACCCTGACGCGCCGAGACGGATCGGCGTGCCGGCGAGGCGCGTATTGCTCCCTCCGCACGCGCCGGCTGCTGCGACACGGACGATTCGTGTCGCAGCTGATCGGCGTCTCGTCGCACATCGTCGGCGCCCACCGGACGCTCCTCGCGAATGCCGCCCCCCACGTCGTGCGTCATCCGCTCGAGCCGGAGGCGACGACCGCGCCCCAGTGGCCGCCACGGACGCTCGGCTACATCGGCCGACTCGAACGCGAGAAAGGCGTCGGCGTCTTGCTCGAGGCGGCGCCGGCACTGCAGGCCGAAGGCGTCAGCATCCGCGTGGCCGGGGACGGCAGTCTCCGCGCCGACGTGCAGCAAGCGGCGGTGGAGTACGTCGGCGTCGTTCACGGCGAGGAGAAGCGCCGCTTCCTCGAGGCCTGCGACGCGGGCGTCGTGCCGTCACGGTGGCTCGAGCCAGGCGGCCCGCCCTACACGCTGCTCGAGTGGCTCGCAGCCGGACGGCCGGTGCTCGCGAGCAGACGAGGGGGCCTGGCGGAGACGCCGGAGCTCTTCGGCAGCGTCGAGGCGTTCGAGCCCGAACCCGATGCGCTGGTCGCCGCAGTCGCTCGGCTCAGAGCGCGGGCACCGGTCGACCCTCCGCGCCCGACGGCCGACCGCGAGCGCTGGCTCGCCGACCATGAACGGATCTACGAGCTCGCACGCGCGTGATCGACACCCACTGCCATCTCCTGCCGGAGCTCGACGACGGCCCTCGCGATCTCGCGGAGTCGGTCGAGCTGGCACGCGAGCTCCGCGACGCCGGCGTCACCGCCGTCGTCTGCACACCGCATCTGAACCGCCGCTTTCCGACGGGCTTCGCCGCCGCGGAGCACCAGCTCGAGCGGCTCCGCGAGGCGCTGAAGCCGGCCGGCATCGATCTCGAGCTCGCCCTGGCAGCCGAGCTCGGGCCGAATGCCGCCGTCGAGCAGGAAGCGGACGAGCTCCGGCGCCGCGCGATCGCGCGCCGGTTTCTCCTCGTCGAGCTCGAGCCCGCCACTCCCGCGACGTTCCTGGGGCTCTGCGCCGACCGGCTGGACGAGCTGAGCCTCGTTCCGGTGTTCGCGCACCCGGAGCGCTGCCGCGCGATCCAGCGCGACGCGAGCGCGCTCGCGGCTGCGCGGGCACGCGGCGGCATCGTCCAGGTCGTCGCCACGAGCCTCGCCGGCGCCTGGGGCGGGACGGTGGGCCGCGCAGCCTGGTCGTTCGTCGCATCCGGCCGCGCCGACATCGTCGCGAGCGACGCCCACCGACCGGGGCGCCAACGCCTGCGGCGCGTCCTCGCGACACTCGCCGAGCGCATCGGCGACGACTCGACGGCGCAACTGACGGACTCGGCCCCACGCCGGCTCTGGGACGGCGCGCGGCCGTGAAGCTGAACGCGGTCGTCCTGAACTGGCGCACCGCCGAGCTGGCCGAGCGGTCGGCACTCGCCTTGATCGGCGACGGCGTGCCGGCGGAGCGTGTCGTCGTCGTCGACAACGGCTCCGGGGACGGCAGCGCCGAGAGGCTCGCGACGGCACTGCCCGACTGCGTCGTGCTCCCGCTGGAGCGGAACGTCGGCTTTGCACGCGCGAACAACGAGGGCGCCGCGTGCCTTCCGGGCGACGGGTACCTGTTCGTCAACAGCGATGCGTTCGTCCACGACCGCGGCAGCGTCGGACGCATGGTCGAGCGGGCCGCGAGCGCGGCGCTGGTCGTCCCACGTCTCTTGAACGAGGACCTGACGCTTCAGGGCAACGTCGTCCCGCGGACGACCGTCGCGGTCGAGCTCGTGCGCGCCTCGGGAGCGAGCCGGCTCGTCCCGAGCCCCCGCTGGAGCACCCACTGGGATCACGCGACTGCGCGGTCGGTCGACGCCGCCATCGGCGCCGTCGTGCTCGTCCGCGCCGATGCCTGGGCCGACCTGGGCGGGTTCGACGAGCGACGGTTCATGTACGCCGAGGATCTCGACCTGTTCTGGCGCGCGCGAGAGCGGTCGTGGCCGATCTGGTTCGAGCCTACGGCGACGTTCGTGCACCTCGGCGGCGCGAGCGCCGGCCGGCGCTGGAGCTCACCCGACCGGGCGGCGCGAGTCGCCGCCGCCGAGGCCGACATGATCCGTGCGCATCGCCCCGCGGCGGCGGCGCTGACGACGTTGGGCGTGATGGCCGCAGGGACGGCGGTGCGTGCCGGCATCGCAGCAGCTACGCGGAATCGCGAGCGCGCCCGCGAGCTGGCCGCCTTCACCCGCGGCTATCTGGCGAAGCCCGACCGGGGTTAGGCGAGCTCGGAGAGCTCGACCGTCGCGGTTCCGACCTTCCCGACGACGACGCCCGCAGCCCGGTTGGCAAGCCGAGCCGCGTCTCCGAGCTCCGCGCCGGCTCCGAGCGCGGTGGCGAGCACGGCGACGACCGTGTCCCCCGCTCCGGTCACGTCGTACACGGAGTGGGCAACCGCCGGAATGTCGAGGCGGTTCGCATCGCCGAAGAGCGACATGCCGTCGGCGCCGCGGGTCACGAGCACGGCAGTGCCGTCGAGCTGCGCACGAAGCAGCCCGGCCGCCTCGGCGAGCGTGTCGTCGCGGGTGATCTGCACGCGCGTCGCCAGCTCGAGCTCGTGGACGTTCGGCGTGATCACTGTCGCGCCGCGGTACTTCGAGTAGTCGCCTCCCTTCGGATCGACGATCACGGGACCGTCCGAGGAGGAGATTGCAGCCTCGGCGACTCGGGTCGAGACGGCTCCCTTGCCGTAGTCCGAGACGACCAGCGCGGAGGCGCCGTCGGCAGCCTTCACGACTGCGTCGGCGAGCTCCGCGTCGACGCCGGAATCCGGCGGCTCGAGCTCCTCGACGTCCGTCCGCACGACCTGCTGGTTCTGCGCGATCACGCGCGTCTTCGTCGTGGTCGCGCGGCCGTTGGAGGCGACGATCCCGTCGCGGCCGATGCCGCGCTCGTCGAGCGACGCGAGCAGCGTGCGGCCCGCTTCGTCGTCGCCGACGACCCCCACGAGCTGCGCCGTGCCGCCGAGCGCGACGATGCCCGCGGCGGCGTTCGCGGCCCCACCCGGGATGTGCGTGCGCCGGCGCACGCGCACGACCGGCACAGGCGCCTCCGGAGAGATTCGATGGACGTCGCCCCAGATGTATTCGTCGAGCATCAGATCCCCGACCACGGCGATCCGCGTCGCGCCGAACCGGCCGAGGACGTCGTTCACGCTGCCGTGACCTGCTCGTAGACGTCGGCCCACGAGCGGAACGGGATCGTGCGGCAACCTGCGCGGCGCCCCGCCTCCAGGTCCGAATCGCGGTCGCCGACCATGAACGACTGCGGCAGGTCGAGGCCCAGCTCGCGCGCGGCGCGCTCGAGCAGCTCGGGGGACGGCTTCCGGCAGCTGCAGCCCTCGTCGGGGGAGTGCGGGCAGTAGTACGCGCCGTCGAGCTCGACCCCGCTCGCCCGAAGCGCTTCCACGAAGCGTGCGTGAACCGCCTCCGCCTCGTCGGCGGTGACGAGGCCGCGGCCGACACCGGACTGGTTGCTCACGACGACGAGCTTGAAGCCGAGCTCGTGCAGCCGCGCAAGCGTCGGCGGCGCATCCGGCAGGAGCTCGACGTCGTCGGGCCGTCGCGGATAGCCGACATCGACCATGACGGTGCCGTCACGGTCCATGAAGAGCGCGCGGTTCACGTCGTGCGCGCGAGGCGGTCGACCAGGTTCGTCGTCGATATGCCGTCGACGAACGGCAGGAACTCGATGCGACCGCCGTACGCTTCGACGACCCCGCGCTCGGGGAGCGGCTTGCCGTTCGGCGGCGCGTAGTCGGCGCCCTTGGTGTGAACGTCCGGCTGCAGCCGCTCCAGCGCTGCCGCGGGCGTGTCCTCCTCGTACACGACGACGTGATCGACAGCGCGCAAGGCCGACAGCACCTCTGCTCGTTCGGCGGCCGACACGACTGGCCTGCCCGCGCCCTTCAGCCGGCGGACGGACTCGTCCGAGTTGAGGCCGACCACGAGCACGTCGCCGAGCGAGCGCGCGGCTTCGAGGCTGCGCACATGCCCGGCGTGCAGGAGATCGAAGCAGCCGTTCGTCCAGACGACGCGGCGACCTTCGCGTCGCCAGCGCCGGCGCAGGTCGAGGAGCGTCGACCAGTCGACGACCGAGGGCGTCGCCGCGGGCGGCTCGTCGGCGAGCGCGTCCTCGACGAGCTCGCACAGGACGTGCTCGATGCGCAGGTGAAGCTCCTGGATTCGGGGAACGTCCGTTTCCGCGACCGCGACGACGACGTCGGCGTCGAGGCCTGCGCCACGAGCGCCCGTGAGCACGACGGTGCGCATGCCGCGGCTCCGGGCCGCGTCGAGCGCCGCGAGGATGTTCGGCGACGAGCCGCTCGTCGTGATGACCACCAGCACGTCGCCCGCACGCCCCAGCGCCTCGACCTGCCGCGCGAACACGTGCTCGAATCCCATGTCGTTCGCGATCGCGGTCAACGTGGAGGAGTCGGTCGTGAGCGCGAGGGCCGCCAGGCCGCGGCGGTCGCGCCTGAAGCGCCCGACCAGCTCGCCGGCCACGTGCTGAGCGTCGGCCGCGCTGCCGCCGTTCCCGCACAGCAGCACCTTCCCTCCGCAGGCGAGAGCACGCGTCAGCTCAGCTGCGGCGGCCTCCGCGGCTGCGAGGCTGGGGCCGAGGAGCTCGGCGTGATCAGCCACGACTACTCACCTCGTCCATCGCCGCGACGACGGCGTCGACGGCGATCCCCTCCATACAGTCCTCCCGTTGACCGCGGTACTCGGAGCCGAGGTTCAGGTAGCCGCAGCCCGCGTACGTCGAGCTCACCGACGTTGCGCGGGCGCCGATCGGCCCCCACCGGTGCGCGGCCGTCGGCCCGTTGAGGCCGACGGTCGGCGCGCCCGTCGCCGCTGCAAGGTGCATGACGCCCGTGTTGACGCTGACGACGCACTCGCTCCCGGCGAGAACGTCGACGAGCTGCGGAAACGTGTACTCCCCGGCGGCGTTGACGGCGCCGATGGCTGCAGCAGCCGTTTCGGTCCGTTCGCGGTCGGCCGGCGCTCCAGTGAGGACGATCATCGTCCCATTCTCGCCGACCCGTCCGGCGAGCTCCCGCCACGACGCCGTCGGCCATTCCTTCAGCTCGCTGCGGTAGCCGCCGGGCCACAGGTGGAACACGACGTACGGCCGGTCCGGCAACTCCGTTGTGCCGGGAGGCGTGAAGCTCGGGAGCGACGTGGCGTCGACGCCGAACGCCTCCGCGAGCGCGCGGTAGTTGTCGAGCTCGTGGAGGTCGGCGGAGTGCTCGACCGCCAGGTCGTAGCAGTAGTGCCTGCCCTGCCCCCTCGTCTTGAACCCGACGGTGTACCGGGCGCCCGAGGTCGCTGCCAGCACTGCGTTCAAGCGCGGCCATGCGCCGAAGTCGAGCATCACGTCCACGTTCTCGTCCCGCACTGCGCGCACGGCGCGATCCGGCCGCGTCAGCGGCAGCTTGACGACCTTGACGCCCTCGACCAGCTCGGCGGCCGCCGCGTTCGCCGGACCGACGAAGAGGACGACATCCACACCGGGCAGCGCGCGTCTCAGGTCGCCGACGACCGCGGAGAGGAGGATCGTGTCTCCGATCGCGTTGGTCTTCAGCACGCCGACGCGTCCGACGTCCGCCGGCCGCGACCGCGGCTTGCGAACGAGCGAGGACGCCCAGAGTGCCGGAGTCGCCGATCTGTCGAGCCAGCGTGCGGCTCGATTCCCACGCAGCCCAGCCAGGCGACTGCTCCTATTCGACCGTCGAGCCGGCGCGTGTGACGGCGCCGAAGGTGCGCAGCAGGATCTTGAAATCGAGCCACGGCGACCAGTTCTCGATGTACCAGTTGTCCCACTCGACGCGGCTCGCCAGCGACGTCTTGCCCCGCCAGCCGCTGATCTGGGCCCAACCGGTGATGCCCGACTTCACGCGGTGGCGATCGTTGTAGCGGTAGACCTGCCGGTCGAAGAGCTCGACGAACTCCGGGCGCTCGGGCCGCGGCCCGACGATGCTCATGTCGCCGCGCAGCACGTTGATCAGCTGCGGCAGCTCGTCCAGCGACGAGCGGCGGAGGAACATCCCGAGACGCGTGCGCCGATCTTCGCCCTCGACACCGCCCGGCGCGACGTCGACGGCCGCCCCGTTGATCTGCGTCGCGCCGGCCGCGCCCCGCATCGACCGGAACTTCAACATCTCGAAGACGCGCCCGTCGCGACCGACGCGCCGCTGGCGGAAGAAGATGGGCCTCCCGACGGACAGCAGCACGCCGATCGCCAGCGCGACGAACAGCGGCGCGATCAGGACGAGCGTGAGCAGCGCGATCACGCGGTCGACCGCGTACTTGACGCGAAAGCGCCAGGACGTCGGCGACGAGGGATGGATTGACAGCAGCGGGATGCCGCCGAGGTAGTCGACGGTCATGTCGCGCGGGATCCGCTCGAACAGGCGCGGGACGAGCGTGACGCGGATGCCGCGGCGGTTGCACTCGTCGACCATGCGCAGCATCACGTCGTGCGGTGCGGTCGAGAAGGTGAAGACGACGTGGCCGACGCCGTAGCGGTCGATGACGTCGACGAGATCCCAGCTCGCTCCGAGCACCGGCAGCGTCGGCTCGTCGTCGCCCGCGACCATCGGCTCCTTGTCGAGGAAACCGATCGGGGCGAGGCCGATCTCACGATGGTCCGCGAGCCGCTTCGCGATCAGCCGGCCGACGGTGCCGGCACCGACGATCAACGTCGGCACCGAGGCCTCGTGCCGCCGCGAGCTGACGACCGAGGAGATCATCCCGCTGCGACTCGCCGTCAGGTAGACCGTCGCGAAGAGCCAGAGCCGGACGCCCTGCGCCGGAAGGCCGGCAGTGCTCGCGCCCGTGAGCACGGGCAGCGCGATAGTCGCCATCGATGCAATCGCCGTTGCACCGGCGATCGTCCTCAGATCGTCGAGAAGCTGCAGCCGCAGGCGGTCGCGGTACAGGCCGCCGGCCGCCAGCAGGGCCATGGTGATCGCCGGGAAGACGACCACCCATGCCACGGACATGCTGTCGGCGCCGACGGCCCGCCCCCCGAGCCGCTCGACCACGACCGCGAACGCGAGGACGACAGTGTCGGCCACCGGCGCAAGCGCCAGCCACCGCCGTCCCGGCGCGGATGGCCGAGGCGCGGCGGCCGCGCGTGCCGGAGCATGCGCGAACCGCGCCGCATTCGTGGTCCGTTCGAGGGTAGACACCTTCGCCGCAGTCAGTTGTCTCGAGTGCTAGCTCGAACTAGCTCGGGCGCTTTGCTGCGCGCCGCAGGCCTGCGCCCACGACGAGAAGCGACACGCCGCCGGCGACGAGCAGAGCAAGATCCGTGCCGGTGAACGGAAGACTGCCGCCGGACGCCGCAGAATTGACCGCACCCTGACTGACCTCGTTTTGCACGCCACCGTTACCGCCGTACCCCTGGCCCGCCGAGCCGGCACCGAGCGCAGTCGGAGCGAGCGCAAGCAGAGCGCAGACAGCCACCACCAAAAACCGCAGTTTCATTTGGGTTTCCTCCCCTTAGATCCGCCGCAATAGGTCCTAGCCATGAGGGTAGTGACGGGGTCGGAGCCCGTCAACGATTTCCGGCAGTTTTTTGGCTTCTGCATACATACTCTGCGCAAAAATCCCCCATTCGGGTGTCACGGTCCAACTCGAGACCGCACCCGTTCAACGAACAACCTGTCGATTTGGTTCCGATCGACGAGTCGGCCCGCCGTCACACGGCCCCGCACGATGCCGACCGCTTCCTCCCCCGGATTCAACCTTTTCGAAACGGCCAGCTGTGTAAGGGCTTTGTTGCGTTGGTGCAGGGCCGCATAGGCCATCGCAAGCTCGAGGTGCGCGTACCAGTTGCGGCTGTCGCGCTCGATCGCCGCTTCGAAGGCAGCCGCCATTCGAGGCACGTCGTTCTTCCTGCTGGCGATGACGCCGGCGAGCAGGTCCGGCCGCGTGCTGAGCGGGTTGAGCGTCCGTGCGCGGTCGAGCTCGCGGAACGCGGTCTGCGGGTTGCGCGCCCACACGTGCAGTGCGCGCTGCGCCTCGAGCTCGGCAAGCCACGGGAAGACGAACGAGAGCGCGACGGCAGCGGCTCCGGCGACGACCGCCGCCCGAAACACGCGCGACCGCTCCGAGGCCGCCGCCGGACGCGACGCAGCGAGGCCGACCCAGGCGAACGCCGGCGCGCCGAGCCCCGCGAACTCCCACAGCCAGTCGCCGGACCCGTGGATGGCGTAGTAGGCCGCGGCGGCGACTCCGGCCCGCGCGACGCCGTCCGAAAAGCCGGTACCGCGGGTCACCGCGAGCGCCGCGCCGACGAGGAAGCCCGCGAAGAGCAGCGTGCCGACGACGCCCGTCTGCGCCGGGACGCGGAGCGCGAGGCTGTGCGGATACAGCGGCTCTTCGCTGCTGCGACGCTCCCGGACGTAGTCGGCCGCGAAGTTGTCCGCGCCGACGCCCTGCAGCGGATGGTGGCGGAACTCGCCGGCCGCCACACGCCAGAAGTCGTAGCGATTGCTGCCGAGGCCGATCGAGAAATGCGAGCCGCCGCTCTCCTCGGGGTAGCCGGCCTTGAAGTGGCGCCACTTGGCGCCGAGGTCGACGGAGCTCACCGCGACCGCGCCGACGGCCACTGCCACTACTGCGACCCCGAGGGCGCCGGCGTTGGCGAGCCGGACAACCCGGGGCGACAGCTCCAGGCGGCGATCGACGAATGCCAGGACGCTCCAGGCGACGAAGACGATCGCCGCGCTGACGGCGATCGCAGCGAGCGCCGAGTGGATCTTGTCGCCTGCAGAGGCGTCCCCGAGACGAACCGGGTCGAAGACCGCCAGCAGCGGGGCCCTCGCCAGGAAGACCGTGACCGCGACCGCGGCCACCGCGAGCGCGGCGCGCAGCCGGAACGGAACGATCAGCAGGTAGGTGACGACCGCCAGCGGCACAGCGACGATCGAGCCACGGCTCTGCGTCAACACGGCGAGCTCGACGAGCGCAGTCGCGCCGGCAAGGAAGGCGCCGCGCAGGAACGGCGAAGGCTCCCGCCGCGCCGCGATGTACGCGAGCGGCCAGGCGCCGAAGACGTAGAGCGCGCAGGCGGCGTTCGGGTATCCGGCGGGTGCCGCGAAGCGCCCGATGATGAAGAACGCGGACGGGTTGCTCGTGGAGCGGACGAGGTCGGCGAGACCGATCCCCAGCGCGGCGAGCGAGAGGGCGACGATCAGAACCGGGATCGACTCGCGCCGCCACGGCAGGCCGACGAACAGCGCGAAGACGACGAAGTAGAGGAGCGTGCGGTTCGCGCCGTCCCAGGCGATGCCCTTGTCGGACGCCCATGCGATCGACAGGAGCGACCAGGCCGCGAAAGCGCCGAGGCAGCCGAGCGCGACGACGGCGGCACGCGTGAGCGACGCTGCGCCGTACGCCACGAAGGCAACGGCGGCAAGGGCAGCGAGGAAGAGACCGCCCGTGTACCAGGTCGCCGGCGCAAAGCCGGCATCCTTGCCGAGCCAGATCGCGAACACCAGCACCGCCAGCGCGCCGGCCGCGAACGGCGGCTCGAGCACGCGTCCGCGCGTCACTCGTTCCGGCGCAGGGCCGGGAACAGGATCACGTCGCGGATCGTGTCGCGCTCCGTCAACACCATCGCGAGCCGGTCCATCCCGATGCCGCAGCCACCGGTCGGAGGCATCCCGTACGACATCGCCTCGACGAAGTCGGGATCGCCCTCCTCTGCCTCGGTCGCTCCCGCCGCGCGCTCGGCGGCCTGCATCTCGAAACGCTCGGCCTGCTCGACGCTGTCGTTGAGCTCGCTGAAGGCGTTGGCGAACTCCATGCCTGCGACAACCGCTTCGAAGCGCTCCACCAACGTCGGGTCGTCGTCCGTCTTGCGCGCGAACGGCGAGGTTTCGATCGGCCAGTCGTAGACGAACGTCGGCTGGATCAGCTGCGGCTCGACGAAGTGCGCGTACGCGTGGTCGACGAGTTGCGCCCACGTCTTGTCCGCGCCCGTGTCGACGCCGGCTGCGTCGAGCTTGCCGCGGAGCTCCGCCGCGTCACGCGACCAGGCGCCCGCCTCCGCCAGCGCGTCGCCGAAGCGCACGCGCCGCCACGGCGGCGCAAGGTCGACCGCGTGGCCGCGGAACGTGACCGTCGTCCGACCGAGCGCAGCTTCGGCAGCGCGTCCGACCAGCGTCTCGGCTCGCTCCATCGTGTCGCGGTAGTCGGCGTACGCCTCGTACCACTCGAGCTGCGTGAACTCGGGCGAGTGCTTGTAGGACACGCTCTCGTTGCGAAAGTCCTTCGAGAGCTCGTAGACCTTCTCGAGCCCGCCGACGATCAAGCGCTTCAGGTACAGCTCGTCCGCGATCCGGAGGTAGACGTCGGCGCCGAGGTAGTCCGAGTGCGTGACGAACGGCTCCGCGAATGCCCCGCCGTACCGCGGCTGCAGGATCGGCGTCTCCACCTCGAGGAAGCCCTCGCCGTCGAGGTACGTACGGATGGCCGTGATCATCCGCGAGCGGGTCATGGCGTCGCGGCGCGACTCCTCGTTCATCAGCAGGTCCAGGTAGCGCCGGCGGTACCGCACCTCCGTGTCGGTGAGGCCGTGGAACGTGTCCGGCAGCGGCGTGCGGATCTTGCCGAGCAGCACGAGCTCGTCGACCGCGATCGACGGCTCGCCGCGCCGTGCCTTCGCCGGCTTGCCGACGACGCCGACGATGTCGCCGAGGTCGACGTCCACCTCGCCGGTGCGCGACGTGTCGCAGAGGAGCTGGATGCGCCCGCTGCGGTCCACGAGGTCGAGGAAGACGAGCTTCCCCATCCCCCGGCGGCCGAGAACGCGGCCGGCAGCGCGGACGACGGCGTCGCCCTCGGCGCCGTTCTCGAGCGGCTCGGCCTGAGCACGGACGTCAGCGAGCGGAAGAGTGCCGGGGAACCGCTTCGGCGTCACGCGTAGAGCCTAAGCAGAGCCCGTGTCGGACTGTGGCGCCTGTAGAGATCGACGCGGCGGAGCGCGTACGGATCGCTCCTATCGTCGACCAGCCCGTACGCGCGCTCGTAGCCGGCTGCGCGGACCGCCGCGCGGACGCGCTCGTCGTGCTCGCCGTAGGGGTACGCGAACTCGGGACACGGGCGGCCGAGCTCGTCTTCGACCTGCTGCTTGGACTCGACCACCTCCCGGCGCAGCTCGTCGTCCGACAGCTGCGTCAGATGCGCATGCGTGACACCGTGCGACCCGACGTCGACGTCGCGCAACTCGTCCCACGTCATCGTCGCGAGCTCCTGCGGATCGTCACCGGCGAGCTCGGGAATGCGCAACGCCGCGCCGTCGTCCGCGTACCCGGTGCACACGAAGACCTGCACGGGCACATCGAGCCGCTCAAGCTCTCCGAAGACTGGCACCGCGCTCCGAAGCGCATCGTCGAAGCTCGCACGAACACGGCGGAAACGTTTGAGCATTCGCACCTGCCGAAGCAGCAGGTCGGGCGTGATCGAGAGCCGGTGCTCCCACGTAGGCGACACCGCGTGGTAGCACAGCACGACGTCATTCATCGGTGAATCCCTCGCCGCTGAGGCGAGCCTTGCTCGCCTCAGCCGGGAACGCGAGAAGCCGACCACCAGCCTGAAATCATCATGGCGCGCGCAGCGCGCCGGATTTCAGGCTGCAATCAGGCTGCCTTGATCTCGAGAATTTTGAACTTGAGCGTGCCGCGCGGCGCGGTGACCTCGACCGTTTCGCCCTTCTTGTGGCCCATGATCGCCTTGCCCACGGGCGACTCGTTCGAGAGCTTGTTGGCGGCCGGGTCTGCCTCCGCCGAGCCGACGATGTGGTACTCGATCGTCTCCTTGGCGGCGACGTCCCGCAGCTTCACCTTCGAGCCGACCGAGACGACGTCCTTCGCGATGTCCTTCTTGGAGATGACGCGCGCGTCGCGCAGCCGCTCCTCGAGCGTGGCAATCCGGTGCTCGAGCAGCATCTGCTCGTTCTTGGCGTCGTCGTACTCGGCGTTCTCGGCGATGTCGCCGAACTCGCGGGCGACGCGGATCCGCTCCGCGACCTCGCGGCGCTTGACGGTCGAGAGCTCCTCGATCTCGTGCTTCAGCTTCTCGTAGCCCTCGGGTGTGAGGATGACTTCCTTCACGTGAGTCCCCTTCTTACGAAAAAAACGCGGCGCCCAGGCGCCGTCGCGGGCGCGAATAGTAGCGACACGTTCGGGGGCCGTCAACAGGGTCCGCAGCTAAAATTTCCCGCTCTATGCAGGTAGATCTTCGCGAATCGTGGTGGATTCGGGATGTCACGATCCCGACCCGCCTGGTGCTCGCTCCGATGGCGGGGGTCAGCGTCCAGGCGTTCCGCCGCCAGGGCCGCCGCTACGGCGCGGGCCTCGTCTGCTCGGAGATGGTCAGCTGCGCCGGCCTCGAGCACCGCAACGAGCGGACGCTGGGGTATCTCCGGGTCGCCCGGGACGAGCACCCGCTGGCGATCCAGATCTTCGGGTCGGAGCCCGGCGTGATGGCCGAGGCCGCGCGAATGGTGGCGGCCGCAGGGGCCGACATCGTCGACATCAACTTCGGCTGCCCCGTCCGCAAGGTGACGAAGACGGGCGCCGGCGCGACGCTGCTCGACGAGCCCGACCGGGCGTGCGCGATCGTCGAGGCGGTGGCAGCTGCGGCGGACGTCCCGGTCTCGGTCAAGATGCGGCGCGGGCTCGAGAACGGATCGCGCGCGTGTCTCGAGGTCGGGCCGCGGCTCGTCGAGGCCGGCGCTGCAGCGCTCACGCTCCATCCGCGCTCCGCGCGCCAGATGTACACGGGAGAGGCCGACCACTCGCTCACCGCGGAGCTCGTGGAGCTGGTCGACGTCCCCGTGATCGCGTCCGGCGACATCACGTCGCGTGCCCGCGCACAGGCCGTGCTGGCGACGACAGGCGCCGCCGCCGTCATGGTCGGCCGCGCAGCGCAGGGCAATCCGTGGGCGCTGAACGAGATCGTCGACGGGGACGCCGCCGAGCCGTCGCGTGAGGAGGTCGCAGCGGAGCTGATCGTCTTCATCCGCGAGACCGTGCGCGAGCTCGGCGAGCGGCGGGCGTCCGGTTTCCTGAAGAAGTTCTACGGCTGGTATCTCGGCCGGGGGCGGTTCCCGCGGCCGTTCAAGCAGGAGCTCGTGCAGCTCGAGTCGACGGAGGACGTCGTCCTGCGGCTGCTCGCCGCCGCGCCCGGAGCTGCGGAGCTGGTCGAGCAGCTCGAGGCGGAGCTGCCGGATCCGGCGGACGAGATCCTGCTCGACTCGATGCCGATCTCGATCTACGGCGGCGGCTAGCCCGCCGAGCGCCCGCTAGTTCGGCTTCCCGCCGCCGGGCCCGGTGTGGTCGTGGTTCTTGTCGCCCTTGCCCCAGCCCGGCCGCGAGCCGTCGTCAGAGGGCTGCTGCACCGGCGGGGGTGTCGTCGTCGGCGGTGGTGACGTGGGCTGCCGGACAGGCGGCGCTGCGACAGGCTGCGGCGTCGTCGCCGGGGGCGGCGTCGTCGTCGGCGGCGGCGGCGCGGGCGACGGCTTCGGAGCCGGCTTCGGTGCCGGCTTCGGCTTCGGCTGAGGCGCCGGCTTCGGCGACGGCGCCGACGGAGTGGTCGGCTGCGCCGGCGCGGCCACCGGCTGGGAGACGAGCGTCGACGGCGAAGCCGCGGTGCTGTGGACGACGGTGCGCTTCACGACACGACGCGTCGCCGCCCGCTTTGCCGGCGCAGTGAGATGGCGCGGCGCGATGTGCACCGTCGGGGGCGCCGGGGCCGGGTGGACGATGCGGGGTGTGGCCGCCACTCGCTGCTCCGGCGGCGAGCTCGCCTCGAAGGCGGCACGCCAGAGGTACCCGGAGGTCACGCCCGCTGCTACGAGCAGGCAAAGCCGCAGCGCATCGAATGAGATCCGCACGCGCATAAGTATCGGCCTTCCGCCAGACAGCATAGGTGCGGATATCGCTCTACGCCAGACCAGTCTTTAGGCCACAACACGGTTTTTCCCCTCGTCCTTCGCCCGATAGAGGGCAGCATCGGCCGCTCGGAGCAGATCGTCGCCCGTCTGCCCCGGCGACAGCGCGGCCACGCCGAAGCTCGACGCGACGTGGATCGACGCCCCCTCGGAGAGCGGAATCGAGACCTCGTTGAGCGAACGCCGCATGCGCTCCGCGACCCGGGACGCGCCGGCGTTGTCCGTCTCGGGCAAGAGGATCGCGAACTCCTCGCCGCCGATCCGCCCGGAGACGTCGACGTCTCGCACGTGCGAGCGGATCAGGTCGGCGAACGCGCGAAGCACGACGTCGCCGCCGTGGTGCCCGAACTCGTCGTTCACCTGCTTGAAGTTGTCGAGGTCCGCGAGGACGATCGTGAGCGGCGAGCCGAAGCTGCGCGCGCGTTCGACCTCGGCGTCGAGCGCCTCGATGAACCGCCGCCGGTTGACGAGCCCGGTGAGGTCGTCGGTGATCGCCTGCCGCTGCACGATGTCGTGCAGGCGCGCGTTGTCGAGCGCGACTGCCGCCTGCGACGCGAGCCACTCCGCGAGCGTGCGCGTCTCCTTCGAGAACCCGTCGTCGGGCGGGAAGAGCAACAGCCTCGTCGTCGCGTCGAGCTCGAGCGTGAGCGGCTTGCGCGTGCCGCCGACCTCGCCGAGCCACGCGACCTCCTCCGCGCCCGAGAAGATCTGGCCGCCGAGCGCGTCGGTCGCTTCGGTGATCACCTCGAGGATCACCGGCAGCAGCACGCGCGGGTTGTGGGTCGCTGCGAGCGCATCGCCGACGAGCGCGAGCGCTTCCCGCGGATCGCGGCGCAGACCCGACGGACGCCGCCGGTCGCTACGCGACAGCTCCGGCGTCCGGGCACGGCCGCGCAGGCTCCAGAGCAGGAGCAGGAGGGTCGCCACGGTCGCCGCGACGGCCAGGACCAGGAACGTCCAGCGGACGGTCCCCACCAGGGTCATGGCCCAATCCTGACGCTTCTAGCGGTTCCGTTCCCACACGAGGCGGAGCCCCCGCAGTGTGAGGAACGGATCGACCTGGTCGATCGTCCGGGCATGTGGCGAAATCAGGTCTGCCAGCCCACCCGTTGCGACAGTCGGAGCGTCGGTTCCGAGCTCCGCGCGGATGTGGCCGACGATCCCGTCGACCTGGCCGGCGAAGCCGTAGACGACGCCGGATTGCAGCGCCGCGACCGTCGTCTTGCCGATCACCGTCTCGGGCTCGACGAAGTCGATCTTGCGAAGGCGAGCCGCCCGCGCGAACAGGGCGTCCATCGAGATCTCGATGCCCGGTGCGAGCACACCGCCCACGTACTCGCCGGCCGCCGACACGACGTCGAAGTTCGTCGACGTGCCGAAGTCGACGACGATGCACGGGGCGCCGTAGCCCGCCGCCGCGGCGACCGCGTTCGCGATTCGGTCCGGGCCCACCTCGCGCGGGTCGTCGTAGCGGATCGGAATCCCCGTCTTGACCCCCGGGCCGAGCTCGAGCAGCTCCGCGGCTGTGTATCGCGCCGCGAACTCCGCATACGAGCGGACGAGCTGCGGCACCGTCGACGAAAGCGCGATGCCGCCGACGCGGTCGAGATCGACGAAGTTGCGGAACAGGGCGCCGAGCTCGTCGCCGCTCTTGTGACGTTCGGTCGCGACGCGCCAGTGCTCCGTCAGCTGGGCGCCGTCGAACAGCCCGAAGACCGTCGACGTGTTGCCGACGTCGATCGCGAGCAGCATGGTCGCTCTCTAGTTGAGGTCGTCGTCTGCGGAGAGCGACTCGCCGATCTTCTCGGCAAGCGCCTCCGCGGTGAGGCGCGAGTCCTCGCCCTCCCCGCGCAGCTCCTCGACCGTCACGTCGCTCGACGTCCACACCTCCGCGCGCGGAATGATCCGCGTCGGCCGGTTCTTGTCCCAGACCCACACGTCCTCCATGCGCAGGTGGAAGAACGGATAGTTCGGCTGCGAGACCTGCGCGAGGTCCAGCCGGTTGCAGAGGTAGGTGGCGTCCTGGGTCAGGACGCAGTACCGGAAGAGCCCGAAGACCGCCGTGTACTCCTTCTTGAGGCGGAGCTCGAGCTCTGCCTCGAACTCGTCGAGCTCGTCGAGGTGGCTCACGCCGGTGAGTCTAGCTTCGCGAGGAGGGTCTCCACCGGGCCTTTTCCAGGGACTTCCAGAGCCGGGTCCAGCTCGGCCAGCGGCACCAGGACGAACCGCCGCTCGTGGAGCCGCGGGTGCGGGACCTGGAGGCCCGGCTCGTCGATCCGATCCTGCCCGTAGAGCAGGAGATCGAGGTCGAGCGTCCTCGGCCCCTGCGGGGGGACGGTGCCGCGGTCGCGGCCGAATGCCTCCTCGAGCTCGAGCAGCGCCACCAGCAGAGCACGCGGCGACAGCGTCGTCTCGAGCTCGACGACGCCGTTCAGGAACCGCGGCTGCTCGCGGTATCCGACCGGCTCCGTGTCCCGCAGAGTCGACACCCGGACGACGTCTGTTTCGGGGAGGCCGCGGAGGCGGCCGGCGGCGGCGCGAAGCGTTCCCTCGCGGTCGCCGAGGTTCGAGCCCAGCCCCACGAAGGTTCGTGTCATTCCCGCAGGGTAGTTCGCCGATTACTGTGGGACCCTTGACCCGTCGCCTCCTGACCGTGACGGCCGTCCTGCTCGTGGCCGCGACGCCCGCACGCGCCGGGCTCGTCCAGCTGAAGGCCGGCGTCGGCGCGGACGTGGCGCGGCGCGCAGGCGCCACGGAGCTCGTCCCGGAGCTGCGTATCTGGCGCGTCGACGGCAGCGGCCTTGCGCGGCTGCGCGAAGCCGGCGCAGTTGCCGTCGCCGAGCCCGAGCGTCTGCTGTCGAAGACGAGCGTCGCGACGCAGGCGACCGACCCGCTCGTGCCGAGCGAGTGGTGGCGGGCGGCGATCGGGGCCGATCGCGTGGACTCGCCCGGGCCGGGGAAACCCGTGACCGTCGTCGACTCCGGCCTCGACATCACGCACCCGGAGTTCGCCAACCGGCCGAACACGATCCTGATGAACAAGCAGACGACGACGGACGACGACGAGGATCACGGCACGGAGGTCAGCTCCGTCATCGGCGCGCCGAACAACGGCTTCGGGATCGTGGGCGTCTACCCCGACGCCGTTCTGCGCGCGTGGGACGCAAGCCCGTTCGGCATCCTCAACGAGGGGGCAGCGATCCAGGGCATCGCCGAGGCGGCGCGACAGGGGCCCGGCGTCATCAACCTCAGCTTCGGCGGCGAGGACCAGGATCCGTTGCTCCAGGACGCGGTCATGTTCGCCTTCCGGTCCGGCTCGCTCGTCGTCGCGGCAGCGGGGAACGAAGGCATGCAGGGAAGCCCGACGGGCTACCCGGCCGCCTACCCGCACGTCCTCACCGTCGGCGCGACGACCCAGGCCGACCGCGTCGCGTCCTTCTCGACGCTCGCGCCGACGGTCGACCTCGCCGCGCCCGGCGTCAGCATTCCGGTCGCCGAGCCGCTGGCGCAGGACGCGACCGGCTATCTCGAGGCGCCAGGCACCAGCTTCTCGTCGCCGCTCGTCGCGGGCGCGGCGGCATGGGTCTGGACCGAACGGCCGAACCTCGACAACACGCAGCTGTTCGAGATCATGCGCCGCTCCGCCGTCGACATCGGCCCGAAGGGCTTCGACGACGCCTCCGGGTGGGGCTTGCTGAACATCCCCAACGCGCTCGCGTACCCGACGCCGCCGCGCGATCCGCAGGAGCCGAACGAGCATCCCGCGGAGATCGAGTCGCACGGCTTGTTCACGGCGGGGACGCAGCCGCTGACGCGGCCCGGCCACCTCGGCGCCTTCCTCGTCGCACACCTCGATCGCAGCGAGGATCCTGTCGACCTCTACCGCGCCTGGGCGCCCGCCGGAATGGTGCTCCGCATCAGCACGACCGGAGGCGTCGAGCTGCGAGTGCTCTCACGCGTCTCGAAGAAGGCGCAGCCGCTGGCCGTTGCGAAGAACGGCGTCGCGGCCTACCGCAACACCGCACGCCACGGCGCGTATGTCTACGTCGAGCTGCAGCCGACCGCGCGCAGCGTCGAGTACCGGCTGCACCTCACGGCCGCTCGACAGTAACCGCCGTCCATTCGGCCCACGCGACACCGGGCTTCCGCACGCGAACCTTTACCCGCTCCGGCAGGAGCTCCTCGTGCACCGAAGCCGCGATTGCGGCAGCGAACGTCTCGAGCAGCTGGAACGCGCTGGACTCGCTCACGGCGCGGACGGTGTCACGCACGCGGCGGTAGTCGACGGTCGCGTCGATGACGTCGTCGGCGGGATCCGGGACGGTGAGCCAGACGTCGACGAGGAAGGTCTGGCCGTCACGTCGCTCGTCCTCGTTGACGCCGTGGTGCCCGAACACCTCGAGGCCGTGCACCTCGACGATCATCCCGCGACCGCCGCCGCAACGGTCAGCGCCTCGACATGCTCCCGAACGTCGTGGACACGGAGGATCGTCGCACCGCGATCGTAGGCGGCGACCGCTGCAGCAATGCTCGCCGCCAGCGTGCCCTTGGTTGCACCTGCATCGCCGAGGATCCGGCCGAGCGAGCTCTTGCGCGAGAAGCCGACGAGGACGGGCCGCCCGAACTCCGCCAGCTCCGCGAGCCTGCGAACGAGCTCGAAGTTCTGCGCGACCGTCTTCCCGAAGCCGATCCCCGGGTCGAGGACGACGCGCTCTTCCTCGACACCCGCGTCGACCGCGAAGCGCAGCCGCTCCTCGAGTGAGCGCCAGACCTCCTCGACGTCCGCGACCTTCCCCCAGTGCATGAGGCAGAGCGACGCGCCTGATTCCGCGACGAACTCGGCCATGCTCGGGTCGCCGCGCAAGGCCGTCACGTCGTTCACGAGCGTGGCGCCGAGGTCGAGAGCGCGGCGCGCGACCTCCGCCTTCGAGGTATCGATCGACACCGGAATGCCGGCGAGCCGTTCGAGCACCGGCACGACCCGGCGGAGCTCCTCGTCGAGCGGGACGGGCTCGTGCCCCGGCCGCGTCGACTCGCCGCCGACGTCGACGATCGCGGCGCCTTCGTCGATCATCCGGCGCGCAGCCGCGGCGGCCGCAGCGGGGTCGAGGTGCACGCCGCCGTCCGAGAACGAGTCGGGCGTGACGTTGACGATGCCCATCACCGACGGGCGCGGAAACTGATTTGACATCTCCGGATACTTTCTCGGATGGGGGACCACGACGCGCAACGGCGCGCGGCGTGGCGATTCGTGCGCGCCGTCATCCACTCGCAGCGCGCGGGCGTCGTCGGCGCTGCCGTCTCCGGCCTGCTCTGGCAGGTCGGCGCCGTCGCCGCGCCGCTGATGGTCAAGAACGCGATCGACCGCGGCGTCCTCACGCACGACCACACCGCGCTGCTCGCCTGGCTCGGCGCGCTGCTCTTCGTCGGGCTGCTCGAGATGACGGCCGGCGCAGTGCGGCACCTGTACGCGGTCCGCAACCGGTCGCGCGCCGACGCGCGCGTGCGCGACGCGATCTTCGCCCACGCCCTTCGCCTCGACGCGAGCTACCACGACCGCGTCGGACCAGGCGAGCTGATGAGCCGCGCGTCCTCGGACTCGGAGCACGTCGCGCGGATGATGGACTCGATCGGCCACACGATCGGCTACGTGCTCACGGTCTGCGCCGTCGCGATCGTGCTGCTCGTCATCGACTGGAAGCTCGCGCTGATCGTGCTGATCCCGCTGCCGCTGATCACCGTCGCCGGCTGGACGTACTCGCGCCGCTACCACGCGCGCACCGAACGCCTGCAGGAGGCGTGGGGCGACGCGGCGACGCTCGTCGAGGAGACGGTCGCAGGGATCCGCGTCGTCAAGGGGATCGGCGCGGGGCGCGCGCTCGCCGGTGATTTCCGGCGGCGCAGCGCGCGCATCGTCGACCGGGCCCTCGACATCGCCGGGCTCGACGCCGTCTTCATGCCGACGCTCGAGTTCCTGCCGCTGCTCGGGCTCCTCGCGGTGCTGTGGCTGGGCGGACGCCGCGTCATCGAGGGCGACCTCAGCCTCGGCTCGTTCGTCGCCTTCAACGCGTACGTCGCGATGCTCGTGTGGCCGCTGCGCGTGCTCGGCCAGCGTGTGACGACCCTGCAGAAGGCGGTCGGTGCGAGCGCCCGCATCAGCGAGGTGCTGGAGGCGGAGCCGCGTCTCGCGGAGCCGCGCCACCCGATCGAGCTCGAGCAGCCCGTCCGCGGCGACGTCCGGCTCGTCGGGGTGCGGTTCGGCCACGAGGACGGCCACGCCGTCCTCGACGGCCTCGACCTCCACCTTGCGCCGGGTGAGTCGCTTGCGCTCGTCGGCCCGACCGGCTCCGGCAAGAGCACGATCGCCGGACTGCTCGCGCGCCTCTACGACACCGAGGACGGCGCCGTGCTGCTCGACGGCCACAACGTGCGCGACCTCCGCCTCGGCGACGTGCGGAACGCCGTGGCCCTCGTCTTCGAAGAGACGTTCCTCTTCACCGACACCGTCAAGGAGAACATCCGGCTCGCGCGTCCGGACGCGAGCGACGAGGCGATCGCGCGCGCTGCGGAGCTGGCAGGCGCGGCGGAGTTCGTCGCCGAGCTTCCCGACGGCTACGAGACGGTGCTCGGTGAGCGCGGCTTCTCGCTCTCGGGCGGCCAGCGGCAGCGGATCGCAATCGCCCGCGCCATCCTCGCCGACCCGGCGGTGCTCGTCCTCGACGACGCCACATCGGCCGTCGACGCGACGAAGGAGCACGAGATCCGAGCTGCGCTGACAACCGTGATGGAAGGACGGACGACCCTCGTCATCGCCCACAGGCCGGCGACGATCGCCCTCGCCGACCGGGTGGCGGTGCTCGACGGCGGCCGCATCGTCGAGGAAGGGACGCACGGCGAGCTGCTGCGCCGCTCGCCGCGCTACCGGCGCCTGCTCGCCCTGGAGGCGGTCGCGTGACGATGGAACGCGCATCGACCCGCACGGTCTGGCGTGTGACACGGCGGCTGCTCGTTCCGGTGCGCGGCCGCTACGCCGTCGCGGGGGCTGCGGTCGTCGTCTCGACGCTGATCACACTCTCCGGTCCGCTCCTTGTCGGTTACGCGGTGGATGCCGGGATCAAGAAGGACGACCTTCATCCGTTGAACGTCGCGGCGCTGATCTTCCTCGGCCTCGCGATCATGAAGCCCTTCGTCGTGCGGACGCAGACATTGTTCGCCGCACGCGCGGGCGAGCGTTTCCTCCACGCCCTGCGCGTCGCGTCCTTCGACAAGCTCCAGGCGCTGCCGCTCGGCTTCTTCGAGCGCGAGCGCGCAGGCGTCCTCGTCTCGCGCCTCACCTCGGACGTGCAGTCGCTGAACGAGCTGGTGCGTGAGGCGCTGGTGGAGATCGTCGGCAGCGCGCTGCAGATCGTGTTGACGATCGTGGCGCTCATCTTCCTGTCGCCGAAGCTCGCCGCCATCTCGCTCGTGGCGCTGCCGATCCTCGTGGCGTCGAGCTGGAGCTTCCACCACGGCGCCGGGCGCGCGTACCACGCAATCCGCGACCGCGTCGCCGAGACGCTGACGGCCCTGCAGGAAGGGCTCGCAGGGGTGCGCGTCGTGCAGGCGTTTCGCCGCGAGCAGCGGACGCTCGACCGTTACCGGCCGCGGAGCCAGGCGCAGATCCACGCGTGGCGCAGCGCCTCCTTCGTGAACATCCGGTTGTTCGCGTTCCTGCCCCTTGCGCAGGCGGCGGCGCTGATCGTGGTGCTGCTGGCGGCGGCGTCGATGTACTCAAGCGGAGCGATCTCGATCGGGACGGTGACCGCGTTCGTCCTCTACCTGATCCAGCTCTTCGACCCGATCGGCCGCTTCACGGAGTGGCTCGGCGAGTTCCGTCAAGGGCTCGCAGCCCTGGGAAAGATCGTCGGCCTGCTCGAGGTGCCGGTGGCGATCACGCAGAAGCCGGACGCAGTCGAGCTTCCGCACCACGGCGCGCTCACGCTGAGCGGCGTCACCTTCGGGTATCGCAAGCGACCGGTCGTGCGCGACCTGACGCTGGAGGTCGCATCCGGCGAGCACGTCGCGCTCGTGGGTGCAACCGGCGCAGGCAAGTCGACGGTCGCGAAACTGCTGACGCGCCAGTACGACCCGCAGGAGGGCAGCATCCGCCTCGGCGACGTCGATCTTCGCGACGCGACGCTCGCGTCGCTCCGGCGGCAGATCGTCCTGCTCCCGCAGGAGGGCCACCTCTTCAGCGGGACGATCGCGGACAACGTACGGCTCGCAGATCCGGACGCAGCGGAAGAGGACGTCCGGCGCGCGCTGCGCACGATCGGCGCGCTCGACCGCTTCGAGTCGCTGTCGCAGGGGCTGGACACGGACGTGCAGACGCGCGGGCTGCGGCTCTCCGCGGGCGAGCGTCAGCTCGTCGGCATCGCGCGGATCGCCCTCGCCGACCCGCTCGTGATCGTCCTCGACGAGGCGACCTCGAGCCTCGATCCCGCGACGGAGCTGGCGGTCGAGACTGCGCTCGCAGCCGTCGCCGAGGGGCGGACCGTGATCACGATCGCGCACCGGCTGTCGACGGCGCAGCGCGCCGACCGCGTCGCCGTGATGGAGCACGGCCGCGTGGTCGAGATCGCCTCGCACGACGAGCTCGTCCGGCAGGGCGATCGCTATGCGCGGCTGTGGGCGTCTTGGCAAGCGGGACTGACGGGGGTCTGACCCCGGCCGTCGACTCAGTGGTGGTACTCGTGCACCACGGCGTGGCCCTTGCCGCGAGCGATCAGCCACCTGTTCGCGGCCCACGCGGGGCCGAAGGCGATCACGAACCCGAGCGCGATGCTCCACCAGAACTTCGCGTCGGCGAGACCGGCGTCGATCGCACCGGGAACCGCCAGGACGAACAGGTTGTCGACGATCTCCATGATCGCGATCGAGACGGTGTCCGACGCAAGCGCGATCTTGCTTGCGTCGCGAAAGGGAACGCCGGCGCGCAGGACGGGACGCATCGTCAGCGCGTAGCCGAAGGCGAACGCCAGCACGATCGCGAGCGCGATCTGCACGCCGTTGCCCCAGCCGAAGGCCGTCGCGAGCGCCATCCCGACGACCTCGCCGAGCGCGCAGCCCGTGAGGCAATGGGTCGTCGCCGAAAGGGCGCTGCGGTTCAGGTTCCGCGGCTCAGCGTGTGCGTGCAAACCGCTGGACCGCCGCGAGCAGCTCCTCGGTCTTCTCTGCTGCCGCCTCCCTGTCGCCGGAGGCGACCGCGTCGGCGACGCAATGCGTCACGTGATCGTCGAGCACCTTGAACGCGAGGCTTTCGAGCGCCGTGTTCACGGCGGCGATCTGCGTGAGGATGTCGATGCAGTAGCGATCGTCCTCGACCATCCGCTCGATCCCGCGCACCTGGCCCTCGATGCGATGGAGCCTCTTCGTCAGCGACGCCTTGTCGTAGCCGTGCTTCACGACGCCTCCCGAACGCTCCTGAAGCGCCTCAGGCGGAGGCTGTTCATGACGACGAAGAGCGACGACGCGGCCATCGCCGCGGCCGCGACCATCGGGTTGAGCAGCCCGGCGACCGCCAGCGGAATCGCCGCGACGTTGTAGGCGAACGCCCAGAAGAGATTCCCCTTGATCGTGCGGAGCGTGCGCCGCGCGAGCCGGATCGCGTCGACCGCCGCACGGAGATCGCCGGAGACGAGCGTCAGGTCACTAGCCTCGATCGCGACGTCGGTCCCGGTGCCGATCGCGAGGCCGAGGTCCGCCTGCGCGAGCGCCGGCGCGTCGTTGATTCCGTCACCGACCATCGCGACGACGTTCCCCTGCCCTTGCAAGCGCTTGACCTCGGCGATCTTGTCGTCGGGATAGACCTCCGCGAGCACCGAGTCAATGCCGACCTCGGCCGCGACCGCTTCGGCCACGGCCCGCGAATCGCCGGTGAGCAGTACGGGAGCGAGCCCGAGCGCCTTCAGCTCGGCGATGGCCGTCGTGCTCGTCGGCTTCACGGTGTCGCGGACCGCGAGTGTCGCCCGCGCCACGCCGTCCCACGAGACGTCGATCCGGCCGTCGCGCCTGCCGACCTCGACCTCGCGGCCCTCGACCACGCCGCTGACTCCGAGGCCGGGATGGCTGCGAAAAGCGGTGACGGACGGCAGCGTTCCGAGTTCCTGCTCGGCCGCACGAGCGATCGCTCGCCCGACGGGATGCTCGCTCGCGGTCTCGACGGCGCCTGCGAGCCTCAGGATCTCCTCGCGCGTTGCCCCGTTGAGCGGCGCGACGTCGACGAGCTGCATCTTTCCCTCGGTGACCGTTCCGGTCTTGTCGAGCACCACCGTGTCGATGTGCCGGGTCTGCTCGAGCACCTCCGGCCCCTTGATCAGGACGCCGAGCTGCGCACCGCGGCCGGTGCCGACCATGAGGGCGGTCGGCGTGGCCAGCCCCAGCGCGCACGGGCACGCGATGATCAGGACGGCGACAGCTGCGGTGAACGCCGCCGACGCGGACCCCCCGAATGCAAGCCAGCCGACGAGCGTCGCAACGGCGATCGCGATCACGATCGGGACGAACACGGCGGACACGCGGTCCGCCAGCCGCTGGATCGGCGCCTTGCCGGACTGCGCCGCTTCGACGAGCCGCGCGATCTGCGCCAGGGCCGTGTCGGAGCCGACCTTCGTCGCCCGCACGAGCAGCCGCCCGTAGGTGTTCAGCGTCGCGCCCGTGACGTCGCTGCCCGGCGCGACCTCCACCGGCACGGCCTCGCCCGTCAGGACGGACTGGTCGACCGCCGAGTCACCCTCGACGACGACGCCGTCGGTCGCGATCTTCTCGCCGGGGCGGACGACGAAGAGGTCGCCCGGACGCAGGTCGGCGATCGAAACGAGCGCCTCGGTGCCGTCACGCATGACGCGCGCCTCCTTCGCACCGAGCTCGAGAAGCTTGCGGATCGCCTCGCCGGAACGGCCCTTCGCGCGTGTCTCGAAGTAGCGGCCGAGCAGCACCAGGACGGTGATCACGGCCGGGACCTCGAAGTACGTGTCCGCGTCGAGCGAGCCGACGAGGACGATCGTCGACCAAAGCCACGCGGCGAGCGTTCCCATCGAAATCAGCGTGTCCATCGTCGCTGCTCGGTGCCGGGCGCTCTGCAGGGCGGCGCGGTGGAACGAGCTGCCGGCCCAGAAGACGACGGGCGTCGAGAGCGCCAGCGCGAGCCATTCCCAGCGTGTGAAATGCAGCGGCGGCACGAGCACCAGGAGCGCGAGCGGGACCGTGAGCCCAGTCGCGACCGCAAGGCGTCGCCGCAGCACGTCGAGCGACTCGCCGTGCTCGTGGCCGTGCGACGACTCCGCCGCACGGGCGCCGTAGCCGGCCGATTCGACGGCGGAGATCAGCGTCTCGACCGCGACGGGCCGATCTGACTGCACCGTCGCCCGCTCGGTTGCGAGGTTGACGGTCGCCTCGACGCCTTCCAGCTTGTTCAGCCGCTTTTCGATGCGCGCAGCGCACGACGCGCACGTCATGCCTTCGAGAACGAGTTGCACCTCGGCCATCGCTCAGGCCGCCTCGTAGCCGGCCTCGGCGATCGCCGCACGGAGCTGCTCGTCATCGAGCCTTCGTCCGTGCACCACGACGAGCTTCGTGTCGAGATCCACGCTGACCGCGTCGACGCCCTCGACCTCGCTCAGTTCCTCCTTGACGGCACGCTCGCAGTGCCCGCAGTGCAAGCCCGGTACCGAGTAGACGAACGATTCGGCCATCGGGACCAGTATACCCCCTAGGGGTAAATAAGTCAGACGAGCGGGCGGTCGGCGAAGTAGCGCCAGAACCTGTGCAGGAAGGTCATGGGGCGATTGTGGTCGCCCGTGGCAGCGCAGTCTCTACGGCGGGCCGTAGTTCCGCGCGCGGGCACCCGCCCAACGCGCGAAGGAGAGCCGTCAGCCCTTGGAGGGCTCGGGCGGAGGCGGCTGCATGGTCGCCCCCGGGATCGGGAACGGCCGCGCCTTCGGCTCGGGCTTGCGCTTCTTCTCGTCCGCCGGCGGCGCGGACGGCTCCTTCGCCGCCTCGGCGTCGAAGACGGCCTCCTCGTGCTCGCCGGCGAGCAGCCGCTCGAACTGGTCCTTGTCGATCGTCTCGCGTTCGATGAGGATCAGCGAGATCCGGTGCAACTCGTCGATGTGCTCCTTGAGGACGCGCGTCGCGTGCTCGTGCGCCTCCTCGATGATCCGGCGGATCTCGTCGTCGATCTCGCGCGCGACCTCTTCGGAGTAGTCCGGCTCGGCACCCATCTCGCGCCCGAGGAACGGCATGTCGTGGTTGCGGCCGAGCACGCGCGGGCCGAGCTTCTCGCTCATGCCGAAGCGCATCACCATCTGCTTCGCCGTCGACGTGACCTTCTCGAGGTCGTTCGCAGCGCCCGTCGTCACCTCGTTGAAGACGATCTCCTCGGCAGCGCGGCCGCCGAGCGTCATCGCGAGGTTGTTCATCAGGTTCGCCTTCGTCGTCAGGTAGCGGTCCTCACGCGGCAGCGAGATCGTGTACCCGAGCGCCTGGCCGCGCCCGATGATCGAGATCTTGTGGACGTCGGACTCCTGGTCGAGGTAGTGGCCGACGATCGCGTGGCCGAGCTCGTGGTACGCCGTGATCTTCCGCTCCTCCTCGGAGAAGAGCCGCGTCTTCTTCTCGGGCCCGGCGATCACGCGCATGATCCCTTCCTCGAGCTCCTCCTGCTCGATCGTCTTCTTGCCACGGCGCGCCGCGAGCAGCGCTGCCTCGTTCACGAGGTTCGCGAGATCCGCGCCGGTGAAGCCGGGCGTGCCGGCCGCAAGCGTGTCGAGGTCGATCTCCGACGCGAGCGGCTTGCCCTTCGAGTGGACCTCGAGGATCTTCTTGCGGCCGTTGCGGTCGGGCCGGTCGACGACGATCTGCCGGTCGAAGCGGCCGGGGCGCAGGAGCGCCGGGTCGAGGATGTCGGGCCGGTTCGTGGCCGCGATGAGGATGATGTTGTCCTTCAGCTCGAAGCCGTCCATCTCGACGAGCAGCTGGTTCAGCGTCTGCTCGCGCTCGTCGTGCCCACCGCCGAGGCCGGCGCCGCGATGGCGTCCGACCGCGTCGATCTCGTCCATGAACACGATGCACGGCGACGCCTGCTTCGCCTGCTCGAACAGATCACGCACTCGAGAGGCGCCGACGCCGACGAACATCTCGACGAAGTCGGAGCCGGAGATCGAGAAGAACGGCACGCCCGCCTCGCCGGCGACGGCGCGGGCGAGCAGCGTCTTACCCGTGCCCGGCGGGCCGTAGAGCAGCACGCCCTTCGGGATGCGGGCGCCGAGCGCCTGGAACTTCTTCGGGTTCTCGAGGAACTCCTTGATCTCGTGGAGCTCCTCCACCGCCTCCTCGACGCCGGCGACGTCCTTGAAGCCGATCTTCGGCGAGTCCGGCGTCATCCGCTTCGCGCGCGACTTGCCGAACGACATCACCTTCGAGCCGCCGCCCTGCACCTGGTTCATCAGGAAGATCCAGAAGCCGAACAGCAGGACGAACGGCAGCAGCGACGTGAGGATCGACCACCACGGCGACGAGCCCGTGCCCTTCGAGTCGTAGAGCACGCCGTGGTCGTGCATCTGCTTCTGCAGATCCGGCACGACCTGATCGCTCGGGTAGTGGACGTTGGTCTTGGTGCCGTCGTTGTACTTCACGCTGAGCTCCTGCTTGTTCGGCGTGAAGACGACCTCCTGGATCGGGCAGCCCGGGTTCGCGTCGGTGTTGCACTCGACGATCTGGTTGTAGACGCGCGAATAGGTGTACTTCTGCGTCTTGCCGCCGTGGCCGCCAAGGGTCTGCAGCGCCAGCCAGACGAGCGCCGCGATGATCACGAGCGGGAAGAGCGCGCTGCGGAAGAAGCGGTTCACGAAACCTCTTTCGGCAGGGTACCAGCCTTCCTTTGAGCTACTGCCCTCATTCGAGGGGAATTAGCGCGGGTCGGTCAGGCGCCGTCGGGCACCAGATCAGTGTCCAGTACGCCGACGTAGGGCAGGTTCCTGTATCGCTCGGCGAAATCGAGCCCGTAGCCGATCACGAACCGGTTCGGGATTTCGAAGCCGATATACCGCACCGGGACGTCGATCTCGCGCCGCTCGGGCTTCGTCAGCAGGGCGCAGACCTCGAGACTGGCGGGCTCCCGCGACTCGAGGTTCCGCATCAGGTACGAGAGCGTGAGCCCCGAGTCGATGATGTCCTCGACGACCAGGACGTCGCGCCCCTCGATGTTGATGTCCAGGTCCTTGAGGATGCGGACGACGCCCGAGGAATCCGTCTGCGCGCCGTAGCTCGAGATCGCCATGAAGTCGATCTCGCAAGGAATCGTCAACGTCCGCATCAGGTCGGCCATGAAGAACACCGCCCCCTTGAGGACGCCGATCAGCAGCAGGTCGCGCCCGGCGTAGTCTGCGGAGATCTCCTCACCGAGCTCCTGAACGCGCGACTTCAGCCGGTCCTCGTCGATGAGGATCTCGGCGACGTCGCGCTCGAGCTCAGTGTGGGTCGACACGCTCGGCACGCACTCCGTCCGCGTCGACGATCCCCGGCACCGCGACGACCTCGTCGCCGCGCACCACCAGCGGCCACGACTCGCGGGCCGAGCGAGGGATCTTGGCGTCGACGAACACGTCCTGGATCTTCTTCGACCGTCCGGCGAGCCGGTCGCCGGCACGCCACGCCCGTACCTTAAGCCCTGGCACATCGGCGGCGATTCGCCAGTCGCCCCAGCGCACGACGCCGTCGAGCGCGACAGGGGTCCGCTCGAGCCAGACGCTGTCGTACTCCCGCACCGCCGTCACGCCGCCGCCGAGGTCGAGCCGCTTCGAGCCGGACGTCGACCCGAGCAGGTCGTCCAACGCTGACGGTTCGCCCCGCGCGAGGCGCAGCAGGTTGCGCTCGGCGCCCGGGTGGAGCTCACGCAGCCGCGGGAGAATCTCGTTGCGGATCAACCCGCGCTTCGTGCCGTCGTTCGACGAGTCAGTGCGGTACGCCAGCCCGCGGCCGCGGCAGTACGCCTCCGTCTCGCTCCGCCAGAGCTCCAGCAGCGGCCGCACGACGCCGTCCTCGCGGCGGGGCTTGATCCCCTTCGTGCTCCCGCTCGCGACGAGGCGGTAGAGGACGGTCTCGACCTGGTCGGAGGCCGTGTGTCCGGTCGCGCGCAGCCGCTCCTTCGCGAACGAGTACCGGATCGCACGCAGCTCCTCCTCCGTGGACCCGCCGCGGCCGTCGACGATCTCTGCGCCGAACTGCTCGGCGCAGAACCTCGCGTCGGCCTCCGACTCGGCGCCGCGCAGGCCGTGGTTCACGTGCAAGGCGGAGACTCGATAGCCCAGCTCGCGCAGCACGTGGACGAGACAGGTGGAGTCCGCACCCCCTGAGACGAGGCACGTCAATTCGCCGCGCTCGGGGATCAAGTCGTAACGCCGAATGAAATCTTCGACGCGCGCTGCGATCTTCACGCGAACAGGGTAGACGCGCGACGGCCGGGAGAGCCGATGGGAGACTCGTGACGACTTTCTTCCACGCCTGGAGGCGGGATCAGGCGAACCGGCAGGCAGCCGAGTGGCTCGAGGAGCGAACGGAGGCGCGGGTCGCCGTCGCCGAGACCCCCGCCGAGATCCGCGACGGCGTACGTCGCGCGGTCGACGCGCTGTTCGAGGGCTCGGACGCCGAGGTCGAGCCGGCGCTGAACGAGCTGTGGGACCTCCTGGACGGCTACCCGCAGCTGCGCGAGCGCTTCGCCCGCCTGCGCATCGTCGCGGACGCCCTGGACTTCCTTCACGCAAAAGGGGTCTGACCCCCACCTGAGCCGGAGCGTAAGCGAGCGCGAAGCGCGACCCTTACGCGCAGACGACTGATGCGACGCGCGCGCGCGCAGCCTGCGCGCGCCGCACTGAATGAACAACCGCTCAGCACCACTGGAGCGCACGGGCTCAGCCCGTGCGCGTTTCGCGCGAAGCGCCGTTCCTCACCTGAACGAAAGCGCCAGCTTTCGGTCAGAGCAGCGGCGTCACGTCACAGCCGCGCTTCATCAGGCCCGACTGCGCGCCGGCGAGGATGTCGTGCGCGAAGTTGGCGAGCCCGTACGCGCGGTAGATGTACTTGCCCGGGTTCTTGTGGTGCTCGTCGGCTCGGATCGCGCGTCCGTACTCCGCGAACATCGCCCGCAAAAGGGCGCGGGTCTTCGAGAGCGACGGGTCGCTCGGGTTCGTGTTCGCGAGGCCCATCTCCGCCGTCTGTGTCTCGTCGATCACGTCCGCCGCCTTCGCGTCGCCGTGGAGGTAGTCCTGTGAGAGCGAGCCGAGCGCGGCCATGTTCAGCTGGGCGACGCTCATGAACTGCCGGTCGGTCGCGCTGCACGTGTGCGTGACTGCAGCGCGGCCGTTGCCGCCGAGAAGCAGGACGAGGCCGCCGGTCGCGACGAGCGCGAGCGCGAGTCCCGCAGCCGCAGGAAAGCGGGGCTTCACGCCCCCATCTTCGGTCGGCCCCGCCGCTTGACTCATCACCCTTTCGGGGTTGACTTCTTCGGCCGAAAGCGTTGCTTTCGGCCCATTTTGGTAACGGCGCTGCGCGCCGAACGCGCGCGGCGGCTTCGCGTGGGCACGTCGCGTCAGTTCGGCCTGCGCTAAGGCGGCTGTCGCCTGCCTTAGCTTCGGCCCATCGTGGACGTGTGGGCTCGGGGCGTTAGAAGATCAGGCTTCGGTACGAGCCGTGCCGCTGCATGCCGATTCCTTCGTAGACCTTGATCGCCGGCGCGTTTTCCGGACGGACAAAGAGGCAGACGGTCGGCACGCTCTCGAGGAGCAGACGGCACAGATCGCGCATGCCGCGCCTCGCGTAGCCCTTGTTCCACTCGGGCGGATCGACCCAGACCTGCTGCACCTGCACCGCCGACGGGGTCCACGCCGACACCTCGGCCTTGAAGCGGATCGCGCCACCCTCGGCCCAGAGCCACGACCGCCCCTCCTCGATCTGCGAGCGCGTGCGCCAGCGGAACCCGTCCGGGTCCCGCGCGAGTGGATCAACGCCGATCTCCTCCTCGTGTGCGGCCGCGCAGGCGGGCAGGAGCAGCTCGAAGTCACGCTCCGTCGCAGCGCGCAGACCGGTGTCGCCCGGCGGTG
>DATCYR010000064.1:0-2034 GCA_036526315.1 Gaiellaceae bacterium | reverse complement strand
GACGCGCCCGTTGTGTGTCCCACCGCTCCGGTCCCACGCGAGATTGGGCTCGGCGTCGATCGTCCGATCCGGCTGCGCGGGGATCGGGTCGAACCCGCCGACACGGCTGTGGGCGACGAGAAGCGGCTTGTTGAAGCCGGCGGGACCGAGGCCGTCCGGGTCCACCGCCGTGTAGATGTCGGTTCCGCCCTTCCCGTTCAGCGTCTTCTGGTACGTCACCATCACCTGGCCGCTCGGCCCGACGGCGGTGTCACCGTAGTCCCCGTTCCCCGGGCTCGGGACGTTTTCCGGCGCGCTGAAGCTGCCGAACTGGCCGAGTCCGGTGACGCGGGCTCCGAACGCCTGGATCTGTTTCCCCGGGAAGAACGAGTAGCTGACCCAGACGCTGTCCGCGCCGACCGCGATCGACGGCTGGTCGCTGTTCGTCACGACGTCCGCCACCTTCGTGAAGGACAGCCCACCGTCGGTGGAGAGCGCGACGAGAACGTCGCCGTTCGAGTTCAGGAGGTAGGTCATCCAGAGGTTGCCGAAGTCGTCCCACGCGAGCTGCTGGTCGCAGCAGATGTCCCCGAGCGGATCGCTGGTCGTGCTGCCGATCACGCGCCTCGCCCAGGTGGTGCCGCCGTCGAAGGTCACGTTCACGGAGAGACCTGCCGGCACGTCCGCCAGAGACGACATCGTCACGACATTCGACGGGTCCGTCGGATTGACCGCGATCGCATCCTCGGCTTCGTTGCCGGTCAGCACGCTCGAGTCGAAGTTCGCCGGCGGCGACGCAGCCGCTGCGAGCCCGGTCATGGCCAGCGCAAGCGCCAGCCCCACGACGACGGTCAGCCACCTGGACCTCGACATCACACTCCCCCTTCCGCAGTCTGCGCATTGTCGTACGAAACGCTTGACTTTGCCAGTGCTGTCGCCATACAGTCGCTTCATGTCTCTGAACCTCGAGTTCAGTTGACTGAACCAGCTGTCGCGAACGGCACGCCGGAGCTCGGGGAGCGCCTGCGCGCGATCCGGGTGCTGCGCCGGCTGACCCTCCGGGACGTGGCGGAGGCAGCAGGCGTGAGCGAGAGCTTCGTCAGCCGCCTCGAGCGCGGACGCTCGAGCGCGAGCGTCGCCACGCTGCAGCGGCTGGCCGCAGCTGTCGGGATCGAGATCTCGGACCTGTTCGCGGGGGAGTCGCAGACCGGGCCGCGCGTCCTGCGCCGGCAGGAACGGCAGCTGCTCGAATGGGGGCATCTCGGCCGCAAGGCGCTGCTCACGCCGAAACCGCTCCACTCGCTCGAGGTCGTGGCCGCCGCGTTCGATCCAGGCGGCTCGACGGGGGACGAGCCGTACACGCACGGCGACTCGGAGGAGCTCCTGCTCGTCCTCGCGGGTCGTGTCCACGTGCAGCTCGGCAGCGAGCTGCTCGACCTCTCGACCGGCGACAGCGTCAACTACCGGAGCTCGACGCCCCACCGCGTCAGCAACCCGGGCGGCGACACCGCCGAAGTTCTGTTCGTCATCAGTCCGCCCAGCTACTAACGCCAACGCCCAAAGGAGGCGTCAATGGACGTGGAGGGTGAACCGTTCGACCGCCGGCTCTCGCGGGCCGACATGCTGCGACTCGCAGCGCTTGCGGCCGGAGCCGGAGTCGTCGCGGGGCCGGCTGCGGCAGCCGACGCCGCGATCGCGCATCTGACGAAGGAGTCAGGGCACCTGCAGGTGATGGACTGGGTCGGCTACGTCAACGACGTGCCCAAGCACGCGACGTACGCCGCGTATCTGAAGAAGTACCCGAACAACAAGCCGGCGTTCAAGCAGATGGCGAACGAGTCGGACGCCCTCGCGAAGATCCACGCCGGCTACCACCCGGACCTCTTCCGGCCCTACGTCGGCTGGGTCAAGTACTTCGCGCAGAGCGGGCTCGTCCAGCCCTGGAACCCGAAGCTGATCTCGAACTTCAAGCATCTCAACCCGTTCATGGTCAAAGCCGGGCAGTACCAGGGGAAGCAGTACGGCATCCCGGACGACTGGGGCTTCGACGCGATC
>DATCYR010000063.1:0-14593 GCA_036526315.1 Gaiellaceae bacterium | reverse complement strand
ACTACTTGACGAGCGTGAGCATCCGGAACATCGGCAGGTACATCGCGATGACGATGACGCCCACCATGCAGCCGACGAGGATCATCATCAGCGGCTCGACGATCGACGTCAGCGACTGGATCGCGGCGTCGACCTCGTCCTCGTAGAAGTCGGCGATCTTCCCGAGCATCTTCTCGAGCTCGCCCGTCTCCTCGCCGATCTTCACCATCTGGCTGACCATCGGCGGGAAGATGTCGTTGTCGACCAGCGGCTGCGCGATCGGCACGCCCTCGTGCACTTTCGCGCGGACGTCGGCAAGAGCGCTCTCGACACGCCAGTTGCCCGACGTCTGGCCGGTGATCTCGAGCGCCTGGATGATGTCCACGCCGGCCGCGACCAGCGTCGAGAGCGTCCGCGAGAAGCGCGCCATGGTGACCTTCAGGACGACCGGCCCGATCTTCGGCACGCGCAGCTTGAAGCGGTCCCACTGCTTGCGTCCGGCCTCCGTCTTCTTCCACTTGAAGAAGCCGAAGATCATCCCGCCGAACGCCGGGAAGATGATGTACCACCTGTGCTTCAGCAGGTCGGAGACGTTCACGACGTACTGCGTCAGCTTGGGGAGGTCGCCGCCGAGCTGCGAGAAGATGTGGACGAAGACAGGGACGAGGAAGAGCAGCAGCCCGACGAGGACGAGCGTGGCGAACGACATCACCATCAGCGGGTAGAGCATCGCGCCCTTGACGCGCCGCTTGATCTGCGTCGCCTTCTCGATGTGCATCGCGACGCGGTCGAGCACCTCGTCCAGGATGCCCGCGGCTTCGCCCGCCTCCACCATCGAGATGAAGAGGCGGTCGAAGATCTTCGGGTGGCGCTGCATCGCCTGCGAGAGCAGGAGGCCGCCCTCGACGTCGGCGCGCAACTCGCGCACGACGCTGGCGAAGTACATGTCCTCGGTCTGCTCTTCGAGGATCACGAGCGCCTGAACGACGTTCAGGCCGGCCTCGATCATCGTCGCGAACTGGCGCGAGAAGATCTGCAGGGTCTTCGGCTTGACCTTCTTGAAGACGTTCCGGGCGCTGTCGTCTCCGGCTGAGGGCAGCTCCTCGAGCTTGCTCGCGAGCAGGCCGCGAATCCGGAGCTGCTCCCGCGCACCGGCGAGGTCGGGGGCATGGAGCTCGCCGTCGAGCTCGATGCCCTGCGCGTTGATGGCGGAGTAGGAGTAGGCAGCCACAGACGAGTCCCTCGATTGGCTAATCGGCAGGGGGGTTGAGCCTCTAAAGAGGCTTGCCGATAGCCCTTAGGTGCACATGCGGGCGCGCGACGAGAGCGGCTTCGGCCTGCTCGAGCTCCTGATGGCGATGGTGATGCTGAACGTGGGCATCCTCGCCGTCGTGGCCGCGTTCTCCTCCGGGAATGCGGCGCTGGCGCGCGCGAGCCGCGTTTCGACCGCGACCGCCCTCGCGGACAAGCAGATGGAGATCTACCGCGGAGCGGACTACGACAACATCGCCTTCACGACCAGCGAGTGGAACTCGGCAATCGGCGACTCGGTCTACACCGGCGACAGCGTCTTCCAGGCGAACATGGTGAACCCGACGCCCCCGAAGGCGCTCGTCACCACCGTCACGACGTGTCCGACGGCCGTCGCCGCGCAGGCGTGCGATCCGAGCTTCCTCGTGACGGGCGCCGACCATCGCAAGTACCGCGTCGACACGTATCTCTACTACGACACGCCGAACTACGGCAACCAGCTGAAGACGATCACAGTCGTCGTCCGCGACGGTGACGTGCCGACGAAGACGTACGCGCGGGATACGTCGACCTTCGATCCGTCGCTCGGGTAGCGGGCCTCGCCGTTACGGCGACGAGGGCGGCGGGACGGTGACCGTCGTCGAGGTGGTCGACGTCGGCGCCGCGGGCGCCGCGACGGGAGTCCCCACCGGCTTCAGGATCAGCTTGTAGCGCGTCCCGTCGGCAGTGTTCATCAGCGTCACCGGCTTGTTCTCCTGCAGCGTCACGCTCGGCGCGCCGTTCGCGTACGAGCCGCCCACGATCGAGACCTTCGCCGTGTGCGCCGTCACGGAGACGAGATGGAAGAGCGGCTGAACCGAGGGGTCCGTCGAGCTCGCATCCGGGAAGTCGTTGCCGACCGCGACCGAGTAGAGAGTCCCGTTGACGGAGATGACAGCCGTTCCCGGCGTCGGCGCGCTGGCGCCGCCGCCCGACGACGAGCCGCTGTGGCCGTTTGCGGCGCTTGCGCTGCCACCGGACGAGCTGCTCTTCGCGCCGCCGGACGACGAGGCCGACGAGGAGGACGAGGCATCCGGGTTGTCGCTGAGCTGCTGCGCGAACGGATCCTTGCTCGCGAAGAGGCTGAACGACGAGAGCTGTCCGTCGGCGACCTTCGGCGCCGGCGTCGACGCGAGCGAATCGGAGGGTGACGACGGCGACTGGTTGCCGCTGAGCGAGGGCGCAGCGAGGCTCGGAGTCCCGGAGGTGGTCGTCGTCGTGCGCTCGTTGTACGACGGCGTCGCCTGGGACGCCGGCGGATGCAGCTGCTTCCACAGCTTCGGTCCCTGGAACGCCGCAACGCCGAGGAACACGACACCGAGGCCCGCCGCGATGATCTTCTGCTTCCTCTGCTTCGCCTTGAGGCTGTCGACGCGCTTGTTCGCCATTACGGAGCTCCTGTCGCCGACGCACTGCTGGAGGGCGTCGTGGTCGTTTCGCTGGTCGTGGTCGTAGCCGGTGGGGTGGCGGCAGGTGCCGGCGCCGGGGCGGACGAATAGACGAACGCGTCGATCACGAGCGTCGCCTGGATCTGCGGGAACTTCTTCGGGCTCTCGTTGAAGGCGAGCGTGTCGACGGAGAACAACCTGCCCGTCGCGTCGAGCCGACCGGCGTGCACGGTCACGAGCGAGCGGAGGCGGTAGAGGAAGTCCGCGAGGTTGTAGAAGTTGCCGTTGAACGTGACGGAGATCGGCAGCACGGAGTAGCTGCCGACGGCGGCGACCGGCTGCGGCGAGATCGAGTCGAAGCTGATCCCCGTGTCGCGGGCAAGCTGGCTGAGCTCGAGGACGACGTCGGGCATGTCCGTCTTCGTCGGCATCGCCTTCGCGAGGCGGTAGACGTCGGCAACCTCGATCTTCGGCGCCGACCGCGCCGCGGCCACCTGCTGGTGATACGCGTCGATCTTCTCCTGGACGTCCTGCGACTGCCGCTTGAGGCTGCTGACCTTGCCGGACTGCGGGTGCACGAGCAGGAACCAGACGGCGAGCCCGAACACGAGCGCGCCGGCGACGATCACGCCGATCTGCGCGTTCTGCGAGAGCTTGCCTTTCACGTGCCGCCCCCGGTTGCCGACGCGATGTCCGCCGCGATGTTGAACTCCACGACAGGCTGGTTGCCCACCTTCGAGCGCGTCGAGCTGATCAGCTGCACGTTCGTCAGGTCGGGCACGACCTGCAAGCGCGACAGCAGCCGGGCCACGCCGTCGTGCGAGTACGTGCGGCCCTGGATCACGAACATCGAGGGCACCGTGCTGCCGCCGGTGCTCGACGAGTTCGTGGCCGGGGAGATCGGCGACTTCGCCGTCAACGACGTCAGCCAGACGTCGTCGGGCAGGACAAGCGAGAACTCGCGAAAGACGCGGTCCCACGAGACGCGGCTCGACATCGCGGTGGTCAACGCGCTGACACGCGCGCTCTGCTCGCCGGCGAGCTGCTGCTGCGCAGCGCTCGGGCCCGGCGGCGGCGGGGGCAGCGCCTGGAACTGGCGGTTGAGGTCGTCGAGGTTGCGCTGCGCAGCCGCGATCTTGCCGCTACCCATCATGAACATCGCGCCGAGGACGGCGACGACGAGCAAGCCGGTGCACCCGCCGACGAGGAGCGGCAGGCTCTCCTTCTTGATCGTGCGCTGACCATGGTCGCGCGGCAGGAGGTTGACGGCACGCACGGCTAGTCCTCGATCCCGAGGCCGATGGCGACCGCGAGCGAGCCGACCTGTTCGGCTTCGCCGACCTTCTTCGAGACCTTCATCCGCGCGAGCGGGTCGCCGACGCGCACGCGCACTCCGATCAGGCGCTCCAGCTCACCGGCGAGCCCGGCGAGGTGCGCCGTACCGCCCGTCAGGACGATCTCGCCGATGCCGAGCGATCCCGGCTGGTTCTGGTAGTACTGGAGCGAGGAGACGAGCTCGCGCGCGAACGTCTGGATCGCGCGGCGCATCGCTTCTCGAGCCTTCTGCGCCTGCTCCGGCGTCAGTCCCTCGGGAACCATCTCGTCCGTCAGGGCAAGCGCCCGCTTGACGCCGTCGACTTCCGACGGTGCCGCGTCCAGCGCGCGCGCAATCGCGACGTTCAGCGCCGAGCCGCCCCACTCGAGGACGCGGGTGAACTCGCAGATGCGACCGTCGGAGACGGCGAACGTCGAGCGGTCGTGTCCGACCGCGACCGCGACGAGCGCGGCGTCCGCATCGGCATCGACTGCCTCCTGCGGCGCGTGCAGCGCGCGCAGCAGCGCGAACGCCTCGAGGTCGATGCCGACGAGCGAGATGCCCGCCTTCTTGCAGGCGTCGACATAGCGGTCGATCAGATCTCGGTAGGCGACGACGAGGAGCACGCGCTTCGTCGGCTGCCCGTCCTCGGTTCGCCCGTCGCCGAGCACCTGATAGTCGAGCACGGCCTCGTCGATCGGGATCGGCAGCGTTTCCTGGGCGCGGAAGCGGATCGCGTTCGTGAGCTGCTTGTCGTCGTCGATGCCGGCGATGTCGAAGGTGCGCACGCCGATGCGGTTGTTGGCGATGCCGAGCCGGACGCCCTTCTTCGGCAGGTTGTTCTTGGCGAAGAACTCTTTGAGCGCTTCGGCGAGCGCGTCGGGATCGCGGAGCTCGCCGCCGACGACGATGCCGGGCTCGAGCGGCGTCCGCGCGATCTGCAGCAGCTCCGCCGAGCCGTTGTTCGCGACCCGCGCGGCGGCCAGCTGCGAGGCGCCGATCTTGAGGCCGGTGACCTTCTTCGCGCCGCGGCTGCCGCGTGCAGCTTTGACCTTCGGCTGCTTCGGCTCCTTCTGTTTCTTCGGCTTCGGCTCCTTCGGCGCCTCGGCGGCCTTGTCCGCCTTCGGCTGCTTGTCCTTCCTCTTGCCGCCGAGCTCCTTCTTCCAGAAGGGAACGCTCTTCTCTTCGGGTTCGGGAGCTGACGCTTCCGCCACAACGGCGACGGCGGCCGCGGCCGCGACTTTCTGCGTCGAGGCCTTGTCTTTCTTCTTCCCGCCGATCTCCTTCTTCCAGAACGGCACCTTCTTCTCGAGCTCCGGCGTCGGCGTCGGCGACGCTGGTGCGACGAGCGCAACCTTCTGCTTCGGCGTCTTGTCCTTCTTCTTCCCGCCGATCTCCTTCTTCCAGAACGGGACCTTCTTCTCGGTCGGCTCGTCGTCCTCGACGGCGGGGGAGTCGGTCGCGGTCACCAGCTCGTCGGCGGCCGGCTCCTCCGGCGCAGCCGTTTGCGGCGGCTCCGGCGCAGCAGCAACAGGCTCGGAAACCGGAACACCATCCACCTGCGCAGGCTCCTCCGGCATGGGCTCCGGCTCGGGCGTGCGGCCGAACGAAACAGCGCGCGTCCACGTCGCCTCCTCGGCCACCGGCTCTGCGACCGGCTCATCCGCGGCAGGCTCCGGCGCAGCGGCAACGGGCTCGGAGACCGGGACACCATCCACGTGCGCAGGCACATCCGTCGCAGGCTCCGGCTCACGCGTAGGGCTCAACGACACGGCACGGGTCCACGCCGTCTCCTCGACTACCGGCTCCTCCGGACCTGCCTCAGGGACAGACCCTTCGACATGTCCCGACTCGTCCGCGACCACGGCGGGCTCAGCCACGACAGGCTCCGGGGCAACGACGACAGGCTCGGAGACCGGGACACCATCGGCGTGCGCGGGCTCCTCCGGCTCGGCGGTGCGGCCGAACGACACAGCGCGCGTCCACGCGGTCTCCTCGACTACCGGCTCCTCCGGACCTGCCTCAGGGACAGACCCTTCGACATGTCCCGACTCGTCCGCGACAGCCGCCGGTTCATCCACGACAGGCTCCGGCGCAGCAGCAACAGGCTCGGAAACCGGGACACCATCCACGTACGCAGGCACATCCGTCGCAGGCTCCGGCTCACGCGTGCGACCGAACGACACCGCGCGGGTCCACGTCGCTTCCTCGACCACCGGCTCTTGCGGTATTGCCTCAGCGGCAGGCGCCTCGGCCTGTTCCGCCTCGTTGGTGACGGGCTCCGGTGTCGGCTCGGCGGTGCGGCCGAACGACACACCACGCGTCCACGTCGCCTCCTCGACTACCGGCTCCTCCGGACCTGCCTCAGGGACAGACCCTTCGACATGTCCCGACTCGTCCGGCGACGGCGCGGCCTTCCGACCGAAGGAAACCGCCCGCGTCCACGCAGGCTCCTCGTCCTCGGCCGGCTCGTCGGCGAGCGGCTCCTCGGTGGCCGGCTCTTCGGCCACCGGCTCGGGCTGCACGTTTTTCTTCCGGCCGAAGCTGATCTCTTTCTTCCAGATCGAGGTCGGCTCGTCGGCGCGCTGCTCCTCGGGGTCCCCACCGTCCCCGCCGTCCTTGCGCTTGCGCCCGAACGAGATCTCCTTCTTCCAGATCGACTCGTCCGCCATCCCTAGCTCCCGGCGACGCGCAGGCCGGCGCCCATCGGCGGCGCTTCGTCGGCCAGTGCCGCATTGAGGTCCGCAGGGCGCTCGACCGGAAAGCCGGAACGCTCGAGCAGCCCGATCAGCTGGCTCGGCCGACTCGAGCGCGACAGGCCCATCTCGACGTCGACGACACGGCGCATGATCAGGTCGCCGAGCGACTGCTCCATCGTCTGCATGCCGCGACCGGTGTTCGTCTGCATCACCGAGTAGATCTGCTCGACCTTTCCCTGGCGGATGAGGTTCCGCACCGCGTCGTCCGGTAGGAGGATCTCGAGCGCGGGGACGCGCCCCATCTTGTCGGCTGTTGGCAGCAGCGCCTGCGTGACGACGCCCTGCAGCGAGTTCGCGATCTGGATGCGGACCTGCTCCTGCTGCTCCGCCGGAAAGACGTCGATGATGCGGTCGATCGTCGACGGCGCACTCTGCGTGTGCAGCGTGCCGAAGACGAGGTGCCCGGTCTCGGCCGCCGTCAGCGCGGTGGAGATCGTCTCGAGGTCGCGCATCTCGCCGACGAGGATCACGTCGGGGTCCTGGCGGAGCGCGGCGCGCAGCGCGTCGGCGAAGCTCGTCGCGTCGGGACCGATCTCGCGTTGGTTGACGATGCAGCGCTTGTGCCGGTGCAGGAACTCGATCGGATCCTCGATCGTGAGGATGTGCTCGGAGCGCGTCCGGTTGATCTCGTCGATGATCGCGGCGAGCGTCGTCGACTTACCGGAGCCGGTCGGCCCGGTCACGAGCACCAAGCCGCGCGGCTTCTCCGCCAGCACGTGCAGGGAGTCCGGAATGCCGAGCTCCTCGAGCGTCTTCAGCTCCGTCGGAATGAGCCGGAACGCCGCGCCGATCGACTCGCGCTGGAAATACACGTTGACGCGGAAGCGCGCGAGGCCGGGGAGCGAATACGAGAAGTCGAGCTGCCGGTTCAGCTCGAAGTGCTTCTGCTGCTCGCTCGACAGGATGCGGTACAGCAGCTGCTGCGTCTCCTCCGGCGTGAGCGCGCTGTAGCCCTCGAGCCGCTCCATCTCTCCACGCACGCGAATAGCAGGGGGTGTCCCTGTCGTCACATGCAGGTCGGAGGCATTCGCCTCCACCATGCGTTCGAGCAGCTCGTCTATCGAGTTGGCCGCGGGCATAACTCGAACGAGTCATCGGCATGCCCTGGGGCTTCCTTTACACGCTTCGTAAGCGGGTTTTCAAATGTCCGGGAATCACCCGTCCGAGGGTTACCCACCGTGGGGGATAGGGCCGATCAACAGCAGGCCACTTCGTTCGTTCGTAGCACTTTCGTTCGTTCGTATCCCATGGAAGGAGCACGTGGAATGACCAGCAAGATCCGGCAGCGGCTGGCCGGTGAGGAAAGCGGCTTCACCCTCATCGAGCTCCTCGTTGTCATCATCATTCTCGGCATCCTGCTCGCCATCGCGGTGCCCTCGTACCTGAGCTTCCGCGACCGTGCGAACAACTCGGCTGCCAAGGCCAACGTCCGGGCTGCGATCCCGGCGATCGAGGCCTACAACGCGGACAACACGGGCACCGGCAACTCGGCAGGCTATGCCGGCATGACGGTCTCGTACCTGCGTGACAACTACGACTCGGAGCTCGTCACGACGAAGCTCGCGTTCCCGAACCCGCCCACGTCGGTCACCTACTGTGTCGAGAGCACGGTCGGCGGCAAGACCTGGCGCAAGAACGGCCCGGGTGCGGCGATCGAGAACCTGCCCTGCTAACCACAGCAGCTGTCGATGCACCGAAAGGGCGCCGGAAACGGCGCCCTTTCTCTTTGTCGACGCTCACCCGTTCGAGGGTGACCCACCGTGGGGGAGCGCGCCGATGGAACGCGTAATCACCCGCACGTTGAAAGCCCCATGGAAGGAGCAGGCATGAGCAACAAGATCCGGCAGCGGCTGGCCGGTGAGGAGAGCGGCTTCACCCTCATCGAGCTTCTCGTTGTCATCATCATTCTCGGCATCCTGTTGGCGATCGCGGTTCCGTCGTACTTGAGCTTCCGCGACCGCGCGAACAACTCGGCTGCCAAGGCCAACGTCCGGGCTGCGATCCCGGCGATCGAGGCCTACAACGCAGACAACACGGGCACCGGCAACAGCGCTGGCTACGCGGGCATGACCGTGTCGTATCTGCGTGACAACTACGACTCGGAGCTCGTGACGACCAAGCTCGCGTTCCCCAACGCACCGACCTCGGTGACGTACTGCGTCCAGAGCACCGTCGGCGGCAAGACCTGGCGCAAGAACGGCCCGGGTGCCGCTATCGAGAACCTGTCCTGCTAGGACGTTCTCACGTTCGATTCGAAGGGCGCCGCAAGGCGCCCTTCGCGCGTCAAGTCCCTCGTTTGAGGTGCCGATAGGAACACCGTGACACTGAGCGTCTCCCCTCCCCTGCGCATCGCCGCGATCTGCGGCCTCGTCTTCACCGTCGTCGTCTTCGGCGGCCTGCGCATGCTCGGCAGCCACGGCGGCGGCGGCGATTCAGCCGCTGCGCCGCACGTCATCCGGCACCACCCGTTCGGTGCGGGCGTGACGAAGACGCCGGCGAAGACCGCGACGCCCACGGCCAAGGCGAAAGCGACGAAGCCGAAGCACGTCGTCGCAAAGCCGAAGCCGCGGCCGGTCGTCGACCTGGCGGTCGTCACGGCTGCCCGCACCGCAGGGCTGCCGGAGCCGCTCGCACAGGCGCTCGGCCGCTCGAAGACGGTCGTCGTCTCGCTCTACGACCCGTACTCGCAGGTGGACGGCACGTCGTTCGCGGAGGCGCGCGCCGGAGCGACGCTCGCCGGCGTCGCGTTCGTGCCGCTGAACGTCCTCAGCCAGCGTGACGTCGGGAAGCTCACCGAGCACCTCGGGCTGCTGCCCGACCCGGGCGTGCTCGTCTACGTCCGCCCCGCCAGCCTCGCCGCGAAGATCGACGGCTTCGCCGACAAGGAAACGGTCGCGCAGGCTGCGCGCAACGCGGCGCTCGGATCGTGAGCGACGCGCGCGAGCTGTTCGTCCGCCACGCCCGCCGCGACGGGCGCTCGATCGCGATCTTGCGCGCCGTCGACTACGGCGACTCGTGCGTCGTCGAGGCGGAGGTCTATCCGGCCGGCGGGCGGAGCGCGGAGCCGACGCGGCCCGGCCCCTACACCTTCGCCGACGCGCACCAGGCGACGGCATTCATGACCGAGGCGGTCGAGGCGCTGATGGTGCTCGGCTGCGACGTGCACGCCCAGTGAAGCTCCTTGCTGCGCTGACCGCCGCGCTCGCGCTGTCTGCGACGGCTGCGGCGGCGACGAGCGAGCCGCAGTTCCAGCCGAGCCAGGCCGACCAGGCGTGGACGGACGCGATCGTCATCTCGGCCGGCGACGTCGGCGGCGGCTGGCAGCGCGACGGCCTCCCGGGCGCGATCACTGGCGAGACGAGCCCGAGCCCGGCCTGCTCGCTGCCGGCCGTCTCCGACCTCGTGCTCACCGGCGGCACCTACTCGCCCGACTTCTACCGCAGCGACGGCGCGTACGTCGCCGCCACCGCGGTCACGTGGCAGACGCCCGAGCAGGCTCAGGCCGACTGGTCGCGGACGCTCCAGCCGGCCGTCATGGGGTGCCTCGCCGCCGACCTGCAGGCGGAGAGCACGAAGAAGGTCAAGGTCGTGATCACCGGACGGCACCAGCTCTCGTGGCCGACGGTCGGCGAGCGCAGCGTCGTCTATCGCATCTCACTCGTGCTGAGGGCGCGGACGAAGGTGAAGAAGAAGTGGCACACCGTGTCGGCCCGGGCGACGGCGGACTTCCTCGCCGTCGGCGTGGGCCGCGCGCGGGCGTTGATCTGGACGTTCGCGTTCGACGCGCATCCGCTCAGCGACGTCACCCAGCAGAAGTGGGCTGCGCTGATGGCTCAGCGGATGGCGTCGCCGCCGGCGCCGGCGTAGGCCGCAGACTCCTCCCGCTCCCACAGACGCTCGCCGCACGTCGGGCAGGCGGGGACGACGTACTTCACGTGCATCGCGGCGCCGCATGCAGTGCAGCGAAAGCGCCCGGCCGCGACGGCACCGGCGGGCCAGAACTCCACGAACTCGCGCGCGGACACCACCACGCGAAGATGCTGCGGCTCCCTCATCTCGACCCCCTCAGGTCGTCGACTACGCTCGTTGTAGGCGCGCGCTCGGCCGGTGTCAACGAGGGATGCAGCCGGTCGTGACCGGCTCGCTCTGGACGAGCTTCCCGTTCACTTCCTGGACAAGGACGGAGGAGGCGCCCCAGGTGCAGTCATCCGATCGCCGCTGCGCCGGCGCCGTGCCGGCCGTCAGCAGCACGACCAGGCAGGCGCAGGCGATCAGCAGCATGAGCAGACCCCTCATGACCCTCCAACGGCGTACCCGGTGAAACGGATACGAACCTAGATGGAAACGCGGGCGAGCTCTTCGATCGAGGTGAGACCGGCGGCCACCTTGGCGAGGCCGTCGTCCCAGAGCGTCCGCATCCCCTCGCCGAGCGCCGCCCGCTCGATCTCCTCGCGGCTGGCATTCCTGACCGCCAGGCTCTCGAGCGTCTCGGTCATCGCGAGCAGCTGGTAGATCCCGATCCGGCCCTTGTAGCCGGTCTGGTTGCACCGCGGGCAGCCACGCTTGCGGTAGAAGACCATGCCGTCCGACGCGGCAGCGACCTCGGGCGACACACGGGCCTTCAGCAGCTCGTCGGTGTTCGGTGTGTACATTTCGCAGCAGTGCGTGCAGAGCTTGCGCGCGAGGCGCTGCGCGAGCACCGCGGAGACCGCCGCACCGGTGAGGAACGGCTCGACGCCCATCTCGTTCAGCCGCGTCAACGCCTGCGGCGCGTCGTTCGTGTGCAGCGTCGACAGCACGAGGTGGCCCGTCAGGGCGGCCTCGATCGCGATCTTGGCGGTCTCGCCGTCTCGGATCTCGCCCACCATCACCACGTCCGGGTCGGAACGCAGGATCGAGCGCAGCGCGGCGGCGAACGTGAGCCCGGCCTTCGTGTTGATCTGGACCTGGTTGACGCCCTGCAGCCGGTACTCGACCGGATCCTCGACGGTGATGATGTTGATCTCGGGGCGGTTGATGTTCGTGAGCGACGCGTACAGCGTCGTCGACTTACCGGAGCCGGTCGGCCCCGTGACGAGCAGTGCACCGGTCGGCCTGCGCACGATCGCCTCGAGCTGCGCGCGCATGTCGTCGGACATGCCGAGCTCCTCGAGCGTCGGCGCCTTCTTCGACTTGTCGAGCAGTCGCATGACGATCGACTCGCCCTCGACGGTCGGCAGCGTCGCGACACGGACGTCGAGCATCCGCCCGGCGGCCGCGGCGTTCAGCGAGATGCGCCCGTCCTGCGGCTTCCGGCGCTCGGCGATGTCGAGCTTCGCGAGCACCTTCAGGCGGGTGATGACGCCGGGCATCATCCGCTTCGGGATTCGCTGCACCTCCTGCAGCACGCCGTCGACGCGGAAGCGGACGAGCAGCGAGTCTTCCTGCGGCTCGAAGTGAACGTCCGAGGCGCCGTCCTCGGCCGCCTGGAAGATCACCGAGTTGACGAGCCGGACGAGCGGCGCGTCGGAGATGCCGTCGTCGACCTCGAGATCGTCGGCGTCCTCCTCTTCGGCGGCGACCGCGGCCAGCTCCTCCTCGACCGCAGCACGTGCGCCGAACGCCTCGGACGCGCGCGCCAGACGCCGGATCTCGGCAAGGATGTCCTCGCGCGAGGCGACCGCGAGCTCGAGCGGGTGGCGCGTCGCCAGCCGCAGCTCGTCGATGCCCTGGATGTTGCCCGGGTCGGCGATCGCGACGCGCAGGGTTCCGTTGTCGAGCGCGTACGGGATCGCGATCAGCCGCTCGAGGACGTGCAGCGCGATCTCGCCGCCGGCGTCGTCGGCGACGCCCGTGAGCGCAAGGTCGACGAGCGGCATCTGGTAGCGGGCCGCGAGCGTCTTCGCGAGGCCCTCGCTCGAGGCCACGTTGTTCTCGACCAGCGAGTGCGCGAACGACCCCATCCCGGCGGCGCCTCGGACCAGCGCCAGCTTGTCCGCCGGGACGAGGCCGGTGGCGGCGATCAGGTCGGCGACGAGCTCGGCGAGCGCGTTGATCGGCGGCGCGCTGCCGCCGAGCCCTGCGCCACCTTGCGGCGTCGCGCTCCCGGCCTCGCTGCCGGGAGTGCGCAAGTTCGGTGGACGCTCGATGTCCATATCCCTCGTTCGAGGTATCGGCAGCGAACGGCCGCGGCTTGATCCCTAGAGAACCAGGCTCTCGAGCTCTTCTGGCGACAGGCCGAGCGCGCCCGGGAGCTCTCGCGCCTCCGCCGGCGTCCTGACGCCGACGATTGCCCCGGCGACGCCGGGGTGCCTGAGAACCCACGCGACCGCGACCTGCGCCGCGGTGCAGCCATGACGAGCACCGATCTCCGCCAGCTGCGCGCGCAGCGGCTCGAGGTCGAGCTGCGCGAACGGATGCGTGCGACGAAAGTCGTCGGGCACGAGCCTCTCGAGGTCGAAGCCGCCGGCGAGGAAACCGGACGCGAGCGGCGACCACGCGAGCACGCCGATGCCGAGCTGGAGGATGTCCGCCTCCGGCTCGCGATGCAGGAGGCTGTACTGGTACTGCAGCGCCGCGATGGGACCAAGGGCGCGGGCACGCTCGACGTCGGCCGCCGGGTGGTTGGAGATCCCGCCGTGACGGACCTTGCCTTCCTGGATCAAGCGCTGCACCTCGCCCCACGATTCCTCGATCGGCGTGTTGCGGTCGACGTCGTGGAGCTGCAGGAGGTCGACCCGCTCGCGCCGGAGCCGGCGCAGGCTGGCCTCCACGTCGGCCCGGATCGCTGCGGGGCTCAGATCCATGCGGTCGCCGCGTTCCGGGTCGGGCAGCGTCCCGCACTTGGTGAAGACGAGAACGTCGTCGCGCCCGTGGAGCGCGCGGCCGACCACCTCCTCGGCCCGCCCCCAGCCGTAGAACGGCGCCGTGTCGATCCAGTTGACGCCGAGGTCGAGCGCGGTGTGGATCGTGCGGATCGACTCCGCCTCGTCCTGCGGCCCCCACCACACCGGCCAGTCGCGCCCGGAGCCGATCGGCGCTGTGCCGACGCCGACCGCCGTGATCTGCATGTCGGCGAGCCCACGCGTCTCCACGGACGAGACGCTACGTGCGGGCGCTAATGCAACGTCGACAGATACGCGTTGAGAATCGCGTCGCCCCAGAAGAGGGCGACGACCGAGCCGACCGCCAGGAACGGGCCGAACGGGAAGCCCATCTTGCGCGCCTTCATGCCATGCCGCGCGAACAGGAAGATGCTCGGGATCATCGAGGCGACCATCCCGGCCATCAGCGCAACGGGCACGGTCCTGCCCAGCGCGACGCCCATCAGGCCGGCGAGCTTCACGTCGCCCATGCCCATGCCGGCCGGGTAGATCAGCGCGGCGACGAACAGGAAGACGAACGCGCCGACACCGGCGGCGAGCCACTCGATGCTCGGATCGACGAGCGTGTTCGCGACGAGGACGATCGCCGTCGCCGGGAGGACGATGCGGTTCGGGATGATCCGGTGCTCGAGATCGATCGCCGAGATCGCGACGAGCACCGCGCAGAAGAACGAGGCGATCGCAGCTTCCGCCGTCAGGCCGAAGGCGAAGACGCAGCCGGCGATGAGCACGGCCGTGAGCAGCTCCACCGCCGGATAGACGAGCGGGACGCGCACGTGGCAGTCGCGGCAGCGACCGCGCAGCACCGCGTACGAGAGGAGCGGGACGTTGTCGTACCAGCGGATCTCGTGCCCGCACGCCATGCACGCCGACGGCGGCCGCACGATCGAGCGCCGCAGCGGCACCCGCGCGGCGACGACGTTCAGGAAGCTCCCGAGGGCGAGGGCCGGCGCGAAGGCGACTGCGGCGAGTGCGAAGTCCACGTTCCCCCTATCGGCA
>DATCYR010000062.1:0-24898 GCA_036526315.1 Gaiellaceae bacterium | reverse complement strand
TAGGGCGGGGGTGGGGGCGGTGTCCTCGCCTCTCGCCCGCAGCCGAGCCCGGGGCTGGGTCGCGCTGTTTCTCGCCGTGCTCGGCCTGCTCGTCCTGCCGGCGGCGGTCGAGCTGTCGCGGCGCTCGAAGACGGTCTCGCTCCTCGATGCCGGGTACGCGATCCCGGTGGCGTTCCTGCTCGGGCTGATCGCGCTGATCATGGCGCGCCGGGCACGCGAGAACCTCCGCTGGCTGAGCGTCCGCGTACGGGGCACCGGCGTCGCTTCCACGGCCGTGGTCATCGCGGGGATCACGCTTTGCCTCGCGATCACCGCCGCTCTCTCCCTCGGTTTCTACGAGCTGGTGCTCGTTTACCAGCACTCGCGCTGATTCGCCCTACAATGGGGCGCTCGCGTGTTCGAAATCGGCAACAGCCTGCGGGAAGCGCGCCTCCGCCAGCATCTCGACTTCCCCGAGATCGAGCTCGCGACCAAGATCCGCGCGAAGTACCTGCGGGCGCTCGAGGACGAGCAGTTCGAGATCCTGCCGGCGCAGACCTACGTCAAGGGTTTCCTGCGCTCGTATGCCGAGTACCTCGGCCTCGACGGCCAGCTCTACGTCGACGAATACAATTCCCGCTTCGTCGTGGGGGAGGAGGATGCGCCCGCGCGACCACGGCGCTCGGCGCCGCCGCCGTCGCGTGGCGTCCACGTTCAATCGCGCGTCGTCCTCTTCACGCTCCTCGGCATCGCGGCCGTCACAGCGCTCGTGATCGTCGCTTGGACGCGGGGTGAGCCACAGAAGAAGGAACCGGTAGGGCTCGCATCGACGCCGGTCACGCAGTCGACCGCTGCAGTGACACCGCCCGCCGCGAAGCCGCCCGTGCGGCTGATCGTCAGTGCCAAGCGCGGCAACTGCTGGCTCGAGGTGCACAGCGGCACCGTGACGGGTCGGATCGTCTACCAGGGCACGCTCGAGCGCGGCCAGCGCAAGCTCTTCACCGGGCGGAAGCTGTGGCTCACGCTCGACCGGCCCGAGAACCTCCGCACGATCCTGAACGGCCACACGCGCATCCTTCCGAGCGGCGGCGTGAAGACGCTCGTCGTCACCCCGCAAGGAATTCGCGCGGGCGTTTGATCGCACCGCGCGCTGTCGTCGTCGTCACCGGCAGCGAGCTCGTCCGCGGCGACCGCCGCGACCTGAACGGGCCGTTCCTCGCGCAGGAGCTCCTCCGGCGCGGGATCGAGCCGGCGCGGATCGTGATCGTCGGCGACCGCGAGGACGAGCTCGCCAATGCGATCGCGGAAGGGATGGAGGCCGATCTGTGCATCACCTCCGCCGGCCTCGGCCCGACCCACGACGACCGCACGGTGGAGCTCGTCGCACGCGCGGCCGGCGTCGGCCTGCGCCTCGACGAGGGGCTGGAACGCGAGATCGGGGGGATCTCACGCGCGTTCGCACGCCGGATGAACCGTCCGTACGTGGACTTCGAGCCGGGGGTGCGAAAGCAGGCGACGATCCCCGAAGGCGCGCTGTCGCTCGGGCTCGCGGGCACCGCGCCAGGCCTCGTGCTGGAGGCCGGTGGGTGTGTGGTCGTCGTGCTGCCGGGCCCGCCGGGCGAGCTGCAGCGGTTGTGGCGTGAGGCGCTCGAGTCCGAGCCGGTGCGACGCGCGTTGGCGCGAGCGCAGCCGCCGGACGTCCGGCTGCTCCGCTTCTTTGGCGCGAGCGAGTCGGCCGTCGCGAAGGCGCTCGCCGACGCCGGCGGCGACGGCGGCGGGGTGGAGGCGACGATCTGCGCCCGCGACTTCGAGATCCACGTCGACCTCTACGTCCAGCCGGGGGCGGAGGAACGGGCGGACGAGCTGTCGGCACAGCTCGTCGAGCCGCTCGAGCGCTATCTCTTCGGCCGCGACGAGCGCCGGGTCGAGGAGCTCGTCCTCGACGCGTGTCGCGACCAGGGCCTGACGCTCGCGACCGCGGAGTCCTGCACCGGCGGGATGGTGGCGGAGCGCCTCACGTCGGTGCCAGGCAGCAGCCGTGTCTTCCTGGGCGGCGTCGTTGCCTATGCGAACGAGGTCAAGGGCGCCGAGCTCGGTGTTCCCGGTGACCTGCTCGAGCAGCACGGCGCCGTCTCGGCGGAGGCGGCGGCGGCGATGGCAGCGGGGGCGCGCGAGCGCCTCGGCGCCGACGTCGCCGTCGCGGTCACCGGCATCGCCGGCCCCGACGGCGGCACCGACGAGAAGCCGGTCGGCCTCGTCTATCTCCACGCCGAGGGGCCGGCGGGGTCGAGGAGCGCCGACTTCGTCTTTCCCGGCGACCGCGACGGGATCCGCCGCCGCGCCGCCGTGACGTCGCTGCACCTCGTGCGGCGTCTCTTGACACAAAGCCGCGACGAAGACACGTGAATCTTCCGGCTAGCGTCAAGGGCCGTGAACGGTTACGGCTCTTCTGCGCGCTGCGGCTCCCCGACGCCGTCCTCGACACGATGTGCGAGTGGCAGGCTCGCCAGCTGCGCGACGGGCGCCTCGTCCCGCGCCCGAACCTGCACGTCACGCTCGCCTTCCTCGGGCATCGCCCGGCCGGCGAGCTCCCCGGAGTCGTCGAAGCGCTGCGCGAGTCTGCCGCGAGTGCGCAGCCGATCCGCCTGCTGCCGGAGCGGTACCGCGAAACCAGGAGCGTCGGCATGCTCCTGCTGAAGGACGTCGCCGGGACGGGCGCGACGCTGGCCGACGACCTGTTCGGCCGGCTCGAGCGGCTCGGTGTCTACGAGCGGGAGCGGCGGCGCTGGCTGCCGCACGTGACGGTCCTGCGTTTCCGGCGGGCGCCGCGGCTGAGCCCGTCGCTGCCCGACCTGCGCGAGATCGTGCCGTCCGACGCGGCTGCTTACCTATCTCGACTCGGGCCACAGGGCGCTGAGTACTTTGTCGTCGAATCGTTTGTCCTGGGAGAGAGGGTGAGGTAGGTGGATCGCGAGCAAGCTCTGGACGTTGCGCTCGGCCAGATCGAGCGGCAGTTCGGCAAGGGCGCCGTGATGAAGATGAACGACCATGCGGCCGTCTCGATCGGCGCGATCTCGACGGGCTCGCTCGCACTTGATCTCGCGCTCGGCATCGGCGGGCTGCCGCGCGGCCGCATCGTCGAGGTCTTCGGTCCCGAGTCGTCGGGAAAGACGACGCTCGTCTACCACGTGATCGCCGAGGCGCAGCGGCGCGGCGGCATCTGCGCGTTCATCGACGCGGAGCACGCGATGGACCCGACGTACGCGAAGCGCATCGGCGTGAACATCGACAACCTGCTCGTGTCGCAGCCCGACACGGGCGAGCAGGCGCTCGAGATCGCCGAGCTCCTGATCCGCTCCGGCGCGCTGGACGTCGTCGCGGTCGACTCCGTCGCGGCGCTCACGCCGAAGGCGGAGATCGAGGGCGAGATGGGCGACTCGCACGTCGGCCTGCAGGCGCGGCTGATGTCGCAGGCACTGCGAAAGCTCGCCGGCACGCTCAACCGGACCGACACGATCGCGCTGTTCACGAACCAGCTGCGCGAGAAGATCGGCGTCATGTTCGGCAACCCGGAGACGACGCCGGGCGGGCGCGCGCTCAAGTTCTATTCGTCGGTGCGCCTCGACATCCGCCGTATCGAGACGCTGAAGGAAGGCGTCGAGGCGATCGGCAACCGCGTGCGCGTGAAGGTGGTGAAGAACAAGGTTGCGCCGCCGTTCAAGCAGGCCGAGTTCGACATCATCTACGGCTCCGGCATCTCCTGGGAGGGCACGGTGCTCGACGCCGGCCTCGAGCGGAAGGTCGTCCAGAAGTCCGGCTCGTACTTCAGCTTCGACGACGAGCGGCTCGGCCAGGGACGGCAGAACGCGACTGCGTTCCTGCGCGAGCATCCCGACGTCTGCCAGGGCATCCTCGCGAAGATCCAGCTGGAGCTCGGGCCCGAGCAGGTCGCGAGCGCGCGCCTGCTGCCCACGGCCGACGGCGGCGAGCAGAACGGCAAGGTCGAGGTCGACGCCGAAGCTGTCGAGAAAGCCGCCGCGAAGAAGTAGCCGACCGCGTGCCGAGAGTCACCGCGCTCCGGGCTGACCGCCGCGGCCGCGTCGCGGTGGAGCTGGACGGCAGCCCGTGGCGTGCGCTGCCTGCCGACGTCGTCGTGCGCGCCGGGCTGGCCGAAGGCCGGTTGCTCGACCGGTCGGCGCTCCGGCTCGTGCGGCGCGAGCTGCGCCGCGCCGAGGCGCTGCAGGTCGCCCAGCGCGCGCTGCGCCACCGCGACCTCTCCCGGCAGCGGCTCGCGGAGCGGCTCGGCGACGCCGTGCCGCCTGCTGCCGCGGCAGAGTCGCTCGCCGTCCTCGAACAGGCGGGGCTCGTCGACGATGAGCGAGTCGCGCGGCTCCGGGCCGAATCGCTGGCGGCGCGCGGCTACGGAGACGAGGCCATCCGGCACCGGCTGCGGGCCGAGGGACTCCCGGAGGATGCGGTCGGGGAGCTCGACCCCGAAGTCGTGCGCGCGGGGCCGCTGATCGAGCGGCGCGGAGCCGGGCCGCGGACGGCGCGCTACCTCGCCTCCAGGGGCTTCGGCGAGGAGGCCGTCGAGGCCGCACTGGGAGCGGTTTTTGGACAGGAGGGGTGAGCGGCGGTAGGATGAGCGTTGCCTCATCCGACGATTTGCCTGCATAGCGACGTTTTCCGATAAGAGCCACTGAAACTCTGAGACCAATGCCGACCGTCCACCAGCGCGAGAGAGAAAGGCTCCTGACAGCGGCGACCTAGCCATCCGCTGCACGAGCCGCGCTGCGGCTCGCTTCACCGAACGTCCATGCCGGTCGACCGCCGGGGCGGGCTCCGCGGGAACCCCGCGGCCAACCGACCCAGGAGCTGTTGATGCTGGTCGCAATCGGGATTCTGATCGGGCTCATCGTCGGCGCAGTCGCCGCAGCAGTGGCGATCGGGGTGCTGGGAAAGTCGCGGCTCGGCGCGGCGGAACAGCAGCGGAAGCTGATGCTGGACGAGGCGACCCGCGAGGCGGACACGCTCCGTCGCGAGGCGCAGATCAGTGCGAGGGAGGAGGCTGTTCGGCTCCGCGCGGAGATCGACCAGGAGATCGCGGCCCACCGTTCCCGGATCGTGAAGGTCGAGGAGCGTGTTCTCACGAAGGAAGAGGAGATCGACGCGAAGCTCACGGAGATCTCGCGGCGCGAGCAGGGGCTCTCCGACCGAGAGACGCACCTGAAGCAGCTGCAGGAGGAGCAGAAGCAGGCGCGCGAGCAGCAGGTCGCGGAGCTCGAGCGGATCTCGGCACTGACGGTCAACGAAGCGAAGGCGACCCTGCTCGAGCGCTCGGAGGACCTCGTCCGGCACGAGCTCGCCCGGCGTGTCCGCCAGCTCGAGGAGGAGGCCCGCACCGAAGCGAAGCGGCGCGCGCGGAACCTGGTGGCCGACGCGCTGCAGCGCGTCGCCGCGAGCCACGCGGCCGAGACGACCGTGTCGGTGATCCAGCTTCCCTCAGACGACATGAAGGGGCGGATCATCGGACGGGAGGGTCGGAACATCCGCGCCCTCGAGCACCTCACCGGCGTCGACTTCATCATCGACGACACGCCGCAGGCCGTCGTGCTGTCGTCGTTCGACGGCATTCGCCGCGAGGTCGCCAAGCTGACGCTCCTGAAGCTGATCGAGGACGGGCGCATTCACCCGGCGCGGATCGAGGACACGTACTACCAGTCGAAGGCCGAGGTCGAGGACCACATCGGGCAGGCGGGCGAGCAGGCCGTCTTCGAGGCGAACTGCGGCGAGTTCCACGAGGAGCTCGTGAAGATCCTCGGCCGCCTCCGCTACCGGACGAGCTACGGACAGAACGTCCTCAAGCACACACTCGAGGTCGTCCATCTCGCGGGGATCATGGCGACGGAGGTCGGCGCGAGCGTGAAGGTGACGAAGCGGGCGGCGCTGCTCCACGACCTCGGCAAGGCGATGACGCACGAGGTCGAGGGGTCGCACGCGTCGATCTCGGCGCAGCTCGCGCGGCGCTACGGCGAGTCGCAGCACGTCGTGCACGCGATCGAGGCGCACCACTACGAGGTCGAGCCGCAGACGGTCGAGGCGGTGCTGCTGATCGCCGCCGATGCGATCTCGGCGTCGCGCCCCGGCGCGCGCGGCGAGAGTCTCGAGCACTACATCAAGCGCCTCGAGTCGCTCGAGGAGCTGGCGGCACAGAAGCCGGGCGTCGAGAAGGTGTACGCGCTCCAGGCCGGGCGTGAGATCCGCGTGATCGTCAAGCCCGGGGAGGTGGACGACGACGCCGCCGTGCTCCTGTCGCACGAGATCGCGCGGGAGATCGAGGACCAGCTCGAGTATCCGGGCCAGGTGAAGGTGACCGTCATCCGCGAGAGCAGAGCGGTCGACGTCGCCCGCAACGTCGCCAACGGCGGTGCAGCGGCCCCCTCAGTTGCGCTTCGCGAGAGCAGCGACGGCGCCGAGGCCGACGAACACGAGCCCGGAGCCGTACCGCATCGCCCGGCGGCGGCGTCGTAGGAAGCTGCCGACGGTGCCGGCCGCGACCGCGTAGGCCGAGTCCGTCACGAGGCCGAGCGCGACGAACGTCAGGCCGAGGACCAGCGCCTGTGACCACACGCCGCCGCGGTGCGGCTCGACGAACTGGGGCAGGAGCGCGAGGAAGAAGAGCGCCGTCTTCGGGTTGAGCACGTTCACGACAGCACCGCGCGCGAACGCCCGACGGTACGAGATGCGCTGCCCGCCCGGCTCGAGGCGCGGCTCGTCGCGGCCGAGGAGCTTGCGGGCGCCGACGTAGACCAGATAGGCCGCGCCTGCAAGCTTGACGGTCGTGAACGCGGTCGCCGACGCCACGATCAGCGCCGAGAGCCCGACCGTCGCGGCGAAGACGTGCACGAGCGTGCCGACGTGGATCCCGCCGACGGACGCAAGCCCGGCACGGCGCCCCTGCTCGGCGCCCTGGACGACGACGTAGAGGACCGCCGGGCCGGGAATGACGAGCAGGGCCAGCGAGGTCAGGCAGAAGACCCAGACCGTGCCGGAGTCGGGAAAGACCACGGGTAGCATTCTGGCCCGTGCGGCGGTACCACGTCACGACGTTCGGCTGCCAGATGAACGCTCACGACAGCGAGCGGATCAAGGGCATGCTCGAGGAGCTCGGACTGGGGGAGAGCGCGACCCAGGAGGACGCGGACGTGCTCGTCTTCAACACCTGCACGATCCGGGAGAAGCCCGACACGAAGTTCGCCGCTCACCTCGCGCAGGCGGCCGCGCTGAAGCAGCATGACGCCGGCAAGGTGATCGCGGTCGGCGGCTGCTACGCCGAGGCGCAGCGCGAGCGGCTCTTCGAGCTGTACCCGTACGTCGACGTCGCCTTCGGCCCGGGGTCGATCCCGCATCTCGGAGAGTGGCTCGGCGCGGGCGGCTTCGGCGTCGAGCGGGGGCGCTTCGGCCTCGATGAGCGGGTGTTCGCCGGGGAGCTGCCGATGCACCGCGAGCGCGGCTTCCAGGCGTGGGTGCAGATCTCGATGGGATGCAACTCGAAGTGCTCGTATTGCATCGTTCCCGCCGTGCGCGGGCGCGAGCAGAGCCGGCGGCCGGGCGACGTCATCGCCGAGGTGACGAGGCTCGCGCGCGAGGGCGTGCGTGAGGTGACGCTGCTCGGCCAGAACGTGAACTCGTGGGGACGGGACCTCCTACCGGACATCCGCACCGAGTTCGGCGAGCTCCTGCGCGCCTGCGACGCCGTCGAGGGCATCGAGCGCATCCGCTTCACGAGCCCGCACCCGAAGGACTTCCGCCGGCCGGTGATCGAGGCGATGGCCGAGTGCGGCGCCGTGTGCGAGCACGCGCATCTGCCGCTGCAGTCCGGATCTTCCCGCATCCTGAAGGCGATGCGCCGGACGTACGACCGCGAGCGTTATCTCCGCCTCGTCCGCGAGCTGCGCAGCGCGATTCCCGACCTGGCGCTCACGACGGACGTGATCGTCGGCTTCCCGGGCGAGACGGAGGACGATTTTCGCGAGACCCTCGCCGTCGTCGAGGAGGTCGAGTTCGACGGCGCGTTCACGTTCGTCTACTCGCCACGGGCCGGCACGGAGGCGGCGGCGATGGACGACCAGATCCCGGAAGAGGTGAAGCGCGACCGGATCGAGCGGCTGATCGACGTCGTCCAGGGCATCGCCGCTGCGCGGAACGCGGAGCGCGTCGGCGGAGTCGAGGAAGTGCTGGTCGAAGGCCCCAGCCGTACGGATCCGTCGCTCCTTCGCGGCCGGACGCGTCGCAACACGACCGTCAACTTCGCCGGCACGGCAACTCCCGGCGAGCTGGTCGACGTCCGCATCGAGGGCGCGACCTCGACGACGCTGCGCGGCGTGCGAGCCGTGCCGGTCGCCGCCTGATGCGCGTCCTCGTCACGGGTTCGAGCGGGCAGATCGGCACGAACCTTGCGCTCCGGCTGCAGGAGGACGGCCACGACGTCTTCGGCGTCGACAAACGGCTGAACGGCTGGACCGACGACTTCCGCTACCTGCTGCAGGACCTGACCTTCCCCGGCGGCCTCGGTGACGACTACCCGCCTGTCGACGTGATCGTCCACCTCGCCGCGCACGCGAAGGTGCACGAGCTGGTGCGCGAGCCGAGGCGTGCGCTCGAGAACGCGATCATGACGTTCAACGTCCTCGAGTACTGCCGCGCGAACCGGCTTCCACTCGTGTTCTCCTCGACGCGCGAGGTCTACGGCGACGTCCACCGGTTCGAGGAGTACGGCGAGGCGTCCGCCGACTTCGCGTTCACCGAGAGCCCGTACTCGGCGTCGAAGATCGCGTCGGAGGCGCTGATCTACTCGTACGCGCGCTGTTACGGCCTGCGGTATCTGGTCTTCCGCTTCTCGAACGTCTACGGACGCTTCGACAACGACCTCTCGCGCATGGTGCGGGTGATCCCGCTGTTCACGCACCGGTTGCTGCACGGAAAACCGATCACGATCTACGGAGGCAGTGACAAGACGCTCGACTTCACGTACATCGACGACTGCGTCGACGGGCTCGCGCGGGGTGTCGAGTCGCTCGTCGCCGGGGGCGTCGTGAACGAGACGATCAACCTCGCGTACGGCCAGGGAAACACGCTCCTTCGAGCCGCGGAGCTGATCGCCGAGCAGCTCGGCGTCGACCCGCAGATCGCCTTCACACCGTCGCTCCTCGGCGAGGTCACCCACTACATCGCCGACATCCGCAAGGCGCGCGACCTGCTCGGCTGGGAGCCGCGCGTGCCGCTGGACGAAGGGATCCCGCGCGCCGTCGCCTGGTTCCGCGAGCACCCCGAGCACGCTGCGGACTTCGTCGGCGACTGGGTGCCGCAGGAAGCCGACTTCAAGGTTGGCGTCTCCTAGAACCCTCGTCGCCGTCTACGGCCCGACTGCCTCGGGCAAGACGGCGGTGGCCGAGGCCGTTGCGGACTCGCTCGGCGGAGACGTCGTCTCCGCGGACTCGATGCAGGCCTATCGCGGCCTGCCAATTCTGACGGCGCAACCGGAGCGGCCGACGCGGCTGGTCGCGATCTGGCCGCTCTCCCACGAGGGCTCCGTCGGCGAGTACGCCGAGCTCGCGCACGCGGCGATCGACGAGCTGCTCGCGGCGGGCAGGACCCCCGTGGTCACAGGCGGCACCGGCCTGTACCTGCGAGCCGCGCTCGCCGACCTGCAACTGCCGCCGGCGCCGTCGGCCGCGCTGCGCGCCCACTGGGAGGAGGTCTACGACAGGCTCGGCGCCGACGCCGCCTACGAGGCGCTGCAGCGGCGCGATTCAGAGGCAGCCGCGCGCGTGCATCCGAACGACCGCCGCCGCGTCGTGCGCGCACTCGAGCTGACGGAGCTCGGCTCGTCCCTTCGTCCCGACGCCGACCGGCTGTGGGGCGACGAGTTGCGGCACGACACCGTCGTCTTCGGGCTCGACGTGCCCCGCGACGTCCTGCTGGAGCGGATCGAGCGCCGCGCGCGCGCGATGTTCGACGCCGGCGTCGTCGACGAGGCACGCGCAGCGCTTGCAGGGGAGGTCTCGTCGACGGCCGTCCACGCGCTCGGGCTGCGCGAGGTCGCGGAGCTGCCGCCGGGCGACGCGCTCGACGCGCTCGTCGTTCGCACCCGCCGCTACGCGGCCTACCAGCGCAAGTGGATGCGGCGCATCCCCGGCATACTCATCCTCGACGGCAACCGCCGGCCCCAGGAGATCGCGGATGACATCGTCGAAGTGGCACGCGCTCGGGAACGTGTACCTGCTGGTCGAGCAGGCTGAGCCGCTCACGCCCGAGCGCGCACGCGAGCTGTCGCACGACACGGACGGCGTGCTCGAAGTCGAAGGCAATCACGTCACCGTCTGGAATCCGGACGGGTCCGTCGCAGAGATGTCGGGGAACGGCGCGCGGATCGCAGCCGCCTGGCTCGCCCGCAAAACGGGGTCGCGTGAGGTCGCGTTGCGGATCGGCGCGCGCGACCTGACGGCGACGGTCGACGGCGACGACGTGACGCTCGCTGCTGGGCCAGTGGAGGTCGGTGAGCCGGAGACGCTCGACGGCGTCGAGTTCACACCGGTCTCCGTCGGCAACCCGCACGCGGTCGTGCGGCGCGACCCGGGAGACATCCGCCGGCTGGGGCCGTTGCTGGAAACCCATCCCCGCTTCCCGCAGCGAACGAACGTGCAGCTGGTGCGCGTGGACGGCGACCACGACCTGACCGTCGCCGTGTGGGAGCGTGCGGCGGGGGAGACGTCGGCGTCGGGCTCGAGCGCGATCGCGGCCGCGGCGGCAGCGATCAGCAACGGCTGGTGCGCGAGCCCGGTGACGGTGCACATGCCCGGCGGCGATCTCTACGTCGAGCTCGACGACGGACAGGCGCGGCTAACGGGCCCCGCTGTCGAGCTCGCGTAGGGCGTCGTTGAGGCTGACCTTCTCGTCGGTCGCCTCGCTCCGCCAGCCGATGATCAGAGCGCACGCGAGGTGGTAGGTGCCGGCAGGAAAGTCCTTCGGCCTCGTCCCCGGGACGACGATCGCGCGCGGCGGAACGTAGCCGCGGTGCTCGACCGGCACGCTGCCCGTGACGTCGATGACCGGCACCGACGCCGTCAGCGAGACGTTCGGCCCCAGCACGGCGCCGGCGCCGACGCGAACGCCCTCCGTCAGGATGGCGCGAGAGCCGATGAACGCGCCGTCCTCGACGATGACGGGACGCGCCCCAGGGGGCTCGAGCACGCCGCCGATGCCGACGCCGCCGGCGAGGTGGACGTCGGCGCCGATCTGTGCACCCGAGCCGACGGTCGCCCACGTGTCCACCATCGTCCGGGGACCGACCCAGGCGCCGATGTTCACGTAGCTCGGCATCATCACGACGCCCGGCGCGAGGTAGGCGCCGTAGCGCGCGACCGCGGGCGGCACGACGCGGACGCCGAGCTCGTCGTAGTTCCGCTTCAGCGGGATCTTGTCGTGGTAGGCGAACGGCCCGACCTCCTGGGGCTCCATCCGGCGCTCGCGGAAGTATTCGAGGATCGCTTCCTGGGCCTCAGAGTTCACACGCCAGTCGCCGGCGATCGGCTCCGCGACGCGCACCTCGCCGCGATCGAGCGCGGCGATGATCTGGTCGACCGTCACAAGACGCGCTCGAGGATGGTGGCGGCGCGGCGGCACTCCTCCTCCGTAGGCACGAGCGCCAGCCGGAAGTAGCCCTCGCCGGCAGGGCCGAAGAACGTCCCTGGCGAGACGATCAGGCCATGCTCGAGCAACCGCTCGGGAAGGTCGGCCGCCGGCGCCTCGAGCCAGAGGAACATCGTCGCCGAGCGGCCGCCGGCGATGCGCAGGCCCTTCTGCTTGAGCGTCGGCAGCAGCGCCTCGCGCTTGCGCCGGTAGGCGTCGCGCGTCCGCTCGACGTGCGCCTCGTCGTTCCACGCCACGACCGACGCGCGTTGCACGAACTCCTGCGGCGCGGTGCCGACCGAGGGCCGGTATTGCTTCAGCGCGGCGATCACGCCGGCGTCGGCCGCGACGAAGCCGGAGCGGTAGCCCGTCATCGACGACCGCTTGCTCAGCGTGTTGAAGACGACGACGTTGCCGTGCTCGCGCACCTCGAGCGCCGAGTGCGGCGGCTCGTCGAACCAGAGCTCCGAATAGGCCTCGTCGCAGGCGAGCAGGAAGTCGTGCTCGCGCGAGAGCTCGGCGGCGCGGCGGAGGAAGTCGAGCGGCGCAACCGCACCGGTGGGGTTGTTCGGGTAGTTGAGCCAGACGATCGCCGCGCGCTGCCAGGTGTCGTCCGGGACGGCGTCGAGATCCGGGAGGAAGCCGTTCGACTCGTGCAGCGGGAGCTGCTCGACCTCGGCGCCGGCGAAGGTGGCGCCCCGGTCGGGCACGGGATATCCCGGCTGCGTCGTCACCACCAGCGGCTTCTCACCGTCGCGGTCGACGACTACCTGCGCCAGGAGGAAGATCGCCTCCTTCGACCCGTACGTCGGCACGATCTCGGTGTCGGGGTCGAGCCGGACGCCGAACCGTCGCTCGCACCAGCCGGCCACCGCGTCCCGGAGCTCGGGCAGGCCCTCGGCGAGCGGATAGGTCGAGATCTCCGTGAGGCTCTCGGCGAGCGCCCGGCGGATCATCGGGTCGGTCGGCTCGCGCGGATCGCCCTTGCCGAAGTCGATCAGCTCGACGCCCTCCGCGGCGAGGCGGCGCTTTGCCTGCTCGAGCGTGACGAACGGGTACGTCCCGGTGGCCGCGAGGGCGGGGGAGAGCTGCATCGTGCGCCATAATTGCAGGCGTGATCCAACGCCAGCCGGACCCCGCGCTGGAGCGTGGGTTCATCGCCGCCGTGCTGGCTCAGGGAGCGGACTCCGAGGGCGAGCTGGCCGAGCTGCGAGAGCTCGCGCGAACAGCGCTCGTCGAGCCCATCGGGGCGATCGTCCAGCACCGCCCGCGGCCTGAGCGGCGCACATACCTCGGCAAAGGGAAGCTCGACGAGCTCAAGCGCGCCTACAAGGAGTCGGGCGCGGAGGTGCTGCTCGTCGACGACGAGCTCGACCCGGCGCAGCAGCGGACGCTCGAGGACACGCTGCAGGCACGGGTCGTCGACCGGACGCAGCTGATCCTCGACATCTTCGCGCAGCACGCCGTCAGCGCCGAGGGCAAGCTTCAAGTGGAGCTCGCGCAGCTCGAGTACAACCTCCCGCGCATGCGCGGCATGTGGCAGCACCTCGAGCGTCTCGGCGGCGGCGTCGGGACGCGCGGCCCGGGCGAGTCGCAGCTCGAGAGCGACCGGCGAATCGCGCGACGCCGCATCACGCTGCTGCGCCGCCGCCTCAAGGAGCTGCGGAAGCAGCGCGACGTCCGCCGGAAGGAACGACGCCGCGCCGAGGCGCCCACCGTTGCGCTCGCCGGCTACACGAACGTCGGCAAGTCGACGCTGCTGAACGCGCTCACCGCCGCGGAGGTCTCGGTCAACGACCGCCTGTTCGAGACGCTCGACCCGACCACGCGCGCGTTCGAGCACGACGGGCGCAAGTACCTGGTGACCGACACGGTCGGGTTCATCCGCCGGCTGCCGACGCAGCTGGTCGAGGGCTTCGCGGCGACGCTCGAGGAGACGCTGGTGGCGGACCTCGTCCTCCACGTCGTCGACGCGTCGGCGGACGACGAGCGCATCGACGAGCAGAGGCGGGCGGTGACGGCTGTGCTGCACGAGATCGGCGCCGACGAGCTGCCGCTCGAGCTCGTGCTGAACAAGGTCGACGCGGTCGATCCGCTGCGGCGCCGCAGCCTCGGCAATCGCTTCCCAGAGGCGCTGCAAGTGTCCGCTCTGACGGGTAAGGGCCTCGACGCGCTGCGCGAGCGCGTGGCCGAGCGTTTCGCCGATCGCTTCGAGGCCGTCCGGCTGTTCCTTCCGTACCAGGACGGGGGGAAACTCGCGGAGTTGTATGCGCTCGGCGCGCCGATCGAAGAGCGCGAAGACCAACCCGACGGCGTGCTCGTGCGCGCACGGCTGCCGCGCCGCGAGCTGCGCCGGTTCGCGCGCTACCTCGTGGCTTGATCGAGCTGCCGATCCAGCGTCTGCGCGCGGATGCCGTCCTGCCGGCGCGCGCGTACCACGGCGACGCGGGGCTCGACTTGTCCGCGTGCGAACGGGTTGAGCTCGCGCCGGGCGAACGCGCCGTCGTCGGCACCGGGCTCGCCGTCGCGATTCCCGACGGCCATGCCGGGTTCGTCCAGCCGCGCTCGGGCCTCGCCGACCGGCACGGCATCACGATCGTCAACTCGCCGGGTCTGATCGACTCCGGCTACCGCGGCGAGCTCAAGGTCATCCTGCTGAACACCGATTCGGTGCACCCGTTCGTCGTCGAGCCCGGGATGCGCATCGCGCAGCTCGTCGTGCTCGAAGTGCCGGGGGTCGTGCTCGAGGAGGTCGACGAGCTGCCCGCGACGGAGCGCGGCGTGCGCGGACACGGATCGTCGGGAGCCTGACGGGATGGAGCCGCGCATCCGCGTCTCCGCGATCCTGCGCTGGAAGGGGCGCATGCTGCTCTGCCGCCACGAGAAGCCCGGCAAGGAGTACTGGCTGCTGCCCGGCGGCGGTGTCAACTCCGGCGAGAGCCTCGTCGACGCGCTGCACCGCGAGCTGGCGGAGGAGATCGGGATCGACGAGCGGCTGACGGTCGAGGGGCCCGTCGCGATCGTCGACTCGATCGCGCCGACGCAGAGCTTCAGCGCCAAGCACGTGGTCCACATCATCTTCGCGGGCGATCTCGGCGGCCGCTCGCTCGAGGCCGTCACGTCGCAGGACGCAGCCGTGCGCGGGCACCGCCTGTTCGAGGTGAACGACCTCGACGGGATCGTCCTCCACCCGCCGATCGCACGCTTTCTCAGCCGCTGGCAGCCGGGAGACCCTGCGGTCTACCTCGGCGCGCTCTGGGCGCGCTAGCCGCTCGCCCATCACCTGACCGTCTCGAACATGGTCCGACGCGGCGAACCCGCTGCAAATCCGCCGCTTGGTGCCAGGCATCGAGACATGTCGCTCTCGGGCGTTCCAGCAGGGGTTTGACCACGGCCGGAGCGGGCGGGCTGCCGCGGGCTACCGCCTGCCGCCGCGCGAGCGGGCTCGGGCTGCGGAGACGGCGTGCGCCTCGCGCTCCAGCTCGTCCGGGAGCGGCTCGAACGGCGGCGTCTCCGCGCCGAGCCGGTGCGCAAGCGCTTGGGCGAGGATCCAGTCCGCGAACCACGGGTTGCGCGGAAGGAGGGGGCCGTGGAGGTACGTGCCGACGGCGCGCCCGACGCGACAGCCTTCGTAGCCGCTCTCGCCGTCGTTGCCGAAGCCGGCGACGACATGGCCGAGCGCCTCGGTGCCCGGGTCGAGCTTCGTGCGGCCGGCGTGGTTCTCGAAGCCGGCGAGCGTCCGCACGATCCCGGGCTCGAGCTCGCACTCGAGCAGCACGTCGCCGATCATGCGCGTGTCGCCGGCGACCGTCTCCAGCGGGAAGACGCCGATGCCCGGCAGGTCGGAGCCGTGGAAGTCTCGGTACGAGCGCCCCATGAGCTGATAGCCGCCGCACACGGCGAGAAGCGCGGCACCGCCCGCGACCGCCGCGCGAACGCCCTCACCCTTGGCGACGAGATCCTCCGCGACGAGCTCCTGCTCGCGGTCCTGGCCGCCGCCGACGTAGAGAAGGTCGTGCGCGCCCGGCTCGACCGGTTCGCCGACGGACACCGCTCGCACCTCGATCTCGTGTCCGCGCCACGCCGCCCGCCGCGCGAGCACGGCGATATTGCCGCGGTCGGCATAGATGTTCAAGTAGTCCGGATACAGGTGGCCGACGACGATCTTCACGCGGCGCGCTCCTCCCAGTACGGACGGACGAAGCCGCGCTCGGAGACGATCTTCCGCAGCGCGAGCATTGCCGTGTAGGTGGGGAAGAGAACGAGCTCGCCGCCCGGAGGCGTCAGCTCGAGCCCGCGGTCGAGCGCGTCCTCGAGTGCCGGGACGACCTCGATCGCCCGGGCGTCGAAGCCGGCGTACTTGAAGCGGAGCGCGAGCTCGGCCGCGCGGTCGCCGGTCGCGACGAGGCGGTCGAGTCGCGCCAGCAGCGGCTCGAAGTCCACGTCCCAGATCCACGACACGTCGCGCCCGTCGGCGATCGCGTCGTTGAGCGCGATCACCGCCAGGGACGGCGCACCGCCGTCGACGATCGTGCGGAGCGCCTCGTTCGCGCCCGCCGGGTTCTTGATCAGCAGCATCAGCAGGCGGCGGTCGCCCACGGCGATGCGCTCGAAACGCCCGAACGCGCCGCTGAAGCGCCCGAGCCCCGTCGCGACCTCCTCGAGCGACGCGCCGAGGAGCCGTGCAAGCGTCGCCGCCGCGAGCGCGTTGTAGACGTTGTAGAGCCCCGGGAGGCGGAGCTCGACGTCCTGCGCGCCGTCGTGCGTCTCCAGCCGGAACTCGACGGACTCCAGACCGTGCAGGCGGATGTCGCGCGCGGCGACGTCCAGCGGCGGACGGGCGTGGCCGCACTTCGGACAGCGGTAGTCGCCGAGATGTCCGACGTAGGCCGCCGCGTACTCGTACGGCGTGCCGCACCGGACGCAGTACTTCGAATCGGCGGCATGCTGGAGCGCCGGCCGGGCGACTCGAGGATCGTCGACGCCGAAGACGACCGCATCCGGCCGCTCGCGCGACAGGTCGCCGACCTGCGGATCGTCGCCGTTCAGCGCGAGCGCCGCCTCGCGCGGGAGCGCGCGCACCGCGTCGCGCCAGCCGGCCGCCACGTGCTCGAGCTCGCCGTAGCGGTCGAGCTGATCGCGGAACAGGTTGCCCAGGCAGACGGCGCGCGGCCGGACCCGCTGCGAGACCTCGCGGAGCGCAGCCTCGTCCACCTCGAACAGCCCGAGCTCCGCGCCACGCGCGTCGAGGAGCGTCGATGCGACGCCGGAGACGAGGTTCGCTCCGGATCTGTTGTGCGCGAGCCGGAACCGTCCGCGCAGGATCTCGGCAGCCATTGCGGCCGTGGTCGTCTTCCCGTTCGTCGCGGAGATCAGCGCCGACCCGAGTGGCAGCCGGGCGGCGAGCCGGTCGACGGCGCCAGGGTCGACCTTCCACAACAGCTTGCCCGGGACGGTCGTGCCGCCGCCGGCGTGGGCGAGTCGCGACAGACGTCCGGCTGCCCGGGCAAGCGCGATCTCGACTGCAAGCCGCACGACTCGAGGGAGGCTATCCGAGCGTCGCTGATCACTCGTACGGGGGAACTTTCGCGCCTGTAACCCGGAAGGGTGACGAAGCGCACGCCACGCCTCTCTACGTTCCGACGCGTCAACTGCGGGCTTCGAGGGAGAGACATGCGGAACGGGGACGATCGTCAGGGCGTGCGCGCGAGCGCGCTGTGGGGAAGCGGCAAGCGCGGCGGGACCGGCTCGCGCTCGAATGCCCTGTGGGGGAGCGGGAAGCGGCGCACGGCGCTGCTCGCGACGCTGGCCCTTGCAGTGGTCGTGCCGTTCGGCGCGGCGGCGAGCCCGTCGAAGGCCGACGCCCTCGGCGCGTTCGTCACGCCCTCACTGCTGTCGTCTGCGCAGTCGAACGCCGGCGGGACGTTCAACGTGATCGTCCAGGGCAAGGGCGGCAACCAGGCCGCCAAGGCGATCGCCGACGTCCTCGGCGTCGACAAGAAGACCTACAAGACGTTCCGCTCGATCGACGGCGTGGCCGTGCAGCTCAGCGGCGCGCAGCTGGTCGCACTTGCGGCCGACAACCACGTCACGTCGATCACGCCGGATGCGCGTGTGCGGCTCTCGGCTGCAGGGGACGCGGTCGACTCGAAGGAGAAGTGGCCGTTCGTGACGGGCGTCGACAAGTACGGTGCCGCGCCTGCCGCGACGATCGCGATCGTCGACTCGGGCATCGACGCGACGCGGCCGGAGTTCGCCGGCCGGATCGTCGCGAACGTCAATCTCACCACGCTGCCGGGCAACTCCCCCGGCGACGGCCGCGGTCACGGCACGTTCGTCGCCGGCATCGCGGCGGGGAAGCTCGCCGGCAAGGACGGGGCGGCGCCGAACGCGAGGCTCGTCTCGATCGACGTGATGGACGACCAGGGCATGGCGCGCACGAGCGACGTGATCGCGGCCGCCGACTGGATCCTCGCGAACAAGGCGCAGTACGGGATCAAGGTCGCGAACTTCTCGCTGCACTCGTCCGTCGCCAACAGCTTCATGTACGACCCGCTGGACAAGGCGGTCGAGCGGCTCTGGTTCAACGGCGTCGTCGTCGTGACGGCGGCGGGCAACTACGGTTACCCGGATCGGCCGAGCGGCGTTCCGTTCGCGCCGGGCAACGACCCGTTCGTCATCACCGTCGGCGCGAGCGACACGGGCAAGTCCGTCTCGACGAACGACGACACGGCCGCGCCGTGGTCGGCCTACGGCTACACGCTGGACGGGTTCGCCAAGCCGGACCTCGCGGCCCCGGGCCGCTACATGGTCGGACCGGTGCCGGTCACCTCGACGCTGTACAGCGAGCGCCCGGATCACATCGTCGAGCCCGGGTACATGGAGCTCTCGGGCACCTCGTTCGCAGCTCCGGTCGTCAGCGGCATCGCCGCGCTGATCCTCGGCCAGCATCCGGGCTTCACACCCGACCAGGTCAAGGGCGCGCTGCTGCTCGGCGCGAAGCAGCTGCCGAAGGCTGCAGACCTGTCGGAAGGGGCGGGCGAGGTCAGCGCCGGCAAGTCGATGGCGTACAACAACCCGCCGGCCGCGAACAAGGCGTTGAACAAGTTCGTCGTCAGCGACCCGGTCACGGGCGCGCCGGTCTTCGACGCGGCCAGCTGGGCCTCGGCGGCGAAGAACGACGCGTCCTGGGCGAGCGCCTCGTGGAGCGACGCGTCGTGGTCGTCCGCGTCGTGGGCGTCTGCCAGCTGGGCGGCGGCCTCGTGGGCGTCGGCGAGCTGGGCGTCCGCCTCCTGGGACTCGAGCTCCTCGGCTGCGGCGTCGTGGGCGGATCTGAGCCTGGCGAGCGCCTCGTGGGCCGACAACGCCGAGGGCGAGGACGCGAACGCCGACGGCGGCCTGATCGATCCACTCGAGCTCGCGGCCGTCCTCAACGGAACGCTCGACCCGTAGGCATGGAACAGGCCGGGGTTACCCCTTTCGGGGGAACCGATCGAGTGATCCCCGATCGGGGGATGCCTCGGCCCTCTACCGGCCGTACTTTGGGCGTTGGGCGCTCTGTCCTGCGGCCCTGCGTTGAGAAGGAGAGAACCCGGCGGTGAGCGCGGTCCCAACCGACATCCCTGTCGTCGCCGAGCCCGGCCCCGCCCGGAGCGAGCGGCTGCCGCGGAACGCCCGCCTCTACTTCCTGCTCGTCGTCGCGGCGACCGCGGCGGCGACGTTGCCGTTCATGGGGCGGCTGCAGGACACGAACCACTGGGTTGCGTTCTTCATCCTCGGCACGGCCGCCGCGACCGCGCAGCTCTTCCGCGTCCAGACGCCGCGCGACCAGGCGTACCACACCGCGATCGTGTTCGTGATCGCCGCGGCGTTCCTGCTCCCGCCGGAGCTCGTCGCCCTGATGGGAATCGTGCAGCACATCCCGGAGTGGCTGAAGATCCGCTACCGCTGGTACCTGCAGACGTTCAACATCTGCAACTACATGCTCGCCTCGATGGCGGTGTGGTTCCTCGCACACCACATCATGGGGTGGAGCGCGATCTCCGACCGCACATTCCGGATCGCGGTCGCAGGGCTCGTCTGCAGCATCGTCTTCGTCACGATCAACCACACCGTGCTCGCGGGGATGCTGCACTTCGCCCGGGGCCACACACTGCGCGAGACCGGCCTGTTCGGGCTCGAGCACTTCTCGACCGACCTCGTGCTCGCGGCGCTCGGCGTCGCGACGTTCGCGTTCTGGCAGTGGAACCCGTGGCTGATCCCGTTTGCGATCGCACCGCTCGTGCTGGTGCACCGCTCGCTCGCGGTCCCGCAACTCCAGGCGGAGGCACGCATCGACCCCAAGACGGGCCTCTTCAATGCCCGCCACTTCGCCGCGGCGCTGTCCGAGGAGATCGGCCGGGCCGAGCGGTTCGAGCGGCCGATGTCGCTGATCATGGCCGACCTCGACCTGCTCCGCGACATCAACAACTCGTACGGCCACCTTGCCGGCGACGCGGTCCTGCAGGGGATCGCCGACGTGTTCCGCGCGCAGCTGCGCCACTACGACGTGCCGGCGCGCTTCGGCGGCGAGGAGTTCTCGATCCTGCTGCCCGAGACGCCCCCCGAGCAGGCGATGGAGATCGCGGAGCGCATCCGGCGCGCCGTCGCACAGCGGCGCTTCGACGTCGAGACGTCGAGCGACCCGATTCGCGCGACCGTCTCGATCGGGGTCGCCGGCTATCCGAAGGACGGCACCGACGCGAACGAGCTGATCCACCAGGCCGACCTCGCCGTGTACCGCGCGAAGCTGCAGGGTCGCAACCGCGTCCTCAGCGCCAGCTCGGAGCCGCTGCTCGTCCCGTCGGACCGAACCGCGCGCCTGATCGCGGTGCCGGAGGAGGACGAGCCGGCGCCGGCGGCGCCGCCGCTGGCCGTTGCGGCGTCGGTGCAGACGAAGGAAGAGCGCCATCCGCGTCCGCACGCCGTCCACGGCCCGCGTTTCCTCTCGCTCGACCGGCGGCTGAGCCTCACCGTCGGGCTCGTGAGCGCGCTCGGCGTCACGGCCGGTGTCGCCGGCCTCGCGCTCAGCTGGACGTCGGAAGACCTGCTCGGCCTGCTCGCGATCCTGCTGCTCGTCGGAGTGGGGCAGGCGCTCGCGCTCGAGGCGGACGAGGGCGCGGCAGTGCTCTCCGTCAGCGCGGTCGGCTGCCTCGCCGCGTCGTCGCTCTTCGGGTTCCGCGCGGCGCTACCGCTGGCGATCACGAGCGTGGCCGTCGACTGGAGCGCGCGACGCCACCCGTTGCACAACGTCCTCTTCAACATCGGTGCGCTCACGCTCGCGTCGCTGACGGCGGCAGGCATCTTCAATCTCGCGCGCTTCTTCCCGGAGGGCACGCCGCACCGCCTCGCGATCGCCGCCCTCGGGCTGCTCGCGGGCGCCGGCTACTTCGCCGTCAACATGGGCCTCGTCTCGCTCGCGCTCGCGCTGCAGGGCCACGAGCGCTGGTGGGCGGTCTTCCGCGAGCAGTTCGCCTGGCTGCTGCCGCACTATGTCGTCTACGGCTTCGTCGGCGGCGTGATGGCGCTCGCGTACGAGGCCGTGAACCTGCTCGCGCTCGCAGTGTTCGCGGTGCCGCTGCTGCTGATGCGGAAGACGCAGGAGGCGTACCTGAAGCACACGCAACGCAGCGCGCAGAAGTTGCGCCAGGCGGCGGAGACGATCCAGTCCCAGAACGTGTCGCTCGAGATGGCGAACAAGCTCCTGAAGGAGCGCTCGACGGCGGCGATGGAGTCGCTGTCGGCGACGGTCGACGCTCGCGACTCCTACACGGCCGGCCACTCGCGGCGGGTGCAGCAGCTCGCGCTCGCGATCGGACGCGAGCTCGGGCTCTCGCAGGCCGAGCTCGATCTGCTCGGCCACGCGGCGCTCTTCCACGACATCGGCAAGCTCGCGATCCCGGACGCGATCCTGCTGAAGCCGGCGAGCCTCACACAGGACGAGTGGGCGCTGATGCAGCGCCACGCGGACGAGGGAGCGCGGATCATCGACCGCCTCGGCTTCCTCAACGACGCGGTGCCGTCGATCCGGCACCATCACGAGCGCTTCGACGGCACCGGCTATCCCGAGCGGCTCGGCGGGGAGGACATCCCGCTGGGCGCACGGATCATCCACGTCGCCGACGCGCTCGACTCGATGCTGACGACGCGCATCTACCGCGCGGCGCGGCCTGCCGCCGAGGCGCTGCAGGAGCTGCGGTCGTCCGCCGGCACGCAGTTCTGCCCGCGCTGCGTGGCTGCGCTGGAGCGGATCCTCCCGCTCGACGCGCTGCGGCGGCACGACGAGCGGCCGCCGCTCTCCGTCGCCTCGTAGGGCCCGCGGCGCCTGACCCAGCACTTCGGAGCGAAGCTCTCCAACCGCGGTTGGTCTCGGCGCGTTGAAGTGCCGGGGTCAGGCCCCTGCGGGGGCCAGACCCCGCTGTGGTGAAAAACTTGCGCTTTTTCCACCACGCTCTATCCTTCTTGTCATGGCCAGGAAACCGCCCTACAGGGCGGTCGCCAAGATCGACCCGGACGCGCTGGCGTCGTTTCAGGCGGGCATCCGCAAGCGGTACACGAACGACCAGATCCTCGCGGAGCTGCGCGACTGCGCCGAGCGGCTCGGCCGCTCGCCGACGATGCGCGAATTCGCAGCCGACGAGGAGACGACGGTCCATCCGCAGACGGTGATCGAGCACTTCGGGAGCTGGAATGCGGCAAAGCGTGAAGCGGGTCTCGTGCCGCGGCGCTTCGCGACGCGCGAGGAGCTCGTCGGGCTCCTGCGCGACCTCGGTGAAGAGCTGGGGCGGACGCCGACGGCGAAAGACCTCGACGAGCGTCGCGGCTCGATGCCGTCGAAGTCGCTCTACTGGCACACCTTCGGCTCACTCGCCGAGGCGTTGCGCGAGGCAGGCTTCGACGTCCCGGTCGGCGAGGAGCGGCTCGAGCGCGCCGTCGAGCAGGGGATGAAGCTCGCCCGCCGGCTGAAGCGGCTGCCGAAGTTCGCGGACTGGGCCGCCGCCCGGCGCAAGGACGACGGGATGATGACCGAGTGGCAGGTCTACCGGATGTTCGACGCGCGCCGGGGCGCGTGGTCGACGTTCCAGTTCCTGATCAAGCAGCGCCTCGACGACGAGGGCGTTGCCGTCGGCGCCGACGGCCGCCTGCGCTAGTTACGCCGCCGCGTGGAGCGTGGCGAGCCGTGCCAGGCACGAGCGCGCCTCGTGGGGGGCGCGGACGGCCGGGAGCGGCTCCTCTTCGAACGACGTGTCCGGCGTGAACGTGTCGCGCGCGACGATGGTGCCGCCGTCGATCGCGACGACGGTGCCCTCGGCGAGCTGCGCCTTCTTCAGCTTCAGGCCGACGTAGCTCTCGACCAGCTCGAGCGCGAGCCGGGTGGAGGCGAAGAAGAGCCCGCGCCTGCCGGTGCCGACCCACAGCGGCCGGCCCATGCCGCGCGCCAGGAGCAGCTCGGGGCGGTTCTCGTCGAGCCACGCCGCCGCCATCGACCCGTAGAGCTGCTGCAGCGCCTGCGCGGTCTGTCCGCGGGACTGCTCGGCGAGCGCGAAGATGATCTCCGAGTCGACGGTCATCCCGGGCTCCGCACGCGCGAGGCCGTGCTCGTCGAAGAGCGCGTCGTCGTTGGCGATGATCCCGTTGTGCACCCCGACGACCGCGCCGTGGCGAATCGGGTGGTTGTTCGCGGCGAGGCTCGGATGGCCCTTGGTGTAGTCGCGCACGTGGACGAGAAGGTTCGTCGCCTCCTCGGGGACGCTGATCCGGTCGAGGAGCGCCGTCGCACCGGAGCGCTGCTTGTGCAGCGTCACCGCCGACCCCCGCGCGCGAAACGCATAGCCGACCGCGTCCGCGCCGCGCTCGGCGATCCCGGCAAGAAGCGCACGGGCAGCAACGGTCCGCTCGATTCGGCTGTCGAGCCCGAGGCTATATCCGGCGATTCCGCACAAAGTCTTAGAAAAACCGCAGAGCGACCGCGCGGTCGCTCAATCTTTCTAGACGCATCGGCTACACCCCTTGTTAGGTGAACCTTCTGTAAGGGGATTTGGTTACGCCCTCACTCGCAGGAGGGTCGACGAAATCGCTCAAGGGCGCTCTCCGCAAGGCCGATAGACGTGACATGCGGCCGCTTCCAGACGTCCCTTCCGACCCTGCGGCCGAGCCCCGGCTCGAGCTCGTTCCCGAGGAGGCCGAGGAGGAGCAGGAGGAGAGGGAGGAGGAGGACGAGGACGAGGCGCCCGTCGCGGTCAAGAGCGCCGAGACGACGCAGGACCCGCTCAAGCTCTACGTGCGCGCGATCGGCGACGGCCCGCTGCTGACCCCGGCCGAAGAGCGTGAGCTCGCGCGCCGCAAGGACGAGGGCGACGAGGAAGCGAAGAAGAAGCTGATCGAGTCGAACCTCCGCCTCGTGATGTCGATCACGCGCAACTACACGAAGGCGGGCGTTCCGCTCCTCGACCTGATCCAGGAGGGGAACCTCGGCCTCATCCGCGCCGTCGAGAAGTTCGACTACAAGCTCGGCTACAAGCTTTCGACGTACGCGACCTGGTGGATCCGCCAGGCAGTAACGCGCGCGCTGGCCGACCAGGGCCGGACGATCCGACTACCGGTCCACGTCGCGGACCAGGTTCGCCGGCTCATGCGCGCGCGCCGCCAGCTTGCCCAGAAGCTGAACCGCGAGCCGACGACCGAGGAGCTCGCGAAGGAGAGCGGCTTCCCCGAGAAGCGCGTGCAGGAGCTACTCGATCTCGTCGAGGACCCGGTGAGCCTCGAGACGCCGGTGGGGGACGGGGAGAGCATGTACGCCGACCTGATCGAGGACGTCCATTCGGAGCGGCCCGACGAGTCGACGTCGCAGAAGCTGCGGCGGACCGAGCTCGCCGAGGCGCTGCGGCGCCTGAACCCGCGGATGCGTCGCGTGCTGTCGCTTCGGTTCGGCCTCGACGGCGAGGCGCCGCAGACGCTCGAAGAGGTCGGCGCGGGCCTCGGCATCACGCGCGAGCGTGTGCGCCAGCTCGAAGCGCGGGCGCTGCGCGAGCTGCGTGCGGTGGCTCCGGATCTCGAGCTCTACCTGCGGTCCTAGTCAGCGGCTACCGTGACAGTCGTGTTCGTCGACTGTCACTCGCATGTTGTCCCCTCTGGTGACGACGGCGCAGCGACCGTCGAGGACGGGCTTGCCCTCTGCCATACCGCCGCG
>DATCYR010000061.1:0-6926 GCA_036526315.1 Gaiellaceae bacterium | reverse complement strand
GACTCGCAGTCGACCGTAAACGTCGAGCTGAACGGCTCGTTGCAGGACGGGCAGCGGCGGAGCATCACGCCGCCGCACTGGGGACACGCGTCCGGCACCTCGTCCTCGAACTCCTCGAACCAGCGGCGCGCCGCGCCGCACCCGAGGCAGAACGCGACCCAGTCGCCGAGCACTTTGCGCCGTTCCTCGCGGAGCCAGTCGGCCGCCTTGCCCACCCGTCGATCGTAGCCCGAGTCGTTAGAGTGACCGCGCTATGGCGATCGCCCGGGAAGCCGAGCCTGTCGGTTCGCTGAGGGAGGTGCGGGAGGCAGGCCTCGACCGCGAGGACCTGCTCGGCGTCTACCGCAGCATGCTGCTGACCCGCGGGATCGAGGAGCGCGGCCACATCCTCTACCGCCAGGGCAAGATTCCCGGCTCGTTCTACACGGGCCGCGGTAACGAGGCCGCGTCGGTCGGCGTCGCGACGGCGATGGGTGCCGACGACGTCGGGACGCCGCTGCACCGCGACATGGGCGTGCACGTCGTCCGTGGCGTCGAGCCGTGGCGGATCTTCGCGCAGTACATGGGCCGCGCCGACGGCCCGACGAAGGGCAGGGACGGCAACGTCCACATGGCGGACTCGAAGCTCGGGCTGATCGCGATGGTCAGCCACCTGCCGGCGATGCTGCCGGTGGCGGTCGGGTGCGCGCTCGCGTTTCGCATCCGCGACGAGAAGCGGGTGGCTGTCGGCTGGTTCGGCGAAGGGGCTTCCGCGCGCGGCGACTGCCACGAGGCGATGACGCTCGCGGGCGTGCGCAAGCTGCCGGTCGTGTTCGTGTGCGACAACAACCAGTGGGCTTACTCGACGCCGACGCATCTCGAGTTCGCGACGGAGCACGTCGCCGACCGCGCGGAGGCGTACGGGTTCGACGGGGTCGTCGTCGACGGCACCGACGTCCTCGCCGTCTACCGCGAGGCGAAGCGCGCGATCGAGAAGGCGCGCGACGGCGGCGGGCCGACCCTGATCGAGAGCCTGACGCTGCGGATGGAGGGCCACGCGGTGCACGACGACGCCTTCTACGTGCCGAAGGAGATGTTCGAGCGCTGGGCGGAGAACGACCCAATCGAGCGCTTCCGCGGGTGGCTGCGCGAGAACGCGGACATGTCGGACGAGGAGGAGGACGAGATCAACGCCGACGTCAAGAAGGCGCTGAACGACGCGCTCCGGCGCGCGGAGGACTCGCCGCTCCCCGATCCGTCGTCTCTGGCAGACGGCGTGTACGCGACGCCGGAAGACCTCGACACGCCGCACCACAAGTAATGGCGGAGCTCACCTATCTGCAGGCGATCTCCGATGGTCTCCGCACCGAGATGCGGCGCGACAAGCGCGTGTTCGTCATCGGAGAGGACGTCGGCGTCTACGGCGGCGCGTTCAAGGTGACGCTGGGGTTCCAGGAGGAGTTCGGGCACTGGCGCGTCATGGACGCGCCGCTCGCAGAGACCGCAATCGTCGGCGCGTGCACGGGCGCGGCGATCATGGGCATGCGCCCCGTGGCCGAGATGCAGTTCGCGGACTTCATCTCGTGCGCGTGGGACCACCTCGTCACCGTGGCGGCGAAGCAGCGCTACCGCGCCGGCACGCCCGTGCCGATCACCGTCCGACTGCCCTCCGGCGGCGGGTTCTCCGGCGGGCCGTTCCACTCGCAGAACCCGGAGTCGTCGTTCGCGCACATCCCGGGCCTGAAGTGCGTCTGTCCGGCGACGCCGGAGGACGCCAAGGGTCTTCTGATCAGCGCGATCGAGGATCCGAACCCCGTCCTCTACTTCGAGCACAAGCACCTGTACCGGCGCATCAAGGGCGAGGTGCCGGAGGAGCGTTACACGGTGCCGATCGGAAAGGCGCGCACGCATCGCGACGGCGACGACCTCTCGCTGATCACGTGGGGCGCGATGGTGTACACCGCGGAAGAGGCCGCGCAGCAACTCGAGTCCGACGGCGTCTCCGTCGAGATCCTCGACCTGCGCACCGTCCTGCCGTGGGACAAGCAGGCGGTTCTCGACTCCGTGCGGAAGACGTCGAAGGCGCTCGTCCTGCACGAGGACACGCGCACCGGCGGCTTCGGCGCCGAGATCGCGGCCACGATCGCCGAGGAGGCGTTCGAGGACCTCGACGCGCCGGTGAAGCGGATCGCCGCGCCCGACACGCCGGTTCCGTTCTCGCCTCCGCTCGAGAAGGCATTCATCCCTCAGGTCGACGACGTCGTCGCCGGCCTCCGAGACCTGGCGGAGTACTAGATGGCCACCACCGAAGCGATCGACGTCGTCATGCCGCAGATGGGCGTGTCCGTTTCCGAAGGCACGATCACGAAGTGGCTCAAGCAGCAGGGCGAGCAGGTCGAAGCGGACGAGCCGCTGCTCGAGATCTCGACCGACAAGGTCGACACCGAGGTGCCGAGCCCCGGCAGCGGCGTCCTCACCGAGATCCTCGTCCAGGAGGGGCAGACCGTCGACGTCGGCACCAAGCTCGCCGTGATCGGCGGCGACGGCGCGCAGGCGCAAGCTCCCTCGCCGCCCGAGCCTGCGACGGCCGAGGCGGCGGCGGAGGCACAGGCGCCCTCGAGCGCTGAGACTCCCGCACCTGTTGCGCCGACTCAGCCCGCGCCCGCGCCGGCGGAGCCCGAGCCCGCGCATTCGACGAACGGCAAGACGTTCGTCTCGCCGGTCGTCGCGAAGATCGCGTCTGAACACGGCGTCGACCCGAGCCAGGTGGAGGGAACGGGCCGCGGCGGCCGCGTGACGAAGAAGGACATCCTCGGTTTCATCGAGACCGGCGCTCCCGCCGAGTCGCCGACGGCCGCGCCGCAGCCTGCACCGGCACCTGCGGCCGCGCCCGCACCCGCGCCCGCACCGGCACAGCCCGCGGCACCCGAGCCGCCCGCGCCTGCCCCTACGCCGGCACCGGCACAGGCCGCAGCACCGGCGCCGACCCCTGCGCCCGCGCCTGCTCCCTCAGCCGCGCAACCGGGAGAGACGTTCGAGCCGATGACGGCGATGCGCAAGGGCATCGCCGAGCACATGCGCCGCTCGCTCGACACCTCTGCGCACGTCACGAGCGCGATCGAGGTCGACATGTCGAAGGTCACTGCGATCCGGGCGAAGCTCAAGAACGAGTACCAGCAGAGCTATGGCGTCAACCCGACGTACCTGATCTTCGTCGCGCGCGCCGCGGCCGACACGCTCCGCGAGTATCCGTGGATCAACGGCGAGATCCGCGGCGACCAGATCGTCACGCGCAACTACGTGAACCTCGGCTTCGCCGTCGAGCTCGCCGACGGCAAGGGCCTGATCGTCCCCGTCGTCAAGAACGCCGAGGGATTGAACCTGCTCGGGATGGCGAGAGCGGTCACCGACATCGCGCAGCGCGCCCGCGACAAGAAGCTCCTGCCGGACGAGGTGCAGGGCGGGACGTTCACGATCACGAATCCCGGCGGCTACGGCACGTTCCACGGGACGCCGGTGATCAGCCAGCCGCAGGCGGGGATCCTTGGGACGTACGCCGTCGTGAAGCGTCCGTGGGTCGTGCAGGACGACCTCGGCCAGGACGTGATCGCGATCCGGCCGATCATGAACCTGACGCTCACGTACGACCACCGTCTCGTCGACGGCGCGCTCGCCGGCCGCTTCCTCCGCGACCTGCGCCACAAGCTCGAGAGCTGGGAAGAATCCACGTACTAGTCCGAGCGAAAGCTGCGCTTTCGCTCGGGTTGTTGTACGGCGCTTCGCGATGAACGCGCGCGGGCGGAGCTGCGCGTAAGCCTGCGGCTTACGCTCCTGCTTTGACGGGGCCTGGTCCCCAGCCTTTCGAATCAGACCGTCTCGGGCGCCGCGTTTCGCACCGTGAACGCCACGAACCAGTCTTCCTTCGTCTCGCCGTCGATCGTCAGCCGGATCTCGTAGCGGCCCTCCTCGAGCAGGAGCGGCCCGAAGGGCACGACGAGCGGCGCGTCGACCGGCGTTCCCGGACGCAGGCCGGCAGGCCGGCCGGCCTCGAACTCGCCCTCCGCGCGGATGGTCTCCCCGTCGGGTGTCGGCACTCCCTGCCCGTCGGCGTCGAGCAGCTCGAGCCGGAAAAGGTGCTGCTGGTTCGTCTGATCCCACGGGATCTGGAACAACGCCGCGACGAAGAAGCCGAACGCCCCCTGTGCGTTCATCATCGACCAACCCCCGCCGATGACGTCCAGCTTGCCGTTCGCGACACGCGCGAAGTCCGCGAGCAGCAGCGTCACCTTCACATCCCAAGAGTAGGGGGCGCCGCGCGAGCGCGGCGCCCCCTACGTCGTCACGGGGTCAGCTTCGTGATTCGCGTCGCCCAGTTTCCGCTCGAGGCGCGCGTGTTGCCGCAGAGCCCGAAGCCGTTCGCCAGACGACCGTAGTTGCCGTCTGCGCCGGGCTGCCCGATGTACTGGTCGTACGTGCACGTCTGGGCGATGTACTCGGACGCGATCCAGATCGACTTGCCGTCGAGCGCTGCCGCGCCGTAGTCGCCCCAGCGGCCGCGTGCCGGGTTCGCGAGCGGCGGGTAGAGCGTGAAGCCGTCGTCGGGACCGGCGCCCGGCGCGACGACGTGGATGTCGCCGGCGCCGACCTTGTCGTCGATCGACGCGTACCCGGCACTCGGGTAGTAGTCGTCGCCGACGACCGTGAAGGCGATGACACCGCGCCCGCTCGGAGTCGTCGCGATCGCGGGATAGGTCAGGTTGTTACGCGTGAGCCCGAGGTAGCCGCTGCCGCGGAGCGACGCGGACGCGACGTTCGAGCCACCGGGGTTGACGATGAAGTACTCGATCCCCGCCCGGTTGCGATCGAGCGTGAGCGCCGTGCCGAGCGCGCCCCACAGCTTCCCGTTCGCGTACCAGACCTGCTGCATGCGCGAGTCGTTGGAGTCGAGCGTGCCTTCCGACTGCTGCGGCGGTGCCGGCGGCAGGAGCAGGATCTGCCAGCACCCGGGGCCGAACGGCGTCGGCAGGGTCCGGTCGTTGAGGCAGTCCGCGAGCGGCGTCGAGCCGGCTTTCTGGCTCGAGCGCGACGGCACGCCGTACTGCCCGACCTTCAGGACCTTGTTCGCCAGGTGGACGTCGGGGCTCGCCGAATCGAGCGACGACGTGTTCGTCAGCCCCCACACGACGAGCTCGTCCGACGTCCGCGGCCCGTTGCAGCCGGTCGGGCACGTGGCCTCGTCGGCGGCGTTCGAGCTCAGGAAGTACTCGGTGCCGCCGCCGTCCGACTGGTACTGGTTCGGCGGCGAGCTCGCCGGCCAGACGGTGAAGCCTGGCTGGCCGTGCACCGAGTCCTTCGTCTCGAGCAGAACGTGCCGCGTGTCGCCTCGCTCGAGCGCTCGCTTCGAGAACGCGTAGATGTTCGAGCTCTGGAACTCGTCACCGTAGAAGTCGTACTCGTTGGCAGTGATGTAGAAGCCGGTCGCGTCGGCGCCGATGTGCGGGTAGTCGGCGATGCACGCAGTCGGATTCGTCGGCTGGTTCCCGGCACGTGGATGGTCGGCCGGGTTGCAGTGGTGATTCGGCGTCCCCTGCGTGCCGTCGTTCTGTGTCGGCACCGGCGGCAGGATCGTCCAGTTCGAGAGCGGCACGGGATTCGGCCCGTTGCTCACGGCGATGTCGAAGTGGTTCGGCCCCTTCGTCTGGCCGTTCGCGAACGCGTCGAGCGTCAGGACGACGAGGAACCACCGTTGCGTCGGCTGGTCGAAGTAGCACGTCGGATCGGTGACGATCGGCCCGCGGACGTTGCCGGCCGCACGGTTGATGGCGGGCGGATAGCCGAAGAAGGAGTTCAGCGTCACGCTCCCGTTGACGTGCGGGACGGGCGCGGTGTTCGTATCCGCGGGGAGCACCGAGTGGCCGCTCTCGTCGTACACGTTGATGGCGTCGTTCACCGCCTCGAAGACGTAACCGTTCCCGGCGCAGAGGCCCTGGTCGGGCGGCTCGATCGTGAGCTGGTTCTGGTTGTCCGCGTAACGGTGCTGGAACAGGTTCACGCCGTCGAAGCTGGCGTTCACCTCCGGGTTCGACTTCGCGCGCGCGGCGCTCGGTGCCGCCGGCCCCTGCACGCCCGGCCCGCCGCGGCCGAAGCTGCGATCGACGATCGTGCCCTCGAACGCAGCCGGCGAGTCCTCGGCCTCGGCGGATACGGGCCACTCGGACTCGTCTCTGACGGCCGGGCTCGTGCTCGTGTCGGCGCCGCTGACGCTGACTGCCGTGACGGCGAAGAGCGCCGCGGCGGATACGGCGAGAAGAAACCGCTTCAGGCTGGTCATGCCCCCCTCCCAGGTCGCTGATATAGAGGGCGACACTACTTCATATATTGGAAGATGTATAGGACGCGCGGGCTAGGCTGCGTGCGTGACCCGCGGCGCCTACGTGCTCGATCTCGGCCTCGTGCCGTACCGCGAGGCCTGGGACCTCCAGCGCTCGCTCGCCGGCGCCGTCTCGCAGGGCGCCATCCCGGACACGGTCGTCTTCTTGCAGCATCCGCCGGTGGTGACGCTCGGCCGGCGAACCGACGAGGGGGAGCTCCACGTGCCGGAGGGCACCGACGTCGAGGTCGTCGAGACCGATCGCGGCGGCAAGTCGACCTTCCACGGGCCAGGCCAGCTCATCTGCTACCCGATCCTCGACCTGCGCCGTCACGGCAAGGACGTCAAGCGCTACGTCCGCGACCTGGAGGAGGCGCTGATCCGGACGCTGGCGCCGCTCGGCCTCGAGGCGACGCGCATCGACGGGCTCACGGGTGTGTGGCTCGAGCGGCCGCCGCGCAAGATCGCCTCGATCGGCGTCCACATCTCACGCTGGGTCACGACGCACGGGTACGCGCTCAACGTCGACCTCGACCCGGCACCGTTCACGGAATGGATCACGGCGTGCGGCCTCGAG
>DATCYR010000060.1:0-9796 GCA_036526315.1 Gaiellaceae bacterium | reverse complement strand
CGCGATCGTCAAGGGCATCGCCGAGGGCACGATCGAGTGGGAGCGTGATCCCGACTTCGGCTACCTCGTCGCGTCGTCGGTGCCGGGCATCGACGACGAAGAGGTGCTGCAGCCGCGGAAGCTGTACGAGCGAACCGGCTGTCTCTCCGAGTACGAGGCCCACGTCGAGCGGCTCAAGCGGGAGCGCGCGGAGTTCCTCGAGGCCTACCCGAGCCTCTCCGACGAGATCGTCGCAGCAGTTCGGTAGTCGCAAGACCCGACCAAGGCCGGTGCGTAAGCCAGGCGAAGCCGGCGTACGCGCAGGCGAACTGATGCGGCGCGAGCACGCGAAGCCTGCTCGCGCCGCACGGAACGGAACAGCCGTCCAGCACCACTGAAGCGCGCGGGCTGAGCCCGCGCGCGTTCTCTCCGCGAAGCGGCGGACTTAGTGCCTGAGTCCCTCGAACGAGGGACTCAGGACCCGCGGGGCCTACCCCGATATGGGGAGCGTGGGCCGCTCGCCCGGGCCGCCTCCCCTTTTGGCCCGGAGCGCAGTGAATGTCCGCAGTCCAGATCGCGCCAGCCCGGGTGAGGTAGCCGCAGACCTCGCTCGGGCGGCGCGGTACTAGATCTGCCAGACGGACTCGCGCAGCACCGGCACGCGCTCGCCGTCGCGCGTGATACCCGTGACGTCGACCTCGGCTGAGCCGATCATGAAGTCGACGTGGACCGAGGAGCGGTTGATGCGGTCGAAGTCCTCGGGCGCGACGGCCGCCTCGTAGGCCGAGCCGAGCGCGACGTGACTGGCGGCGTTCTCGTCGAGCAGCGTGTCGTAGAAGACCGTCTCGAGCGGACCGATGCGCCCCTCGCGATCGACGAGCGCCAGCTCTCCGAGTTGGCTCCCGCCCTCGTCCTGCTCGGCAAGCGCCCGCAGCGTCTCGGCGCCTGAGTCGGCGTCGATCTGCACGGCGCGGCCGCCCTCGAAGCGGACGGTCAGCCCCGTGATGATGCGGCCCTGGCTGAAGAGCGGCTTCGTCGCGCGCACGATGCCGTCGGCGCGCTCCGGGTCGGGCGTCGTGAAGACCTCTTCCGTCGGGAGGTTGGCCATGTGCGTGATGCCGTCGACCGTCTCCTCGCCGCCTCCCGCCCACTTCGACGTCGGCAGCAGGCCGATCGTCACATCCGTGCCGCCGCCCTGCAGGTGGATGGCGTCGAAGTGCCGCTCGGTCAGGCGCTCCGCGACGCCCTTCAGCGCATCGCTCCGCGCGCGCCAGGCGCCTTCGGGGTCGGCCTCGTCCATTCGGCAGACGTGCAGCACCTGCTCCCACAGCTTCTCGAGCGCTTCGGCGGGCTCGAGCTCCGGATGGACGAGCTCCGCCCACTTGTCCGAGGGGCCCGGCGCAATGCACCAGTTGACGGTGCGCTCGTTGATCACCTTTGTCCACTCCTTGACGCGCGGGAAGACGTCGCGTCCCAGGCGCCCGGGGTCGAGGTCGTCGTACAGGTGCGGGGCGAGCGGGCCGCTGAGCAGGATCGTCGCCGCGCGTTCCTCACCGAGCTGCAGCGTTCGCTCGCCGTACCACGACGGCACGAAGTCGAGCACGTCGTCGGCCGCGTACTGCACGCGCGCGCGCTTCAGCCACGGGTCCCAGTAGTTGACGTCGACGAACTTCGCGCCGCGCTTGTACGCGCTCGCGGTGATCGCACGCGTCAGCTCCTCCTTGCCGAGCCCGCTGCCGAGATCGAGGATCTGGCCGGGCTGGACGTTGACGCCGAAGTTCACGATCAGGTCGGCGTAGCGCTCGAGACGGTCCTGCATGGGAAGGCGATGCTAACCGGGGCGCGAAGTGTTCCGCGTGCAGGCTCAGCGCGAGATCGACCGGTTTCTCGCGTCGCCGCGGCTCGGCGAGGCCACGCGTCGTTCGTATCGCGGTGACGTCGAAGAGTTCGGGCGGTGGCTCGACGCGCACCAGCTGACGCTCGCGGACGTCGACGTCCGGGCGATGATGGACTACGTCTCCGACCTCGGGCGCGCGCGCCCGCGCAAGCTTGCGCCGGCGACGATCGCACGGAAGATCGCCGCGGTCAGGAGCTTCCTCCGCTTCACGCTGGGACCGACGAACGTCCCCGATGCGCCGCTGGCGCCGCGCCGCCGGCGCCAGCTTCCGGACACGCCGAAGCCGGCCGAAGTCGAGGCCGCGCTGGAGTCGATCGGCAGCGACGGGCCCCTCGCTCTGCGCAACCTGGCCCTCGTCGAGCTCGTCTACTCCGCCGGCCTGCGCGCGTCGGAGGCCGTCGGGCTCGATCTCGCCGACGTCGACTTCGACCGCGAGCAGCTGCACGTCCGCGGCAAGGGCGGCAAGGAGCGCATCGTCCCGCTCGGCGAGGAGGCGGCGCACCTGCTCGGGCGCTACCTGCACGAGGCGCGGCCGCAGCTCGTTCGCGGCGCGGAGAACGCCGTCTTCGTCTCCGCGCGCGGGAGGCGGCTCGACACCTCGACGCTGCGACGGGTGTTCGCGCACCCGCACCGCCTGCGGCATGCCTTCGCGACGCACCTGCTCGAAGGCGGCGCCGACCTGCGGACGATCCAGGAGCTCCTCGGGCACAGCTCGCTCTCGACGACGCAGCTGTACAGCCACGTCGACGGAAGGAGGCTGCGTCGTGTCTACGACCGGGCGCACCCTCGATCCTGACGTCGAGGGCTTTCTCACGCTGCTCGCAACGCGCCGCGCGCCGAAGACGGTGGAGGCGTACCGGCGCGACCTGACGGCGCTCGGCGAGTGGTTCGGCCAGCCGATCGGCCGGATCACGACGGAGGAGCTCGAGCGCTACCTCGCGGAGCTGCGCGCGGCCGGCCGCTCGCCGGCGACGATCGCGCGCCGGGTCGCGGCGATCCGCTCCTTCTTCCGGCACCAGATGCTGCTCGGCGCGCGCGGCGACAACCCCGCCGCCGAGCTCGACCTGCCCCGCCGCCGGCGCACCCTGCCGCGCACGCTGTCGCCTGCCGAGGCGGAGCGTTTGGTCGAGGCGGCCTCCGGCACGACACCGCGCGACCTGCGCGACCGGGCGCTCGTGGAGCTGCTCTACGGCGCCGGGCTGCGCGTGAGCGAGGCGGTCGGGCTCGACAAGTCGAGCGTCGACCTCGAGGGCCGCCTCGTCCGCTGCATCGGCAAGGGCTCGAAAGAGCGAGTCGTCCCTGTCGGGCGCCAGGCGGTGCAGGCCCTGCGCCGCTATCTCTCGCGCGGGCGGCCGTTCCTGGACACGCGGCACCGGCCGGAGCTCTTCCTCAACGCGAAGGGCGGGGGGCTCACCCGCGCCGGCGCCTTTCTGATCCTCCGGCGGCTGGCGGCCAAAGCCGGCCTCGAGCCGGAACGCGTGCACCCGCACCTCCTGCGCCACTCTTTCGCCACACATCTGCTCGAAGGTGGCGCTGACCTGCGCTCGGTGCAGGAGATGCTCGGCCACGCCGACCTCGCGACGACCGAGCTCTACACCCACGTATCCGATCGGCGCCGTCGGGAGTTGTACTTCCAGGCGCACCCGCACGGGCGCCGCAAGACGACGTGACGATGAACAACCTCCACATCATTCTCTTTGCCGTCCTCACCTCCGGCGTCGGCTACCTGATGGTGGTCGCCGGCCTCCACAAGAGCATGCTCGAGTGGCGGAGGCCCGGACGGCACTGCCCGAGCTGCGGACGCGTGATCGAGGCACGCGTCTGCACTCGCTGCACCGGCTCCTAGACCTTCGAGCCCGCCCGCTTTCTCAGGTCGGAAGCGACGGCACGCGCAGCCTGCCGCAATGCAGCCTCCTGCTCGTCGTCTTCAGCCAGGCCGTTAAGGAGGACGATCGTCTCGCGCTGCGGCGAGCCGTTTCGCAGGCAGACGATCGCCAGCCGGCGCACCGCCTGGTTCGGGTCGGCGGACGCGAGGTTGTGCAGGAGCGGCCGCATCGAGTTGACCAGCCCGGGAGCGTCCTTCGAGAGCTGCTGCACCGACACGAGCGCCGAGCCGCGGACGGCCGGGCTGTCGTCCTCGAGCCCGCGCCGCAGCAGCTCGAGCTTCTGACGGAAGCGGAACTGCCCGATCGCGCGGTAGGCGACCGCTCGCTCGCGGTAGTCGCCGCTCCGAGCCGCAGCCTCGACCTCCTCGTCCCACTGCTGCCGCAGCGTCGCCAGCTCGCGCTCGGAGCCCGACTGCGCAAGCTCGTCGGCCTGCGCGGCAGCCTCGCTGAGGGTCATGGGGGCGTGATCCTAGATCAGGCTCGACGCGCTCGCTGGGGTTCGAACGGCACGTGTCCGAGTTCTCGGGATGATGCGGGCCGCGGGCAAAGCCCGCGTCCCTTTGATGAGGCGTCGCAAGCGACGCCTCTGTCAGTACCATGCGCCGCCGTGGCCCATCGCGTAACGCTCATCCCAGGTGACGGCACCGGCCCCGAGCTGACGGAGGCGACCCGCCGCGTCCTCGAGGCGACCGGCGTCGAGTTCGACTGGGACATCCGCGAGGCGGGCGCAGACGTCATGGATCAGTACGGCGGCAACCCGCTGCCCGACGAGGTGCTGGACGCGATCCGCGAGACCGGCGTCGCGCTGAAGGGCCCGATCACGACGCCAATTGGCGGCGGCTTCCGCTCGGTCAACGTGGCGCTCCGCAAGAGCCTCGACCTGTACGCGCAGGTGCGCCCCTGCAAGACGTATCCGGGCGTGCGCGCGCGCTTCGAGGACGTCGACCTGATCGTCGTCCGTGAGAACACCGAAGACCTGTATGCCGGCATCGAGTACGAGCAAGGATCGGAGGAAGCGGAGGAGCTGATCGACTGGATCAAGTCGAAGGGCGGGAGCCTCGCCCACGACGACGCCGGCATCTCGATCAAGCCGATCTCGATCAGCGGGACGCGCCGCATCGTCCAGTTCGCGTTCGACTACGCACGCCGCAACGGCCGCCGCAAGGTGACCGCCGTGCACAAGGCGAACATCATGAAGTTCTCGGACGGGCTCTACCTCCATGTCGCGCGCGAGGTCGCGGCGGAGAACGAGGACATCGAGTTCGACGACCGCATCGTCGACAACATGTGCATGCAGCTCGTGCAGCGTCCGGAGGAATACGACGTGCTCGTCCTCCCCAACCTGTACGGCGACGTCCTCTCAGACCTCTGCGCCGGGATGATCGGCGGCCTGGGCCTCGCGCCCGGCGCCAACTTCGGCGAGGGGATCGCGATCTTCGAGCCGACACACGGCTCGGCACCCAAATACGCGGGTCAAAACAAGGTCAACCCGATGGCCGAGCTCCTTTCCGGCATGCTCATGCTCCGCCACCTCGACGAGACCGAAGCCGCGGACAGTCTCGAGGGGGCGATCGCCGAAGTGATCCGCGAGGGGAAGAGCGTCACCTACGACATGAAGCCGACCCGTGACGACCCGACATCCGTCGGGACGAGCGAAGTCGCCGACGCGATCATCGAGAAGCTCGGAGCGCGCGTTGCGTAGGAAGGTCACCGTCATCGGCGCCGGGATGGTCGGCCGGACAGTCGCGCAGGAGGTCGCCCGCCGCGACTACGCGGACGTCGTCATCGTCGACATCGTCGAGAACCTGCCGCAGGGCATCGCCCTCGACATCAACGAAGCAGGGCCGGTGCTCGGCTACGAGGCGAACGTCGTCGGCTCGAACAGCTACGAGGAGACCGCCGGCTCGTCCGTCGTCGTCGTCACCGCAGGCGTCCCGCGCAAGCCGGGCATGAGCCGCGACGACCTGGTGACGACGAACGAGAAGATCGTCGGCTCCGTGACCGAGCAGGCGATCGCCCAGTCGCCTGACGCGATCCTGATCGTCGTCTCGAACCCGCTCGACGCGATGTGCCACGTCGCCAAGAACGTGTCGGGCTTTCCGAAGGAGCGCGTCTTCGGGCAGGCCGGCATCCTCGACACGGCCCGCTTCCGGACGTTCATCGCGTGGGAGACGAAGTCGTCGGTCAAGGACGTGCAGGCGCTTGTGCTCGGCGGCCACGGCGACCAGATGGTGTCGGTCGTCTCGGCGACGACCGTCGGCGGCGTCCCGCTCACGAAGCTCGTCTCGCAGGAACGGATCGACGAGATCGTCGAGCGCACCGCCAAGGGCGGCGGCGAGGTCGTGAACCTCCTCGGGACGTCGGCGTGGTACGCGCCCGGCGCCGCCAGCGCACAGATGGTGCACGCCGTGATGCTGGACGAGAAGCGGGTGCTGCCGTGCACCGCTTACCTCGACGGCGAGTACGGCATCGACGGTCTCTACATGGGCGTTCCGGTCAAGCTCGGCGCAGGCGGCCTCGAGGAGGTCGTCCAGCTCGAGCTGACAGAAGCCGAGCAGAAGGCGCTGCACGAATCCGCCGACGCGGTGCGCGAAGTCGTCGGCGTCCTCACCACCTAGGGCCGCGGTGATCACTTCAATTGGGTCGACCGGTCGTTTCAGACGGACGCACGAGCAAAGCTCGCGCGTCCTGACGCCGTCACCGCAAGCGGTGACTTGAAATGGACCTGGGGCTCAAGGGGCGCACGGCGATCGTCTGCGGCGCGTCGTCCGGCCTCGGGCTCGCAACCGCCGAAGCGCTCGCTGCCGAGGGCACCAACGTGACGATGTTCGCGCGCCGGCGCGAAGTGCTCCAGCGCGAAGCCGATCGAATCGGCGCGCTCGCGGTGCGCGGCGACGTGACGAGCCCGCGCGATCTCGCCGCAGTCGTGGAGCGGACGGTCGCGGCCTTCGGCGGGCTCGACATCCTCGTCTGGAACAGCGGCGGACCGCCCGCCGGCACGGGAACGTCCGTCACTCCGGAGAGCGTCGAGGAGGCAGTCGAGCTCCTCCTCGCGCCGCTCGTCCGGCTCGTCGGCCTGTGTCTCCCGTACCTCACGCAAAGCGCGGGCGGGCGCATCCTCGTCTTCACCTCGAGCGCCGCACTGGAGCCGACCGACCACCTCGCCCTGTCGAACACGATCCGGCCGGGCGTCACGGGCTATGCGAAGACGCTCGCGAACGAGCTCGGCCCGCAGGGCGTCACCGTCAACTGCGTCGCACCCGGTCGGATCGACACCGCGCGGCTCGAGCACCTGTACCCGGGCGGGCCGACGCCGGACGACTTGAAGGCGATCCCGCTGGGGCGCTGGGGAACCCCGCAGGAATTCGGCGACGTCGCGTGCTTCCTCGCGTCCGACCGCGCGCGCTACGTGACCGGGACGACGGTCGTCGTCGACGGCGGCCTGACGCGCGGACTTCTCTGATGCGACGTTTCCTCTCGCCGCTGCGGCTCCTGACCGCGGGCCTGATCCTGCTCGTCGCGATCGCTGCGTACATGGTCACGCAGAAGAGCAACAAGCTGCTCGAGGTACCGGACAAGGCGCACCCGCTCGCCGGACTGATCAAGGTTCCCGGCGGCAAGCGGCAACCGGACAAGGGCGGCATCTACTACGTCGACGTCCTCCTCCAGAAGGCCTCGCTGCTGCAGTCGTCCTTCAAGCTGTTCCGCCCCGACGGCGCCGACCTGATCCCGCAGGGCGACTTCGTCCCGAGCGGCCTGACCTATGCGCAGCAGCTCAAGGTCGACCAGGAGACGATGAAGGTCTCGCAGCAGAAGGCGGCTGTCGTCGCGCTGCGGGCGCTCGGGCTCAAGTTCCCCGCGCGCGAGGGCGGCGTGCGGGTCGCGGCGATCAACTCCGACTCGAAGGCGCGGGGCGTGCTCCGCCCCGACGACATCGTCGTCGCCGCAGACGGGCACAAGGTCGCGACCGCGCTCGACCTCTACAACGCGCTGTCGCGGCACCGGCCGGGCGACGTGGTGCGACTCGGCGTCCTTCGCGGTGCGAAGCGGCTCGACTTCAAGGTGAAGACGATCGCCGACAGCCTCGATCCGAAGCGCCCGCTGATCGGCTTCGCGCCGCTCGAGGTGATCACGACCCGCCTGCCCGTCCCGGTGCGCTTCAACCTCGAGCGCGACGTCGGCGGCCCGTCGGCCGGGCTCGCGTTCGCGCTCGAGATCATGGAGCAGCGCGGACGGAACGTCGACCGCGGGCTGAGGCTCGCGGCGACCGGGGAGATTCAGCTCGACGGCTCGGTGACCAGCATCGGCGGCGTGAAGCAGAAGACGATCGGGGCACGCCGGGCCGGCGTCGACGCCTTCCTCGTCCCGGTGGATGGGGACAACGCGAAGGTGGCGCGACGCTATGCGCATGGCCTTCGGATCATCCCTGTGAAGAACTTTCAACAGGCGTTGCGAGCGCTGGCAACGCTGCCGCGGAAAAGTTAGCTAGAGGCAGTTTTCGGCGGTTTCGAAACTGCAGGAAAATGCGGAGTTTTCAGCCGCGGCACCTCTTGCCACGCGCGGCTCCCCTCGTAGTATCCCCGCTTGTCACTGCGGCCCCCTCCGAGGCAGGTAGGAGCAATTGAGCAAGCGGAACCAACAGACGTGCGACGACTGCTACTTCCGGCGCGCCGGGCTCTGCGCGCTACCCACGGATGCGCCGTGCCCGACCTTCAGGCTGCATAGCCGCGGCTCGCTGGTGCCGCCGCGGCAGCCGCGGTTGATCCCGCGGCCGCTTCGCTCAGCCGTCTGATCCCCTCGCGGATCTCGGCGGGCGAGACGTAGCTGAACGCGAGCCGCGCCGTGCTCGGCGCAGCGCCGAAGTCCGTTCCCTTGACGAAGCTGACACCTGGGACGTCCTCGATCTCCCCGTCGAGCTCGAGCCAGATGAAGTACCCGCCTTCGGGGCGGCTCCAGGTCGCAGCGGGAAGCTCCTGCTCGAGCGCCTCGAGCATCGCGTCGCGCCGGACGCGGAGCAATCCGCGAACGCGCTCGAGGTTCGAGTCGAAGTTCCCGCGCCGCAGGAACTCGTGGACCGTCGCCTGGCCGAGCAGCACCGGCGTGATGTACGTCGAGACGGCCAGCGCCTCGAGCTCCGCGTCGAGGGCAGGCGGCAGGACGAAGTATCCGACCCGCAGGCCGGGCGCGACGGTCTTCGAGAACGACGACGAGTAGACGACGTGCTCGCCGCCGTCGAGCTCGAAGAGCGTCGGCGGCGCGTCCCCCTCGTAGCGGACGAGGCCGTAGGGGTCGTCCTCGAGCACGAGCAGGTCGCGCTCGCGCGCCAGCTCGACGAGCCGCGTGCGCCGCTCTGTGGCGAGCGTGCGACCACTCGGGTTCTGGAACGTCGGAATCGTGTAGAGGAACGCCGGTTTCGGGCCCGCGTCGAGCGCCTGCTCCAGCGCGTCGAGATCGAGCCCGTCGTCGTCCATCGGCACCGCCGTCACGTCGGCGCCGCGCGCGGCGAGCAGCTTCAGCGGGCGGTCGTACGTCGGCAGCTCGACGAGGATGCGCGCCCCGGCGAAGCGGTCGGCGAGGAACGCGAGCCCCTGCAGTGAGCCGTTCGTGACAAGCACGCGCGAGGCGTCGACGCCGTGCCGCGCGGCGATCCACTCCCGGAGCGGCGCGTAGCCGCCGACCGGACCGTAGGAGAGCACCGTCGTGCCGTCGCGCTCGATCGCCGCGCGTGCGCAGTCGGCGAGCTCCTCGACGGGAATGCACTCCGGCGCCGGGACGCCGCGCGCGAGGGAGATCGTGTCCACGTAGTCGAGTTTAGAGACGGGGTCCGACCCCGCCGGGCGACTAGGTACGAGCGGCGAACCGCTCTGCAACCAGCTGCGCGACCTCGGTCGGGGTCGTCCCGACCTGGATCCCGACTGCCTCGAGCGCTTCCTTCTTCGCCTGCGCGGTGCCGGCGGAGCCGGAGATGATCGCGCCGGCGTGCCCCATCGTCTTCCCGGGCGGCGCGGAGAAGCCGGCGATGTACGCAAGCACG
>DATCYR010000059.1:0-80433 GCA_036526315.1 Gaiellaceae bacterium | reverse complement strand
TCCTGCTGGTACATGCTGCGCGGGGAGAACGGCTGACCAACAGCCGTGTCCGTGAGCTCAGCGGGATTGACGCGAATGACGCTCGTGCCGCGCTCCAGCGCCTGCGGGACGCCGAATTCCTCGTCCAGCATGGGAGCCGCGGCGGCGCCAGCTACACGCTGAACGAATCTCTCGCGCCACCGGCCGGTCTCCGCCTAACGCGGGAGGCACTGAAGGAGCTGATCCTCGAGTTGGCGACAGAGGACGGACCACCACTAACCAACGCGCGCGTGAGGGAACGAACAGGGCTCGACCGCGTCGAAGCGCTGCGGCTTCTCGACGAACTCCTATCCGAGGGCCGGCTGGAGCGGGTCGGAGCGCGGCGGGGTACCCGCTACATCCGTACCTGACCGCGGTCGCGCAACGATCAGAACGCCCAGCACGCGCGTCTTCCCGGAGAACTCCAAACCGAGAATCCTGTTCGTCACGGGTAGCGGTGGTAGCCTCTCCGCCGCGGGGCGGGACGTAGCCGGTGCGAACCCGGGCGCTCGCGCCGAGCGGTTCCAAAGAAACCGCCGAAGGGCTGCCTGACCGAAACCACGACGAATTCCGGGGAACACGACCTAATAGGAAAAGCCCCGTTTCCGAGGCTTTTCCCTTAGCAGGCCTGTAAGCCGGATTCTGTTTGCGGTGACCATCCCTCTGTGCAGCAACCCGGTCCCTCGGCGGGCCGCCTGCTGGCGGGACCTGTTTGCCTTGCACCGGACGGGGTTTGGCTAGCCGCCGTGTCGCCACGACGCTGGTGGGCTCTTACCCCACCGTTTCACCCTTGCCTCGGCGTCTCCGGAGAGAAGCTTCGCCGGTCGGCGGTCTCCTTTCTGTGCCACTTTCCGTCGGCTTTCGCCGCCTGGGTCGCCCCAGCGTCCTGCCCTTCGGTGTCCGGACTTTCCTCGAGCGCCCTAACGCCCGCGGTCACCCGGCCTGCGTGTCGAATTGTAGCTGCGCTTCTTCGAGCTCTCGCCCCGCGCGCAGACTCGAGTTGCACTCGGGACAGGTGATCATCCCGGCGCGGTGCAGGACGAACTCGCCGCAGACGAGGCACTCGAGGCTCGCGCCTCGGAGCAGCGCCTGCAGCTCCTGCTCGAGCGTGCGGTGCAGCGGAGCCACGGTGCTCACAGCGCGCGGAACACTCCCGTCACGCGGCCGAGGATCTGGACGTGCTGCGCGTAGATCGGCTCGAGCGCGTCGTTCTCCGGCTGCAGCCGGACGCGCCCGCCCTCGCGGAACAGGCGCTTCACCGTCGCCTCGTCGGCAGACTCGTCGTCGCCGGCGAGCGCGACGACGATCTCGCCGTTGCGTGCGTCCTGGCTCCGCTGCACGACGACGATGTCGCCGTCGAGGATGCCGGCGTTGATCATCGAGTCGCCCTTCACGCGCAGCAGGAAGTCGCCGCGGAGCGTCTCGGGAACGGCGAGATGATCCTCGACGTTCTGCTCCGCGAGCAGTGGCCCGCCGGCAGCGATCTGGCCGACGAGCGGCAGGCGCTCGACGTCAGCGGGCGGCGCCTCGGCGCGCTCGCGCCCGACGAGCTCGAGCGCTCGCGGCTTCGTCGGATCGCGCCGCAGCAGGCCGGCGCGCTCGAGGTTCGCAAGGTGGGCGTGCACCGTCGACGGCGACGCCAGCCCAACGGCCTCGCCGATCTCGCGCACGGTCGGCGGGTAGCCGTGGTGGTCGACGTAGTCGACGAGAAAGTCCCAGATTTCCTGCTGCCGTCCCGTCAGCATCTCCGGCCTCCAGGGGTTGATTTGGTCGGGCGAACGTGTGTTCGCTACCAAGGTAGAGATTCCTTCGGACGGCGTCAAGGAAACGACAACGCCCCCGGGCCGGGGGCGTCGGATGCGCTGGAGAGGACTTGAACCTCCACGGCCGTTTAAGGCCACTAGGCCCTCAACCTAGCGCGTCTACCAATTCCGCCACCAGCGCCTGAGGGGGTAGCCAGTTTAGCCGCAGCGCCGCAGGGACTTCATCATGCGAGCGAAGCGAGCGGATTTTGCGGCGGCGTCGTGGCTAGAGTCCGTCGCCGTGCGTGAGCTCTGCGTAGCCGCGATCGAAGCCGCGACCGCCGCCGGTGCCGAGTATGCCGACGCGCGCGTCGTGCTCAAGCGAGACCAGCTCGTCGCGACGAAGAACGGGCTCGTCGACCGCATGACCGACGCCGAGAGCGAGGGCATCGGCGTCCGCGTCCTCGTCAACGGCGCCTGGGGGTTCGCGTGCGACCGACGCCTGAGCGACGAAGGCGCGCGCAACGCGGCGATGCGCGCCGCCAGCTTCGCGCGGGCCGCGGCCGGGCGGCATTCGCGGGCGCTCGCGCCCGTGGAGCCGCGCGTCGGCCGCTACGAGAGCGCCGTCGAGCAGGATCCGTTCGCCGTCCCGCTCGCCGACAAGGTCGAGCTCTGTCTCCGCGCCGACGAGGCGCTGCAGCACGACGACGTCGTCGTCCGGCAGGTGATGGTGCGCGCGCGCCGCGAGCACAAGCTCCTGCTCTCCTCCGACGGGACGGAGGTCGAGCAGATCCTGACGGAGTCCGGCGCCGGCATGGACTGCGCCGCCTCGCGCGACGGCGTCTTCCAGCTGCGCAGCTATCCCAGCGCGCACGTCGGGTCGAGCTCGCAGCTCGGCTGGGAGTACGTGCAGGGCTTGCGCCTCGTCGAGGAGGCGCCACGCGTGGCGGAGCAGGCTGCGGCGCTCGTGCGGGCGGAGCCCTGCCCGGGCGGCCTCACCGACGTCGTGCTCGACTCGGATCAGGTCGCTCTGCAGGTGCACGAGAGCGTCGGCCACCCGACCGAGCTCGACCGCGTGTACGGGACCGAAGCCTCGTACGCCGGCACGAGCTTCCTCAGGCCGGGCGATCTCGGCACGCTGCGCTACGGCTCGGAGCACATGAACATCACCGCCGACCCGACGACGCCCGGCGGGCTCGGAACCTTCGCGTTCGACGACGAGGGCGTCCCCGCGCAGCGGACGCCGGTCGTCGAGGAGGGCCGCCTGACGGGCTTCCTGACCTCGCGCGAGACGGCTGCGCGCATCGGCGCGGGCAACGGCGGCTCGATGCGTGCCGACAGCTGGAACCGGATGCCCCTCGTTCGCATGACGAACCTCCACATCGAGCCCGGCGACGGATCGCTCGACGACCTGATCGCCGGCGTCGACGACGGCGTCTACATGGAGACGAACCGCAGCTGGTCGATCGACGACAAGCGCCTGAACTTCCAGTTCGGGACGCAGGTGGCGTGGGAGATCAGGAGCGGGAAGCTCGGGCGCATGCTGCGCGACGCGACGTACACGGGAATCACTCCGGAGTTCTGGGGCTCCCTCGACGCGGTCGCGGGCCGTGACGAATGGAAGCTCTACGGGCTCACGAACTGCGGCAAGGGCCAGCCCGGCCAGAGCGCGCACGTCTCCCACGGCGCCGCGCCCGCGCGCTTTCGCAACGTGCAGGTCGGAGTGAAGTCGTGACGGCGCTCGACGTCGCGCGCGCGGCGCTCGAGGCTGCGGGCGGCGAGGCCGAGGCGGTCGCGCACACGGAGCGATCCGGGCTCGCACGCTTCGCCGGCTCCGAAGTGCACCAGCCGACACTGATCGAGAACGCCGTCGTCACCCTGCGCGTCGTGCAGGGCAACCGCACCGGCGTCGCGACCACGAACCGGATCGACGCCGAGGGGCTGACCGAGCTCGCCCGCCGCGCGCAGGCCGCCGCCGCGACCTCCCCGCCGGACGAGAGCTTCCCCGGGCTGGCGCCGCCTTCGCAGCCGCCGCAGGTCGACGGCTACGACGCGTCGACCGCGGCGCTCGGCCCGGACGACCAGGCGCGGTTGGCAGCCGAGGCGATCGACGCCGCCGGTGAGATTCCGGTGTACGGGTTCTTCACGAGCGCCGAGTCGGCGCTCGCGGTGGCGTCCTCGACCGGGCTCGAGGTGCAGCAGCGGATGACGGACGCGTCGACGCTCGTCGTTGCCGCCGCCGAGGGGTGCTCCGGCTACGCGGAGCAGACGTCATGGCGCGCGGAGGACCTCGATCCGGCGGGGGTGACGCGCGAGGCCTCGGAGAAGGCCGCGCGCACGAAGGATGCGCAGACGCTCGCGGCGGGGACCTACGGCGCCGTGCTCGAGCCGTATGCATTCGCCGACCTGCTCGACTACTTCTCGCACGACTCGCTCGGCGCCCTCGGGCTGCTCGAGGGACGCAGCTATCTCGCCGGCCGCATTGGCGAGCAGGTCGCCGACGAGAAGATCACGATCCGCGACGACCCGCTCGACCCGCAAGGGCTGCCGAAGGCGTTCGACTTCGAGGGAACGCCCAAGCAGCCGGTGCTCCTGGTCGACGGCGGCGTCGCCCGCGGCGTCGTCTGGGACCGCACGACCGCGGCGCGCGCACGGAACGGCGCATCGACGACGGGCCACGCCGGCCCGGTCGAGTCGCGCGACTGGGGGCCCCTCCCCTACTCGCTCGCGGTCTCACCGGGCGACGCCGGCTCGGTCGACGAGCTCGCGGAGCTCGTCGGCGACGGGATCTACGTCACGCGCCTCCACTACCTCGGCGTGATCGATCCGCGCGCGGGCATCGTCACCGGGATGACGCGCGACGGGACGTTCCGCATCCGTGACGGCAAGATCGCGGAGCCGCTCGTGAACCTTCGCTTCACCGTGTCGGTCCCGGACATGCTGCGCGAGGTTCACGGCCTGACGCGAGCGGCGTCTCTCGTCAACTCGCAGAACTTCTACGGTGACCGCTACCCCTACGGCGTGCTCGCGCCGGCCATCGCGACCGCGCGATTCGCGATCACGGGGGTGGGCTCGACGCCAGGGATCTGACCGCGGCGTAGTCCACGTCGCCGAGCGCGTCCTCCCGCCAACCCTGCAGCCGCGGCGACACGAGCCGCGCGTCGACGACCCAGGCCACCGGGACGAACCGCGCCGACGCGCGCAGATCGGCGTCGAAGCGCGCGAGCGCCGGAGCCTGGTCGCCCGCGCCGAGGGCACGAAGCAGAAGGGCGCGAGAACCGAGCCGGTCGCGGAGCGCGAGCTCGGCGGGCAGCGCCTCTGCCTGCGGGTAGGGGGCGACCCAGCGGTCGAACGAGCCGTCGCGCGCCGGCGCCCGCTCGCTGACGAGCACCGGCCCGAGCCCGATGTCGCGCCAGTCGCCGTAGAGCAGGCGGGCGCCGGCCTGTCGCCCCGGATCGTCGGGGACGCCGATCCGGACGCGAACGCGCGGCAGCGTCCCGATCGCCTTCAGCGCGTTGCGGAAAGCCCGCGGCGGCACCTTCTTCGCGGTCGTGACGACGGACGAGGCAGCGGCGCCGCCGGCTTCGCTGACGAGGTCGGCATAGTCGCCGCGGTTCGCCGTGTCCCAGTACACGCGGCGGAGCGAGGGCATGAGCCGCCGCAGCGCGACGCCGTCGAGTGCGAGCAGCGTACGCGTCTGCACGACACTCCCCAGGCGAGCGCGCGTGCCTGCGACCTCTCCGACCGGCACGGGGGCCTCGTCGACGTCGCCGCGCTCGAACGCCCTCTCTGCCCCGCGCGGCGTGTACCGGCGGACGAGGAGCGTCAGGTTCGCGTTGCGCGCGACGAACTGGTCGGCGGAGCCGGAGACGAGGTGGAACGGCCCGGGAACGGAGCGCGGCGCCGAGGCGACCGTCGTCAGCGCGTACGGAAACCGGCGCCACGCGAACGGCAGCCGCACGACGAGCCGGTTCGCGGCGGGGGCCGACACGTGCGCGCCGGCGAAGAGCCAGCGCAACGGAGCGGACGGCAAGCGCTGAACGCGGCGCAGCGCTGCCGCGATCGCCGGCGCGTCGCGACAGGTGAACGTCCACGTTCGGAGACCGCCGCTCGCCGCCCAGCCGCTGCAGAGACCGGCGACGGGCGCACCCGTCGCGGGATCGACGCGCAACGCGGTCGAGTAGAGCATGCGCGCGAGCGTCGTGTCGTCGCGGGTGCGCGCGAGCGCAGGATCGACCGGCCAGCGGTAGTCGGTCAGCGCGATCCGGACGACGTTCGGCGGGCCCTGCGCCGACGGCACGACGGTCTTCGAACCGTCCCCGCTGCCGCAGCCGCCGAGCGCGAGCGCGGCGCCGAGCGCCGCTACTTCAGCGCGTGAAAGAGAGCGACGCAGTTGAGCGTGAAGAGGACTGCGACGACGACGGTCAGCCGCGTGAGGTTGCGCTCGACGATGTGCGTGCCGCCTTGCGACGCGGGAGTGAACCCCATCCCCCCCAGCCCCGTGTCGCGGCCGGAGTGCAGCAGGATCAGGGCACAGAGCCCGATCGAGAGCAGAACCTGGAAGACCGCGAGCACCGGTGCCATCGCGGGGCCAGGGTACCAACGCGCCGGCTCAGCGGCTGCCGATCTCGACGATCGCGTCGATCAGCTCGGCGGCGATGCGCTCTTTCGTCACGTAGCCGGCCGCTCCGGCCTCGCGCGCGCGGTCGACGTCGGTGCGGGAGTTCGAGCCCGTGAGGACGAGGATGCAGGCCGTCGGCCACTGCTTGCGGATCTGCTTCGTGGCCTGGAGCCCGTCCATCACCGGCATGGCGATGTCCATCAGCGTCACGTCCGGTCGCAGCTTCAGCGCCAGCCGCACGGCTTCGGCGCCGTCGGCCGCCCGGCCCGCGGCCTCGAGCCGCTCATCGGTCGCCAGGATCGCCTCGAGCGCCTCCGCGAACATGCGGTGGTCGTCCGCGATCAGCACGCGGATCTTCTCGTCGACGGGTCGAATGGCGGCCTCCACCCTGCTTACTCCCAGTGACAAATCTGACTTGTTACGGTGATTTTGTGAAGGGGGACGCGCGCGAGCGCATCCGGCAGCTGCTCGTGACCGGCGACAACCGGCTCAAGCAGGGCGTCGACCCCGAGAAGGCCAGGCAGAGCTACGAGCAGGCGCTCGCCGAGGCGCGCGACGCGGGCCTCGAGGAGTCGGTGAGGCCGCTCGTCGAGGTCAGGCTCGCCGACCTCGAGCGGCTCGCTCGAGAATCTCCTCCACCCTCTCGGCCTGACGCCTGACGTCGTGCCCCTCGGCCGCCGCCCTCGCGGCCGGGTTCGGACACGGCAGCTCCGCGGCCGCCGCGAGCGCCGCTGCCAGCGCGACCTCGTCGGCCGGGTCGACGAGCACGCCTGCATCGGGCGGAACGAACTCCGGCGGCCCGCCGATCCTCGTGGCGACGACGGTGCGCCCGCACGCCATCGCCTCGAGCAGCGCCTGGCCGAACGGCTCGATCAGGCTCGGCTGGCAGACGACGTGCGCGCCGGCGATCTGCGCCGGCACGCGGTCGTACGGAATCCGGCCGAGCAGCTCGACGCCCGAACGCTCCTCGAGCTGCGCACGCAGCGGGCCGTCGCCCACGAACGTCAGCGTGCCGCGGCCGAGCCGCGCGAACGCATCGGCGAGGCGGAGCACGTTCTTCCGCTGGATCAGCGACGCGATGCAGAGGAAACGCGGCCCGTCCTGCGGTGCAGGTGCGACCGCGAAGCGCTCGAGGTCGACGCCCGAGTCGACCACCTCGGTCTTGCCGCGCGCTTCCGGCACCTTCGTCTCGAGCTCGCGCCGGAGATAGTCCGAGACCGCGATCACCGCGGCGGCGCGCCGAACGACGAGCCGCGTCGCCGCCCCGAGCCCCGGCAGCCAGCCGACGTTTCGCACGTCGCGTCCGTGTGCGGTGACGACGAGCGGCGCCCGGCCCGCCAGCGCAGCGATGAGCCCCGTCGGCACGAGAAAGTGCGCGTACACGACGTCCGGCCGAAACCGGCGTGCAGCCCGCAACGTCGCGGCCGACAGCGACAGGTACTTCTGCTTCCCGCCGCCGCGCCGGTCGAGCACCGCACGCTCGACGACCTGCCCGCGCGCGACGAGCGCCTCCTCGAGGCTACGGACGAAGACACCGAGGTCGGGATCGGCCGGTCCCGGGTACATCTGCGAGACGAGCAGGATCCTCACGTCTAGATAGCTTGCAGCCCGTGCCCGATCCGGTCGTCCACGTCGCCGAGCTTACGAAGATCTACAAGGTGCCCGAGCGCGAGGCCGGCCTGCGCGCGGCCGCGAAGGCGCTCGTGCGGCGGAAGACGCGGGACGTGCGCGCCGTCGAAGGGATCTCGTTCGACGTCGGCGCCGGCGAGGTCGTCGGGTTCCTCGGCCCGAACGGTGCCGGCAAGACGACCTCGCTGAAGATGCTCGCGGGGCTGCTGTATCCGACGGGTGGGAACGCGCTCGTGCTCGGCTACGTGCCGTCGCGCCGCGAGCGCGACTACCTGCGCCAGATGACGATGGTGATGGGAAACCGGAACCAGCTGCAGTGGGACATCCCGGCGCTCGACTCGTTCGAGCTGAACCGCGCGATCTATCGCCTGCAGCGCGCCGACTACCTCGCGATGCGCGACGAGCTGATCGAGCTGCTCGACGTCGGCGACCTGGTGCGCAAGCCCGTCCGCAACCTCTCGCTCGGCGAGCGGATGAAGGTCGAGATCGTCGGCGCGCTGCTGCACCGGCCGCAGGTGCTCTTTCTCGACGAGCCGACGATCGGGCTCGACGTGACGATGCAGAAGCGCATCCGCACGTTCATCGCGGAGTACAACAAGCGGCACGGCGCCACCGTCCTGCTGACGAGCCACTACATGGCTGATGTCGAGGCGCTCTGCAAGCGCGTGATCGTCATCCACCACGGCCGCATCCTCTTCGACGGCGCGCTCGCGAGCCTCGCGGACGAGTTCGCGGCATACAAGACGATCGGCGTCGTCCTGCAGAACGGTGGCGCGCCGCTCGACGCGTACGGCGAGGTCGTCCACCACGAGGGCGACCGCGTGTCGATCCGAGTGCCGAAGGCCGACACCTCGCGCGTCGCCGCGCGCCTGCTCGCCGACCACGAAGTCGTCGACCTGACCATCGAGGAGCCGCCGATCGAGGACGTGATCGAGTCGGTGTTCGCACAGCCGGCAGCGGTATGAGCGTCGACGTCGCGCGTCTGCCCGAGGCGGGCCGCTGGCGCTCGCTCTACGACTTCTACGTGACGACGATGCGCACGGCGATCACGTCGCAGCTCCAGTACCGCGTCACGAACTACTTCTACATGCTCGGGATGATCGCCGAGCCCGTCGTCTACCTCGTCGTCTGGACGACGATCGCCGACCAGGAGGGCGGCGCGGTCAACGGGATCACGAGCGGCGAGTTCGCGGCCTACTACATCGTCTGGACGCTCGTCCGCAACATGAACATCGTCTTCGGCGCGCCGTTCTGGGAATGGCGCATCCGCGAAGGCCGGCTCGCAGGCGACCTGCTCAAGCCGATGTACATCCTGCATTACGACCTCGCGTACTTCGCCGGCTGGAAGTTCGTCGTCGTCGCGATGTGGCTGCCGATCGCGTTCGGCCTCTCCGCCGTGTTCCACCCGACGCTGAGCCCGTCGGCGCTCGAGATCGTCGTCTTCATCTTCGCGATCTGGGGCGCGTACCTGGTGCGGAGCATGTTCCAGGGCACCGTCGGGATGCTCAACTTCTGGACGACGCGCGGCGCCGCCGTCTTCGACCTCTACATGGCGGTCGAGATGCTGCTGTCGGGCCGCCTCGTGCCGCTGCAGCTGATGCCGGGCTGGGTGCAGACGCTCGCCAACTTCCTGCCGTTCAAGTGGACGTTCGGGTTCCCGATCGAGTCGCTCGTCGGCAACCTCTCGACGCAGCAACTCCTGCTCGGGCTCTGCGCGCAGGCGTTGTGGATCGTCATCGGCCTGCTCCTGTTCAAGGTCACGTGGTCGGCCGCGATCAAGCGCTTCGTGTCGGTGGGCAATTGAACGCGCTTCGGGTCAGCTGGCTGTTCCTGAAGATCGGCGTGATCAACGAGCTCCAGTACCGAGTGAACTTCTTCGTGCAGTTGCTGCAGTCGCTGATCCAGGTCGGGACGGCGCTGATCATGCTCGCGCTCGTCTACTCGCACACGACGGAGCTGAACGGCTGGAGCGAGTCGGAGCTCCTGTCGCTGATCGGCGTGCAAGTCCTGCTCGGCGGGTTCATCCACACGTTCATCCAGCCGAACATGCAGCGGCTGATGGAGGACGTGCAGCAGGGGACGCTCGACTACGCGCTGACGAAGCCCGAGGACTCCCAGTTGCTGATCAGCGTGCGGATGGTGCGGATGTGGCAGGTCGTCGAGATCGTGTCCGGGCTGATCCTGCTGTTCGTCGGGCTGACCGGCGTCCAGCAGTCGATCGGCGTCGCCGATGCGGTCGCGTTCGGGATCGCGCTCCTGGTCGGGGGCGTGCTCGTGTACTGCTTCTGGCTCGTGATCACGACGGGCGCCTTCTGGATCGTGCGGATGGAGAACGTGCTCGAGCTGTTCGAGGGGATCTACCAGACGGGACGCTGGCCGGTCACCGTCTATCCCGGCTGGCTGCGCTACAGCGTCACGTTCCTCGTCCCGATCGGGTTTGCCGTCACCGTCCCCGCGGAAGCGCTCACGTCACGCCTGCAGTGGCAGACGCTCGTGTTCGCCGTCGCGTTCGGCATCGCGGTCTTCGCGTTCACGCGCTGGTTCTGGCACTACGGGCTCCGGCACTACTCCGGCGCGTCGGCCTAGGTCGAGGGCGACCAGAACTCGAGCAGATTCCCGTCCGGGTCGTAGAAGTAGTACGACTGGGCGTTCATCCAGTCGAGCTGCTCCGGCCCGTAGACGTCGACCCCCGCGCGGCGGACGCGTTCGACGGCCGCGTCGAGCTCCTCGCGCGCGACCTCGAAGGCGAAGTGGGCTCGGCCGAAGCGCTCGCCTTCAGGGTACGGCGAGTGCTGCTCGTACATGAGCGGGCCGCGATGGAGCGCGAGGCGCTGCCTGCGGTCACTCGAACCGGCGAAGAACCACGCCCACGCGTCGCCGGTGCGGTGCTCGGGCTCGAGGCCGACGACGTGCTCGTAGAAGTCGGCGGCCTTCAGCACGTCCTCGACGATCAAGACGAGCTCGGACAGGCCGCGGCTGCTCACCGCTGGGCGTCGTAGACGCCGAACTCGTCGCGCAGCGTGTTGCAGATCTCGCCGACGGTGCAGCGCGCGCGCAGCGCTTCCCGCATCGGAACGAGGAGGTTCCCGTCGCCGCGCGCAACCTCGCGTACTGCAGCGAGCGCCGCGTCGGCCTCCTCGCGGTTCCGTTCACCACGGACGCGCGCCGTGCGCTCGAGCTGCCGTTTCTCGGCAGCGGGATCGAGGCGGTGCAGCTCGATCGGCTCCTCGTCGCCTTCGGTGAACCGGTTCACGCCGACGATGACGCGGTCGCCGCTCTCGACCTCCTGCTGCCAGCGGAACGCCGCCTGCTCGATCTCGTCCTGCACGAAGCCCTGCTCGATCGCGGCGACGGCGCCGCCGAGCTCTTCGACGCGCTCGATCAACTCCCACGCCTTCGCCTCGAGCTCGTCGGTCAGCGCCTCGATGAAGTAGGAGCCGCCCAGCGGATCGGCCGTGTCGGTCCCGCCGGCCTCGTGCGCGAGCAGCTGCTGCGTCCGCAGCGCGATCTGAACGGCGTGCTCGCTCGGCAGCGCGAGCGCCTCGTCGTAACCGTTCGTGTGGATCGACTGCGCACCGCCGCACACCGCGGAGAGCGCCTGCACGGCCACACGTACGACGTTGTTGTCCGGCTGCTGCGCAGTCAGCGTCGAGCCGCCGGTCTGCGCGTGGAAGCGGAGCGCCCACGCCTTCGGATTCGTCGCGCCGAACCGCTCGCGCATGATCCGCGCCCAGAGCCGCCGCGCGGCCCGGAACTTCGCCACCTCCTGGAAGAAGTGGTTGTGCGCGTTGAAGAAGAACGACAGGCGGACGCCGAAGGCATCCGGCGAAAGCCCGGCGTCGACGGCGGCCTGGCAGTACGCGATGCCGTTCGCGAGCGTGAACGCGAGCTCCTGCACCGCGGTCGAGCCCGCCTCGCGGATGTGGTAGCCGGAGATCGAGATCGTGTTCCACCTCGGGATCCGCTCGGCGCAGTACGCGAACAGGTCGGTCGTGATCCGCATCGACGGCCGCGGCGGGAAGATGTAGTTGCCGCGTGCGATGTACTCCTTGAGCACGTCGTTCTGCACCGTGCCGCGGAGCGCGTCTCCCGAGGCACCCTGCTGCTCGGCGACGAGCTCGTAGAGGAGGAGCAGCAGCGCCGCGGGCGCGTTGATCGTCATCGACGTCGAGACGTCGGCGAGCGGGATCGAGTCGAAGAGCAGCTCCATGTCCGCCAGCGAGTCGATCGCGACGCCGGTGCGGCCGACCTCGCCCGCAGCGTGCGGGTCGTCCGAGTCGTAGCCGAGCTGCGTCGGCAGGTCGAACGCGACGGAGAGGCCCATCTGGCCGCGGTCGAGCAGGTAACGGAACCGCGCGTTCGTCTCCTCGGCGGACGCGAAGCCCGCGTACTGCCTGATCGTCCACGGGCGCCCCCGGTACATGTCCGGGTACGGGCCGCGGGTGAACGGGAACTCCCCGGGGGGCTCGAGCTCCTCGGGCGCGTCGGCGGCGGAGTACACCGGCTTGATCTCGATGCCGGAGTCGGTCTCGCGCCGCTCCTCTCCGGTGGTCGCCATCGGCAAGATGCTACGTCGTGAGGGTGAAGGTCAGGTTGTTCGCGGGGCTGCGCGAGCGCGCCGGCTGGGGCGAGCGCGAGCTTGACGGCGTCTCGCGCGTCGGCGACGTCTGGTCGACTCTCGGTCTCGGCCCCGAGCCCGAGGGCCTCCTCTACGCGGTAAACAAGGAGTACGCAGACGGCGAGCACGAGCTCGCCGACGGCGACGAGGTGGCGATCATCCCGCCCGTCTCCGGCGGCTCGTTCCGGCTCAGCGCCGACGCGCTCTCGCTGGACGCAGCGGTCGACGAGGTGCGTGACGAGCGCGCCGGCGCGATCGCGACGTTCGTCGGCACGACGCGCGTCGCGTCGCGCGGGCGGACGGTGCACCACCTGGAGTACGAGGCCTACGAAGGCATGGCTGAAAACGTGATGGCGGAGATCGCCGCGTCCTTGCAGGAGCGCTACGACCTCTGCGAGGTCGCGATCCACCACCGCGTCGGGCGCGTCGAGATCGGCGACGCGTCGGTCGTCATCGCCGTCTCCGCCGAGCATCGGCAGGACGCCCTTGCGGCGTGCAAGGACGCCATCGACGCACTGAAGGAGCAGGTGCCGCTCTGGAAGAAGGAGGTGTACGAGGGCGGCGAAGAGTGGATCGGAAGGGGTAGCTAGGCACAATGGCCGACATGGAGCGCGAGTACGACCCGATCCACCCCGGGCGCGGCACCGACTGGCGCAGCCTGCTCCGTAAGATCTGGGCTCCGATCGGCGCCGTCGTCCTCGTGATCGCGAAGTTCGGCTTCGCGATCGTCAAGTTCGGCAGCATCTTCATCGCCGTCGGCGGCTACGCGCTGATCTGGGGCTGGAAGTTCGCGATCGGCTTCGTCCTGCTGATCCTCGTGCACGAGCTCGGCCACTTCTTCGAGGCGCGGCGCCAGGGTCTGCACTCGACCTGGCCGACGTTCATCCCGTTCTTCGGCGCGTTCGTGCTGATCAAGGACGCGCCCCTCAACCCGTGGCGGAACGCGCTCGTCTCGCTCGCCGGCCCGGCGTACGGCGGCCTCGGCGCCGCCGTCTGCTGGGGACTCGGCGAGGCCTACAACTCCGATCTCCTGCGGGCCCTGGCGTACGCCGGCTTCCTGATCAACCTGATCAACCTGCTGCCGATCGGCATCCTCGACGGCGGCCAGATCTGGCGCTCGCTGCAGCTCGCGCGGCACTCGGTCGCGGCACCGCCGGGGCAGCAGTTCGCGATGGGGAGCACGTACCCGATCGCGATCCCCGGCGGCGGGCCGACTCGCGCCTGGCAGATCGGCGTTCTCTACGGCCTGCTCGCGACGCTCCTCGTGGTCGGGATGTTCGCGACGCACGTCACGCAGCACCGGCTCTGATGGAAGACCGCAGCATGCTCTCGGCAGTCGAGACGGCCGCCGACCTCGAACGCCACGTCGCGGTGATCGCGCACGAGTTCCGCGAGGGATTCGAGGCCGTGGAGCGGATCGGCCGCCCCGCCGTGACGGTGTTCGGGTCGGCCCGGGTCGCGCAGGACCACCCCGCGGCGGTTGGCGCCGCCGCGGTCGCACGGCGCTTCGCGGCGCACGGCTGGGCCGTCGTAACCGGCGGCGGCCCGGGCGTGATGGAGGCCGCCAACCGCGGGGCGAAGGAGGCCGGCGGCCTCTCCGTCGGCTTCAACATCGAGCTCCCGCACGAGCAGCGGAGCAACCCGTACCTCGACGTCTCGCTGACCTTCCGCCACTTCTACGCGCGCAAGACGATGTTCGTGAAGGCGGCCGAAGGCTTCGTCGTCTTCCCCGGCGGCTTCGGCACCGCCGACGAGCTCTTCGAGTCGCTGACGCTGATTCAGACGGGGAAGGTTCTGCACTTCCCGGTCGTGCTCTTCGACTCCGACTACTGGGCCGAGCTGCTGCGGTGGGTCCGGGCCGAGCTCCTGGCCGACGGGATGATCTCGCCCGAGGACCTCGACCTCCTGCACGTCACCGACGACCCCGACGAGGCGGTCGCGCAGGTGATCGACTGCTACGAGCGGCGCTGCGCGACGATGCCCGCGTCGCCGGCCAAGGCAGACGCGCAGTGAAGCTGCGCGACCTGCCGTCGGTCGACGAGCTCGCCCGTACGGCAGACGACCCGCTCGCGGTCGACGCCGCCCGCGCACTGCTCGCGCGCGCGCGCGAGGAGATCCGTGCCGGCGGGGAGCCGGGCGATCTCGCCGGGCGGCTTCGCGACGAGCTTCGCTCCGCCCGCGCGCCGCGCCTGCGCCGCGTCCTCAACGCGACGGGCGTGATCGTCCACACGAATCTCGGCCGCGCGCCGCTCGCCGCCAGCGCCCTCGAACAGGTCGTCGAGGCGGCGCGCGGCTACTCGAACCTCGAGTACGACCTCGGCAAAGGCGCGCGGGGATCCCGCCAGACGCACGTCGTCGACCTCGTTCGACGGCTCACGGGTGCGGAGGCCGCCCTCGTGGTCAACAACAACGCGGCTGCCGTGATGCTCGCGCTCGCAGCGCTCGCCGAGGGACGGGAGGTGCTCGTTTCCCGTGGTGAGCTGATCGAGATCGGCGACGGGTTCCGCATCCCCGACGTGCTCGCCCGCTCGGGCGCACGGCTGCACGAGGTCGGAACGACGAACCGCACACGCGCGCGCGACTACGAGCAGGCGATCGGCCCCGACACCGCGGTGCTGTTGCGCGTCCACCAGTCGAACTTCCGCGTCGTCGGCTTCACGGAGCAGGCATCCGTAGCTGAGCTGGCCGGCGTCGCACACAGGCACGAGCTCGCGCTCGTCGACGACCTCGGCTCCGGCGCACTCGTCGAGATCGGCGACGAGCCGACGCCGCGCGCGAGCCTCGCCGCCGGCGCCGACCTCGTCTGCTTCTCCGGCGACAAGCTGCTGGGCGGGCCGCAGGCGGGAATCGTCGCCGGCGGCGCCGAGCTCGTCGAGCGTCTGCGCCGGCATCCGCTGCAGCGGGCGCTGCGAGCCGACAAGCTCACGCTCGCCGCGGTCGAAGGGACGCTCCGCCTCGCGGTCGAGCAGCCGGAGGAGGTCCCTGTCCTCCGGATGCTCCGTGAGCCTGTCGAAGAAGTCCGCCGCCGCGCCCAGCGGCTGGCGCAGCTCGTGGCCGGCGAGGTCGAGGAGACGGTCGCACGCGCCGGCGGCGGCGCGCTGCCACTCGCAGAGCTGCCGAGCTACGCGTGCGCCGTGGAGGAAGGCTTGGCCGACGAGCTCCGCGCGGCCGAGCCGCCGGTCGTCGGGATCGTTCGCGACGGCCGTCTGCTGCTCGATTGCCGCACGCTGACCGACGCGGACGTCGACGAGGTCGCGCACGTGATCGCCGTCGCCCGCGGGTGACGACGCTCTGGGACTTGATGCGCGGGGCGATGGTGACGAAGGCCGTCGGCGTCGCCGCCGACCTCGACCTCGCCGGCGAGCTCGCAGCCGGGCCGCAACCGGTTGCCGAGCTCGCGCGGGCGACGGGCGCCGACCGCGACACGCTCTACCGCATCCTCCGCGCGCTCGCGACCGAGGGCGTGTTCGCGGAGGACGAGCCCGGCGTCTTCCGGAACACCGAGCTGTCGAAGGCGCTGCAGGCGGACGACTGGCGCGCCTTCGGGCACCTGTTCGGCTCCGTCTTCTACGACGCCATCGGCACGCTCGACCCGCGGACGCCCGACGCGACGTTTGCGCGACGCTTCAGCACCGACTTCTGGTCGTGGCTCGAGTCGGCGCCTGCGGAGCGCGCCGCATTCGACACGGCGATGGCGGGCGGCAAGGATCGTCCCGCCGATCGCATCGCCGCGCTCGAATGGCGCAAAGGTGACGTCGTCGTCGATGTCGGCGGCGGCAACGGGGCCTTCCTGCGGGCGCTGCTGCAGCGGCGTCCCGCGCTCCGCGGGATCGTGCTCGACCTCCCCGAGACGGTGCGCGACGACGCCGCGCTCGGCCCGCACATCGACTTCGTCCCCGGCAGCTTCTTCGAGGCGGTGCCGACGGGCGACGCCTACGTCCTCGCGGGGATCCTCCACGACTGGAACGACGACCGCGCGACCGCGATCCTGCGCACGATCAGGGCAGCCGCTCCCGACCATGCGCGCCTGCTGGTCCTGGAGAGCGTGGTCGAGCACGCCGACGATCCCAATGGCGGCAAGTGGCTCGACCTGCTCATGCTCGTCATCGGCGGCCGCGAGCGGACCGAACCCGAGTGGCGCGCCCTTCTTGCGCATGCGGGATTCGACGTCGTCGCCGTCGAGAACGGGCTCATCGAGGCCGTATGCCGCTGACGGTCGGAACGGCCGGCCACATCGACCATGGCAAGACATGGCTCGTCCGCGCGTTGACCGGCAAGGACACGGACCGCCTTCCGGAGGAGCGGGCACGCGGCATCTCGATCGACCTCGGTTACGCGCCGCTCGAGCTACCCGACGGCCGCCGGCTGTCACTCGTCGACGTCCCGGGTCACGAGCGGTTCGTGCGGACGATGGTCGCGGGGGCGACCGGCATCGACCTCTTCCTGCTCGTCGTCGATGCAGGCGAGGGGGCGCGGCCGCAGACGCACGAGCATCTCTCGATCCTCCGCCTGCTCGGGGTCGAGCGCGGTGTCGTCGCGGTGACGAAAGCCGACGCGGTGGAAGCCGAGACGCTCGAGCTCGCGCTCGCCGAGGCGCGGGACCTCGTGCCCGCGGCCGAGGTCCTGGCCGTCAGCGCGAAGACCGGCGCCGGCCTCGACGAGCTGCGCGCCGCGCTGTCGCGCGCGGCACGGGAGAGCGAGCGCGAGGACGCCCCGACACGCCTGTACGTCGACCGCGTCTTCACGCTGCACGGCATCGGGACGGTCGCGACGGGCACGCTGTGGTCGGGACGGATCGCTGCCGGCGACACGCTGCGTGCCGAGCCCGGCGGTCGCGACGTGCGTGTCCGCAGCGTGCACGTGCACGACCGTGCGGTCGACGCCGCGGAAGCCGGGCAGCGCGTGGCCGTCGCGCTGCCGGGCGTGGAGCGCCGTGAGCTCGCGCGCGGCGACGCGCTGGTCGAGCCCGGTGCCTACACGCCGAGCTACCGCCTCGACATCGAGCTGGTCGAGCTCGCGGGCGCGGTGCCGCCGCGCGTGCTCGTCCACCATGGAACGTCGGCCACGCTCGCACGCGTCGTCCGCAACGGCGACTTCGCGCAGCTTCGCCTCGCAGCGCCGGTGGTCGCGGCGCGCGGCGACCACGTCGTCCTGCGCGCGGGCACGACCGTCGGCGGCGGGCGCATCGTCGACCCGGCGCCCCCGCGCCGTCCGTTCACCGGCGAGTCGCCGGTCGACGACACGGCGGAGCGAGTCGAGGCCCTGCGACAGGAGCTCGAGCGGCGCCTCGACGCGGCCGACCCGCTCGACCCGGGCGTGCCCGTGCCGGCGGAGGCGCGGGAGCTCGTGCCGCTGCTCGGGCTCGAGCTCCGCGGCGCGAAGCTCTACCGTCCGGGCACGTACCCGACGCTCGGCGAGCGGGAGGCCGAAGCAGCTGCGCTCGAGGCGCGGCTCGGCGCCGAGCCGGTCAAGGTCGAGGACGCGAAGCTGGCGCGGTTCCTGGAGGAGCACGGGCGGCTCGTCCGCGTCGGCGACGGGTATGCGATCTCGTCCGCCGCATACGAACATGCACGCGAGTTGCTCGTGCGCGAGCTCGAAGCGGCGGAGCGGATCACGCTCGCACGCTTCCGCGACCTCGTCGGCACGTCGCGCAAGACGGCGCAGCTGCTGCTCGAGCGCTTCGACGCCGACGGCGTCACACGCCGCGTCGGCGACTACCGGATCTCGAGGCGGAAGACGTCCGGCCGGCTGTAGTGCCCGGCGGGGTCGAAGCGCTGGCGCGCTTCGTACAGCGTCTGCGGATCGAGCTCCGCATAGAGCACGCCCTCTTCGTCCCAGAGCGGGCCGGCCAGATAATTGCCGTCCGGGCCGAGGATCGCCGAGCCCCCGCGGCCGACGAGCTCGTCGCCGTCTGCGAGCGGCACGTAATCCGGATAGCTCGACGCGCGGGCAAACACGCACGAGCTGAGCACGAACGCACGTGCCTCGCGCGCGATGTGCCGGATCGAGTCGTGCCAGTCGTCGCTGTCGTCCGCGGTCGGAGCGAGGTAGATCTCGACGCCGGTCTCGTAGAGCGCGAAGCGCGCGAGCGGCATCAGGTTCTCCCAGCAGATCAGCCCGCCGACCTTGCCGGCGTCGGTCTGGATCGCCTCGAGGCCGGACTTGCCGCCAAGGCCCCACACGAGCCGTTCGTGGTTCGTGGGCATCAGCTTGCGGTGATGCAGGGCGAGCTCGCCCTGCGGTGAGTACACGAGCAGCGCGTTGTAGATCGTGCCGCGCTCGAGCTCGTTCACGCCGACCGCGAGCCACAGGCCGCGTGTGCGGGCGATGTCGGCGAGCCGGTCGGAGTCCGGGCCCGGCACCGTGACCGACTCGCGCGCGAGCCGGCCGTACAGCGGCCGCGCGTTGCCGCCGTCCCACCCCGCGAGGTGACGAGCCCAGCGGCTCGACGGGTACACGGGTATGAACGTCTCCGGGAAGAGAGCGAGCCGCGCGCCGTTCGCAGCGACCTCGCCCGCGAGGCCGTCGATCTTGTCGATGGTCGCGGCGCGGTCGAAGTAGACCGACTCGGCCTGGATGCACGCGACCTTGACCGCTGACTCCATCTGCGGAGTCTAGGCCGCAAGCGAGCGCAGGAGCTGGTCCTCGGCCTCGTAGTCGAAGCTCAGGGACTGCGCCCCGCGCGGCAGCACGTCTCGCCAGTCCTTGCCCCGCGTCGCTTCGACCAGCCACTCGACCTGCGGCCCGATCGCGTCGCTCCAGCTCGTCAGCGGCCGGTAGCCGAGACCTTCGGCCTTCGTCATGTCGACGAGGAACGGCTTCGGTACCGACCAGGGCGTGCCGCCGAGCTCTGACGCAGCGGGGAGCAGGATCTCGGTGAAGTCGCCGATCCTGCGCGCGATCTGCTGCACCGTCGGCGGATCGGGGTCGCCGCAGTTGAAGACGCCGGTGTGCGGGCCGGCCGCGATCACACGCACCAGCTCGCCGATGTTCGCCGACGCCGTGGTGTGGAAGTGGCCGCTGCCGCGGTTCGAGAGCAGGACGAACGGCCGGCGGTCGAGCCGCCGCTTGACGAAGTGCCACTCGCGCGACATCCGGTCGCCGGGGCCGTAGATCGCGCACGGCCTGACGACCGCAGCGGGCGTACGGTGGTTCTCGAGCAGGCGGCGCTCGATCTGCACCTTCTGTGTCGAGTACGTCGCGTTACCGGGCTCTACCGTCAGCTGCGTCTCGGGAATCGGGACCGGGAGCTCGGGGAAGTCGTCGATGCCCGTCGCCTCGTCGAGCGTGCGGCCGGCGTCGTCGGCGTACACCGACGCGCTCGAGATCGCGACGATCGCGCCGACGTCGCGGTCGAGCAGCTGCTCCGCGTGCCCCGCGGAGAACGGAATCACGTCGACCAGCAGGTCGGAGCCGTCCGCGACCGCGAGCGCGCCGTCCTCGTCCCGGTCGAGCGTCACCACCTCGAACTCGCTCTCGGTCGTCGAGCGTGCGCCGACCGTGACGTCCCAACCGTCGCCCGCGAGCGAGCGCGCGATCGCGCTGCCGACGTTGCCCGTGCCGCCGAGGATGAAGGCGCGCGGCGCGATCAGTCGACGGCGACGACGGCGTCGCCGACGCTGATCTGGCCGTCGCTGAGGATGTCGACGTTGAGGCCGCCGCGATGCGCGAGCCCTTTGATGATCCCGGGCTTCGTCATCGACTGCAGCGTCGTGCACGGCTCGCACAGCTCGACGCCCCGGCATTCGACCTCGCCGATGCGGAAGGTCTTGCCGAGGAGAGCGTTGACGTCGACGTCGCGGGTGACGAGGTTCCGGCGCGACTCGCGCGGCTCGATCGAGATCCCGTGCTCGCGCTCGAGCGCCTCCACCGCCTCGGCGGCGATCAGCGTCAGCGCGACGCCGGGCGGCGCGTCGCCGTCGAAGAAGTAGCGATTGCCCTCGAGCCCGCGTCCGGCGAACGCGCGCACGGAGTCGACCGGCTCGGGCAGCAGGCGTTTCTTCGGTGAGATGTAGATCCCCTCGATGCGCCCGGCCATGCGCAGCAAGCCTAGCGTCCCCAGCCGCCGCCACCCGGCGTCTCGATCGTGACCACGTCACCTGCGACGAGGTCTCGTGTCACCTTCGCCGGCGCGTGCTCGCCGTTGACGCTGTTCCGCCCCGGTGCTCCGGGAGAGCCGCCGCGCTCGCCTCCGGGAGCGTTGGCACGACGCTCGCTGATGATCGAGACCCTGCAGTCCTCGAGCGCGCGCAACTCGCGGACGACGCCGTCGCCGCCGCGATGCGTGCCGTCGCCGCCCGACCCGAGCCTGAGGCCGTAGCGCTCGACACGCAGCGGGTACTGCAGCTCCAGCGCCTCGACGGGTGTCGAGAGCGTGTTCGACATCGCGACGTGGACGCCGGTCGGGCCGTTCGCCTCCGGGCAGGCGCCCTGCCCGCCGCCGATCGTCTCGTAGTAGGTGAAGCGCTCGTTCCCGAAGGTGACGTTGTTCATCGTCCCCTGTCCCTGCGCGGGGACGGGCACGGCACCGCCGAATGCGCGCATGACGACGTCGACGATGCGCGAGGAGGTCTCGACGTTCCCCGCAGCGACCGCAGCAGGCGGGAGCGCGTTGACGAGGCACCCCGGCGGCGCCGTCACCGTGACCGGCGCGAACGCGCCGCCCGACGCGGGCACGTCGGGGTCGACGAGGACGCGCACGACGTAGAAGCAGGCGGACTTCGCGACGGACAGCGGGCAGTTGAGATTGCCGGCGTGCTGCGGCGACGTGCCGGTGAAGTCGACGACGACTTCGTCGCCGGCGATGGTCACCGCGGCCTGCAGCTCGAGCCGGCCGTCGAGCGGCTCCATCACGTCGGCCGCCTCGTACCGGCCGTCCGGGAGCTTCGCGATGCCGGCGCGCATCGCGCGCTCGGAGTGGGCGTAGAGCTCGTCCATCGCGGCGACGACCGTGTCGCGGCCGCGCTTCGCGCAGAGGTCGGCCACACGTTGCTCGGCCAGTCGGTGCGCGGCGAGCTGCGCACGGAGGTCGCCGCGGCGCTCGGCCGGGTTCCGCATGCGCGTGACGATGCGCTCGTCGTAGAGCGACGGCGGGACGACCACGCCCTCCTCGTCGAGCGTGCGCGAGTCCGCGGGCATCGAGCCCGGCTCCCGGCCGCCGATGTCGGCGTGGTGCGCACGCGTCACAGCGAAGCCGATCTCCGTTCGCGAGACGAGCGTGAGGTCGGGAAGGTGCGTGCCGCCGCTGTACGGGTCGTTGAGCATCCACACCTGCCCCGGCTCGGGGTCGTGTGCGATCACGGCCGCGACGGCGTCGGGCATGGCGCCGAGATGGACGGGGATGTGCTCCGCCTGCGCGATCATCCGCCCCCGCTCGTCGAAGAGCGCGGTCGAGCAGTCACGGCGCTCTTTGATGTTCGCCGAGAACGCCGAGCGCACGAGCACCGCGCCCATCTCCTCCGCGATCGCACGGAGCAGGCTGCCGAGGATTTGGAGCTCGATCGTCACGTTCGAGTCAGCCGCAGCGTGCGACCATCCCTAACCCCCACCCACCCGGGGGGAACCCAGCAGGTGGCGCCCGGGAGCTCGACGACGTCCGGCCCTGTCACCTCCCGGCTCTCACCGAGCGGCAGGTCGAGCTCCGGGCCGCGGCGGACGTCCGCGGTTCGGACGGCGACGAGCTCGATCTCCCGGTCGCGCTCCGCGAAGCCGTAGAGGTCGGCGTGTGCGCGATGAAAGGCCTCGTCCAGGTCGTCCTGCAGCGGCAGCGTCAGCTCGAAGGACTGTCCCGCGTAGCGGAGGTCGGCCTCGCCTTCGCGCGGCAGCTCGCCCGCCTGCTCGAGCGGGACGAGGTACGAGCGCACGCGGTCGCGCCGCTCGTCGGCGGCGACCAGCCCGAGCGCCGAGAGGACGCCTGCGACCTCCGGCACCAGCACCGTCCGCATCCCGAGCTCCTCCGCGAGCTCGCACGCATGCAGCGCGCCGGCGCCGCCGAACGCGACCAGAGCGAAGGAAGCGGGATCGTGCCCGCGCTCGACCGACACTACGCGCAGGGCCCGGAGCATCTCGGCGTTGACGACGTCGACGACGTCGCCGGGATCGATGCCGTCCAGCGCGCGCTCCGCCGCGGCGCGGTCGAGCTCGACGCCTCCGGCCAGTCGGGCAGGCAGCCGTCCGAGCAGCAGGTTCGCGTCCGTCACCGTCGGCTCCGTCCCACCGCGCCCGTAACACGCCGGGCCCGGGCTCGCACCGGCGCTGTGCGGCCCGACGCGGAGCGCACCGCCCGCGTCGCGCCAGACGATCGAGCCGCCGCCGGCGCCGACCGTGTGCAGGTCGACCGTCGGCAGCCGGATCGGCAACCCGCTGACGTCGCGCTCGCTCGCACGCTCGGCATGACCGCAGGCAATGAGGCAGACGTCCGTCGACGTGCCGCCCATGTCGAATGCGATCGCGTCCTCCACTCCGGCGAGTGCCGCGACGCGGCTCGCGCCGATCACACCTGCGGCGGGACCCGAGACGAGGATCGTCGCCGGGTGGGCGGCCGCCTCCGCGGGCGTGGCGACGCCGCCTGACGAGCGCATCACGAGCGGCTCGGGCAGCGCGGCCTCCGCGCAGGCGGCGGAGAGCGCCTCGAGGTACCGCGACACGACCGGGCCGAGGTACGCGTCGGCGGCCGTCGTCGATGCCCGCTCGTACTCGCGGAACTCCGGAGCGACCTCGTTTGAAGCGACGATCCGAACGCCCGGCAGGCGCCGCCTCAGCTCCTCGGCGACAGCTCGTTCGTGCGCGGGTTCGCGGTACGAGTGCAGCAGACAGACGGCGACGGCATCCGCGTCGATCTCGGGAAGCGACGAGAGGTCGAGCGGCTCGAGCTCCCCGTCCACGCCCATCCGGCCACGCACACCGTGGCAACGGGCGAGCGGGACGAGCGGCTCCGGCCAATCGGCGCACGGGCGGTACAGCTCGGCGCGCGTCTGGCGGCGCAGGTGCAAGAGGTGCTCGAACCCCGCGTTCGTGACGAAAGCGGTGCGCGCGCCCTTGCGCTCGAGCAGCGCGTTCGTCGCGACGGTCGTGCCGTGCGCGAAGCGCTCGACCGCTCCGGCGCCGGCGGCGCGCGCGGCTGCCAGCACGGATTCCTCCTGGCGCGGCGCGGTCAGCACCTTCGCCGTCGAGACGCGCCCGTCCTCGAGCAGGACCGCGTCGGTGAACGTCCCGCCGACATCGACGCCGAGGATCGCCATTCAGGGAGACTCTGACACGTGGCAATCCGCGGGCTCCTGTTCGACTTCGACGGTCTCCTGATCGACACGGAGACGCCGGCGCGCCGCGCGTACGAGGAGCTGTACCGCGAGCACGGCCACGAGCTTCCGCTCGACAAGTGGGCGACGCTCGTCGGAACGATCGGCGCGGACTGGGATCCGAACACGCACCTGGAAGAGCTCGTCGGGCAGCCGCTCGACCAGGTGGCGCTCGCCGAGCGGCGACGCGCGCGCGAGTTCGAGCTCTGCGACCTCGAGAACCTCCGCCCGGGCATCGCGGAGTACCTGCACGAGGCGGAGCGGCTCGGGTTGAAGACGGCGATCGTCTCGAGCAGCACCACCGACTGGATCGACCGGCACCTGCGCCGGCTCGACCGGCACCACGGCTGGGACGCGATCATCGCCGCGAACGGCGACGTCGAGCGCGCGAAGCCGAACCCGGACCTCTACGAGGAGGCGCTCTCGCTCCTCGGCCTGCAGCCCTCCGAGGCGATCGCGTTCGAGGACTCGGTGAACGGCATCCGCGCCGCCAAGGGAGCCGGTATTTTCGTCGTTGCCGTCCCGAACCCGATCACGGAGACGTTCGCGCTCGACGAAGCCGACGTCCTGCTCGGCTCGCTCGACGAGCTGCCGCTCGACGATCTGCTCGCCCGCGCCCGCTAGGCCGTCGCGACAGGGCGGTCGGCGGGACGCGAGCGGATCGCTACCGACGAGCGCCCGGCGCGACCAGTCCCGTCTCGTAGGCGTAGATGACCGCTTGCACACGGTCGCGGAGGCCCAGCTTCTGAAGGATCCGCGCCACGTGCGTCTTCGCCGTGGCCTCGCTGATCACGAGGGCTTCGCAGATCTCCGGGTTCGAGCGGCCCCGCGCCAGCAGGTCGAACACCTCGCGCTCGCGCGGTGTCAGCTCCTCGACCGCTTGCGGCTGCGGCGAAGGCGGAGCGGGTGACTGCCTCGCGAACTCCTCGATCACGGCGCGGGTTATCGCGGGTGCGAGGAGCGCCTCCCCGCTGGCGACGATCCGGACTGCAGCAGCGATCTCCTCGGGCGGTGCGTCCTTGAGCATGAAGCCGCTCGCGCCGGCTCGCAGCGCGTCGTAGACGTACGTGTCGAGCCCGAAGGTCGTCAAGACCAGGACGCGTGTGCCCGGCCCGGCGGCGACGATGCGGCGAGTCGCCTCGATCCCGTCGAGCACGGGCATGCGTATGTCCATCAGCACGACGTCGGGGCGCAGCCTTCGAGCTTCGGCGATCGCCTGCTGCCCGTCCTCGGCCTCGCCGGCTACGGTCGTGTCCGGCTCCGCTTCGAGGATCTTGCGGAGCCCGACCCGTACGAGCGCCTGGTCGTCGGCGATCAGAACGCTCGTCATCGAACAGGCAGCAAGACGCGAACCGAGAAGCCGCCGCTCGTGCTTCGCCCCGCGTCGAGTCGCCCGCCGTAGAGCGCCACGCGTTCGCGCATGCCGACAAGGCCGTGCCCTCCGCCGCCGACGGCAGCCTGGGTGTCGCCCGCGCCGTCGTCGACGATCTCGAGCTCCAGGGAGTCGGCTCCGTATCGGACGACGACGGACGCCTGCGCGTTTCCGGCGTGTTTGAGCGCATTCGTGAGCGCCTCCTGGACGATGCGGTACGCCGACAGCTCGATCCCGACGGGAAGTGCGCGGCGCTCGCCTTCGACATGAAGCTCGACGGGCAAACCCGCGTCCGCGACCTGGGCGACGAGGGTCGGGAGGTCGTCGAGACCCGGCTGAGGCGCGAGGGGCTCGCCGTCGTCGCTCCGCAGCATGCCGACGAGCCTGCGCATCTCGGTCAGCGCTCCGCGGCCAATCTGCTCGATCGTCTCGAGGACCTCCTGGGTCGCACTACCCCGGCCCTCGAGCACGCGACGCTCCGCGCCCGCCTGAACGACCATCATCGAGACGTTGTGTGCAATCGCGTCGTGGAGCTCGCGCGCGATTCGCGCCCGCTCCTCGACCACGGCCTCCCGCGCGGCGACGTCACGCTCGCGCTCCGCGAGCTGCGCGCGGCGTTCCCGATCGCCGAGGACGCGCCGCACGAGCAGGATGACGACGAGCGCCACCGCCGAGAACAGCACCGTGTTGCCAACGCTGCCCTTTGGGCCGAAGCTCGAGATGAAGAAGCCCGCGACGAGGAATCCGACTCCGACGGCGAACTGCCGCGCCGACGTCCACACGGCCAGCGCGTAGAGCGCGCAGAAGAAGCCGATGCTGGCGACGACGATCTGAGGGTCTCCCCAGAAACCCAATTCGATCGCGTACAAGAACGGCACGACGATGCCGACGACCGCCGGGAAACGCCGGCGAAAAGCGATGGACGCCGTCGCGACGAAGGCGACGGCGGCGGCGACGAGCCGGTTGTCGCCGTGGCCGAGCCACACCTCCGCCTGGGCCAGGAGCGTGAGCACGACCGCGAGCGCTCGGTCGACTTTGAGCGGATCGAGCCTCGGCAGCCTGTTCGGGCGGGGCATGCGCATGCCGAGACGGTAGACCGATCGCCGCCCACTGTCATCAGCCGACCGGTGGATCACGCAACCACGAAGATCAGCCTTTCGGTTGACCTGAAGATCGTCCGCGCCGGCGACGACGCAGCGTCTGCGGCCGCCTACGGTCGGCTGCATCCGCAACCGAATGGAGGGAACGATGAACCACCTGTGGGAACGATGGGCGCCGTTGGCAGGACTGATCTCGGTGGCGTGCTCGCTCGCCGGCGTCCTGGTCGTCCTCAACCAGCCGCAGACGAGCGACTCGAACGCCGCGATCGTCTCGTACTTCGCGAGCCACTCGCACCGGGTGGAGGGGGCTGTCGCCTTCTTCGTCTTTCTCGTGGGCATCCTCTTCCTGCTCGTCTTTCTTGCGAGCCTTCGCCGCCGGCTCCTGTCGGCGGATGGTCGGCCCGGCGGCCTTGCTGCGCTTGCGTTCGGCGCAGGTGTCGCGTCCGTGCCGCTCTGGGGGATCTCGATGCTGCTCGCCAACGCCGTCAGCTTCACGGTCGGCGAGTCGTCGTCGTTCACGCTCGATGCCGACACCTTCCGCTTGCTCTCCGTCATCTCGTACTTCACGTGGGTGGCGGCGCTGTTCGTCAGCTCCGTCGTCGTGTGGACGACCTCGGCGATCGCTCTACGGACGGGCACGCTCCCGCGCTGGTACGCATTCGCCGGCCTCGTCATCGGAGTCGTTCAGCTGTTCGGGCTGTTCTTCTTCCCGTTCGTCGCGTGGTGGCTGTGGATCGCCGTCACCTCGATCCTGCTGGTTTCGCAACGCGCGTCCGCGCCTGCGCGTGTGCCACAACCGGCGCTCTGAAATGCGGTGGAGGGGCGGCTCGTGCCGCCCCTCCACGTGGCAACAACCGTGAGGTGCTGCTACCGTGGTCGGCGATCAGAGCGAGTTCGGTTTGCGTTCTTTCGACGCCTTCCTCACCCGTTCGTGACGTGTGAGGGAGGTGTTTGTTCATGGCAGACGGAACCGTCAAGTGGTTCAACGACAGCAAGGGGTACGGCTTCATCACTCCGGATGAAGGCTCCAAGGACTTGTTCGTGCATCACAGCAACATCGCCGGCGACGGCTACAAGTCACTCAGCGAGGGCGCACGGGTCTCGTTCGAGCCGCGCGAGGGCGCGAAAGGCCCCGAGGCGACGAACGTGACTCTGGTCGCGTAGCGCAGCCGGATCTCGACGGAAGGAGGGCGATGAGCGATTCAGACGAGAAGATCCAGTTCGAGGGAGAGGTCATGGAAGACCTGCGCGGCCGGATGTTCCGCATCCAGCTCGACAACGGCCACGAAGCTCTTGGCTATCTCGGCGGACGGATGAAGCGGTACCGGATCCGGCTGATGCTCGGCGACCGCGTCCGGATCGAATTGTCGCCCTACGACCTGTCACGCGGCCGGATCGTCTATCGCCTTGGCTAGCGTGCCCGCCACGCGAGAGCGCGGCACGATGCTGTGGTTCAACGACGCCAAGGACCTCGGCGCCCTCATGACCGACGTCGGCGATCGGGTCGACGTGCCCGGCGCCGCCTTCTCACCGGGCGAGAAGCCCCTCGGACGATGTGCCGGCAAGGCCGTCGAGTTCGAATGGCTCGGCGACGAGCCGTGCGCGCTCGCGTTCGTTCAGGATTCGACTCCACGACGGGCGCGGCTGCGCCGCGGCCGCTAGCGCGACGATGGGTGCGAAGAAGCAGCAGACGTTCGCCAAGCTCCAGCGCGAACGCCGGGTGAAGGAGAAGCGGCAGCTGAAGCTCGAGAAGAAGCAGGCCGCCGCGGCGCGCAAGCTCGCAGAAGCGAACGGCGAGCCGATGCCGCTCGACGAGGGAGATCAGCCGGACGAGACGACCGCCGCTCCGCCCGAGTGACCACGGGCGCAGCGCTCGGCGAACTGAGCGACGAGGGCGCGGTCAAGCCGCTCCTGCGCGGTGTGCTCCACCAGGGAGCGTTCATCGCCTCGCTCATCGTTGCCCCGTTCCTCCTCATCAGCGCTGACACGTCCACTGCGCGGCTCGCCGCGGCGGTGTTCGCAGCGTCGATGAGCGCATGCTTCGGCGCCAGCGCGCTGTACCACCGCGGCACGTGGACTCCGCCGGTGCGTCGCTGGCTGCGCCGCGTCGATCACGCCGGGGTCTACCTGTTGATCGCGGGGACGTACACGCCCGTCTGCCTCCTAGTCCTCCACGGAGACTGGCGAGAGGTCATCCTCGTGGTCATCTGGGGCGGCGCGCTGACTGCGATGCTGATCAAGTTCATCTGGGTGGACGCCCCGAAGTGGATCGCAGCCGGCGTCGGGCTGGCACTCGGCTGGATCGCGGTCGTCGTGTTGCCGCAACTCGCCCACCGATTGCAGGTGTCGGCGCTGACGTTGCTGATCGCCGGCGGGCTCCTGTACTCAGTCGGCGCAGTCGTGTACGCACGGCGCAAGCCGAACCCGTTCCCGGCCGTCTTCGGCTATCACGAGGTCTTTCACGCGCTGACGATCGCGGCCGCCGCCTGCCAGTACGTTGCAATCGGGTTCTTCGTCATCCGCCCGGCGTAAGCCGACGGAGTTCGAGATTCCGCTACGAGGGCCTGGCGGGGAGCCGGTCGACCTCTATCGCACGTTCATGTCGCACGGCGTCGCGGATTTGCTACCCGGCCGCGTCGACGAGAGCGAGCGAACGTACACGACCACGCTGACCGTCGCCGGTGCGCGTCCTCGGACTGTTCGCATCTCGCAAGGGCGACCCGGCTTCGCACGTGTCGAGGTCGAGGGCCGCATGCTCGGCGAGCGGGCGGCCGCGGACCTCGAGAGGTCCGTGCGCCGCGTCCTCAACCTCGATGAAGACCTGTCCGAGTTCTACCGACTCGTCGAAGACGACCCCGACCTTTCGTGGGCCGTCACAGGAGCAGGACGCATGCTGCGAACGCCGACCGTCTTCGAAGCCGTCGTGAAGACGATCATGACGACCAACGTAGCGTGGTCTGCGACGGTGCGAATGGTCACCGCGCTCGTGGAGCACCTCGGAGAGCCTGCGCCGACCGGCGCTCACGCATTCCCGACGGTGGAGGCGATGGCTTCCAGGCCCGAGAGCTTCTACCGAAACGCCGTGCGCGCCGGGTATCGAAGCGCTTACCTGCAAGCGCTCGCGTCGGGCGTCGTCGCCGGCTCCTTCGACGTCGAGGGGCTCGGGGCCGAGAGCGAGGTGCCCGATGACGAGGTCGCCGTGCAGCTCCTTGCTCTGCCGGGCATCGGTCCCTACGGCGCCGCGCATCTCATGATGCTCCTCGGGCGGCACTCGCGTCTCATCCTCGACTCCTGGACGCGCCCGAAGTACGCGCAGGTGAGCGGTCGCAAGGCGAGCGACGCGGCAGTCGAGCGACGCTTCCGCCGCTACGGGAAGTACAGCGGCCTGGCCTTCTGGCTGTACCTGACGAAGGACTGGGTGCCCGATGAGGAGTCTTCATAGACTCAGCGCGTGGAACGTGCTGCGATCCTCACGACAGTCGTAGGGAGCTATCCGCAGCCCGCGTGGCTGATCGATCGCGACCGCCTCGGCGACAGGCTCCCTCCGCGCGTCAGGGCGCGCGAGCTGTGGCGAGTGCCCGAGCCGTATCTCGAAGAGGCGCAGGACGACGCGACGCGGCTCGCGGTCCGGGACATGGAGCGCGCCGGCGTCGACGTGATCACGGACGGCGAAATGCGGCGGGAGAGCTATTCCAATCGGTTCGCGACGGCGCTCGAGGGAGTGGATCTGGATCAACCCGGCGTCGCGCTCGACCGCACCGGCCATGAGAACCCCGTGCCGCGCGTCGTCGGCCCGATCCGCCGCTCACGACCAGTCGAGGTGCGCGACGTCGAGTTTCTCCGCTCGCTGACGAGCCGCCGGATCAAGATCACGGTTCCGGGCCCGTTCACGATGACGCAGCAGGCGCAGGACGACTACTACGACGACGAGCGAAGCCTCGCGCTCGCGTATGCGGAGGCGGTCAACGACGAGCTACGCGATCTGAAAGCGGCAGGAGCGGACATCGTGCAGATCGACGAGCCCTACCTCCAGGCGCGACCGGAGCAAGCACGCGAGTACGCGGTCGAGGCGATCGACCGTGCGCTCGACGGCATCGAAGGGGACACGGTCCTGCACACGTGCTTCGGCTATGCGCACGTCGTCAAAGACAAGGCCGGGGTGACCGGGTACCCGTTCCTCGCGGAGCTCAACGCATGCGCCGCGACGCATGTCTCGATCGAGTCCGCGCAGCCAGGACTCGATCCCGGGCTCCTGCGCGACCTTCCGGACAAGACGGTCGTCCTCGGCGTCCTCGACCTCGGCTCGGGAGATGCCGAAACGGCGGACGTCGTCGCCGAGCGCATTCGGCGCGCGCTCGAGGTTCTGCCGCGCGAGCGCGTCGTCGCTGCACCGGACTGCGGCATGAAGTACCTGTCGCGCGACTTGGCTGTTCGCAAGCTCGAGGCATTGGTCGCCGGTGCCGGTCAAGCGTAAGACGCACATCGCGAAGGCGACGGCTGACCGCGTCGACGTGCGCGGGCGCGACCTCGTCGGCGACGTGATGGGGCACCTGACCTTCACGGAGTACTTCCACCTGCTCCTGACCGGCGACGAGCCGACCGAGCAACAGCGCTTCTTCCTCGACGTCGTGCTGGTGGCGATCGCCGAGCACGGGCTCATGCCGTCGAACGTGGCCGCGCGGATGACACTCGCGGCGGATCCCGCAGCGCTGCAGGGCGCTGTCGCCGCCGGGCTTCTGGGCGCCGGCCCCGTGATCCTCGGCACCTCGGGCGAGTGCGCGCGGTTGCTCGAGTCCGAGGAGGACCCCCTGGAGCTGGCTCGCGGCATCCACGAAGCCGGCGGGAAGGTGCCCGGATTCGGCCATCCGGTTCACCGGCCCCGGGATCCGCGCGCCGAGCGCATCTTGGCTCTTGCCGACGAGCGCGGCGTGAGCGGCCGAAACGCGGCGCGTGCGCGTGCGCTGCGCGACGCGGTCGCCGGGCTGTGGGACGCGCCGTTGCCGATGAACGTCGCCATGGCGATCGCAGCCGTGCTGCTCGATCTCGGCTACACGGTCGACGCCGTGAAGGCGGTTCCGATCCTCGCGCGCACGGCGGGGCTCCTGGCGCATCTCGCGGAGGAGCGCGAGCAGCCGATCGGTCTCGTGCTCGGCCGCGCCGCCGAGGACGCCGTCGAGTACGAGTGATGTTCGATCCCGAGGTCGAGACCCGGCCGTGGGAGGAGCAGCTCGCGCTCGACGACGCGAGCTTCCGCGAGCAGCTCGAGTATCTCCGTGCGAGATCGTCGTTCTATCGCGACCGGCTCGCAGGCTTCGAGAAGGTGCGCCTGGCGGAGATCGGTGAGCTGTCGCTGACGGAGAAGGACGAGCTTCGTGCGACGCGGACGCCGGAGAACCCGGTCGGCGCACATCTCTGCTCAGACCACTCGGAGCTCGTGCGGATCTACTCGACGAGTGGGACCACCGGCACACCGAGCTACGTCCCGCTGACCGCGGGCGACGTCGACAACTGGGTCACCACGTCGGCGCGCAGCTACGCGGCCTCGGGCATCGAAGCCGGCCAGCGCATCGTGACGACGTACAACGCCGGGCCGTTCGTCGCGGGAGCGGCGCTCGCTGCGTTCGAGCAGATCGGCCTCACGCACATCCCGCTCGGCACCGGCAACACGGAGCGGCTCGTCCGGACGATCGAGCTGCTCCGCCCGGAAGCCGTCGTTCTGACGCCGTCGTACGCCGCCTACCTCGCCGAACGGGAACCGGGTCTCGCGTCGTCGAGTGTCGAGCATGTCCTCGTCGCCGGCGAGCCGGGCGGCGGCGAGCCGGAGCTCCGGGCGCAGCTCGAGGCGGGCTGGGGAGCCAAGGTGACCGAGGCGATGGGCGTCGGCGACATCGGCGTCTCGCTCTTCGGCGAATGCGCGGAGCAGGCCGGGATGCACATCGGCGCGCGCGGGTTCGTCCACGTCGAGGTGATCGATCCGGAGACGGAACGACCGTTCGCGCTGGAGGACGGCGCGGCGGGCGAGCTCGTGCTCACACATCTCCGGCATCGAGCAGCGCCGCTCCTTCGCTTTCGAACGCGCGACCACGTCGTCGTCAGCACCACCCCTTGCACGTGCGGCCGCACCGGCCCGCGCCTGCGCTGCATCGGGCGCACGGACGACATGGTCATCGTCCGCGGCGTCAACGTCTTCCCGTCAGCAGTCCGCGACGTCGTCGCGTCGTTCACGCCGACGGTCAGTGGCCACGTACGTATCAAGCCGGTTTCGTCTGCGGTGAAGCAGGAGCCGCCGCTCCCGATCGTCGTCGAGTTGGCCCGCGATGCGACACCGACGGACTCGCTCGCCGATGCGATCCGTGAGAGACTGCGCGCAGTGCTCGTCGTCCAGACGCGCATCGAGCTCGTGCCGTTCGGGACGCTCGCACGCAGCGAGTACAAGTCCCGGCTGCTGGAACGCTGATGCGGAAGATCCAGACCCAGGGCGTCCATCACATCACCCTCGTCGGCGCCGGCCGGCAGACCTCGATCGACTTCTGGGAAGGCGTGCTCGGAATGCCGTTCGTCTTCGAGCAGCCGAACCTCGACAACGAGTCGGAGAGCCACCTCTACTTCGACCCGGGCGACGGGCGCCTGATCACCGTCTTCACCGACGAGGGACGCGAGCGCGGCGGCACGACGACGGTGAAGGAGCCCGGCCGAGTCCACCACCTGGCCTTCAATGTGTCGCACGCGACGTTCAGCCAGACCGTCGAGCGGCTCGACGAGCGAGGCATCCGCCACAGTGGTGTCAAGGACCGCGGCTTCATGGACTCGATCTACTTCGACGACCCGCTCGGGCTCTTGATCGAGCTTGCGTCCTACCGATTCGAGCCGCCGGCGGGCTTCACGCATGCCGAGGTGCTCCTCGAGGCGCACAAGCTGCGTGTCGAGCGAGGCGACTACAACATCGCGCAGGAGCACCTCGCCGACGCGATCGAGGCGCTGGTCAGGCGATCGCGCGAGTCACTGTCCGATGATCGCGACCCGAAGGATCCCTACTAGACGGGGAGGAGCACGTGGCTGCAAACAAGTTGAACATCCTCGAGCCGAGCGTCAACAACATGTGCGTACGCGTCTTCGTTCGCGCCGCCGACCTCGACTTCGAAGAGGAGAACGTCTGGGGGCAAACGACCAGTCCGGAGTACCTCGCGAAGTACCCCGTGCACCTGACACCGACGCTCGAAGAGGAAGGGCTGCCGAAGGGAACGCTCGGCGAGAGCTGCGCGATCATGGCGTACCTCTGCAACAAGCACGATCTGACGCAGTTCTATCCCGCGGATCCGGGCGAGCGCGCGATGGTCGACAACGCGATGTTCTATTTGATCGGGACGTTTTATCCGCTGCTCACGCGCGCGACGTACCCGACGCTGCAGTTCCCGCAATACGCGGGCGAGGTCGGAACGTCGGACGCCGACGACGACATGAAGGCGAAGGCGCAGAAGGACGCGGAAGCGGCGCTCGCCGAGCCGCTGGAGGCGTTCCGCTCTTTCTTCCTGGACGGACGGAAGTTCGTCGGCGGCGACCATCCGTCGATCGCCGACATTCGCTGGGTGGCGACGCTCGAGTTTCTGCGCGCGATCGACTACGACTTCCCTGCCTGGACAGAGGACTACATGCGCCGCGTCGAGGACGCGCTCGGTGAGGCGTACTCCGGGCCGGCGCGGGACGTGCGTGGGTACATCGCCTCGGTGAAGCCGGCGGCGCAGCCGGCCTGAAGCACACGACCTGGTTACCCTGCGCGGCGGAGCGGCCGGGGCCGGTGCCCCGACTGGTCTTCAAAACCAGTACGGCGTCGTAGCCCGACGCTAGGCAGGTTCGACTCCTGTGCCGCTCCGTCAGGCAGAAAACCGCATGCGTAGCGCGATACAACACAGCGGGCGGCCTTGCCCGCTCGTGTCAGAGCGCCGCCTAGCTCTGGTGCTCGTGCATGTCACCGGGATCGGTCGTGGAAACGGTGCGCCATGAGTCCCACGTGATCTTGAGGATGACGAGCGTGATTGCCAGGCCGATGAGGGGGTCGCCTCGAGGGAAACCGAGCGCGACGGCGGCCGCGCTCGCGATCACCCCGAGCGACACGAAGCCGTCGACGCGCGCGTGGTTGCCATCGGCGATGAGCGCTGGGCTCGCCAGCCTGCTCCCGGCTCGCAGTCGTACTCGGGCGGCGATCTCGTTGGCGACGAAGCCGATCGCACCCGCAGCGGCGAGCACCCACAGGTGTGTAAGCGCTTCGGGGTGGATGAAACGTCGGATCGTCTCGTAGAGGGCAACGCAGGCCGAGAAGAAGATCGCGGCGACGACGAACAGACCGGCAATCTTCTCGCCGCGATAGCTACGCAGGTAGAAGGCAATCGCGAGCGGCACCGCTGTGAGCGCGTCGCCGAAGTTGTGGATCAGGTCGGCCAGGAGCGCGACCGAGTTGGTGAGGATGAAGATCAGGAGCTGGGCGGCGGCCGCGAGGCCGAGGATCGCAAGGCTCCAGCCGACCGCCTTCAGCCCTTCGCGTGAGCGAAGGATCGAGCGATCAACCAGCCCGTGCGAGTGACCGTGACCGTCGGACGCGTGATCGTGGCCGTGCCGGTGGTGATGGTGATGGTCGTGTTCGGGATCTTCACGAGGTGTTTCGACGACCGACTCCGAGAGCCTCGGGAGCAGCACGTGCCGATGCGGGGCGTCATGGGCATGGCGGTGAATCCGCCGACCATGCCGATGGGCGACCTCGTTCACGGCGCCGAGGATAGCCCCGTTCTCCAAGCGGATCGCCCGCTCGGAATTCGACTCCTATGCCGCTCGGTCGGAGTGGGAGCCGGCCCGAAGGCGTCTTCGGGCCGGCTCCACAGCCGTCCCTCAGCGGTTCGGGATGTAGGAGACCTGCGCCTCCGCAGAGATGCCGGGACCGCCCTTGAAGCTGTAGTGCTTCGAGGTGTTGGCCGCGTACGGCACGCCCGAGTCCTGCCACCCCTGTCCGTCGTTGTAGTTCACCCAGAAGTCCTGCGCCTGGCCGAACGGCGGCGCCGTGGGGCTCACGGGGCCGGGCTTCCATTCGCCGGTGCCGTTGAAGTGGAATGCGCCACTTCCGAACACCGGATCGTTGTGGCCGCAGAACGTCTGCGTCGAGTCGAAGCTGCCGTCGTTGCTGAACGCGAACCACTCCCATTCGCCCCCCAGCCCGACCATTTCGGTGCAGAACGCCGAGGTCTTGTTGTCGCAGTTCAGCGAGATCGCCGCTTGGTACTGAACGGTGTTTCCGTAGTCGGCACTGGCGACCGGGGCAGCGACCGCTACGACCGCAAGCGAAGCGACGACCGCAGCCAGTACGAAAAGTCTCCGCATGGACGTCTCCTTTGTCCTATGACACCGGAGCCTGCCCGCCGACCATTCAGCGACGCCGACCGCCGCCGGTCAAGCCGCATCCGTCGCGGCGCAGTCCGCAAGTCTCACGGCCCGTGCGGCATCTGCTCTTGCGGAGCCCGGGCGCTTGACGAGTGGCGCGAGGCTCTGGCTCGCCCATCCGTTCGAGGATTGACGGCCGTCCGGGCTCCTCGCGACCTACCCGTTCGACCCGTTGTCCTGTCAGAAACCAGCACGCATGATGCGCGAAGCCCAGCGGGATGAAATGCGCGACTTCGAATTGCATCGATGGTTCTCCGCTGAGGAGCTCGAGCTCTGCAGCGCTTGCGGCAAGCGCGCGGCGATCGACATCCGCGAGTCGGACACCTGCCTGTGTCTCGACTGCGGTCATGTCGAAGAGGCTCCCGAGCGGCCGGTGAGCGGTCCCAAAGCGGCCTGACAGCGGCGGTAGGCTAGAGCGGTGGAGCAGCCCGCGGTACGCGCCTCTGACGCCGAGCGCGAGCAGGCCGTCGCCAAGCTGCGCGACGCGACCGCCGAGGGTCGGCTGACGCTCGACGAGTTCTCGCAGCGCGTCGAGGACGCCTACGCCGCAAAGACGCAGGACGCGCTCGATTCGCTGACGGGCGACCTGCCCGGGACCGCGGCCGGCGCAGGGCCCGCTTCGCGCCGCCGGCCGCGCAGCTTCACGATCTCCATCTTCGGCGGGGCCGACCGCAAAGGCCGCTGGCGGGTCGCTCGCCGGCACTGGGTCATCTCGATGTTCGGCGGCTCCGACCTCGACCTGCGCCAGGCGTCGCTCGAGGGCGGCGAGGCGACCATCTCGATCGTCGATCTCTTCGGCGGCACCGACCTCTATGTCCCGGAGGGCATCGAGGTCGACTTCAACGGCGTCGGCGTCTTCGGCGGTGCGGACGAGCACGGCGGCGACGTCGCGACTCACCCGGGCGCGCCGTTGCTGCGCGTCAGGGCCCTCTCCCTGTTCGGCGGCACGGACGTCTGGCGGGTTCCGCACGGCGCCAAGGGAACACGCAAAGACCTGCGGCGCGCTGCGCGTGCCGCGGAGCACGGCTAGCAGCCGTCTGCGCTAGCCGCCGCTGAAGCGGCCGATGAAAATGGTGACCTGCGACCCGCCGGGGATGCCGGAGCCGCCGTGCGGCTGCTCGTCGACGACGACGCCGTCCTGCGTCGACTTGGTGACGGGCCGGTTGAGCACGACGACCTTGAACCCGGCGCTCTTGATGTTGTCGGCCGCGGTCGCCTGATCCTGGCCGACGACGTTCGGAACGGGTGACGTCGGCTGCGGGCTCGGGCCGGCGGAGACGACCAGCGACACCTTCGAGCCTCGCGCCAGCGTCTTCCCGCTTGCCGGAGCCTGCTCGAGCACGCGGTTCGCCGGCTGGCTCGACTTCCGGTAGACGACCTGCGGGTGCAGCCCCGCCGTGTTGAGCTGCCGGAGCGCCGGCGTCTGCGCCAGCCCCGTGACCTTCGGGACCGTGACCTTCGGGGCCGCCGTGCCCGCGGGAGTCGTCGTCGTTGTCGTCGTGGTCGTGGTCGTCGTCGTCGTCGTCGACGGCGTTCCGGTCGAGACGTTCAGCGTCACCTTCGAGCCCTTGTCGACCTCCTTGCCCGCCGGCGGCTTCTGCGCGACGACGATTCCCGCAGGCTTGGAGGAGCCGACGTTGTGCAGCGCCGGCTTCAGGCCGGCGCCCGTCAGCGCGTTCACGGCCGAGCCCTGCGTCTGCCCGACCACCTGCGGGACGACGACCGGCTTCGCGCCGCTCGAGACCGTCAGCTGCACCGTCGTGCCGGCGGCCGCGGTGACCCCGGCGGCGGGCGACTGCGTGATGACGATGTCCTTCGGGCGTGACGACGCGACGCGCTTGACCTGGGCCCCGAAACCGGCGTCCGTGAGTGTCGTCTGCGCCTTCTGCAACGGCTGCGACGTGACGTTGGGCACGGCGATCTGACCGCTCGAGATCGAGATCGTCACCGTCTGCCCGTGCTTGAGCTGCGTGCCGGCGCCGGGCGCCTGCGCGAAGACGACGTTCGGCGGGCGCTTGCTCTGGCCCGTGACCGGCGTCACATTGAGGTGCTTGTCGTGAATCTGCTGCGCGGCGACCGCCGACTTCAGCCCGATGACGTCAGGCACGGTCGACTTGTCGTTCCCGCGCGAGAGCAGCCACCAGATCAGCAGCCCGGCGGCGACGAGCACGAGCAGCAGGAGCAGCCAAAGCCACCAGTAGCGCTCGGGCGGCGGCCCGGCCGGCTCTACCACCTCCTCCTCGGTCGCGCCTGCGGGCACGAGATTTCGCAGCATCTCGTCGATGCGCGACTCCCGCGCACGGCGGCCGCGCGCACGGTCGATCCACGCCAGCCACTCGTCCTGCCGCTCGGGCGGAAGCGCGGAAAAGCGGTCGCCCGCCGCAGGAACTCGGTCGAGAGCGGCGGCGACGTCTGCGGGGAGCTCCTGTCGCGTGGCCATTCGCTACGAAATGCCCGCGAATGCGAACTTCTGAAACTAGCCGTCGACGAGCAGGCCGTTGATCGGCCCCAGCAGCCGGCGCGTCCTGCCGGAGAGGCCGGGCAGCAGCGAGAGCCGGTGGGTCGGCGTCTGGCCGGCCTCGCGCCGGCGCGCCTGCTCCTCGGCAATCGGCTTCCAGACCTCGTCGACGACCCGAGCGGGCGGTCCGGAGATTTCCGCCTGCGGGCGCTGGAGGTGCTCCGACCAGAGGCGTAGGCGCGTCTCACGCGCGAGCCGCGCGTCGCAGGTGACGACGTTCACCTCCGTGTCGTTGAACAGCGAGTGCTCGTTGAGGTTCGCCGAGCCGAGCGTCAGCCAGCGGTCGTCGACGATGCCGATCTTGGCGTGGACGTACACCTGCTGCGGGCCGCGCGCGCCGAGTGCGTACAGCGAGCATGCGAGCAGGCGGCCGTCGCCCGCGTCGCATTGGATCAGGTCGGCAAGTTGTCCGCGTGTGTCGTCGGCGCCGTCGTTCGGCCGTGCCGGGAGCAGCAGGACGAGCCGGAAGTCGTCGCTCGGAGGATGCGCGAGCTTCTCCTGCAGGATCTCGGCGATCTCGCTCGACCAGAGGAACTGGTTCTCGAGATAGATGAGCTCGCGCGCGGAGCGGAGTGCACGCGTATAGGACTCGAGGATGCGGAAGTCGCCGCGGCGGACGGTGTCGTACAAGCGCTCCGGCACCGTACGGACGAGCTGCGCCTCGACATCGCCTGCGCGCTCCGGCCGCGCCGGCGGCGGCAACGTTTCGGCGGTGACCGACTCCCAGCGCTGGCGGAAGTGCTCCGCGACGTCGGCGACGATCGGCCCGCGCAGCACCGCGAGCGCGTCGTGCCAGCCGACGGTGCCGCGCGCCTCGTGCGCCGGCGAGTCGTAGCGATCGCCTGCGTACGTCGTCAGGTCGATCCCCCCGACGAACGCGACACGGTCGTCGATGACGACGATCTTCTCGTGGTGGCAGTGCATCGGCCGCTCCTTCGCGTCGGCTGCGAGCTGGATCTTCGTCCCCGCCGCCAGCGCGTCCCGCGCCCCGCGCACGTCGCGCCGGTCGGGATGGAAGAGCGGCAACGGCGAACCGGCCCACAGCAGCATCCGCACCGGCAGGTCCTCCGCCAGACGCGCGAGCAGCGCGCGCAGCTCGACATCGTCGCCGCCGCGCGTGAGCTTGAAGTCCGGCGTCACGTACCAGCCCGCGATGTGGACGTGCGACGCTGCCCGCGCGAGCTCATCCGCGAGCCGCGGCAGGGCTTCGCTTCCGTCGACGAGCACCTCGACGGAGCAGCCGTCGCGTGGCGGCGGGTCGCCCGCCGCCCACAGCTCCCCGGCGGGCGGGTCGAGCGCGTGGTCCCAGCCGAGCCGGCGCAGGCGCCGCGCGTGATGCGAGCGGACCAGCCATTCGGCGGCGTCGCCGACACCCTTGTCGAGGGCGAGCTTCACGTTCACAGGCACACTTCATCCCCATGTTCGCGACCGCGCCAACCCCGCTGATCTGCCTCGATCCCGGCCACGGCACGATCCCCGCGGTCGGCCGCCAGACGGAGCCGATCGGCCCGGGCTCGAGCACTCGCAAGATCAAGGACGGCGGCGGCGCACCCGGCGAGGCGCCGGTTGCGCTGGCGATCGCGTTGCGCACGCGCGCCCTCTTGCAGCGCGACGGCTACCGCGTCGCCATGACGCGCAGCGGGCCGGCGTACGCGGGCGGGAACATCGCGCGCGCACGCTTTTGCAACGTCCGCCGGTCGGCGCTGATGATCCGCATCCACGCGGACGGGTCGACGGACCCGTCGCAGCACGGCATCAAGACACTCGTGCCGGCACTTCATCGCGGGTGGACGGACGACATCTACGCACGCAGCCTGCGCGCCGGACGCGACGTGCAAGCCGCGCTCGTGCGCTCGACCGGCGCGACGAACGACGGCATCCTCTTCCGCTCCGACCTGACCGGGTTCAACTGGGCCGACGTGCCCGCGATCCTCGTCGAGACGGGATTCATGACGAACCCGACCGAAGGCCGGCTGCTGCGCTCGGCCGCGTATCAGCAGAGGATCGCCCGCGGGCTCGTCGCCGGCGCCCAAGCGTTTCTGCTCTCCGGCTAGTTACAGTCCGCGCACGCGCCGACGAGCACCACCTCGTGGTCGTCGACGGCGTAGCCGAGGCCGCCCGCGACACGGTCGATCGCGCGCTCCAGGCGTGAGTCGCTGAACGCCTCCACCTTCCCGCAGTCGCGGCAGACGAGGTGGTGATGATGGTCACCGCCGGCCGTCGCCGGCTCGTAGCGCGCGATCCCGTCGCCGGCGTCGACCCGCTTCACGAGCCGAAGCTCGGCCAGGGTCTCGAGCGTCCGATAGACGGAGGCGATCCCGACCGGGCGCCGCGCCCGCCGGAGCCGGTCGTGGATGTCCTGGGCGCTCAGGCAGCAGTTCTGGCGCCCGAGCAGCTCGACGACCGCCGCGCGCGCTCCACCACGGCGATACCCCGCGGCAGCAAGCGCCTCGCGCGCGTCCGTCGTCCAGCCCACACGACGAGTGTATCGTTCGGGCCGATGATTTCGAGAATCGTTCTCATTTGACCTGGGTCGCAGTCCCGCTCGCCGGCGTCACCGTCCTCTCGACGCTCGCGGGCGGCCTGCTAGCGCTGCGTCTACGCGACGAGCTGACGACGGTGATCGCCCTCACGGGCGGGATCGTCGTCGCCGTTGCCCTCTTCGACGTGCTGCCCGAGGCGCTGCGGACGCTCGAGCCGCGGAACGCAATGGCAGTCGTCGGCGTCGGGTTCGTGCTCTTCTTCCTCGCCGAGAAGGTGCTGGTCCTGCATCACCGCGACGAGCCCGACCAGGCCCGCGCGCACGCGCGCGTCGGCGCGCTCGGCGCCGGCGCGCTCTCCGTCCACAGCCTGATCGACGGCCTCGGGATCGGCCTCGCCTTCCAGGTCAGCACCGCGACGGGGTTCCTCGTCTTCATCGCCGTCGTCAGCCACGACTTCGCCGACGGCATGAACACCGTGAGCTTCGTGCTCTTCCAGAGCGACGATCGCCGTCAGGCGCTGCGCTGGCTCACCGCCGACGCGCTTGCGCCGCTCGTCGGCGCGATCATCGGCTCGCTCCTGTCGATCTCCGACGACGGGCTCGCGTACCTGCTCGCGCTCTACGCCGGGTTCTTCCTGTCGATGGGCGCGACCGACCTGCTGCCGGAGGCGCACAGCCATCCGTCGTGGAAGCGCGTCGGGCTCACGATCGCGGGCTTCGCGATCACGTTCGCGATCGCGCGGGTCGCAACCTAGCGCTTGCGCATCTGCTCGACCGTGGCGCGCCCCGACTCGTGCACTGCGCGTCGCCGCGACTCCGGGTCCTCCGGCGCCTGCTCGTCGCGCTCCTCGCGAGACTCCGCGAGCTTGCGCCGGAGCTCCTCCGCACGCGGGTCGACCTCCGAGGCCGCTGCGGCGCGGCTGCGGCGCAGCAAACCGGCCAACGCCAATCCCCCAACGGCCCACGCCCACGGACGGCGCACGGGCCGATGCTACACTGGCCGCCGCTTCCTGCCCCGTCATCGCGCCGCGTTTTCCCGAGTGGCGCTCGCAGACGGGGCCGATTCAGACCAGAGGAAGGGAGGTCTCGGGAAACGTGGTTGCGTACGAAATTCTGCTCATGCTCGATCCCGAGCTGCCGGAGGCCCGGCAGGAGGAGATCGTCAAGCGTGCGCGCGATCTGGTGCAGCAAGCCGGAGGGACGTGGGTCGGGCACGACGTCTGGGGACGCCGCCGGCTCGCCTATGAGATCCAGCACAAGGCCGAAGGCACCTACCACCTGCTCAACTTCGACGCCGAGCCCGAGACACTCGAAGAGCTCTCGCGCATCCTCCGGATCACGGACGGCGTCATGCGCCACCTCGCAGTGCGCCGCATCGAAGGAGGCTCGCCCGGCCCACCGCCGGAGCCAGAGCCCGAAGCCGTCCCCGAGCCCGCCTATGCTGACGCGAACACGAGTTCGCAAGAGGAGTAGAAGACATGGCCAACATCAATCGCGTCGTGCTCGTGGGGAACCTGACGAAGGACCCCGAGCTGCGGCACACTCCGAGCGGCACCGCCGTCTGCAAGCTGCGCCTCGCGGTCAACACCCGCCAGAAGGACGCGAGCGGCAACTGGGGCGACAAGCCGAACTACTTCGACGTCACCGTCTGGGGCAACCAGGGCGAGAGCTGCGCGCAGTACCTCTCGAAGGGCCGCCCCGTCGGCGTCGACGGCCGTCTCGACTGGCGCGAGTGGGAAGCGCAGGACGGCACGAAGCGCCAGGCGGTCGAGATCATCGCCGACAGCGTCCAGTTCCTCGGCGGACGCGGTGAAGGCGGCGACGGCGGCGGCGGCGAGCGCCAGTTCGTCCCTGCGGCGGCGCCCGCCGGCAACGAGGACTTCGGCTCCAGCGACGACGACATTCCCTTCTGATGCCGCCGCGGGGCTCAGACCGGGACCGAGACCGCCAGCCGGGGCGCAAGCGCCCGGGCGCGGCCGGGCCGATCCGCAAGCGCGGCTGCTACTTCTGCAAGGAGAAGGTCGACGAGATCGACTACAAGAACGCCAACCAGCTGCGGCGGTACGTCTCGGAGAAGGGCAAGATCCGCTCCCGCCGCATCACGGGCGCGTGCCGCCGCCACCAGCGCCAGGTCGCGGTCGCGATCAAGCGCGCGCGTGAGATGGCGCTGCTGCCGTACGTCTCGGACAGCCGGTAGATGGAAGTCATCCTTCGCCAGGACATCGACAAGGTCGGCCTCCGCGGCGAGGTCGTGAACGTGGCGCGCGGCTACGCACGCAACTTCCTCTTCCCGCGCGGGCTCGCCGACGAGGCGACGCCGGCGCGCGTCGCCGAGGTGCGCAAGGTCGAGGAACGGCGCGCGCAGCAGGAGGCGAAGACCTTCGACGAGGCGCAAGCGCTCGCCGACCGGCTCGCCCAGGTCGAGCTGCGGTTCGACGTGAAGGCCGGCCCGACCGGCTCGCTGTTCGGATCGGTGACTGCGACGGACATCACGGACGAGCTCTGGGGGAAGCACAAGATCCGCGTCGATCGCCGCAAGATCGGCACCGACACGATCAAGCGGATCGGGCGCTACCAGGTGCCGATCGAGCTGTTCCAGGACGTCACCGCCGAGCTGCGGACGCTCGTCGTGCCCGAGGGCGGCGAGCTGCCCCCGGAGGAGGAGCTCGAAGCGATGGCCGCGGTCGAGGCGGCGGAGGCCGAGCCCGAGGAGAAGCACGAGCTCGACCTCGACGAGCTCGACGCAGCCGCGCTCGCCCAGGATGCGACCGTCGGCAGCGAGGCCGAGGTCGAGCCCTCGAGCGAGGACGTCGCCGAGGAGCTCCCGGACGACGAGTTCGACCGCGCGGTCGACGCCGGCAGCGCAGAGACCTAGACCCCGACGCCCCTTCCACAGAGCTCAGCCGCTTTCCAAGCGGCTCTGTGCAGAACCTGGGGACAAGCTTGCACAGGCCTTTCCACCGGCCTGTGAATTGCGGACGAACTTCCCGCTCCGAGCGGACGAACGATCAACAGGTTCCGTCCGAAGCGTCTGGGAACATGTGTTCCTTTCTCCCTGCAAATCTGCGCGAACGGACACGTGCGAAAGACCCCTATCCACAAGGAAAACCCACATGGAAAACCGACTCCGGCGGTGCTTCACTCCGCGCACGTGACACCTGTCGCCCAGCTCGCCGAAGCCGCCCCGATCGCGCCGCCCCAGAACCTCGAGGCCGAGGAATCCGTCCTCGGGGCGATGCTGCTCTCCCCGGGCGCGATCGGGGCGGTGAGCGAGGTCCTCGATGCCGGGGACTTCTACCGAGAGAGCCACGCGAAGATCTACCGCGCGGCCCTCTCGCTCTACGCGAAGGGCGAGCCCGTCGACGCGATCACGCTCGTCGACGAGCTCGAGGAACGCGGCGAGCTGGAGGACGTCGGTGGACGCGTGCGCCTGCACGAGCTCGCCGCGCTCGTGCCGGCGACGGCGAACGCAGCGCACTACGCGCGCATCGTGCGCGAGATGGCGACGCTGCGGGGCCTGATCTCCGCCGGCCAGCAGATCGCGCAGCTCGGCTGGGAGCGGCCCGGCGAGACGCAGATGCTCGTCGACCGCGCCGAGCAGGTGGTCTTCGACCTGTCGCAGAGCCGCGTGTCGACGGAGTTCAGCCACATCGAGGACCTGCTGAAGGAGAGCTTCGAGCGGATCACGGCTCTCTACGAGGCCGGTGCCGACGTGACGGGCGTTCCGTCCGGCTTCCGCGACCTCGACCGGCTCACGTCCGGCTTCCAGCCCGGCAACCTGATCATCGTCGCGGCACGCCCGAGCATGGGCAAGTCCGCGCTCGGCCTGTGCATCGCGGCGAACCTCGCGCTGCGCGCCGAGACGCCGGTCGCGATGTTCACGCTCGAGATGTCGAAGGCCGAGGTGACGCAGCGGCTCCTGTGCAGCGAGGCGAAGGTCGAGTCGCAGCGGCTGCGGACCGGCAAGCTCGCACAGGACGACTGGCCGCGGCTCGTGGCCGCCGGCGACAAGCTGATGAAGGCGCCGATCTACGTCGACGACACGGGCTCGATCACGATGATGGAGATCCGCTCCAAGGCGCGGCGGCTGAAGACGCGCGAGCCGAGCCTCGGCCTGATCATCGTCGACTACCTGCAGCTCATGACGTCCGGCACGACTGCGGAGAACCGCGTGCAGGAGGTGTCGCAGATCTCCCGCTCGCTGAAGGTGCTCGCGCGCGACCTCGACGTGCCCATCGTCGCGATGTCGCAGCTGTCACGCGCGGTCGAGCAGCGACACGACAAGCGGCCGATCCTGTCGGACCTGCGCGAGTCGGGCTCGATCGAGCAGGACGCCGACCTCGTCATGTTCGTGTACCGCGACGAGTACTACAACGAGGAGACCGACCAGCAGGGTCTCGCGGAGATCATCCTGGCGAAGCACCGCAACGGGCCGACCGGTACGGAGCGGCTGTCGTTCCTCAAGCGCTACGCGAAGTTCGCGGACCTGGCGGCCTGATGGCGAGCTGGGCGCTCGCCGGCGAGCAGGTCGTGTGGATCTCGCCGCGCGCGACCGGCTTCACGATCGTGTGCGAGCGCTGCACCGCGCTCGGCGAGGCGTTCCCGTCCGTGCAGGCGACACTGTCGCTCGAGCACGTTCGCGGCACGATCGAGTGCCCGCGCGGACACCAGATCCGCGTCGAGCGCGACGGCCGCTAGATCGCCATCGGAATCCGGAGGCGCTTCGCGGCGAACGGGATCGTCGCGCCCTGGACGATGACCGAGAACGCGACGACGACGAACACGATGCCGTAGATCCGGTCGGCGTCGTCGACAGGCGCCAGCAGGGCGAGCGACGCGAGCAGGATCGGGACCGCGCCCTTGAGCCCGCTCCACATGATGAAGACGCGCTCCCTGCCCGTCAGCCGGACGGGCAACAGCAACGGGCCGATCGCGAGCGGCCGTGCCACGACGGCGAGCACGACCGCCAGCACGAGCCCGTCGAGCCAGCGGTGGTTCTGCCCGAGCGCCGTCAGGTGGATCGTGAGGCCGAGCGCGATGAACACGACGATCTCGGCGAGGCTCGCAAGGGACGTGTGGAACCGCTCGATCCCGCGCTTCGCCGGGATGTCGGCGTCGCCGATCAGGATGCCGGCGATGTAGACGGCGAGGAAGCCGGAGCCGTGCGCCACGGTCGCGACGCCGTACACGACGCCGGCGAACGCGAGCGTGCGGAGCGGATAGAGCGCCGCGTTCGGCAGCACGATCCGGCGGATCACCTGGATCAGCACGTATGCGCCGAGCACGCCGACGGCGATCCCGACGCTGAGCTGGAGGAAGAAGTCGCCGATCGCGTGCGCGACCGACGCCGAGTTCTCGTGCGCCAGGCTGATCGCCGCGAGCATCAGCGCGATCCCCACAGGATCGTTCGCGCCCGACTCGCCCTCGAGGATGGTTCCCGTCCGGCCGGCGATCTCGCTGCGGCCGAAGACGGAGAACATCACGGCGGGATCGGTCGGCGCGAGCGCCGCCCCGAGCAGGCCCGCCGTCTGCCACTTGAAATCGAGGAGGTAGTGCGCGGCCAGCGTCATCAGGCCCGCGGTCGCGAACGTACCGAGCAGGCCGAGCGAGACGATCGGGACGGCCGACTCGCGGAAGCGCGTCCAGCCGACGCGCATCCCGCCGTCGAACAGGATCACGATCAGGGCGAGCACGGCCAGGCGTTCGACGTCGCGGATCGAAAGGGCGTTGCCGAGGCTCGGCCAGATGTCCGAGGCGATCGCGGCGGCGAGCAGGAAGAGCCCCGCGGCGGGGATCCGAAGCCGTTCGCTGACGCTGTTCGCCAGCACGGCAACAGCGAAGGCTCCGGACACGATCAGCACGATCGCGCCGAAGTGCAAGACCTCGTGCACGCGGCGGAGCGTATCCAGTGGCTCTGGCAGACTCCGTCGACGTGCCTGCAACTGTCATCGTCGGGGCGCCACGGCGCCGACTCGGCGGCGCCGCAGAAGAGGTCGCGAGAGCTTCGCTCGGGCGACCGTTGAATCCCTACTGCGCGCGCACTTGCTCACACGTGCCGGAGCGCTGAGCCGTGCCCGCGACAGTCATCGTCGGGGCGCAGTGGGGAGACGAGGGGAAAGGCAAGATCGTCGACCTGCTGGCGCTCGACTCGGACGTCGTGTGCCGCTACCAGGGCGGCCCGAACGCCGGGCACACGATCGTCGTCGGCGACGAGACGTTCAAGATCAGGCAGATTCCGAGCGGCGTGATCCGGGGCAAGACGTGCGTCGTCGGCGCCGGCTGCGTCCTCGATCCGGAGGTCTTCCTCGGCGAGGTCGACGAGCTCGAGTCACGCGGCTACTCGACCGCCGACGTGCACGTGTCGGGGGAGGCGCACCTGATCATGCCGTGGCACGTCTCGCTCGACCAGGCGTCGGAACGGCGGCTGGGAAAGCTGCAGATCGGCACGACCCGCCGCGGCATCGGCCCGTGTTACGCGGACAAGGCGGCGCGGATCGGCATCCGCGTGCAGGACGTGCTCGACCCGAAGATCCTGCGCCAGAAGATCGAGGTGGCGCTCGCCGAGAAGAACGTGTGGCTCGAGCGGGTGTACGGCGCCGAGCCGCTCGAGCTGGAGGAGCTGGCCGGGCGCTACGAGGCGTACGCGCAGCGGCTGCGACCGTTCGTCGCGGACACGTCGCTGCTGGTCGACCGCGCGCTCCGCGACGGACGCGAGGTGCTGCTCGAGGGCGGACAGGGGACGCTCCTCGACCTCGACCACGGGACGTATCCGTTCGTGACGTCCTCCAGCACGATCGCCGCAAACGCCGCGACGGGCGTCGGCATCGGCCCGAACCGCATCGACCGGGTCGTCGGCGTTGCGAAGGCGTACGTCACGCGCGTCGGGGAGGGGCCGTTCCCGACGGAGATCGAGGGCGCCGACCAGCAGCGCGTGCAGGAGCTCGGCCGCGAGTTCGGCACCGTCACCGGCCGGACGCGCCGCTGCGGGTGGCTCGACCTCGTCGCGCTGCGTTACGCCGTGCGGCTGAACGGGATCACGTCGCTGGCGCTCACGAAGCTCGACGTCCTGTCGTCGTTCGCCGAGGTGCCAGTGTGCGTCGCCTACCGCCTGCGCGACGGGAGCGAGACCTCGGAGTTCCCGGCGCACCAGAGCGACTTCCACCACTGCAAGCCGGTCTACGAGACGCTCGCCGGCTGGGAGGAGCCGCTCGTCGACGACCTCCCGGACGCGGCCCGCGCATACGTCGACTTCGTCGAGCGTGAGCTCGGCGTCGAGATCTCACTGGTCGGGACGGGCGCGGAGCGCGAGCGCGTCGTGGCGTTGCGCTAGGGCAGGCGCAGCTCGTAGAGCAGCCGGCACTGCCCCTGCCGCGGGGCGTCGCCGGGGACGCGAACGAAGCCGTGCGCCTCGTAGAGCCGCTGGGCCGCCACCATGCGCTCGCTCGTGTCCAGGCGGACGACGCGCGTCCCGTGCGCGGCCGCCCAGTCGAGCGCGGCGGCGAGGAGCTGCCGGCCGAGACCCCGCCCGCGCTGGTTCGGCCGCAGGTACATCCGCTTGAGCTGGACGGCGCCACCGCCGAGGTCCCGCAGCGCGACGGAGCCGACGACGACCCCGTCGTCGACGGCGACCCACAGCGCTACGTACGTCTCCTCCGGCTCGTCGAGGTCCGCGTCGAGCTCTGGATCGGGCTCGAAGTCGAACTCGCGCAGCGTGTCCGCCACGAGCGAGCGGAAGCCGTCGGCATGCGCCGCCTCGAACGGCACGATCGTTACGGTGCTGCGTCCTCCTCGAGAATGAACTCGTACACGGAGCGGTAGCTGTTCACCGCCGCCGCGACGTCCCCCGCCGAGACGGCGTCCGGGTCGTCGGCGAGCAACTGCGTGATCTCGCGGGCTGAGGAGAAGTCGTCGACGACTTCGCGGCCTTCACCTTGCCGCGCCACCGGGTCGTCGATCGCGAACCCCCGCTCCTCCAGCATCTGCCCGACGAGTGCGTCGAGCTCGGGCAGCACGTCGCGCGGCGAGTCCGCGAGCTCCTCCTCGAGCGACGCCCAGCGGCTCTCCCATTCGTGGCGATCGAGTCCGGGCTCCAGCATCGCGTCGTAGCTTAGTCGTGCGACGCGCCCTCTAAACTCGCCCGCGTGAAGGTGCTGCTGGTCGGGTCCGGCGGGCGCGAGCACGCGCTCGCGTGGAAACTTGCCCAGGCGCCGAGCCTCGAAGAGCTGCACGCGGCGCCGGGCAATCCGGGCATCGCGGCGCTCGGCCGCTGCCATCCCGTTCGTGCCGAGGACGGCGAGGGCCTGCTCGGCCTCGTCGGCGCGCTCGAGGCCGACCTGGTCGTCGTCGGCCCCGAGGCGCCGCTCGTCGGCGGCGTCGCGGACGAGCTCCGGCACGTCGGCGTCGCCGTCTTCGGGCCGGGAGCCGCTGCCGCTCGCATCGAGGGGTCGAAGTCATTCGCCAAGGACGTGTTGAAGGCGGCCGGGGTGCCGACCGCGGAGACGCTCGCCGCGCCGCGCGCTCCGTGCGTGATCAAGGCCGACGGCCTCGCCGCCGGCAAAGGCGTCTTCGTCTGCCGCACGCAAGCGGAGCTCGACGCGGCCCTGCCGGCTGCGGCGGCGTTCGGCGACTCGATCGTCGTCGAGGAGCTGCTCGAGGGCGAGGAGGTGTCGGTCTTCGCGCTCTGCGACGGCGTCCGCGCGCTCCCGCTCCCCTCCGTCCAGGACTTCAAGCGCATCGGCGACGGCGACGAAGGGCCCAACACGGGCGGCATGGGGTCGTACTCGCCCGTCGCCGGCGACGTCGAGGCCCTCGTCGACACGATTCACCAGCCGGTGCTCGCGGAGCTCGCCGACCGCGGAACGCCGTTCGTGGGCGTGCTCTTCGCCGGCGTGATGCTCACCGACGACGGACCGCGCGTCCTCGAGTTCAACTGCCGCTTCGGCGATCCCGAGACGCAGTCGCTCCTGCCCCGAGTCGAAGGCGATCTGCTGGAGCTCCTCGCTGCCGCGGCGGGGGGCGATCTTGCCGGCGCCGGCGTGGACGTCGCCGACAACGCCGCGGTGACGGTCGTGATCGCCGCCGGCAGCTACCCGGCCGCAGGCGACTCCGGCTCGCCGATCGCCGGCATCGAGGACGCCGAGGAAGCCGGCGCGCTCGTCTTCCACGCCGGGACGGCGCTCAAGGACGACCGGCTCGTGACCAACGGCGGACGCATCCTCAACGTCACGGCCGTCGCCGAGACGGTGCCGGCGGCACGTGATCGCGCCTACGAGGCGTGCGACCTGATTTCGTTCCCGGGTATGCGCTACCGCCGCGACATCGCCGCGATCGCCCATGTCTGAGCCGCTGGTCGGCATCGTCGTCGGCTCCGAGTCCGACCGCGAGCGGATGCAGCCCGCTCTCGACGAGCTGGAAAGCCGCGGGATCGCCCACGAGTTGGAGGTTCGATCGGCGCACCGCCACCCGGACGCCGTCGCGGAATACGGTCGAACCGCCCGCGACCGCGGCCTGCGCGTGCTGATCGCCGGCGCCGGCCTCGCAGCCGCGCTCCCAGGCGTGCTGGCGGCGCACACCGACTTGCCGGTGATCGGCGTCCCGCTCCGCTCGTCGAAGAGCGTCCTCGACGGCCTCGACGCGCTCCTGTCGATCGTGCAGATGCCGCCCGGCGTGCCCGTCGCGTGCGTCGGCGTCGACAACGCCAAGAACGCCGCCGTCCTCGCCGCCAGGATCATCGGGCCGTCTCTCTAGAATCGAACCGGTGATCGCGCGGTACGCCCGCCCGCCGATGGCGCGGCTCTGGTCGGACGAGGACAGGCTCGCGCGCTGGCTCGAGGTCGAGCTCGCCGCATTGGAGGCGTGGGCCGAGGTGGGCGCGATCCCGCGCGACGACGTCGCCGCGATTCGCGCACACGCGGTCGTCCCGTCGCCCGAGCGCGTCGCCGAGATCGAGCGTGTGACCGACCACGACGTGGCGGCATTCGTCGACGCGGTCGCCGAGCAGCTCGGGCCGGAGGGGCGATGGGTGCATTACGGCCTCACCTCCTCCGACGTTGTCGACACGGCGCTCTCGCTGCAGATCCAGGCGGCCGGGCACCTGATCGTCGAGGGGATCGAGCGATCGCTCGACGCCGTGGTCGCCCAGGCGGAGACGCACAGGCGCACGATCTGCATCGGCCGGTCGCACGGCATCCACGCAGAGCCGACGACGTTCGGCTGGAAGCTCGCAGGCTGGGCGTTCGAGCTCGACCGCGCGCGCACGCGCGTGCTCCGCGCACTCGAGACGAACCGTGTCGGCCAGCTGTCGGGCACCGTCGGGACCTACGCGCAGGTCGAGCCGGAGGTCGAACGGATCGCCTGCGAGCGGCTCGGCCTCGAGCCGGACCCGCTGTCGACACAGGTGATCGCACGCGACCGCCATGCCGAGCTGTTGTCGGCGCTGGCGCTCGTCGCGACGTCGCTCGAACGGTTCGCGACGGAGATCAGGCACCTCGCGCGGACGGAGGTGCGCGAGGTCGAGGAGCCGTTCGCGAAGGGCATGAAGGGGTCGTCGGCAATGCCGCACAAGCGGAACCCGAAAGTCGCCGAGCGCATCTGCGGGCTCGCCCGCATCGTCCGCGCGAACTCGCTCGTCGGGCTCGAGAACGTGCCGCTGTGGCACGAGCGGGACATCTCGCAGTCGTCGGCCGAGCGCGTCGTCATCCCCGACTCGTTCCTCGCCCTCGACTACATGCTCGACCGGTTCCGGTGGATCGTCGACGGCCTCGTCGTCTATCCCGAACGGATGCGACGCAACCTCGACGCCAGCCACGGTCTCTTCTTCAGCCACCGGCTGCTGCTCGCGCTCGTCGAAGCAGGCCTGGCCCGCGACGACGCCTATCGCGCCGTCCAGGCGCAGGCGATGCGTGCGTGGGAGGAGGAGACGGACTTCACCGAGCTCGTGCGAGCCGACCCCGGGCTCGCCGGCCGCGTCGACTTCGACAGTGTCTTCGACCTCGACGCGACAGTCCGTCACGTCGACGCCGTCTTCGATCGTCTACATGCCCTCGTCCGGAAGGAGGAACCCGTTCATGCCTGAGGCCGCCCTGCACGTCGGCAGCGGGAAGGTGCGCGAGCTCTACGCGCTCGACGACGAGCGCTTGCTGCTCGTCGCCAGCGACCGCATCTCGACCTTCGACGTCGTGCTGCCCACGGAGATCCCCGACAAGGGCCGCGTGCTCACGGGCCTGTCGGGATTCTGGTTCGCCCGCACACGCGACATCTCCCCCAACCATCTGCTGGCGCTGCGACCCGACGGACGCTCGACCGAATGCCGGCGGCTCGAGATGCTGCCGATCGAGTGCGTCGTGCGCGGCTACCTCTCCGGCTCCGGCTGGAAGGACTACACCGCGACGGGAGCCGTCTGCGGGCACGAGCTGCCGGCGGGCCTCACGGAGTCAGCCGAGCTGCCGCAGCCGATCTTCACGCCGGCGACGAAAGCGACGACCGGCCACGACGAGAACATCGACCGCAACACAGCCGCCGAGCTCGTCGGCGGTGACCTGTTCGAGCAGGTGGAGCGCGTGTCGCTGGAGCTCTACCGGTTCGCCGCCGACCACGCGCGTTCGCGCGGGATCATCATCGCCGACACGAAGTTCGAGTTCGGCCTCGACGACGAGCAGCGGCTGGTGCTCGGGGACGAGGCACTGACGCCGGACTCCTCACGCTTCTGGCCGGCCGACGGCTATCAGGCCGGCGGCGGGCAGCCGTCGTTCGACAAGCAGTACGCACGCGACTACTGCGAGTCGCTCGGCTGGGACAAGACGGCCCCCGGCCCGGAGCTGCCGGACGACGTCGTCGCCGGAACGCGCGCGCGCTACGTCGAGGCCTTCGAGCGGCTGACGGAGATCTCCTTCGACGATTACCTCGCCGATCCCGAGGTGGTCCTGCGGTGAAGGCGACGGTGCTCGTCCGGCCGAAGAACGGCATCCTCGATCCCCAGGGGCAGGCCGTCGAGTCGTCGCTGCGCCAGCTCGGCTTCTCCGTCGACGGCGCACGCATCGGGCGGGTCGTCGATCTCGAAGTCGACGCCGCGGACGCTGCGACGGCGCGCGCGCAGGTCGAGCAGATGTGCGAGCAGCTGTTGGCGAACCCGCTGATCGAGAGCTACGAGATCGAGCTCGTGGAGCCGCCGGCGTGACGAGCCCGCAGCCTCGCGTCGGCGTGCTGCGGTTTCCGGGTGCGTGCGACGACCGGGACGCTCTGTGGGCGCTGGCCGCGTTCGACGCAGAGGCCGTCTTCATCTGGCACACGGAGCAGGAGCTTCCGGACCTCGACGCCGTCGTTCTGCCAGGTGGCTTCTCGTACGGCGACTACCTCCGCTGCGGCGCGATCGGCCGCTTCGCCCCGGCGATGGAGGCCGTCGTCGACTTCGCGAACGGCGGCGGCCTCGTGCTCGGAATCTGCAACGGCTTTCAGATCCTCTGCGAGGCGGGGCTGCTGCCCGGCGTTCTGCGTCGCAACGAATCGCTCACGTTCGTCTGCCGCGACGTCCCGCTCGTCGTCGAACGCTCCGACACGCCCTTCACCAGCCGCTGCGAGGAAGGCCAGACGCTGACCATCCCGGTGAAGCACGGCGAGGGCAACTGGTACGTCGACGACGACGGGTACGCCGAGCTCGACGCGCGACGGCAGGTGGTCCTCCGCTACGCAGAGCCCGTCAACGGTTCTCGAAATGACGTCGCGGGCGTTGTGAACGAGCGCGGCAACGTCATGGGGTTGATGCCGCATCCCGAGCACGCGGTCGACCCGCTGCTCGGCTCCGCGGACGGCGCCCTGATCCTGTCGTCGCTCGTCGATTCGGCCCGCGCTCGCTTTCTCACGACTGTCTAGGCGTCACCTCCCAGCAACGCCTCGGCGAGCCCCGGATGTTCGGCGAGCGCGGCCCGGAGCCGCTCGAGATCGCGCAGCTTGAGTGTCACCGGCCCACGGCGCGCCACCCCGCCCGTCTTGTACGCGAACCGAACGTAGCGCTCGCCCGTCTCGCTCTCGAGCAACTGCACGACCGACGCGAATCGCTTCTCGCCGGCACGTTGCTGCACCGTCACCTGCTCGACCGGCTGCGCGGCGCCCCACGGCGTCGCGACAGTCTTCGGTCGTTGTGTCTTCGTCGCCATGTGAGGCAACGTATGGGGAAAAGTGTCGCGCGTGTGAAACGTAGGTGTGCCGGAAATGTGACGGTTTCCATGGGAAGCCGGGTCCGATCGGGCGGCTGCCGCTGCAGGGCGATCCGCTACACGGTTCGCGGCGAGCCGGTGCACGTCGGCCGCTGCCACTGCACCGACTGCCGGAAGGAATCGGGCAGCGCGTTCACCGTCTACGCACAGTGGCCCCGCGATACGTTCGAGCTCCACGGTGAGCTCGCTACCTACGAGGGCCGCAGCTTCTGCCCGCGGTGCGGCTCGCGCCTCTTGTGTCTCACCGACGACCTCGTCGAGATCCGCCTCGGCTCGCTCGACGACGCTCCGTTTGGGCTCGAGCCGGGAGCGGAGATCTGGATCAAACGGCGGGAGCCATGGCTCGAGCCGGTGGCCGGCGCGTCGCAGCACGAGGAGAACCGACCCCGCTGAGGCGTACGCGGAGCTGAAGCTACTTGCCGCTGCGGTCGATCAGCTCGACCCGATAACCGTCCGGATCGCGCACGAAGCAGATGAGGGAGCCGCGCTCGCTCACCCGGTACGGCTCGCGCTCGGGCTCGATGCCCTGCCCCTTCAGCTCTTCGAGCGACTGCCCGAGGTCGTCGACCGCGATCGCGATGTGCCCGTAGGCGTCGCCGAGGTCGTACGTGCGTCCGTCGTGGTTGAAGGTCAGCTCGAGCACGTTCTCGTGATCGCCGAGCGAGTAGAAGTAGTTCGTCGCCTCGACCTCGCCGCCTCGGACGATGTCCATGTCGCGGCTGAACGTGAACCCGAGCGCTTCGTAGAACGCCCGGCTCTTCGCGGGATCGGTGATGCGCACCATCGTGTGGAGGTATTCGGCCACGCCGGCATCCTAGTGCGGTTTAGCCGGGGCCCTCGCCGGTAGACGCCGGGAGCACGATTTCTACGGAGGGGTTCTATGTCCACAGTAGGCGTCCGGGCCGACAAAGGCTCGCTCACGCGCTTCCTCGGCTGGTTCAGCATCGGCCTGCGGGGGAGCGCAGCTCGTCGCGCCGCGTCTGCTCTGCAGAGCGGTCGGCGTAGATCCGGAGGGCGGCTCGCCGCTCGTGATGCGACTCATGGGCGCACGAGCTCTTCAAGCACAAGCGCGACGACTGCCTCAAGGTCGTGCTGAAGCCCTGAGCGCTACCAGGCGACGCCGCGGTCGAACGTGACGACGAGCTTGCGGATGCTCCCGTTGTCCGGCGTGAGGATGAGCTCCCCCGCGGCCACCTGCGGCTCCGCAAGCCACGCGTACCTTGCCTCGATGCGTCCGTCGACCTGACGCTGCTCGAGCAGGCGCAGCTCATCGTCGGGGGGCTGCTCGCGGTAGGCCGCGGCGATCGCGTCGCGCCCCACGAACGGGCCGACGGGCACCCCCCTGAACTCCATCTCGGCGTCGTCCGCGAAGCCGCCGACCATCGGCTGCCAGTCCCCCGTGCGCACGCCGGCGTTGAACCGCTCGATGTGATCGTGCAGAAGGTCGCCCATCCGGCGCGATCCTACGACGCCGGTGCCGAGCGCGACGCCGCCGAGGATCAGGAGGAGCCCGCCGATCGCGGTCGCCGTGACGGGCTCGCCCAGGAAAACCGCGCCGTACACCAACGCAAGCGCCGGGACGAGGTACGTCACGAGCGCCGCGTACGGCGCGCCCGCACCTGCGATCAGCGTGAAGTAGAGGAGGTAGGCAATCGAGAGGCCGACGGCGCCGAGCGCGACGATCGCCCCGATCGCCTTCCAACTCGGCGTCTGCGCGGGCGACTCGGTGAGGCCGAGCGGGAGCGTCGCGAGCGTCGCGAACCCGAGCGCGCCGAGCGACGTGACGAGCGCCGGCGTCTCGCGGAGCCGGACGCCGGCGTACACCGACGAGCCGGCATAGAGGACTGCCGTCAGCAGGACCGCGAGCGCCGACAGCACGTCGCCGCTCGGCTGGGCGCCGACGAGCAGCAGCACGCCGAGGAAGCCGACGACGATTCCCCACAGCCGCGCGCCGGTGACCCGCTCGCTGCGCGCGAACCAGTACGCGAACAGCGCCGTGAAGAGCGGCATCGACGCCTGCAGAATGGCGGCGAGACCCGAGTCGAGCCGCTTCTCGCTCCAGGCCAGCAGCCAGAACGGCAGGGCCGCGTTGAAGATCCCGAGCAGCAGCAGCGGCCCGGCGTCCGCCCGCAGCCCGGCCCACGTCGAGCGCCAGCCGCCGAGAAACGGCACCGCCGGCAGCAGCGCCAGCGTCCCCGTCAGCACGCGGCCGAAGACGACCTCGCCCGGCGTGACCTCGCGGACGGCGACCTTGATGAACATGAACGAGGCACCCCAGATCGCGGCGAGCGCCAGCAGCATCGGCAGCGGGCGGCGGTTCACAGGCTGCGAAACGTACCGGGAGCGTGTCTGGGCTCCCGGCTACACTCGAGCTCTTGACGCAGGTCGCGCCGGAACAGCCGCTGCACCGCGCACTGGGCTTGACCGACGAGGAGCTCGACCGGATCGAAGAGCTGCTCGCGCGCGAGCCGAACCACTTCGAGCTCGCGGTCTTCTCGCTGCTGTGGTCGGAGCACTGCGGCTACAAGCACTCGGCCCTCCTGCTGAAGCGGCTCCCGTCGAAGGGAGAACGCGTGCTCCAGGGCCCCGGTGAGAACGCCGGCGTGATCGACCTCGGCGGCGGTGACGCAGTCGCCTTCAAGGTCGAGTCGCACAACCACCCGTCGGCGGTCGAGCCGTTCCAGGGAGCGGCGACCGGAGTCGGGGGGATCCTGCGCGACATCGTCGCGATGGGCGCCCGCCCGATCGCGATTCTCGACGGCCTGCGCTTCGCCGAGCCCGACCACCACTTCCGCCGCGCCGTCGCCGGCATCGGCCACTACGGCAACTCGGTGGGCGTGGCGACGGTCGGCGGCGAGGCCGTCTTCGACGAGGCGTACCGCGACAACTGCCTCGTCAATGCCATGTGCGTGGGCCTGCTCCCAAGCCTACGGCTCCTATCTGCTCGCGCACACGTCCCGGGTGCGCACGTCGTGCTCTTCGGCGCATACACGGGGCGCGACGGCATCGGCGGCGCTTCGGTGCTCGCGAGCGCCGAGCTCGGCGAGGACGACCCGGACAAGCGGCCGTCCGTCCAGATCGGCGACCCGTTCACGGGCAAGAAGCTGATCGAGGCCTCGCTCGAGCTCGTCGAGGCCGGGCTCGTCGAGTCGCTGCAGGACTGCGGCGCCGCCGGCCTCGCGTCGGCGCTCGCCGAGATGGCTCGCGACGGCGCAGGCATCGACGTTCACCTGGACCGCGTCCCGCTGCGCGAGAGCGGCATGGAGCCGTGGGAGATCATGATCTCCGAGTCGCAGGAACGGATGATCGCCGTCGTGCGTCCGCAGATGCTCGACGCAGTGCGGCGGGTGTGCGGGCGGTGGGAGCTGCCGTGCTCGGTGATCGGCGACGTCACCGACCGCGGCGCGCTGCGCGCGTTCCACCGGGGCGAGCTCGTCGGCGACATCCCGGCCCGGCTCCTCACGGATGAATGCCCTCGCTACGCGGTCGACAGCGAGCAGCACGCCGCCGACCCCGTCGAGCCGTCCCCACACAACCGGAGCTCGAAAGCCTGGATCTACGAGCAGTACGACCAGCTCGTCGGGTCGCGCACCGTGCGCCGGCCCGGCATCGACGCCGCGGTGCTCCGCCTCCGCCCCAGGCTTCGCGGCCTCGCCGTGTCGCTGCAAGGCCCACCGCCGGGCGCGCGCGATCCGTATCTCGCGGGCGTCCTCGCCGTGCTCGGCGCCGCCCGGAACGTCGCGTGCGCCGGGGGCGAGCCGCTCGCCCTGACCGACTGTCTCAACTTCGGCAATCCCGAAAAGCCGGAGATCGGCTGGGAGCTCGAGCAGGCGATCGCAGGGCTCGCCGCTGCCGCCGATGCACTTGGGATTCCGGTCGTCTCCGGCAACGTCTCGCTCTACAACGACACCGACGGACGGTCGATCCCGCCGACGCCGGTCGTCGGCTGCGTGGGCCTCGTTCCCGACGTGCGTTTCGTCCCCGACCGCTGGCAGGCCGGCGACGCCGTGCTCGTCGCGAGCGCGCCAGGCGAGCTCGACCTCGCGGCCGAGGCAGCGCTCGTCCGCTATGTCTGGAAGGCTGCGCCGGTGCTGACGCTGGCACACGACGTCTCGGACGGCGGGCTCGAGCTGGCGCTGCTCGAGGCAGCGGAGCACAGCGGGATCGCCGCCCACGTCGACCTCCCCGACGCGGTACAGGGCGGTCAGGTGCTGCTCGCGTGTGCGCCCGCGGACGTCGACCGGCTCGGGAGCCGCGGGCTGCAGCAGATCGGCACGGTCGGCTGATGTGCGGCCTCTTCGGCATCCGCTCCACGGAACGCGACGTCGCACGGCTGACGTACTTCGGCCTGTTCGCACTCCAGCATCGCGGCCAAGAGTCCGCGGGCATCGCGGTCTCGGACGGCGGACGCCTGACGACGCTGCGCGACATGGGGCTCGTCACGCAGGTCTTCGACGAGCAGAAGCTCCGCGGCCTCCACGGTGAGCTCGCGATCGGTCACACGAGGTACTCGACCACCGGATCGTCGCAGTGGTGGAACGCGCAGCCGCTCGTCCAGCACGGCAGCGCGCGGACGGTCGCGCTCGGACACAACGGCAACCTGACGAACGCAGCCGAGCTGCGCGAGGAGCTCGCGGTCGACGGGCACCGGCTCGCCACGACAGCCGACACGGAGGTGATCGCCGCGCTGCTCGCGAACGACCCGGCACCGCTCGCGGAAGCGGTCGCGAACACGATGCGACGGCTCGACGGTGCGTTCTCGGTCGTGGCGCTGAGCGAAGGGAAGCTCGTCGCCTTCCGCGATCCGCGTGGGATGCGGCCGCTCTCGCTCGGGCGGCTCGACGGCGACTGGGTCGTCGCGTCCGAGACATGCGCGCTCGACCTCGTCGGCGCCACCGTCGAGCGCGAGATCCGGCCAGGCGAGCTGCTGGTGATCGACGAGGAGCTGGAGGCGCAGCAGGTCGTCCCGCAGGACGACGACGGCGCGCTCTGCATCTTCGAGTTCTTCTACCTCGCGCGCCCCGACTCGCGCCTCTCCGGCGTCGAGGTGCACGGCGCGCGCGTGCGCATGGGCGAGCGCCTGGCGGTCGAGGCGCCGGTCGAAGCCGACCTGGTCATGCCGATCCCCGACTCGGGCACGCCGGCTGCGATCGGGTTCTCCCGGGCGCTCAACATCCCGTTCAGCGAGGGCCTGATCAAGAACCGCTACGTAGGTCGGACGTTCATCCAGCCCGACCAGGGCCTGCGCGAGCAGGGCATCAGGCTGAAGTTCAACCCACTCGCGGAGGTCTCCGGCAAGCGGATCGTCGCCGTCGACGACTCGATCGTCCGCGGCAACACGACGAGACAGATCGTGCAGATGCTCTTCGACGCCGGCGCGGCCGAAGTGCACGTGCGCGTGTCCGCGCCGCCCGTGATCTCCCAGTGTTACTACGGGATCGACTTCGCCGACCCTGACGAGCTGATCGCGGCGAACAAGACCGTGGAGGAGGTGCGGGAGCACATCGGCGCCACGTCGCTCGCGTACCTGTCGCTCGACGGGCTGCAGGCGTCGACACGCCGGCCTGCGTCGCAGTTCTGCAGGGCCTGCCTCACGCGGGACTACCCGACGGCGATCCCGCGCGAGGCACGCAAGCTGCAGTTCGAACCGGTCTAGCTACTGCTCCAACACGCGCGATGCCTTCGCGATCCCGCGCGAGAGGATGTACGCGACCGTCACCCACTTGAAGAAGTCGACCCAGTCGGGCGAGTTCACGGAGTCGGCTGCAAGCGCGATGATCGCGACGATGATCAGCGCGAGGATGTACACGAGCAGCTCGGCATTCCCCGGCGTGACGGGGAGCGCGCTGAGGTTGAAGTTCACGTTCGGGCCTCCGCCGCCGTAGCCGCCGGACGAGGAGGACGGAGGTGGCTCGGGTGGTGGCGTGGACATTGCTCTCCTTTCGCTACGCCGCGGTCGGGCCCGGCACATGCACGATTTCGAGCTTGAGACCGTCGGGGTCGTAAAAGAACACTGCGTAATACCCCGACGAATAGGTGTATTCCTGCGGCTCGCTCTCGAGGTTCACGCCCCGCTCGCGCAGCCAGTCGGCGCGCTCGTCGACGTCCGCGCGCGACGCTGCCTCGAACGCCAGGTGGTGGAGCCCGATGCTGTAGCGGTCGTGGGGCTCCGTGCCCGACTGCGCCTCGCGTAAGCCGACGGAGCTCCCGGGGCCGCCGATGTACCAGATCGTCTCCCCGCGCTCGCCCTCGATCTCGGAGACGGTGTGGAAGCCGAGCGGGCCGAGCAGCTCGGAGTAGAACGGCAGGCTCCGCTCGATCGACGAGACGACGAGGTCGACGTGGTGGACGCCGGACGAGCGCACCGTTGACCGTCCGGTTTCAGCGCGAGCGGCTCAGTTCCTCCGCTCTGCCGTAGCGAACGGCGCGGCGAACCGTGCGCGGATCGAGACCGCGCTCGAGCAGCTGCTGCCGAAGCTCCCCCTCGCTCGCCATGCGGAGGAAGAGCCACGCGAGGGCGACGAGGGTGACGAGCGACCCCTCGATCATCATCACGCCGCCGGCGAGGTTCTGGTCCTCGACCGCGGAGATGCCCCAGAGGCGGTTCTGATGCACGTAGACCGCGTAGAAGACGCTGCCGGACCAGAAGAAGACGTTTCCCAGCACCGTCTCGACGACGCGGACGATCGCGATATAGCCGAGCTTGGCGCCGGTGCCGAACCACTCCGGTGCGGGCAGCGTCTCGACGACCGGCAGCCACATGATCAGCCCGCCGGTGAAGAAGCAGAGGTGCTCCAGCGCGTGCACGGAGTCGTGCCTGAGCGCCGCGTCGTAGAGGAACGGCAGGTGCCAGAGGTAGAGGTTCACCGCCCAGACCGGGAGCGCGACGAAGGGGTTCGCGAGGAAGCGGAAGCGATACAGCCAGCGGAGCGCGGGCCGGAGGATCGGCCCCGTCAGCCCGCCGAGGAGCGCGAGCGGCGCGAGGTCGCCCAGCAGCACGTGCTGCAGCATGTGGAACGAGAACATCCGCTCGCCGAGCGCATGGACCGGCGAGACGAAGGCGACGAGCAGCGTCAGGATCCCCGTCGCGAAGAGCGCGATCCGCCAACCGGGAACCGGAGTGCCGCGAGCCCGCAGCGTGAGCACACGGCGCGTGTAGAACGCGGCGGCGACGAGCGTCGGGACGATCTGGAGCGGATCGAGCGTCCAGCTCGTGTTGGGCGCGAGGTGAGCAATCATGTCGGCCTTGCATCTCTTTCATTACCACCTCGTCACCAGCAAGGTGCGTGAGGTCGAGGCCCGCTACGTCGGCAAGCTCGGCTTCTCGCTCGTCGCGCGCCACGGCCGCATCGGCGAGGACACGACCTCCTTCGAGGCCGGCTACGGGTGGGACGACCTCGATCGCATGGGCTTCAAGCTCCGGCTGACGGAGCTGGAGCGCGGCGCCGTCAACGTGGTCGTCCAGCCCGGGCAGTGGGAGCTGCCGCGTGTCGACCACCTCGGGTTCGCGCTGGACGAGGAGGACTTCGTCGCAACGCTCGCGCGCGCGGACGTGCGCGAGCTGCGCGTGCAGGAGCACGGTGGCCGCCGCACGTTCGTCTCGACGAACGCCGGCTACCGCCTCGAGCTGCACCCGCCGCGCGACTGGCTCGACGACCTGCTCGAAGGCTCGACCGAGCTGCAGCTCGCCGAGCTGCATCTGCGTGCGGACGATCCCGAGCTCAAGGCCGCCACGCTCGGCGAGCTCCTCGCCGCGCCGTACACGGCTGATTCGGTGCTCGTCGGCGAGACGACGGTGCGCTTCGTTCCGGGCGGTCCGCAGGGGCGTCCACAGCTGCACGCAGAGCTGTTCGTTTGAGCATTCTCTGCAGCTGACACTGTCCGAAACTGCGAATTGACGACGTGCAGAGCGCGCTGCATCCTCGAACGCATGAAACGAATCGTGTTGTTCGTCATCGCGTGTGCGTGCGTTGCAGCCGTCGCCGCACTCGCGCGACCGACGGCGGCGTCCGCGAGCTGGTGCTGGCCGTCGTGCAGTAGTTACGGCTACCTGGGCCAGTGGACGTCGACGCACACCGGCTGCTGGTTCTCAGCCGGCGAGGTCTGCAGCTATTACGACAGCTGGTTCAACCTCGGGATGGCCAAGACGTGCTACCCCGGCTGCGACTGGAACTTCAACACGACCGGCATCGTGCTCTACGGCTTCGAGAACCACGACCGCATCCGCGGCCGTTTCAGCGGGCGCGGTGCGGTTACGCTCTATGTGCGGCCGGACGAGCTCAGCATGGGCGGCCTGCTGCGTGCGCAGGTCACCTGGTACGCCGGCACGAACCAGATCAACGCGGCGGCGATCGGATGAGCGGCCGGATAAGAGTCGCAATTGCCCTGCTAGTCCTCGGCGTCGCGGCGATCGCCGGCGTCCTGGTGACGCGCGGCGACGCGTCACGCGACACGGCCGCGCTGTCGAACCGCGGCGGTCCGCCGATCGCGATCCACGGGCTGCGCATGAAGCTGGCGACGATCCGCACGGGCACTGTGCTCGCCAGGCGCAACGGGCGGGTCTTTTACCGGCTCAGGACCGTCGGCGGCGATCCGTGCTTCGGTGTCGGCTTCGCAACGAACGTCGGCAGCCCGGGATCGGTCGTGTGCCAGCGAGGCTTCCCACGCAGCGGCAGCCCGGTGCTCGACCTGTCTGTCTACGAGGGCACGCGTCACGACGCGACCGAGTTCTCGCTGTTCCGTGCCGAGGGGTTCGCGGCCGATGGGGTCGCGGCCGTCCAGTTCTTCCGACAGAACGGCGAGGTCGCCCTGTCCGTGCCGGTGTCCGGAAACGTCTATTCCGCGGCGAGCGTGCCGAAGGGGCCGATCGCCGGCTACGCAGCCGTCGACAAGGACGGGAAGCGGATCTGGCGATCGCCGTGACCTAGCCGCCCGGCGCCGTAGACTCGACCTCCTTGACGGGGAAGACGTACGAGTCGGCGGGGGTGTCGCTCGCAACCGCAGAGTCCATAGTCGGGCGCCTCCGTGCCGCCGTCGAGTCGACCGGCGCGGAGGCGTTCGGCGGTTTCGCCGGCCTGTACCCGCTCGACGACCGCCGCCTCCTCGCTGCATCGATGGACAGCGTCGGCTCGAAGCTGATGCTCGCGCGCCGCGCCGGAACGCTCCGCTGGGCCGGTATGGATCTCGCCGCGCACTGCATCAACGACGTCGCGTGCACCGGCGCCGATCCGCTCTTCTTGCTCGATTACGTCGCTGCGAACCGCATCGACCAGGAGCAGGTTGCGGAGCTCGTCGAGGGTGCCGCAGAGGTCTGCCGCGATGCCGGCTGCGCCCTGATCGGCGGCGAGACCGCCGAGCTTCCGGGCATCTACCAGCCGGGCGAGCTCGACTTCGCCGGCACCTGCGTCGGCGTGGTCGATCGCGATCGTGTCATCGACGGCTCTCGCTGCGAGCGAGGCGACGTCGTCGTCGGCCTGCCCTCGAGCGGGCTGCACACGAACGGCTTCACGCTCGTGCGGCGCCTGCTCGGGGAGGACGACGACATCGACGCCGAGCTGCTGCTCGCACCGCACCGCCTCTACCTGCACGACCTGCGTGCACTGCGGTCACACGCCGACGTGCGCGCGCTCGCGCACGTGACCGGCGGCGGCATCCTCGGGAACCTCACGCGCGTGCTTCCCGAGGGCTTCGAGGCTCGCATCGACTGGCACAGCTGGGAACGGCCGCAGGTCTTCCACTGGCTGGCCGACCGCGGCGTCGAGGAAGACGAGCTGCGGCGCGTCTTCAACCTCGGAATCGGGATGTGCGCAGTCGTCCCCGCGCCGCCCGACGGAGCGCTCGTGATCGGAGAGCTCGTGTGATCGGCGTCCTCGTCTCCGGCGCGGGGTCGAACCTGCAGGCGCTGATCGACGCCGGGCTCCCGATCGCAGCCGTCGCGTCGAACCGCCCCGGCGTCCGCGCGCTCGAGCGGGCGCAGGCGGCCCGCATTCCCGCGCGCGTGTTCGAGCTCGACCGCTACGCCGACCGCGCGGCGCGCGACCGCGACCTCGCCGACTGGCTGCTCCTGCGCGGCGTCGACCTCGTCGTGCTCGCCGGGTACATGCATCTGCTGACGCCGCCGTTCCTCGAGCGCTTCCCGAACCGGGTCGTGAACGTCCATCCGTCCCTGCTGCCGGACTTTCCGGGAGCGCACGCGGTCGACGACGCGCTCGCCGCGGGGGTCGACACCACGGGAGTCACCGTGCACTTCGTCGACGAGGGCCTCGACACCGGCGCCGTCATCCGGCAAGAGCCGGTGAGCGTCGAGCCGCGCGGGACGCTCGTCGAGCGGATCCATGCGGTCGAGCACAGGCTGCTGCCCGAGGTGGTGGAAGAGCTCTGCGTGCGCTGATCTCCGTCTACAACAAGGCCGGCCTCGAGAGCTTCGCGCGCGGCCTGGCCGACCTCGGCTGGGAGCTCGTCGCCAGCGGCGGCACGGCCGACTTCCTCGAGCACGAGGTCGGTGTCGACGTCGAGCGGGTCGAGAACCTCACAGGCTCCGCCGAGATGCTCGGCGGACGCGTGAAGACGCTGCATCCGCGCATCCACGCGGCCATCCTCGCGCGGCGCGACCGACCCGACGACGTGGCGACGCTCGCGGACGAGGAGATCGAGCCGTTCGACCTCGTGTGCGTGAACCTCTACCCCTTCAGCGAGGTCGCGGGGCGCTACGGCGTGCGCGAGGAGGACGCGGTCGAGATGATCGACATCGGCGGCCCGTCAATGCTGCGCGGAGCCGCCAAGAACTTCGCGCACTGCGCACCGGTCTGCCGCCCCGAGCAGTACGACGCGCTCGTGCAGGAGCTACGCGAGAGCGGCGAGCTGTCGCTCGACACGCGGCGCGCGCTCGCCGCCGATGCGTTCGCGACGACGGCGGCCTACGAGGCGGCGATCGCTCGCTGGTTCGCCGACGTCGAAACCTTTCCGGAAACCCTCGTCACGGCATATGCGAAGGTCGCCGAGCTTCGTTACGGCGAGAATCCGCACCAGCGCGGCGCCTACTACGCCGAGCAGGGCGCGCGCGTCCACCTGCTGTCCCGCGTCGAGCAGCTGCACGGCAAGGAGCTTTCGCTGATCAACCTGCTCGACCTGTCGGCCGCGCGCCTGCTGCTGCGGGAGTTCGCGCTGCCCGCCTGCGTGATCGTCAAGCACGCGAACCCGTGCGGCGTCGCCGTGGCAGGCACGATCGAGGAGGCGTACGAGCAGGCGCTCGCGTCAGACCCGGTATCCGCGTTCGGCATGGTCTGCGCGCTCAACCGCCCGGTCTCCGCGACGCTCGGCGAGGCGCTGGCCGAGCGCTTCGTCGACGTCCTGTTCGCGCCGGAGTACGACGTCGCGGCGCTCGAGGCGCTGCAGCGGAAGCAGGCGATCCGGATCCTGCGCGACAAGGAGCGGCGCGGGTTCGCGCGCGGCGAGCGCGACTTCAAGCGCGTGCTCGGCGGGGTGCTGGTTCAGGACCGCGACTGGGACATCGAGGACCGCGAAGGCATGGAAGTCGCGTGCGGCGATCCGAGCGAGGAGCTGTGGGGAGACCTCCTGTTCGCGTGGCGTGTCTGCAAGCACGTCGGCTCGAACGCGATCGTGATCGCGAAGAACCTGGCGACGATCGGCATCGGCGCCGGGCAGACGAGCCGCGTCGACGCCGTCAAGCTCGCGCTCGACAAGGCCGGCGAGCACGGCCACGACACCCACGGCGCTGTGCTCGCGTCCGACGCGTTCTTCCCGTTCGCGGACGGGCCTCGGGCGGCGCTCGACGCCGGCGTGACGGCGATCATCCAGCCGGGCGGCTCGAGGCGCGACGACGAGGTGACGGCGGCGGTGCGAAATGCAGCCGCGACGATGGTCTTGACGGGCCGCCGCCACTTCCGCCACTAGCCTCGCGACTCGACGATCGTCGCGCTGATTCGCTAGAGCTCGTCCGGCGGGGCCATCCGGTAGAGGTACGGGCCGCTCGCCTGCGAGACGGCGAAGATCAGCGCGATCCCCTGCTCCTGCACGGCCGTCTTGTCCATGCCGCCCGCGTAGACGGGCTCGTAGCCGGCGTCGCGGTTGAGCTGCTCGACGACGTCGCGCGCTTCCTCGTCGCCGCTCCAGATGTTCGAGGGGCGGTTCTTCGCGCTGTCGAGCTGGTCGTAGAGCCGCGCGAAGTTGAGATTGAAGGACTTCGCGGTCGGGCCGTTCGTCTTCGACTTGACGAACTCCGCGTTCGACGCGAACCCGCTCGGCGGCTCGGTGCCGATGATGTTCGTCGCGTCGATGACCGTCTTGCCGTCCAGGCCGGCGACCTTGTCGAGCGCATCCACGATCGCGCCGCCGGGAACCGCCACCAACACGGCATCGGCATCCGATACGTCTCCACCCTCCTGGCCGATCCGCGTGACGTCGTGCCCTGCCCGCTCCCAGCGGTCGGCGAGCCCGCCGCCGACGTTGCCCTTGCCGATGACCGCGATCTTCATGGGACTCCTCTCAGTCGTTTCCGAGACTCTGCCCACGCCGAGTACGCTTTCGCGGCAGTGGCCCGGGACTACCCCTCCGTCCTCGAGCTCGTCGGCAACACGCCGATCGTCCGCCTGCAGGCGCTCGGGCGCGGCGTGCAGCCGACGCTGCTCGCGAAGCTCGAGTACCTGAACCCCGGCGGCTCGGTCAAGGATCGGATCGGCCTCGCGATGATCGAGAAGGCCGAGCAGGAGGGCAAGCTACGCCCGGGCGGCACGATCGTCGAGCCCACTTCCGGGAACACGGGCGTCGGTCTGGCGATCGCGGCGGCGCAGAAGGGCTACCGCTGCATCTTCGTGATGCCGGACAAGATGAGCCAGGAGAAGATCTCGATGCTGCGCGCGTACGGCGCCGAGGTGGTGATCACTCCCACCGCCGTCGACCACGACTCACCGGAGTCGTACTACTCCGTCTCCGACCGGCTCGCCGAGGAGATCCCGGGCGGCTTCAAGCCCGACCAGTATTCGAACATGTCGAACCCCGAGGCGCACTACCGCGTCACGGGGCCGGAGATCTGGGAGCAGACCGGCGGAGAGATCGATGCGATCGTCATCTCGGTCGGCACCGGCGGGACGATCTCCGGCGTCGGCCGCTACTTCAAGGAGCGAAGGCCGGAGGTGCTCATCGTGGGCGCCGACCCGGAAGGCTCCGTCTACACGGCGCACGACGAGAGCGACGTCCACCCGTACTTCGTCGAGGGCATCGGCAAGGACACGTGGCCCGAGACGATGGATCCCAACGTCGTCGACGAGTGGATTCGTGTCTCCGACCGCGACTCGTTCCTCACCGCCCGCCGGCTGGCGCGCGAGGAAGGGCTGCTCGTCGGCGGCTCCGGCGGGACGACGGTGTGGGCCGCGCTCGAGGTCGCGAAGCGGTTCGGCGCCGACGGGACGATCCTGACGATGATCCCCGACTCCGGCCGCTCCTACATGTCCAAGTTCTACGACGACAACTGGATGCTCGAGCACGGGTTCGTCGAGAGGCGGGTGCCGCCCCCGACGGTGCTCGAGCTACTGCGCTCGAAGCGCGCCGAGGAGACGGAGGTGCCGGCGCTCGTCACGATCGCTGCGCACCAGAAGGTCGGCGAGGCGATCGACGTCATGCAGCGCTACTCGATCTCGCAGCTACCCGTCGTCCGCGACGGCAGCGTCGCGTCGCTCGCCGACGTGATCGGCTCGCTGCAGGACCGAGACCTGCTCGACCGCGTCTTCAAGAACCCGGACGCGCTGCACGAGGACGTCGCCGCGGCGATGCAGCCACCGCTCGCCGCCGTCGATGCGAGCCAGACGCTCGACGAGGTCTTCGCCACGCTGACCGGCCGCACGAACGCGGTCGTCGTGGCGACCGACGGGAAGCCGGTCGGGGTGCTGACGCGTTCGGACCTGCTCGAGTACCTGGCGCACCAGCGCCAGATCGCATAGGCACTAGACCCGCTCGAGCCCTTCGTGCACGAGCTCGAGAGTCTCGATCGCGACGTCGTTCCCTTTCGCGTCGAGCGTCGGGCCGACGTACCTGCAGGGCCAGCTGTCGAAGAAGTTCCAGCGCAGCTGCTCCTGCCCCTGGTCGTCCAGCAGGACGACGGATCCGTTGCGGCGCTGGACGTTCCCATCGAGCACCTGCTTGTGCCAGTTCCACCACTCGAGGTCGCGCGTGATGCCGCGCTTGAGGACGATGTTCGCGTACGTGTGGAGCCCTGGCAGCTTGCGCACTCGCAGCGGCTCACCGCCCTCGCGGTAGTCGACCACCTCGACCTCGCTCTCGAGCCCGCTGACCTCGCTGCAGCTCGCGGCCGCCATGCCGGCGATCTCGACGCGGAAGTTGAAGTTCTTGTACGGATCGTGGCGCGCCATCGGCGCGATTCTCGCCGCTACCATCGCAGCATGGCGACCGAACCGCTGCAGCACCTGCTGCACCAGGCGTTTCCCGATGCGACCGAGGTACTCGTCGAGGACCGCACCGGCGGCGGCGACCACTTCCAGGTGGTCGTCGCGTCACCGCGCTTCGACGGGCTGCCGCTGCTCGAGCAGCACCGGCTCGTCAACGACGCACTGGCGGAGCCGCTGCGCGACGGCACCATCCACGAGCTCCGGATCAAGACGAAAGGAACCCAATGAGCGACTTGCGGCAGCGGATTCAGGACGTGATCGAGAACGAGCCGGTTGCGCTCTTCATGAAAGGGACGCCGCAGTTCGTCATGTGCGGGAACTCCGACCGCGCGTTGCGAGCGCTGCGCGAGGCAGGTGCGCCCGTGACCGCGGTCGACGTCCTCCCCGATCCGGCGATTCGGCAGGAGCTCTCGGCGATCTCCGGCTGGCCGACGATTCCCCAGGTGTTCGTCAAGGGCGAGCTGATCGGCGGCGCCGACATCGTGGAGGAGCTGGCGGCCGCCGGCGAGCTGGAGACGAAGCTCGAGGCGTCGCTCGGCCCCGAGTACCGCGAGGCGCGGGCCGAGCAAACCGCCGCAGTCCTCTAGCGCAACCCCTCACTATCCTGGGCGCGTGGGATTCCCCGCCCAGGAGACATCGACCGAGGCGCTGCGGAAGCTCCAGGCCGTCACCGACGCGGCGCTCGCGCACCTCGGGCTGGACGAGCTGCTCGACGAGCTGCTCACACGCATCCGCGACGCGCTCGAGGCGGACACCTCGGCCCTGCTGATGCTCGACACCGAGCGCGAAGAGCTCGTCGCGCGCGCGGCGAAGGGCCTGGAGGAGGAGGTGGAGCGCGGCACGCGCATCCCCTACGGCAAGGGCTTCGCGGGGCGCATCGCGGCGACGCGTGACATCGTGATGATCGAGGACGTCGACCACTCGTACGTCCTCAACCCGATCCTTCACGAGAAGGGCGTCAAGTCGCTCCTCGGCGCGCCGCTGCTCGTCGGCGACAAGGTGCTCGGCGTCGTGCACGTCGGGACGCTGACGCCGCGGATCTTCAGTGCGGACGACGCCGACCTCCTTCGGGTCGTCTCGGCCCGAGCCGCCATCGCCATCGACCGTGCGCTGGCATACGACGAGGTCGTCCGCCTGACCGAGCTGCAGCGCGAGTTCGTCTCCCTGGCCGCGCACGAGCTGCGGACACCCGCGGCCACCGTCTACGGCCTCGCAGCAACGCTCGCGCACCGGCAGCTGGCGCCCGAGATGGTCGAGCAGCTCCAGCAGACGCTGCACGAGCAGGCCGAGCGCATGAGCCGCCTCGTCGAGCAGCTCCTCGACATGTCGCGTCTCGACGCCGCCGCGATCCGCGTCGATCCGGAGCCGCTCGCGTTGCGCTCCGAGCTCCAGCACATCGTGCACGCAACGGCGCTCGGCCGCGAGCACCTGGTCGAGATCGACGCGCCGGACACGACCGTCGTCGCCGACCGTGCGGTGCTGGAACGCGTCATCGGCAACCTGCTGACGAACGCACTGCGCTACGGAGCCGAGCCGATTCGGATCGTCGCCCACGAAACCGAGTCCCAGCTCTGCATCTCCGTTCGCGACAGCGGCACCGGCATCGACCCCGATTTCGTCCCGCAGCTGTTCGACCGTTTTCAGCGCAGCGATGCAGCCCGTCAGTCGGGAACCGGCGCCGGGCTCGGCCTGTCGATCGCGCGGCTGTACGCCCGCGCGCACGGCGGTGACCTCGTCTACGAGCCGGAGGGCGACTCGGGCGCCCGGTTCGACCTCGTCCTGCCGACGTAGCGAAACCCGATCGGGCGGATCGCGCCGGCGTCGATGAGCGCCGCCTCGAGACCCTCGCTCGCCGGACCGTCGAGCCAGCGGTAGAGGAACGGCCGCCACTCGAATTGGAGCTCCTCGAAGCGCTGGTCGAGTGCCGCCCGCAGCGTCTCGTAGCGGTGGAGGTCGCTGTGGCGGCGATGCCACTCGCTCAGATCCGGCGGCCCCTTCGGCTCGCGGCCGGCGGCGACGAGCAGCCGGTGCTGGCGCTCGTACCAGTCGACCGACGGCTCGTCCATGTGGTTCCACGCGAACTCGTCGACGACCAGGAGCGGCGCGAGCCGAGCCAGCTTGTCGAGTGCCGGCTCGAGTGGGTGGACGTGATGGAGGACGCGGCCGGCGACGACTGCGTCGAACGGCCGCGGGTCGTCGAAGTCCTCGAGTGCGACCCGCCGGTAGAGCGGCCCGTGCGGGGCTTCTGGGTCGATCGCGATGACGTCGTAGCCTGCGGCCGCGAGCCCTGGCGCGACGCCACCCTCATGGCCGCAGCCGACCTCGAGCACGCGCTGCGGCGGCGGTGGGAGATGCGAGAGTGCGAACTCCGTGAACTCCACGATCGTGAGCCTCGCACAGGCACGCCGCATCGCCGTGCACGCACAGCTGCTCGACGGCAGCGCCACAGCCGTCCTCGACACGGTCAGGACGCTCGGCTTCCTGCAGATCGACCCGATCTCGACGGTCGCGCCGCCCCAGCACCTCGTGTTGTGGAGCCGACTCGGCTCCTTCGACGCGACGGAGCTCGACCGGCTGCTGTGGGAGGAGCGGCAGCTCTTCGAGTGGAGCGCGTTCATCCGCCCGATCGAGGACTACCCCTTGATCCGGGCGCGGATGCTGCGCCCCCGCGGGAAGCAGCTGTACGAGCAGCGCCAGGAGGAGTTCCTGAAGACGAACGCCCGCTTCAAGCGGTTCGTCCTCGAGGAGCTCGAGCAGCGCGGGCCGCTGCTCTCACGGGACATCGCGGCGGACCTGATGGTCTCCCGCGACCCGCACGACTGGTGGGGCAGCCGCAAGGTCGCGCTGATGCTGATGATCCTCGAGGCCCACGGCGTCGTCGCCGTGGTCGGCCGTCGCGGGAACCAGCGCCTGTGGGACCTGGCGGAGCGCTGGTACCCGGACGTCGAAGCGATCCCGTGGCCGGAAGCTCAACGAGAGCTCGAAGAGCGGCGCTGGCGGTCGCTCGGCGTCCGGCTGCGCAGAGACGGCGAGTGGGAGGCGCACCCGGATGCGAACGACGGTCCCGTGCCGCCGCGGACGACGTTCCTCTCGCCGTTCGACCGGCTGATCCACGACCGCGACCGCGCGCATGCCCTGTTCGACTTCTTCTACCGGCTCGAGATGTACGTCCCGAAGGCGAAACGGGAGTACGGCTACTACGTCCTGCCGATCCTGCGCGGCGACCGGCTGATCGGACGCATCGAGCCCGTGTTCGACCGCAAGCGCGGAGTGCTGCGCGTAGTGTCGCTGCACTGGGAGCCAGGTGCGAGAAGGGTCTCGCTCACGAAGCCGCTGCGCGAGCTCGCGGCGTTCCTCGGGGCGGGTAGCATCGAGCACTGATGGACTTCGAGACCCGCGCGATCCACGAGGGACAGGAGCCGGATCCGACGACGGGCGCCGTGACGGTGCCGATCTACCAGACCTCCACCTACGTGCAGGAAGCGGTCGGCGAGCACAAGGGCTACGACTACTCGCGCGTCGGCAATCCGACGCGCACTGCGCTCCAGCTCTGCCTGGCGTCGCTCGAGTCGGCAGAGCACGGCCTCGCGTTCGCTTCCGGGCTCGGCGCGGTGACGACGATCATGCACCTCGTATCGCCGGGCGACCGGATCGTCGCCGTCAACGACGTCTACGGCGGCGTCTACCGCATGTTCTCCCAGGTGTACGAGCCGAAGGGCTACGAGTTCACGTGGCTGCCGGCGGCCGAGATCGGCGACAACCTCGCCGAGCATCTCGACCAGCGGACGCGCATCGTCTGGCTCGAGACGCCGACGAACCCCCTCCTCAACGTGATCGACATCCGCGCAGCGGTCGAGGCCGCGCACGCGGTCGGCGCCCTCGTCGTCGTCGACAACACGTTCGCGACGCCGTACCTGCAGCGGCCGCTCGAGCTCGGCGCCGACATCGTCGTCCACTCGACGACGAAGTACCTCGGCGGCCACTCGGACGTGATCGGCGGTTTCGCGGCGACGAACGACCCGACGATCGCCGAGCGTCTGCAGTTCCTGCAGAAGTCGCTGGGCGCCGTGCCCGGGCCGTTCGACTGCTGGCTCGTGCTGCGCGGGATCAAGACGCTCGCCGTGCGGATGCAGCGGCACTGCGACAACGCCGAGGTCGTTGCGCTCTGGCTCTCCCGCAGCCCGCTCGTCGAGCGCGTCCTCTACCCCGGCCTGCCAACGCACCCCGGGCATGCGGTCGCGGCGAAGCAGATGCGGCACTTCGGCGGGATGATCTCGTTCCTCGTCGAGTCCGAAGAGGAGGCGGTCGGGCTCGTCGCGCGCACGAAGATCTTCAAGCTGGCGGAGTCGCTCGGCGGCGTCGAGAGCCTGATCGAGCATCCGGCGCGGATGACGCACGCGTCGACCGCCGATGCGCCGTTTGCCGCGCCCAAGAACCTGATCCGGCTCTCCGTCGGCCTCGAGTCGGCGGAGGATCTCGTCGCCGATCTCGAGGCGGCGCTCGTCCGGTCAGCGACGCACGCTTAGCGTCACGGAACCGCTCGATCTTTTCCACCTCGGCGCGCCGCGCGTCATCGGCTCGTATCTCGTCGACACGGCCGACGGCCCGGCCATCTTCGACTGCGGGCCGAGCACGTGTGTCGAGGCGCTGAAGAACGGGCTGCGGGACCGCGGCCTCGCGCTCGCGGACATCCGCCACCTGCTGCTCTCGCACATCCACCTCGACCATGCGGGCGCCGCGGGCGTCCTCGTGCGCGAGCAGCCGGCGCTCGCCGTCCACGTGTCGGCAGTCGGCGCACCGCACCTGGTCGACCCGAGCCGGCTCGAGGCGAGCGCGCGCCGCCTCTACGGCGACGCGTTCGACGACCTCTGGGGGGAACTGGCGCCTGTTCCGGAAGCGAACGTGCGCGTGGTCGCCGACCGCGTGCTCGGCCTGGACTGCTTCCCGACACCGGGGCACGCGTCACATCACGTCTGCTACCTCGCCGACGACGGAACGCTCTACGCCGGCGACGCCGCCGGCGTGCGGATCCAACCGCATCGCGAGGTGCTGCCGCCGACGCCGCCGCCGGAGTTCGATCTGCAGACGTGGCTGGCCACGCTCGACGAGATCGAGCGGCGCGTGCCGGCGCGCCTCGCGCTCGTCCACTTCGGCGTCGCCGACGACGTCGCGCGCCACCTGGCCGAGCTTCGCCGGCGGCTCGAAGAGTGGGTGGCGCTCGAGGGTGTAACAGAAGAGGAGTTCACGCGGACTGTCGGGCGGGACATGGACGAGAGCTACGACCGCGCGATGCCGTTCTGGCAGTCCTACGCCGGCCTGAAGCGTTACTGGGACAAGCGCCGTGGGACGTAACTTCTTCCTGCTGCTGGCCGCGCGCGCGATCTCGTACTTCGGGACGTACCTCGCACCGATCGCCGTCGCCTTCGCCGTGCTCGATCTCACCGGCTCGGCCACCGACACGGGAATCGCCTTCGCGTGCTGGACGGTCGCCCAGGTCGCCGCGCTGCTCGTCGGCGGCGTCGTGGCCGATCGGCTGCCGCGGCGGCTCGTGATGGTGAGCTCCGACGTCGCGAATGTCTGCGTGCGCACCGCGATGGGCCTGCTGCTGCTGACCGGACATGCGCAGGTCTGGCACCTGTTCGTCCTTCAGGCGCTCGGCGGGGCCGCGACGGCGTTCTACTCGCCCGCGTCGAGCGGCCTCGTGCCGGAGGTCGTCGAGCGCTCGCGCCTCCAGCAGGCGAATGCGTTGATGGGGATCGCGCGGTACGTCTCGTTCCCGCTCGGCGCGGCGACGGGCGGCGCGATCGTGGCGACGATCGGTCCCGGGACGGCGCTCCTCGTCGACGCCGGCTCCTACGCGGCCAGCGCGCTCCTGCTCTTCGGCATCAGCCTTTCTGCACGCGCGCGCAGCGCAGCGACTCCGAACTTCCTGCACGAGCTGCGCGAAGGCTGGCAAGCGTGGACGGAGCACACCTGGGTGTGGCTGCTGAACGTCTGGATCGCGTTGTACTTCCTCATCACGTACGCACCGTTCTTCGTGCTTGGGCCGTACATCGCGAAGCACGAGCTCGGCGGCGCGGCGCAGTGGGGGACGGTCGTGACGGGCGAAGGGATCGGCGCCCTGCTCGGGGCGCTCGTCGGCCTGCGCGTACGCCCGGCACGGCCATGGGTCATGGTCGGCGCGATCTTCGCGCTCACGTCGGTCCAGAGCATCCTGCTCGCCGCGCATGCGTCGTTCGTGCTGATCGCGGCCGCTGCCGTGATCGCCGGCTTCTCGTTCTCGCTCGGCTCCGTCATCTTCGAGACCGGCGTGCAGCGGGCGATCGCGCCGGACAAGCTCAGCCGCGTCAGCGCCTACAGCTGGATGTGCGCGATGGTCTTCCTGCCCCTCGGCTACGCGCTCGCCGGCCCGATCGCCGCGGCCGTCGGCATGTCGACGTACCTCGTCTTCGGTGCGGTCTGGATCCTTGTCACGACCGCAGTCGTGTTCGCCGTGCCGGCCGTCAGGAACTACCGGCTGCCGGCTGCCGCCGCGATGGCGACCTCGTAGGCCGCCAGGTAGTCCCGAACCATCCGCTCGGGCGAGAACTCCTGCTCGACGTAGTGCCGCAGCTCGAGCGGGTCGAGCGCATCCGCCCGCTCCAGCGCGGCGGGCATCTCCGAGTAGCTGTCGACGATGATGCCGCTGCGACCGTCCTCGATGACCTCGGGGACGGCGCCCCAGCGCGTCGCGATCACCGGTGTGCCGCACGCCATCGACTCGATCATCACGAGCCCGAACGGTTCCTCCCACTCGATCGGGAAGAGCGTCGCGCGGGCGTTCTGCAAGAGCTCGACCTTCTCGCCGTGCGTGACCTCGCCGAGATACTCGATGCCGTCGACGAGGTGCGGCTCGACGAGCTCGTGAAAGTACTCCCGCTCCTTCGGCTCCTGCATCTTCCCGGCGATCTTGAGCGGCATCCCCGTCTGCATCGCAACGGCCACCGCGCGGTGCGCGCCCTTGTCCGGGCTCAGCCGGCCGAGGAAAAGGAGGTAGTTGCCGCGGTGCGGCTTGCACGGGTACACCGAGAAGTCGAGCGCGTTGGGGCAGTTGCCGACCCAGTTGAGGTTCGGCAGCGGCTTGCGCTGATTCATCGAGATCGAGATCAGGCCGACCTGCGGTGCGACCTGCGCGATCAGCTCGTAGATTTCGCCGGGCTCCCCGTCTAGTGGCCCATGCACGGTGTGGACGAGCGGCGTCGGGGTCGTCGCTCCGAGCACCGCGCCGAGCATCCCCGTGTGGTCGTTGATGATGTCGAACTCGTCCGCGCGCGCGAAGCACGACAGCGCGTGCTTCAGCTCCCAGAACGTGCGGCCGATCTGCCGGCTCGGCGCCTCCGGGAAGACCGCGGCGAGCTTCGCCTTGGTGCGCGAGTCGCCCGACGCGAACAGCGTCACGTCGTGTCCGGCGTCGACGAGACCGTCGGCGAGCAGCGCGACGACCCACTCGATGCCGCCGTAGCCCGTCGGCGGAACCGCGAACCACGCAGGCGCGAGGACGGCGATTTTCACGCCGCGTCCACCCGCACGACCCCGTCCTCGAGCCGGGCGTCCCACTGCGTCCCGAACGCGCGGATCCCTGAGAGGCGGATCGTTCCGGCCCACGACGGCAGCTCCTGCGGCGCGACCGTCTCGAGTGCGTGCCGACGGCGGTCCGGCTGCAGGCCGAGCAGCGCCTGCAGGAGCAGCACGGGCGTGCCGGCGGCCCACGCCTGCGGCCGTGCGGCCGTCGGGTAGGCGATCGGGAACGGCGTCTCGGAGCGGCGCATGCCCGCGAACACCTCCGGCAGCTGGTAGTGGAAGTGCTGCGCCGCCGTGAGCATGCGCTGAACGACGCGCTGCGCCTCGGGCCAGCGCGCGTAGCGCGCGAGGCCGGCGGCGATCAGCGAATTGTCGTGCGGCCACACGGTGCCATTGTGGTACGAGAGCGGGTTGTAGCCGGCGTCGGCCGTCGACATCGTCCGCACGCCCCACCCCGACCAGAGGTCGTCCCCCATCAGCTGGTCGACGACGGCGTCGACGCGCTTCGGCGGGACGATCCCGCTCCAGAGCAGGTGGCCGATGTTCGAGCAGAGCGAGTCGACCTGCGCCTTGTCGCCGTCGAGCGCGAGCGCGTAGAAGCCGCCGCGCTCGTCGACCCAGAACGCCTCGTCGAAGCGCTTGCGCAACTCGTCGGCCTCGCGCTCCAGCCGGTTAGCGAGCTCGCGGTCGCGCCAGACGTCGCGGGCGAGCTCGGCGACGCGCCGCTTCGCGTCGTAGACGTACCCCTGCACCTCACACGGCGCGATCGGTGTCTTCGCAAGCGTGCCGTCGTGGAAGCGCTGCGAGTCCCACGAGTCCTTCCACGACTGGTTCTCGAGCCCGTGCTCGGTGCGCCGTTCGTACTCGACGAAGCCGTCGCCGTCGCGGTCGCCGTACTTCTCGATCCAGTCGAGCGCCGCGAGTGCCGGCCCCTTCAGGTCGCGGACGAGCGCGGCGTCGTCGGTCCAGCGCCAGACCTCCGACAGGAGGACGAGGTAGAGCGGCGTCGCGTCGACCGTGCCGTAGTAGCGCTCGTGCCACGTCCGCGCAGCCTTGCCGTGCCGCACCTCGTGCACGATCTTGCCGGGCTCGGCGTCGTGCGACGGGTCGTCCTCCGTCGCCTGCAGGTCGGCGAGCACCTCGAGCGCCGTGCGCGCGAGCTCCGGTCCGAAGAGCAGCGTCTGCAGGCACGTGATGATCGTGTCGCGGCCGAACACCGTCATGAACCACGGCACGCCTGCGCCCGGCAGCCTGCCGATCGCACCGTTGTCCGAGCGCATCCGCAGCGATGCGAGGTCGGAGACGGACTGGCCGAACGCTCGCGAGAGCGCGTCCCACGAGGAACGAAGCTGCGGCACGCGCAGCTGCCACGCGGCGAGCGAGTCGCGGACGCGCCCGACCTCCTCGCCGAAGCGCAGCTCGGCGAAGCGGGGGGCGACGAGCTCACCGTCGGGCAGCGGGAACACCTCGACGTGCAGGCCCCAGCGTTCCCGTGGCTCGAGCGACAGATGGAAGACCATCCTCGACCCGTCCACGGTGCCGCGCTCGGAGAAGATCACCTGCGTCTTGAGCGGAAGCTCCCCGTTGTCGGCGATCAGGAACTGGTTCCGCTCGGGCTCATACTCGACCGGTCGCGGCTGCGGCAGCGGCTTCGCGCGCAGCGGGTCGCCGAGCGCGAAGTCGAAGTCCTTGACGGCGAAGATGTCGGCGAAGTCGGCACCGACGTCGAGTTCGACGTCGAACTCGACGCGCTCCATGCTCTGGTTCTGGATCGTGAACGAGTCCTGCATCCCGTCGCCGACGAAGCGCTCGCGTCGGATCGAGAGGACGTCGGGCGCCAGGCCGTCCGTCAGCGGGTTGCGCATGAAGAACGCAGCGGAGAAGTACTCGATCTTGTCCGACGACAGCAGCAGCGGGCGCTGCCCGTTGATCGTCAGCTTGAGCATCGAGAGGAAGCGCGTGTCCTCCGTGAACAGCCCCTCGACGTTGCCGTGCAGATCGCCGAGCAAATCGCAGATGCAGAAGGTCGCGCCTTCGAGGATACGGAGCTCGCCGCTCATCAGCTCTCGGTTCGCAGTATGCGACCGCCGGACGACTGTGCAAGGGCCTTGACGACCAACTCGTCGACGTTCACGCGCGCAGGCCGCGTGACGACGAAGACGATGCAGTCTGCGATGTCCTCAGGCCTCATCGCCTCGACGCCTTCGTAGACCTTGCGCGCCGTGTCGGCGTCGCCGCGGAAGCGCACGAGCGAGAAGTCCGTCTGCACGAGGCCGGGATCGACGGTGCAGATGTGAATCGGGCGGCCGAGCAGGTCCTCTCGCAGCGCGTAGGTGAAGCCGCGGACGGCGAACTTGGAGGTGACGTAGAGCGACCCCTTCTCGTACGCCTGGCGTCCCGCGACGGAGCCGATGTTGACGATGTGCCCGTCGTCGCGTACGTGCGGGAGGCAGAGCCGCGTCATCCTGATCAGCCCGTTGACGTTCGTGTCGAGCACGAGCCGCTCGTCCTCCTCGCTGCTCTCGTCGAACGGGTCGCGCCCGAGTGCGAGGCCGGCGGCGTTGACGAGGATGTCGATGCCGTCCAGCTCGTCGACCGCCGCCCGCACGAAGTGCTCGCAGCTCGCCGGATCGGTCACGTCGAGCTCGAGCCGCGCGATTCCGGGCGCGATCCGATCCGTCCGGCGCGCGCCGCCGACGACGCGCACGCCCTCGGCTGCGAGCGCCTCCGCGGTCGCCGCACCGATGCCGCTGGACGCGCCGGTGACGACGGCCGACTTGCCTGCCAGGCTGGGCACCGGCGGACTCTAGCGGCGCTCGACGGGCGTGCGGCGAGCCACCGCGTCTCCGAGCGAGACGCGGGTCGTCGCAGGCTCGGCGTGCTCGACCTGCAGCGTCGTGTGGGTCACGCCGAAGCGGTCGCCGAGGACCTGCTCCAGCCGGCGGCGAGCCGCGTGGCAGTCGGCGCCGGGCTCGACGAGCACGTGCGCGGACAGCGCCGGGAAGCCGCTCGTGACCGTCCAGACGTGGAGGTCGTGGACCTCGACGACGCCGCTCTCGTGGACGAGCGCCTGCCCGATCGCCTCGGGATCGACGTCGTCCGGGGCGCGCTCGAGGAAGATCTTCGTCGACTCGCGGAGCAGCTGGGCGCTCGACCACAGCATCAGCGCCGCGACGAAGAGGCTGGCGATCGGGTCGAGCCGGTTCCAGCCCGTCGCGAGGATCAGGCCGCCCGCAAGGGCCGCGGCCGCGAACGCGGCGACGTCCGTGGCCACGTGCAGGAACGCCCCGCGGACGTTGAGGCTCTCCTTGCTCCCGCGCGCGAGAACATAGGCCGCCGCGAGGCTGGCCAGCGCGCCCGCGAGCGCCACGAACAGGACGACGCCGCCCCGAACGTCATGCGGATCGATCAGGCGGTGAATCGCCGACCAGACGATCCACACGGCGAGCAGGCCGAGCGTGATGCCGTTCGCCTGTGCGGCGAGGATCTCGAGCCGCGAGTAGCCGAACGTCCAGCGGCCGGCGGCCGGGCGCGCGGCCATACCCGCGGCCACCATCGCGAAGGCGAGCGCCGCCACGTCGGTGAGCATGTGCCCCGCGTCGGCGAGGAGTGCGAGCGAGTGCGCGACGACGCCCGCGACGACCTCCGCCACCATGATCGAGGCGACGAGGGCGAGGGCGATCCTGAGCGCACGCCGGTCGGCGACGAGCCGGTGGTCGTGGTCGTGGTGCATGCTCAGAGCCTAGTGACGTCGTGCTACGACCAGCTGCTCGCGCACTTCTGGTATTCGACGGCCACGCCGACACGCTCGACTGCTGGCGGACAGCGGCGTTCCGCAGCTCGCCACCACCGCTCTCGCGAATCCGTACCGGGATGCACACGCGCAGACGGTCTGGCCGGCCGAGCCTACGTCCAGCCTGAGGCGAGCCGGGCTCGTAGCTCCTCGACGGCGACGTTCCAGACGCGCAGCACGTCCTCGTCCGGGACCTCGTAGGGGCCGCCGAACGATCCGTCACCGAGCGCGTCGCGCCACGCCGCGTCGCTGTTCACGGTCGGCCGGGTGTACGGCGGCTTTCGCCCAGGCGGCGAGGCGACGCCGTCGAGCCGCGTCCACGGGAAGTTCTCCGACCAGGAGGCGTGGTCGTAGTCGGCGTCGATCGCCGACGCGACCTCGTCCGGCCGGCCGTCCCACACCTCGTGCCAGATGACCTCCGCGCCCGCGGTCGCCTCCGCCCAGGCAAGCGCCGCGTCGGGCTCGTTCCCGCTGTGGCCGTTGGCGACGAAGAACCGGCGGAATCCCTGCGCGTGCAGCGAGCTCAAGAGGTCGCGCAGGACGGCGGCGTACGTGTCCGGCTGCAGGGTGGGACTGCCGGGGAACATGGAGAACCCCGTGACGCCGTACGCGAGCACGGGCAGCAC
>DATCYR010000058.1:0-12597 GCA_036526315.1 Gaiellaceae bacterium | reverse complement strand
TAGCCGCGGCGGGCGCCGCCGGCCTTCTCGAGCCGGCGCTGGAACCGCTCGACCCGGCCGCCGGTGTCGACGAGCTTCTGCTTGCCGGTGTAGAACGGGTGGCAGTTCGAGCAGATCTCGACATGGAGCTCGGGCTTCGTGGAACGCGTCTGGAACGTGTTCCCGCAGGAGCACGTCACGGTCGCGAGGACGTATTCGGGGTGAATGTCAGGCTTCATCTTGGTCTGGAGCCAGGATAGCAACGGCCGTTTTGGGTGCGACGTTGCCGCCCGAGACGACCGCGGCGACCGTCTGGCCCGGTTCCGGCACGACGACGCCGGACAGAAGCGCAGCCGCCGTGGCGGCGCCCGCCACCTCGCAGGCGAGCTTCATCCGGCCGTACATGAAGCGAAACGCCTCGCGAAGCGCGTCCTCCGAGACCAGCACCGACTCCACGCCGAGCGCCGTGCAGACGCGCACGCAGTTCGCACCCGCATAGGGCCCGTTCAGGCCGTCGGCGATCGACTTCGCCTCGACGGTGACGGGCTCGCCGCGCTTGAGGCTCTCGTGCAGCGCCGGCGAGCGCTCGGGCTCGACCGCGACGACCCGCGCGTCGGGGTTCATCTCCTTCACCGCCGTCGCGATGCCCGAGACGAGGCCGCCGCCCCCCACCTGCACGAGGACGAGGTCGGCCTCCGGGGCGTCCTCGAGCATCTCGACGCCGACCGTCCCCTGGCCGGCCATCACGAGCGGGTCGTCGTAGGGATGCACGAGCGTCCGCCCGGTCGACTCGAGCAGCTCGTCGAGCCGCTCGAACGCCGCGGGGATGTCGGGCGCCTCCGTGTCGATCGTCGCGCCGTAGCCGCGCGCCGCCGCGATCTTCATCGGGCTCGCGGTCTCCCACATCACGACGAGCGCGTCGATGCCCTCGACCGCCGACGCGTACGCGAGTGCCTGCGCATGGTTGCCCGCGGAGATCGAGATCACGCCGCGCTGCTTCTCCTCGCCGCTCAGCGTCGCGAGCTTGTTCAGCACGCCGCGCGGCTTGAACGAGCCGGTGCGCTGCAGCAGCTCCGCCTTGAAACGGACGTCCGCGCCGACTTGCTTCGACAGCGTCGCGGAGGTCAGCAGCGGCGTGCGGTGCAGCCGTCCGCCGATGCGCTCGCGTGCGCGGTGGACGTCATCGAGCGAGAGGAGCGATCCCGTCGTCGCCACGCCGGGATCGTACGGGTTCTAGTAGCCGCCGCCCTTGCCGCAGCCGGCGAGGATCACCGGCAGCAGCGGCAGAGCCGCGATGAGCAGTCGTCGGTACATGGTCGTTCTACGGCGGGAGCCGCCGATCGGTTCACGTCACCGTGTACTCAGGCCCGCTGCCGCCTTCCGGCGGCGTCAGCCGGCCCCCCTTGGCGGTGATCGCGCCGCACTGCACGCAGTTCGACGGCGTCACCGCGACGCCGTCGCCGGTGGCCTCGTACACCTGCGCAGGGCAGAGGCGCTCCCACATCTGCGCCAGCTCGGACGGGACGTCGCGGCGGATCGCGATGTGGTTCGGCTGGTCGTCGCGTGTCTTGTTTCCGGACGCGAAGACGGACGAGAGCTTGTCGAACGTCAGCTTCCCGTCGGGAGCCGGATAGGCCTGCGCGCGGTCGGTGCGGATCAGCTCCTGCTCCGTGTCGCGCTCCGTGCGCGCGTCGCCGCGCGGGAACCGGCCCTTCGTGGCCGTCATCGCGCCGGCAGCAGCGCCGCCGAGCCAGAAGCCGCGGCCGAACGCCTGCCGCATGTTGCGAACCTCCCGCAGGTCCTTCCAGACGAAGCTCTGCCGCAGCGCCTCGTCGTACACGGCGAGCGCGCCGGGTGTCGACGGCGTCTGCCCACGCTGCAGGGCGGCGAACGCCGCCTCCGCTGCGAGCGAGCCGGACTCGATCGCGTAGTGGATCCCCTTGAGCGCGGGGACGTTGACCAGCCCGGCGCCGTCGCCGCAGATCAGCAGGCCCGGCGCGTGCAGCTGCTTCGGCAGCGACAGGAACCCGCCTTCGGGGATCGTCTTCGCGCCCCACGCGATCCGTTCGCCGCCGTCGAGGAGCTTCCGCACGAGCGGGTGCGTTTTCAGCTCCTGCAGCAGGTCGTGCACCGACAGCTCCGCGTCGCGGTAGTCGAGCCCGACGACCATTCCGACCGTGACCATGCCCTCGCCCATGGGATAGATGAACGAGCCGCCGAACTCGCGGTACTTGGCGGCGGCTCGCAACGGCCAGCCCATCGTGTGGATGACGCGGTCGAGCGGGCGCGCGACCTTCCAGACCTCCTTGACACCGAGCGCCCAGACCTGGGGGTTCTCGCCGCTGAGCCCGAAACGGTTCAGCGCGACGCCGGTGAGGTGACCCTGTGTCCCCTCCGCGAGCACCGTGACGCGGGCGACGACGTCGGCGCCTGGCTCGAAGTTGCCGAGCTCCTCGCCCTCGCGCCCGCGGCCCTTGTCGCCGGTGCGGACGCCGCGGACGCGGCCGTCGGCTGCGAGTAGCTTCACGGCGGACGTCTCCGGGAGGATCATCGCGCCGCCCGACTCCGCCTCCTCGGCGAGCCAGCGGCCCAGTCGCGACAGTGACGCGACATAGTTGCCCTCGTTCTTCATCGTCGGCGGCGCCGGGATCCGCAGCGCGCGCTTCGGGGTGAGGAAGTAGACCGACTCGTGCGCGACGGGCCCGTAGAACGGCATCTCGTCGATGCGCTTGCGCCCCTTGAACAGCCGGCGGAGCGCGCGCGGGTTGACGACCGCGCCCGACAGGAGGTGCGAGCCCGGCTGCTTGCCCTTCTCGAGCACCGCGACCGGCACCTCACCCAGCCGCTCGCGGATCTCCGGTGCGCTCTCCAGCAGCTGCCCGAGACGGATCGCGCACGCGAGCCCGGCGGGACCGGCGCCGACGACGAGGATCCCGACCTCGATCCGCTCGTCCTCCGGATCGCTCGGCGCGGCGACGAAGTCGCCCGCGTCGAACGGCGGCGGGTACTCCGCCGGCTTCACGAGCCTTTGCGCGCGCGCACGAGCTCCGTCAGCTTCGGCACGATCTCGTGCACGTCGCCGACGACGCCGAGATCGGAGAACTCGAAGATCGGGGCGTTCGGGTCCTTGTTGATGGCGACGATCACGCCGGAGCTCTGCATGCCGACCTTGTGCTGGATGGCGCCGGAGATGCCGCACGCCACGTAGAGCTTCGGCGCCACCGTCTTGCCGGTCTGGCCGACCTGCGTCGAGTACGGGTACCAGCCGGCGTCCACGACGGCGCGCGTGGCGCCGACAGCGCCGCCGAGCGCCTTCGCCAGCTCCTCGACCAGCGTGAAGTTCTCCGGGCCGCCGAGACCGCGGCCGCCGGCGACGATGATCTCCGCGTCCTCGATCGACGGTCCCGAGCTCTCCTCGTGTGCCTGGTCGATCATCCGCGCCGACGTGGAGAAGTCCTCGAGCGACACCTGGATGTCCTCGATCTCGGCGGTGCCGCCGCTCTCGCTCGGATCGAAGGACCCCGACCGGAAGAGGGCGAGCCGCGGCTCCGACGTCCAGCCGACGTCGGCGTAGACGGTGTCCTGCAGCGCCGGGCGCTTGCCGACGAGCTTGCCGTCTTCCTGCACGAGATCGACGAGGTCCCAGTTCAGCCCTGCGTCGAGGCGGGCGGCGAGACCCGCAGCGACGTCCGCGGCGAGCACCGAGTTCGCGAAGAGCACGGTGTCGACGTCGTGATCGCGGACGAGCTGCGCGAGGACGTCGACCCGCGGCTGCGGCAGCGGTGCCTCGAGCTGCGGATCGTCGGCGACGTAGACCTTGGCGGCGCCGAACGCGCCGGCTCCCTCGGCCGCGCCGCGAACGTTGGCGCCGATCACGACGCCGGCGACCTCGCCGTCGAGCGCCGACGCCTTCGAGAGAACGCCGAGCGACGCCTTGAGGAGCTCGTCGCCGTGATGCTCGAGGAAGACGAGCGTGCTCACACGAGCCTCTTCTCTGCGAGGAAGTCGACGATCGCCTGCGCCGCGTTCCCGTCGTCGTCGAGCTTGCGCGACTCCCCCCGCGCCGGCGGATCGTTCAGCGCGTACACCTCGGTTCGCGCCGCCGCAGCGTCGGCACCGAGATCGGCGAGCGACACCGTCTCCTGCGGCTTCGACTTCGCACCCATGATCCCCTTGAGCGACGGGTAGCGCGGCTCGTTGATCGCGTCCGACACAGCGATCACAGCCGGCGTCGGCGTCTCGATCACGTCGTAGCCGAACTCCGTCTGGCGCTTGACCGTCAGCGTGCCGTCCTCGTGCGTCACCTCCGCGGCCTGCGAGACAACCGGCAGGCGCAGGCGGTCGGCCACGGCCGCCCACAGCACGGCGCCGTCGGAGTCGTTCGCCTGCTGGCCGAACAGGATCAGGTCTGCGCTCTCACGCTCGAGGGCTTTCGCGAGCACCGCGCTCGTCGCGACGAGATCCGCCCCCGCCGCCTCGTCGTCGGAGACGAGCACTGCGCGGTCGGCGCCCATCGCGAGCGCCTTGCGGAGCGCGTCCTGCGCCTTCGCCGGGCCCATCGAGACGAGGACGACCTCGCCCGCGCCCGTCGCGTCCTTCAGGCGCAGGGCCTCCTCGACGGCGTTCGTGTCAAAAGGGTTGAGCGCGCCCTCCCCGGAGCGGTCGAGTCGCTTCGTGTCGGGGTCGAGCCGGCGGTTTCCCTCCGGCACCTGCTTGACGCAGACGGCGATCTTCATGCGGAGGCCACTCTACTCGGGCGAGGAGAAGCTCCGAACTCCCTGCTAGTCTGCGCCCCTTCGGACGCGAACCGGAGCGTTCGTTCTCGTATGAGACGCCACCGGACGACAGCCCGAGGGGTGCTTTTCCTGGCCGTGACACTCGGCCTTGCAGCCGGGACCGCCGGTGCAGCGCCGCCGAAGGTGCCGGACCACATCGTCTTCCCGGTCGTCGGGCAGGTGCAGTACGTCGACGACTTCGGCGCGCCGCGCGCAGGCGGAGCTCATCAGGGCAACGACCTGATGGCGACGAAGAAGTCGCCGGCGGTCGCAGCCGAGGCGGGCACCGTGAAGTACTGGACGACCTCGCGCACCGCCGGCTGCATGCTCTACCTCTACGGCGTCAGCGGGACGATCTACTACTACATCCACCTCAACAACGACCTGACCGCGAAGAACGACAACCGGGGCAAGTGCGTGAAAGGCGTCGCGTACACGGTGCGAAACGGCGCTCGCGTGCAGGCAGGGCAGCAGATCGGCTATGTCGGCGACTCCGGCGACGCCGACGGCGGCCATGCGCACCTGCACTTCGAAGTGCATCCCGGCGGCGGCAAGGCGGTGAGCCCGTATCCGTACCTGCAAAAGGCGTACAAGCTGCTGTTCGCCGGGAAGGCGGGCACGCCGTTCTCGCTGACGCTCACCGGCACGGTGGTGTCGGCGGATGCCGCCCAGGTGACGCTGAACGTCGCGACGTCGCAGGCCTGGCCGACGGCGCTGACGCTCACGAAGCTGAACCGGCCGATCACGGTGTCGGTGCCGGAGACGTCCCTCGTGCAGACCGTTACCCCGACGCTCCGCACTGTCGCCAGCGTGACGCTCGCGACGAAGGGACAGAAGATCGTCGTCTGGACGCAGCCCGCTCCCGCCACGCTCAAGGCGCAGCGCGGTGACGACGGGGCGCTCTCGGCGGCGCTGATCCAGCTCGGCTGAGACTTCAGCTGCCGCGAAAGACCGCTTGGCGCTTCTCGACGAACGCCGTCATGCCCTCTTTCGCGTCATCGCTCGCGAACAGCTCCCCGAAGGACTCGCCCTCGGCGTCGAGGTTCGCGCCGTGGTCGCCGCCGAGGGCGCGGTTCGCGAGGTCCTTCATCACGCGGAGGGCAATCGGGCTCTTCGCTGCGAGCAGCACCGCCGTCTCGCGCGCCTTTTCGACGACGGGATCGTGCACCGCGTTGACGAGGCCGATCCGCAGCGCTTCTTCGGCAGCGACGATCCGGCCGGTGAAGATCAGCTCCTTGGCGATGCCGAGCCCGCACACCCGGGCCAGCCGCTGCGTCCCGCCCCAGCCCGGGATGATCCCGAGGTTCACCTCCGGCTGACCGAGCTTCGCGGCGCTCGCCGCGTAGCGGATGTCACAGGCGAGCGCGAGCTCGCAGCCGCCGCCGAGCGCGAATCCGTTGACGGCGGCGATCGTCGGCTTCGGCATCGCCTCCAGCAGCCGTCCCGCCTCGTGCCCGAGCGCCCCCCACGCCTTGGCGCCTTCGACATCGAGCCCGCTCATGTACTTGATGTCGGCGCCGGCGACGAAAGCCTTCTCCCCCGCCCCCGTCAGAACGACGGCCCGCACCTCGTCGTCGCCGGCGATGTCACGAAGGCGGTCGCGCAGCTCCGTGAGCGTGGCGACGTCGAGCGCGTTGAGCGCCTCCTGCCGGTCGACGGTGACGACTGCGACCGCCTCCTCGCGGTCGACCCGGATCACGTGACCGGCACCTTCCCCTTCAGGAAGTCGACGATCTCGCTCGTCGCTGCGCCGGGGCCGAACACCTCGGCGACGCCGAGCTGCTTCAGCTGCTCCGTGTCCTCACGCGGGATCGTGCCGCCGACGACGACGAGCACATCATCCGCCCCGTTCTCCTTCAGCCCGTCGAGGATGCGCGGCACGAGCGTCATGTGCGCGCCCGAGAGGATCGAGATGCCGACGGCGTCGGCATCCTCCTGGATCGCCGTCTCGACGATCTGCTCGGGCGTCTGGTGCAAGCCCGTGTAGATGACCTCCATGCCGGCGTCGCGCAACGCGCGGGCGATGATCTTTGCACCGCGGTCGTGCCCGTCGAGCCCGGGCTTCGCAATGACGACTCTGATCTTCCGCGCCACGACGGCGGAGTTTAGTCTCGCCTCCATGGAGCTGAAAGGCGTGGTCTGGGTCGGGACGCGCACGCCGCAGTTCGACGAGATGGCCGCCTTTGCGCAGAACGTCCTCGGCCTCGAGCGCCGGCACGCCGCGGACGGCCTCGCGGTCTTCGTGCTCCCGAACGGCGACACGTTCGAAGTCTTCGATCCGAATCATCCCGGCGGTGGGCAGCCGGATGGAGTCGCCGCCGGCTTCCTCGTCGACGATGCCGGCGCGGCCGCCGAAGAGCTGCAATCTGCCGGAGTGGAGGTGTCGGAGGTTCGCAGCGCGGGCCAGTTCCGCTGGGCGTACTTCCGCGCGCCGGACGGACAGCTTTACGAGGTCACTAGCGGCCCGTACGCACGAGCGTGAGCTTCCAGGAGGTTCGCACCCGGACGATCCCGGCCTCCGGCTCGCCGTAGCGCTTGATCCGCGACGCGCCCGCGGTGAGGGTGATCCTTTTCGTCCGCGGATCGGCCAGGAGCGCTTGGGAGACGTGCAGCGGGCCGGGCGCCGGCCCGAGCGGGAAAGCGACGATCTCGTCCGGCTCGCTCGGACACCGGCTGCGGCGGAGCGTCACCCGCGGCGTGCCGACGGCGATCGAGCCGGGCCCGAAGCTCCTGAACGACACGCGCGCGCCGTGAAAGCTTCGCGTCGTCGTCGAGCAGGGCTCAGGCGTGTGCGTCTCGCCGCCGCTCGCGCAGACCTCGTTCGCGGTGTTCGCGCCGGCGAGCCTCACCGTTCCCCGCAGGTCGCGGAGCACGACCGGCTGCAGACGCGAGCCGACGAAGCGGACCAGCATCGCGCGGCCGGAGCGGAAGACGGCCGTCCGGAGCCCCACCGCGCGCTGCGAGCGTTCGCAGTCGAGCGCGCTCATCGAGGGACCTGTGTGGTCGAACTCGGCCACGGAGGTTGCGCTGACGGTCAGCCGGAACTGCTGGGGCGTAGACGCAGCTTCGGCCGTGGAAGCCGCGAAGCACACACCACCTATGACCCCTAGAAGACCGGTGTCTCTCGCCAAACGCCCCAGACGCCTCTGAGCGCTTCGCACATCTCCCCCATCGTCACGTACGTCTTGGAAGCCTCGACGATCGGATACATCAGGTTCCGGTCGTCGCGGGCCGCATCCTCCTTCAGTCGTGCGAGGGCGGACTCTACAGCCGCAGAGTCGCGGCGCGCGCGTAGCGCCTGCACGCGCCCGATCTGCTTTTTCTCGAGCGCAGGATCGATCCGCAGGATCTCCAGCGGCTCCTCGTCTTCGTGCTCGTAGCGGTTGACGCCGACGACGATGCGCTGCTTCTGCTCGACCTCGTGCTGGTAGCGGAACGACGCCTCCGCGATCTCCCGCTGGAAGAAGTTCTCCTTGATCGCCGGGATCACGCCGCCGAGCTTGCGGACGCGGTCGAAGTAGTCGTACGCCTCCGCCTCGAGGCGGTTCGTCAGGTCCTCGACGTAGTACGAGCCGCCGAGCGGGTCGATCGTGTTCGCGACGCCGGTCTCGTGCGCGATGACCTGCTGCGTGCGCAGCGCGAGCCGCACAGCGTTCTCCGTCGGCAGCGCGAGCGCCTCGTCGAACGAGTTCGTGTGCAGCGACTGCGTCCCGCCGAGGACGGCCGCCAGCGCCTCGAGCGCCGTCCGGATGATGTTCACCTCCGGCTGCTGCGCCGTCAGCGAGACACCCGCCGTCTGCGTGTGGAAGCGCATCAGCAATGAGCGCGGATCCTTTGCGCCGTAGCGCTCGCGCAGCTCGTGCGCCCAGATGCGGCGCGCCGCACGGTACTTCGCGATCTCCTCGAAGAAGTCGAGGTGCGCGTTGAAGAAGAACGACAGCCGCGGCGCGAAGTCGTCGACGTCGAGCCCCCGCTCGATCGCCGCCTCGACGTACGCGAACCCGTCGGCGAGGGTGAACGCAAGCTCCTGGGCCGCCGTCGAGCCGGCTTCGCGGATGTGGTAGCCGGAGATCGAGATGGGATGCCAGAGCGGCATCTCCTTCGCGCAGAACTCGATCATGTCGATGACGAGCCGCATCGACGGCTCGGGCGGGAAGATCCACTCCTTCTGCGCGATGTACTCCTTGAGGATGTCGGTCTGGATCGTTCCTCGAAGAGCCGCGCGTGAGGCCCCCTGCTGCTCGCCGACACAGAGGTAGAACGCGAGCAGCATCGCCGCCGGCGAGTTGACCGTCATCGACGTCGAGACCTCTGCCAGCGGGATGCCGGCGAAGAGCGTCTCCATGTCGTCGAGCGAGTCGACTGCGACGCCTTCGCGCCCGACCTCGCCGAGCGAGCGCGCGTGGTCGGAGTCGTAGCCCATCAGCGTCGGCATGTCGAACGCGGTCGAGAGACCCGTCTGTCCGTGCTCGAGCAGATAGCGGAAGCGGGCGTTCGTCTCCTCCGCCGTGCCGAAGCCGGCGAACTGCCGCATCGTCCAGAGCCTCCCGCGGTACATCGACGGGTAGACGCCGCGCGTGAACGGATACGCGCCCGGGAACCCGAGGTCGCGTTCGTAGTCGATCTCGACGTTGTCAGGCGTGTACAGCGGCTCGTTCTCGAGCCCTGAGATCGTCGTGAAGAGCTCGCCCTGCCGCTCGGGCTTCGCGTCGTAGCGCTCGCGCCTCCACTCCGTCGTTCCGTCCGCGCGGGAGCGCGGGTCTTCGGTGGTCGCCATTCGTCCGATTGTACGGAGCGCCGCTCGTACGCAGGATCTTTCGCCCGCCTGGCCGAAGGCGTCTTCCTCCTGGAAACCCCCTTTCTAGGGACGTGCCTAGATCGAGGGATGACGACATCACCCAAGGCGGCGAATACGCCCCTATTTCGGCACTGGCGGGGGCACGCCCCCATTGGAGGTTTCACATGCACGTACTGCGATTCGCGAAGAAGCGGAAAAGGCTCACTGCGGTCGTCGCCCTTGTGGTCGCGGCGTCCGTGATCGGCGTTGCGGTCGCCGCCTGGACCTCGGGCGGGAGTGGCTCCGGCCAGGCGCAGGCCGGGTCGGCGGCTTCATTGACGATCTCGGCCGGAACGCCGAGCTCGAGCCTGTATCCGCTGGGATCTGCGGACGTTGCTGCCTCGATCGGCAACTCGAACCCGTTCAAGGTGCACGTCAGCTCGATCACGCTTGGCTCGATCACCGTCGACGCCGGCCACAGCGGCTGCAACACGAGCAGCCTCTCCGTGACGAGCCCGCAGACCAACGGCGGCAGCGGCTGGGATGTCGCGGCCAGCGGCAACCTGACCGTCCATCTCGCGAACGCGATCTCGATGGACAACACGGCCAATGACGCGTGCCAGGGTGCGACGTTCACGGTGTCGCTGACGGCGACGGGCGCGAGCGCGCCGTAACCGACAGGCGAGCTGCGGCCGGCCACTGCAGCGGACAGTGACACGGCAGAGGAAATGGCGAAGCAGGGCCGGGCGAGCAGCCCTCCCGGCCCTGCTCGCCGGCGTGGCGGTCGCGGGCGTCCTCGACGGCCAGAGCGCATTGGCCGGGTGGCACTCGGCGGCGGCTTCGGGCCACGGCGGATCTCGTCTCCGCATCAGGAGCAAGCCCGTGCTCGGTCTGTATCCAGGCGCAACGCGAAAGCTCACGTTGACGATCCACAACCGCGATCACCATCGCAGCGTCGTTGTCTACCGGCTGCGCGTCCGGAACACGGCAACCTCGCGTCGTGGCTGCTCGGCTTCGCGGCGGAACCTCGCCATCCGCCAATATGCCGGACGTCCGCTCGTGATCGCGCCGCGCGGCACACGTCGCGTCGTCGTTCGGCTGACGATGCCGTACACGGTCGCGAATGCATGCCAACGCGCAGCGTTCCGACTTCGCTATAGCGCACGCGTCGCTACTCGAAAGCGCGGTGGATGATCCTGTTCTCGCTGTTGTCCAGGGTGCGCGTGCCGCTTGCGATTACGGCTGCAATCGCGGCGACGAGTGCAGTCGCGTGGGCCTATTGGACCGTTGGCGCCGCCGCCGGGAGCACGGGCGTTGCGGCAGCGGCGACGGTGAACGGGGGCGCAACTCCAACCGCGAGCGTCACGACGACCGGCCGTGAGGTGGCCGTGAGTTGGGGCGCGTCGACCCTCTCGAACGGCAACGCCGTCTCGGGTTACGTCGTTAAGCGGTACCCGTCCGGCGGCGGCGTTCCGACGATCAGCCCTGTCGGATCGTGCAGCGGCACCGTCGCGTCGACGAGTTGCACCGAGGACGACGTGCCCACGGGCACATGGGTGTACACCGTGACACCCGCCGTCGCGAGCTGGCGTGGGGCCGAAAGCGCCACCAGCGGCGTCGTCACCGTCGCGGCCGCGACATTGACCCTGAACGGCTCTCCGTTCGGCAACGCTGCCTTCACCCCCGCGATCGCAAACGCGACGGGCGCGATCACGGGCTTCGCCGGCGGTGAGAACGTCACCTACCGCCTCGATGCCGGCACGGCGCTGACGGGCTCGCCGACGGCGGTCGGCGCCGATGGGAGCGCCACGATCACGGCCTTGGGAATCCCGAAGAGTGCCGGTGACGGGGCGCACAGCGTCTCGGTCCTCGGCGACGCGGCCTACGTCCCTTCCACTGCCAGCGCGGGCATCGTGATCGACACGACAGCCCCGACGGTCAGCGCGCAGCTCGCGCCGTCGCCGAACGCCGCTGGGTGGAACAACACCTCTCCCGTGAGCGTCGCGCTTGCCGCCGACGACAACGGCGCCTCGGGCGTCGGCCAGATCAAGTACACGACCGATGGCTCGGATCCGACGACGTCCGGCACCGCGCACGTGTACTCCGGCTCGCCGTTCTTCGTCGCCTCGGAGGGAACGACCACGGTCAAGTACTGCGCGTCGGATGTCGCCGGAAACGTCAGCTCCGTGCAGACGCAGCTCGTGCGGATCGACATCTCCCCGCCGGTCAACGGCGTTTCTCTGACGAACGTCTCCGGCGGCGTCTACCCCACCGGCTCGCTGACGGACGGGACGACGGTCTATTACCGCGGCGTGGCCGCGGGCTCGTTCCGCATCACCAATGCGGTGTCGGATGCGGTCTCGGGCCCGGCGTCAAGCGAGACGAGCCCGCTCGCCGGCGGCTCGAACGGCTGGTCCCACACGGCGTCCCTGGTGAGCACACCGAGCGGCGGCCCCTACGTCTCGGGGGCGTTCGGCTGGAACGCCGGAACGGCGAGCTCGCCGGCCGAGACCGTCACCGGCCACGACGTCGCCGACAACTTCTCCGGCACCACGCTGAACTTCGCCGACGACTCGAGCGGCCCGAGCGGCGGATCGGTCGACGGGACCGGGCTGGGTGGCAGCGGCGGCCGCTACGCGACGTCGACCACGCTCACGGTCTCGTTCTCGAAGGGAACGGACGCCGCATCGGGCGTGGCCGCAACCGGCGCGAGACTCCTGCGCGCGTCGGCAACGCTGACCTCGGACGGCCTCGGCGACGGCACCTGCGGCGCGTACGGAAGCTTCGGCCAAATCGGCAGCGGCGATCCCACCTCGCCGTACACGGATGACGCCGCCGGCGGCATCGCGACCGGCCACTGCTATCGCTACGAGTACGTCGCTGCGGACAACGTCGGCAACACGACGACCTACAGCAGCGGCGACATCAAGGTGGACACGACGGGCCCGTCGGCGCCGGCGGTCACGCTCTCGTCGGCGACGGGCAACACCTACATCAACGGCAGCACCGTCTACATCAACAGCCAGGCCGGCAAAGCGGGCAGCTTCCAAGCCAGCGCGACCAGCA
>DATCYR010000057.1:0-11338 GCA_036526315.1 Gaiellaceae bacterium | reverse complement strand
GAGACGAGCACCTGCCGCCGTGCGCCGCGCCGGCGATTCGTGCCGCCAGGTGCACGTCGAGGCCGACGTAGTGGCCGTCGAGTGCGATCGCTTCGCCGGAGTGGACGCCCATCCGCACACGGAGTCGCGTGGCGGCGAGCGTCCGCTGGGCATCCTGCGCGCAGGCGACCGCGCTGCGCGCGGACGTGAAGACGCAGAAGAACGCGTCACCCTGGGTGTCGACCTCGACGCCACCGTGGGCGACGACGGCCGCGCGGATCAGCCGGTTGTGCGTCTCGAGCGCCTCGGCGTAGCGCTCGACGCCGAGCTCGGTCAGCGTGCGGGTCGAGCCCTCGACGTCGGTGAAGAGGAAGGTGAGCGTGCCCGTCGGCAGCCGAGCCTCCACCGGCCAAATGTACGACGGGAGCTAGCGCGCTTCCAGGTAGCGGAGCACGGCGAGCACGCGGCGGTGATCCGTGTCCACGGGCGAGAGCCGCAGCTTCAGGAAGATGTTCTTCACGTGCTTCTCGACGGCGCGTTGGGTGATCACGAGCTTCTCCGCGATCGCCGTGTTGGAGCGTCCCTCGGCCATCAGCCCGAGCACCTCGCGCTCGCGCGGCGTCAGTTCGGCGACGGGCTGCTGCCGGCGGGTGCGCGCGAGCAGCTGTGAGACGACCTCGGGATCGATCGCGGTGCCGCCGCTCCCGACGCGCTCGACCGTCTCGAGAAACTCGCCGACGTCGGTGACGCGGTCCTTCAGCACGTAGCCGACGCCGCCGAGGTCGCCCGCGAGCAGCTCGCTCGCGTAGTTCTCCTCGACGTACTGCGACAGCACGACGATCGGGAGCGCCGGCCACTGCACGCGCAGCTCGAGCGCGGCGCGAATGCCCTCGTCGGTGTGTGTCGGGGGCATCCGCACGTCGAGCAGGACGAGCTCGGCGTCCTCGCGCTCGACGAGCTCCTTGAGGCCGACGGCGTCGTCGATCGCGCCGACGACGTCGTGCCCGCTGTCCGTCAGCATGCGGGTGAGCCCGTCGCGGAGGAGCGCCGAGTCCTCGGCGATGACTATGCGCACGGGAGGTCTGCCGTCACGACCGTCGGTCCACCTTGCGGGCTGCTGACACGCAGCGAGCCCTCGACGGAGCCGGCGCGATCCGCGAGGCCGGCAAGCCCGCCGCGTGCGCGCGGCTCGGCGCCGCCGACGCCGTCGTCTCTCACCTCGACATGGAGCTTGTCGCCGTTCTGGCGGACGGTCACGTCCACGGCGTTCGCGTTCGCGTAGCGCGCGGCGTTCGTGAGCGCCTCGGCGACGATGAAGTACGCGGTTGCCTCGACCGAAGCGGGCGGGCGCTCGCGGAGGCGGACGTCGAGCCGCACTGGTAGCGACGATCGTGCGGCGAGGGCCGAGAGAGCCGCATCGAGCCCGCGGTCGGTGAGGACTGCCGGATGGATCCCCCGGGCGAGATTGCGGAGCTCCGCGATCGCGCGCTGCAGCTCCGCATGTGCGTCGCCGACGAGCCCACGTGCGCCGTCCGGGTCGCTGTCGAACCTCTCGAGGGCCATCCCCAGATCCATGCCGAGCGCGAGCAGCCGTTGCTGGGCGCCGTCGTGGAGGTCGCGCTCGATCTGGCGGCGGTCCGCCATCGCGATGTCGACGGAGCGCGCCTGCGTCTCGCGCAGTTCGGCGACCTTGCTCTGGCCGAGACCCCAGCGCGCGGCGGCGCGGTCGATCGCGGCGAAGCCGCGGATGATCCACGGCACGAGCGGCAGCGCGACGAGCCCCCCGATCGCCACCGGGATGACCTCGTGCCAGGTGTCGAGCGTCTTTCCGTTCCAGACTTGCGGGGCGGCGCCGTGCCAGCGGACGGCGTAGACGGGAAGCGTGATCGCCCAGAGCGGGACCGCCCATGCAGTGACGGCGACGCTGAAGTTGACGACGCCGAGCGTCGGTTGCACGAGCCAGAGGTAGACGACCTCTTTCCACGTCGTGCGGTCTGTGAACGGCGCGACCAGGCGATGCCAGAGGCCGTCGCTCTTCGGCGGCCGGTACGCCGGCTTCGGGATGTCCGCGCCGAGGAAGGCGCGGACGCGCACGCGCTCCGCCTGGGCGGCCGCGCGGGCGAGATAGAAGGTCACGGTCAAGATCGGCAGCCCGACGAGTGTGATCAGGAGGCTCGCACCCGTCGTCAGGAGCGTCGTGAACAGGGTGAACCAGAGGACGGCGAACGCGAGGTCGAGGACGAGGTCGAGGGTCTCGAGGTACGTGCGGCGCTCGGCGAGAGGCGAAAGGAAGCGGGTCATGCCGCGAATGTAGACCCGTGCCTGCGGCGCCACCAGCCGGGCCGCTGGCGTTTCGAGGGTGTTGCCAGCACGACGCCGCTACGTGTCGAGATGGATGGTGTAGCGGAGGTCGGATGCGCCGACGTGGCCGGGCGGCGCCTCGACGTACGGGCCCCCGCCGACGATCGTGCCGCCGCCGGACACCGTCCCCTCGAGGCGCTGGATCGCATGCTCACCGTCCGGCCCGAATCTCGTCGTGACGTGAACGCGCGCGTGGATCGTGTGCGTCGGCAGGTTGAACGTCAGGCGCCCGGAGTCGAGGACGGTCACGTTCGGGCCGGGATCGTTGATGAACCGCTCGAGGCAGTAGGTCATCCAGCCGCCGCCGACGACGTTCGACCGCAGCAGGAGGAAGCACCCTTGGGTGACGGGGAGATTTCGCGCCGCACCGTGGACGTGAACGCGCACGACCTCGCGGCGGTGCTGGGAGCTGCCGCAGGCACAGAGGAGGAGAACCGAGAGCGCGACGACGAGCCTCACGAGACCGATCATCGCTCAGCACCGCCGCGTATCGTCAGAACCGATGCGCATCTTCCTCGCGGGAGCGGCGGGTGTGCTCGGCCGCGCGCTGATCCCGCACCTGACGGCCGACGAGGTGGTCGGTCTGACGCGGTCGCACCACAAGGCGGGGCTGCTGGAGCGGCTCGGCGTCGTGCCGGTCGTCGCCGACGCCTACGACAGCGAACGCCTCCTGCAGGCGGTCGTCGACGCCCGCCCGGACGTCGTCGTGAACTTCCTGACGGATCTCACAGCCGGCAGCTCCGAGCTCAATGCGAAGATCCGGCGCGAGATCGGGCCGGCCCTCGTCGCCGCCGCCGAGGCGGCGTCGGCGCGGCGCCTCGTCGTCGAGAGCGTCGCGTGGCCGCTCGAGGGCGCCTCCGCCGAGGCGCTCTCGGTCCTCGAGGGGAGTGCGCTCGGGTCGAACCTGGACGCGCTCGTCATCCGCTTCGGCCGTCTCTGGGGGCCGGGAACCTGGCACGCGGAGCCGCCCGAGCCGCCGCGCGTGCGGATCGACGATGCGGGGCGGCGGGCGGCCGAGCTCATCGCCGCCGGGTCGACGGGGGTTCAGATCGTCGCGTCCGCATTTCAGGATTGACGTGCGACTGCCGATTCCTTAGCGTCGTGCCAGGATCGGCTGCCTCGTCGACGAAGACACCGGGGTCTTGAGACGTCTTCCGCTCATCCTTGCGCTCGCGGCGCTCCTCGCCGCCGTCTCGTCGACCTCCGGGTCGGCCGCCAGCTTCAACGACAGCGCGCCTTGCCCGGCCAGTGGCCCATTGCTCGTCTGCCCGACCATGCACGTCGGCCAGGCGGTGCAGCTGCAACTGCTGGCGCACGACGGCTGCGACGTCTATCGCTGGGAGATCGTCAACGGTGCCCTGCCCGCAGGGCTGTCGATGTCGTCGACCGGGCTCGTGAGCGGCACCCCGACGAAGGCCCAGACGACCGAGCCGTGGGTCTGGGTGCACGATGTGACCGCCGCCGAGGGCGGGCCTTCGTGGTGCGGCGGCGACAACCATTCCGAGCGGCAGTTCGTGTTCACCGTCGACGGCCCCGGCGGCCCGCCGCCGCCGCCGGCCCCGGCTCCCGCGCCGCAACCGGCGCTGCAGATCACGACCAGCAACCTTCCGAGGGCCACGGCCGGGACGGCCTACGCGACGACACTGACGGCGTCAGGGGCATCGAGCGTGACCTGGACGGTCAGCTCGGGCTCGCTTCCGGCCGGAGTCTCGCTCGGGTCGAACGGCACCCTCAACGGGACACCGACGGGCGCAGGCACGTACACCTTCACGGTGCAGGTCGCCGCGGGCGGTCGCTCGACGTCGAAGCAGCTGCAGCTCGTCGTCGCCGAGAAGTTGACGGCGAGTGCTCCGCCGGCCCAGACGTGGGAGGTCGGGCGCCCCCTGCAGGTCGCGGTCGACGCGAAGGGCGGGACGCCCGGCTACAGCTGGAAGCTCAGCGGGACACTTCCGGCACGGACCGGGTTCGTCGGCAACAAGGGCAACGGCTCGACGAGCTTCCTGCAGGGCGTGCCTGCGGAAGCCGGGACGTTCTCGGTCGTGTTGACCGTGACCGATTCGGCCGGCGTCAGCACACAGGTCACTGTCGCGCTGACGGTCGCGCCGAAGCTGCAGATCCACACATTCCGGGTCGGAACCGCGCGTGTAGGCAAGCGCTACCGCCTCGCGCTTGCGTCCGCAGGCGGCGTCACGCCGGCTCAATGGTCGATCGCTGCAGGCTCGCTGCCGGCTGGACTGAAGCTCGACACCCAGGCCGGCGTCGTGTCGGGGAAGGCGCGCCGCGCCGGCCGGTTCCGGTTCACGGTCGTGCTCACCGATTCGCTCGGCGCGAAGGCCGCGATGACCTACATGCTCCGCGTGCGACGCTAGCCCACTAGGCGGGCCGGTGGCAGACCGCCTCGATGTTGTTGCCGTCGGCGTCGTGCACGAAGGCGGCGTAGTAGCTCTCGTGGTAGTGCGGCCGTAGTCCCGGCGCGCCGTTGTCCTTCGCGCCGGCGGCGGTCGCAGCCTCGTAGAAGGCGTCGACGGCCGCGCGGTCCTTGGCGCTGAAGGCGATGTGCGCCGCACCGCGCTCCTCGTGCGTCCCGATCCAGAAGTCCGGCACGCCTTCCTGCGCGCCGAAGCCGGCAGCGCCCGGGAACTCCATCTGCAGCGTGTAGCCGAGCGGTGCAAGCGCCTGGGTGTAGAAGCTCTTGGCCTGCTCGAAGTCTCCGACCGTCGCCGTGACGTGGTCGATCATCGTCTGCTCCTTCCTGTCGCTCCGCCTCCGAACATACATCCTTAGGCTCGCCGAAACTCGAGCGACGAAAGGAGCCGGATGCTCAAGGAGTTCCGAGACTTTCTTTTGCGCGGGAACATCGTCGAGCTCGCGGTCGCGTTCGTCATGGGACTTGCGTTCGCGGCCGTGGTCAACTCGCTCGTCAACGACCTGATCATGCCGATCATCGCCGCGATCATCGGCAAGCCGAACTTCGACAACCTGACGTTCACGATCAACGGCGCGACGTTCCGCTACGGAGCGTTCATCACGCACGTGATCCAGTTCATCGCGATCGCGGCCGCGGTCTTCTTCTTCGTCGTGAAGCCGGTGAACGCGCTCCTGAAGCGCTATCGCTCGCCGGCAGAGGAGGGCCTGCCGGACGAAGAGCGCCGGCACCAGGAGCTCCTCGCGGCGCTGCGGGGCAGCACGACCTGACGGCTGTGGCGGAACCGGGGGGCCGCTTGCGCGCGGCCCCTCGACCGCATCCGATGTGCTATACATCTACACAACTGATTAGTTGTTAGAGGAGGCTTCGAGTGCCGCTCCCACATCCGATTCCGACCGACCTCGCCGAGCTCGTGGCACGCCGTTTCCGGGTGCTGGCGGAGCCGATGCGCATTCGCCTGCTCGACCGCCTACGCGACGGGGAGGCGACCGTCGGCGAGCTCGCCGACGGTCTCGCGACGTCGCAGCAGAACGTCTCCAAGCACCTCACAGTCCTGACGGACGCCGGCATCCTCGGCCGCCGCAAAGACGGCAACCGCGTCTACTACCGCATCGTCGACGAGACCGTCTTCGCGCTTTGCGAGCACGTCTGTGGCAGTGCTCAACAGCAGTTCCGCGCAATGCAGGAGCTGCTCGAAGGAGTCGGCGCGTGACTGCCGGGCGCTGGCCGCTCGAGCGGGTCCTGTTCGCCCTCGCGGGCTCGATGACGCTGTTGAGCGTCCTCCTGGCGGTGCTGGTCTCGCCCTGGTTCTTGCTGCTGACGGTGTTCGTCGGACTGAACCAGTGGCTCTTCGTCGGCGCCGGCTGGTGTCCGGCCTCCCTTCTGCTCCAGCGTGTGACGGCGCTCGAGAAGGGATGCCGCCGGTGAGCACTCTTGCGCCGGCAACCTCGCCGCGACCAGCGGTCGCGGCGGCGAGGCCCGCGGTGGGCCCGCTCGGCCGTCTTGGGGGCTGGACCGCAGACCACGTTCGGGCCGTCTCGATCGCGTGGCTGATCGTCGCCGTCGTGCTCGCCGCCTTCGCGCCCAAGGTCGAGACGGCGCTGTCGGGTGCCGGGTGGCAAGCGAACGGCTCCGAGTCGGTCCAGGCGCGGGCGCTGATCCAGCGCAACTTCTCCGGCCTGTCGAGCTCGGCGCTCATGGTCGTCGTGCACTCGGCGCACCAGACCACGGCAAGCGCCGGTTTCAGCAGGACGATCGAACGTGTTCAGCGCGTGCTCGCGGGCGATTCACGCGTTGCAGCTGTGCACGCGCCGCGGCCGGGGGCGAGCATCTCGGCCGACGGTCACACCGCCGTCGTGACGGCCGGCGCGAGGGGCGACCCGACGGCGATGGTCGCCGCGGCCGACAAGCTCAAGTCCAAGGTCGGTGCAACCGCCGCGCCCGGAGTGACCGTGTCGCTCACGGGCGCATCGGGCATGTGGAGCGACTTCAACGCCGCGAACCGCAGCGCCATGATGAAGTCCGAGCTCTTCTCCTGGCCCGTGACCATGGCGATCCTCGTGCTGGCATTCGGCTCGCTCGTCGCCGCCGGCCTGCCGCTCCTGCTGACCATCGTCGGGCTGCTCGCGTCGGCCGGACTGCTCACGCTCCTGACGCACGGGCTCGAGATCTCGATCTGGGCGATGAACTTCGCACTGATGTTCGCGCTTGCGCTCGGGATCGACTACGCGCTCTTCGTCGTGCACCGTTTCCGCGGCGCTTTCTTCGGCTCGAGACTTCCCGTCCGAGACGCGGTGGCGGTCACGATGGACACCGCAGGGAAGGCGGTGCTCTTCTCCGGATTGACGGTGTTCGTCTCGCTCTCGGCGGTGATGCTCGTCCCCAGCCCTGCCTTCCGCTCGATGGCGCTAGGGATCATGCTCAGCGTCGCGTTCGTGCTCGGCGCGACCTTGACGCTGCTGCCGGCAGTCCTCGCGCGGCTCGGTCCGAAGGTCGACGCGGTACCGCTTCGCTGGGTGCACTCGGGCGAGCACCGCTCGGCACGTTTTGCTCGCTGGGGCGAGCGGTTGTGGCGCCGTCCGCACGTGTACGGGGTTGCCGCGACGCTCGTGCTCGTCCTCCTGGCGCTGCCGCTCATCGGCCTGCGAACGGGTATGCCGTCGATCAAGGTCGTGCCGAAGAGCGACGGCTCACGCGTCGGGTACGCGCAGGTGCAGCGCGCGTTCGGTACCGGCGCCCCCGGTGCACTGCAGATCGTCGCGCCGCGACGCGTGGTAGCGAAGGTCGCTGCGGTGGCGCGCCGGGATCCCGGTATCGCTCGTGTCTCGCCGGCCCAGTCCGGTAGCAGGGGGCTCGCGCTGGTGCAGGCGATCCCGACCACCGATCCTTCGAGCAAGGCGACCGGAAGCACGATCGACCGCCTGCGCGGCGCCTTGCCGGCCGGCGCACTCGTCGGCGGTGCCGCGGCAGAGAACCACGACCTCGAATCCGCGCTTGCCGCAAAGACGCCGCTCGTGATCGGCGTCGTCCTTTCGCTGGGCTTCCTGCTCCTCCTCGTCGCGCTGCAGGCGCCTCTGATCGCCGCGCTCGGCGTGCTGACCAACCTCCTCGCGACCGGCGCGGCGTTCGGGATCGGACGGCTGATCTTCCAGAACGGCCACGGCGCCGGCCTGCTCGGCTTCGAGTCGCAGGGCTACATGGATGCCTGGGCGCCGGTCTTCTTCTTCGCGATGATCTTCGCCATCTCGATGGACTACACCGTGTTCCTGCTCTCGTCGGCCAAGGAGCACTGGGACCGTTCGCACGACCCTCACGAGGCGATGGTCGGTGCGCTCGCTCACTCGGGCCGAGTCATCTTCGCCGCCGGCGCCGTGATGGTCGCCGTGTTCTTCACCTTTGCGCTCTCCGGGCCGCTGCCGCCCAAGGAGATGGGCGTCATCCTCGGTATCGCGGTGCTACTCGATGCGATGGTCGTGCGGCTCGTGCTGATCCCGACGCTGCTCAGGGTGTTCGGGCGGCGGGCGTGGGCGCTGCCGCGCTGGCTCGACCGTGTCCTGCCGGACGTGCGCTTCGGGCACTCGTAAGGCGAGAGAAAGACGTCGGGCGCCTTTCGGCGCCCGACTCGCCGGCTGCTAGTGGCGGCGGGGCGCGTTGATGTCCGCGAGACGCGCACGGGATGTCCGCGTTCTGCGCGCGCGAATGTCCGAACATTCCCTTCCTGGAGTACGCCGAGCAGGCGAAGGGTGCCGTATATGCCTTGAGGCGTGGTGCCCGGTAGGGAATCATCGGTCGGTGGGCCTTGATGCAGGCGGCGCGTCCGTTGCGCGCGCGTCGTGTGGCGAACAGACGCTGCAGTTGCGCGACGGACGCCGACTGGGATTCGCGGAGCATGGACGGCCTGATGGGAAGCCGTGTTTCTACTTCCACGGTCATCCCGGATCTCGACTTGAGGCAGAAGTCGCACACGAAGCGGCTGCGAGAGCGGGCGTTCGCGTCGTGGCGCTCGACCGGCCCGGCTACGGCCTCTCGGACTTCGAGCAAGGCCGCACGATCCTCAGTTGGTCGCGCGATATCGAGGCGGTGGCTGATCTGTTCGGACTGGAGCGGTTCGCGGTTCTCGGGGCCTCAGGAGGTGGGCCTTACGCCCTCGCTTGCGGCTATGTGCTTCGGGAGCGGGTGAGCAGAGTCGGCTTGATCAGCAGTATCGCCCCCTTCCACGCGACAGGGGTAACCAGGGGGATGCGCTGGCAGAACAGAGTCGGCTTCCAGCTTGGTGCTCGGTTCCCTCCGCTGGCGCAGCTGGTCATGTGGTCAATGGCGCGGCAACTCCACCGCGATCCAGAGCGCACCGTCGACGCGATCGTGGCGGCGATGTCACCGAGCGATGCAGAGATCGCCCGTCGCCCAGAGATTCGACAGATGCTCCGTGCGGACGTCACGGAGGCTTTCCGGCAGGGCAGCCGCGGCGCAGCGCACGATGTCGTGTTGCTCGGCTCGCCATGGGGATTCGGCCTTGACGAGATCACGCCGACAGTTCTTCTTTGGCAGGGGGAGAGCGACGTGCTCGCAACACCAGCAATGGCACGGCATCTCGCCAGGATGATCCCGGACTGCCGGGCGACCTTCTATCCGGACGAGGGCCACTTGCTCGCCTTCGAGCACATGCCAGAGATCATCCGGGCGTTCGCCGCACCCTGACTCGCCAGGACTTACCAGCATCGAGTCCCTCAAGCACCTACTAGAGCTCGCGAAGGATGTAGGTCAAGCTGAGCGCGAACTCGTGCCCGAGGAGGAAGTCGACCGCGGCAAGGCGGCCCTCACGGAACTCTTCGAGTCGGTGAAGAACGCCGAGACGCCAATCGTCGTCGAGCGAGTGGTTGACGACATCGACGAGATCGTTCGTGTAGTCCGCTTCGACGGCTGGCAGCACACGACCGCCGGCGAGCGCGAGGTGCAGCGCGCGCTCCGCCGCGCACTCCTCAAGTACAAGCTCCACCGCGACCAGGAGCTGTTCGAGAAGGCGTACGGCTACCTCAAGCAGTACTACTGATCAATCACGTTCGTCCGTTCCGTTCCGATGCCGCCCGCGTACGCGTGCGTGGCAGAAATTGACAGCGCCAGCTTTTCGTGGCAAAGAGCTGAGCCGTCCTTTCGGACGGCTCAGAGCGAAACTCGCGGACATCCTCTGCGCGAAAGTCGGTCATGCGACCGACTGCAACCAGCTAGCTGCAGCCGGTGTTCGTACCGCAGTCCCTGCACGTGTAGCAGGAGCCTGTCCGCACCATCCGCCCGCCGCACTTCGCGCACTCCTGTGCGTCCTCGAACGCGTTGAACAGTGCCGTCTGCCCTGCCGGAGCTGCTTCGACCGGTGTCGCCGCCGCGGCCGGTGCGGCGTTCTCGCCGTTCCGGTACCCGTCGGCGAGCCGCGCCCGCACCTCGGGCGACATGATCCCGATCTCCTCCTGCTGCTCCACCGAGAGGAAGCGCTTGCCCATCCAGCGGAAGACGTAGTCGACGATCGACTTGGCGACACGGATGTCGGCGTCGTTCGTCATGCCGCTCGGCTCGAAGCGCATGTGCGCGAACTTCGAGACGTAGACCTCCAGCGGCACGCCGTACTGCAGGCCCAGCGACACCGAGATCATGAAGCTGTTCATCAGGCCGGCGAGCGTCGTGCCTTCCTTGGCGATGTCGACGAAGATGTCGCCCGGCGTCCCGTCGTCGAACAGGCCGACGTGGATGTAGCCCTCGTACTCGCCGACGCGGAACTTCCTGCCGACCTCGGTGCGGTCGTCCGGCAGGCGGCGCCGCTGCGTCAACGGCGCCGGCGGCAGCGTCGACACGAGCGTCTCCTGCGCTCCGCCGTCCTTCTTGCCCGACAGCGGCTGCGCGACCTTGCAGTTGTCGCGGTAGATCGCGATGGCCTTGACGCCGAGCTTCCACGACTCGACGTAGAGCTGCGCGACCTCGTCGACGGACACCGTCTCGGGGAGGTTCACCGTCTTCGAGATGGCGCCGGAGATGAACGGCTGCACCGCGCCCATCATCTTCACGTGGCCCATGTAGTGGATCGCGCGATCGCCGACGGCGCAGTCGAACACCGGGTAGTGCTCCGCCTTCAGGTACGGCGCGCCGACGACGGTGTTGCGCTCGTCGACGAAGGCGACGACCTCCTCGGTCTCCGCCGGCGTGTAGCCGAGCTTGTCGAGCGCCATCGGCACGGACTTGTTCACGATCGTGATCTCGCCGCCGCCGACAAGCTTCTTCGACTTCACGAGCGAGAAGTCCGGCTCGACGCCCGTCGTGTCGCAATCCATCATGAAGCTGATCGTCCCCGTCGGCGCAAGCACCGTGGCCTGGGCGTTGCGGTAGCCGTGCACCTCGCCGAGGTTGAGGACGTCGTCCCACGCCTGCCGGCACGCCGTCAGCAGGTCCGACGGCACCGACGAGGCACCGTCGATGTTCGCGACGGCCGCCCGGTGCTGCGCCATCACGCCGATCATCGCCGCCGCGTTGGGGGCATACCCCGCGAACGGCCCCATCCGCGACGCGATCTCGGCGGACTTGCGGTAG
>DATCYR010000056.1:0-22195 GCA_036526315.1 Gaiellaceae bacterium | reverse complement strand
GAGCGAGAAGGGCCGAGGGAGCAGCCGTCCCGGCGCCTCGAGCATGAAGAACTGGCCCGGGACGCCTGGATCGATCCCGCCGCGGCGCACACGCAGCAGCGTGTACGGGCCGACGCGCTCGGACGCGACGACGCTAAGCCGCTCGCGTCTCATGCTCGATCCGTTCCTGGAGCGACACCGATTCCTCGCTGCGGGCGTTCGCGATCGCGTGGACGGCGGCCGCCGCCCCCGACAGCGTCGTGATGCACGGGACGCGCGCGACGAGCGCTGCCTCGCGGATGAGATAGCCGTCCGTTCGCGCGCCCGATCCGTGCGGCGTGTTGACGACGAGGTTGCAGCGACCGCGGCGGATCAGGTCGACGACGGTCGCCCCCGTCCCTTCCTCGGTCACTTTGCGCACCCGTTCGACCTGGAGGCCGGCCGCGGCGAGGCAGTCGGCCGTTCCCGACGTCGCAATGAGCCTGAACCCAAGCCGCGCGAGCGACTCGGCGACCGGCACGACGGCGTCCTTGTCCGCATCGCGCACCGAGAGGAACGCCGTCCCGTCCGTCGGCAGCGGGCGGCCCGCGGCGCGCTCCGCCTTCGCGAACGCCGTCGGCAGGTCGGCCGCGGTTGCCATCACCTCGCCCGTCGCGCGCATCTCCGGCCCGAGCACCGGGTCGGCGCCCGGGAAGCGCGCGAACGGCAGCACCGCTGCCTTCACGGAGACATGTCCGAGGGACTGACCCTCGGGTAGGGCCAGGTCGGACAGGCGCGCCCCGGCCATCACGTTGCAGGCGGCTTGGACGAGATTGATGCCCGTCGCCTTCGAGGCGAACGGGACCGTCCGCGATGCGCGCGGATTCGCCTCGAGCACGTACAGCGTGCCGTCGGCGAGCGCGAGCTGGACGTTCAGCAAGCCGACGACGCCGAGAGCGGGCGCCAGCGTGCGCACGACTTCGCGGATCTCCGCGTCCTCCGCAGCGCTCAACGACGGCGCCGGAAGGACGCACGCCGAGTCGCCGGAGTGCACGCCGGCCTCCTCGACGTGCTGCATGACCGCGCCGATGTAGGTGTCGATGCCGTCCGAGACCGCGTCGACGTCGATCTCGGTCGCGCTCTCGAGGAAGCGGTCGATCAGCACCGCCCGGTCGATCTCGCCGAGGTCGTCGGCCGCGTAGCAGACGCGCATCGCGCGGCCGCCGAGCACGTACGAGGGCCGGATCAAGACCGGGAAGCCGATGCGATCGGCTACCTCGCGCGCCTCCGCCGTGCTCCGCGCGATCCCCCACTCCGGGCAGCGGATGCCGAGCCTGTCGAGCAGCGCGCCGAAGCGCTCCCGGTCCTCGGCCAGGTCGACCGCATCGAACGCGGTGCCGAGGATCGAAAAGCCTGCAGCCTCGAGCCCACGCGCGAGCTTCAGCGGCGTCTGGCCGCCGAACTGGATCGCGACGCCGTCCGGGCGCTCGCGCTCGCAGACGCCGATCACCTCTTCCAGCCGCAGCGGCTCGAAGTACAGCCGGTCGGACGTGTCGTAGTCGGTCGACACCGTCTCGGGGTTGCAGTTCACCATCACGGCCTCGTAGCCGAGCGCGCGGAAGCTCTGCGCCGCGTGCACGCAGCAGTAGTCGAACTCGATCCCCTGCCCGATGCGGTTCGGGCCCGAGCCGAGGATGACAACACGCGGCTTCGCTCCCGCCGGCGGTGCTTCGTCGGCCTCGCCGTAGGTGGAGTAGTAGTAGGTGGACGCCGCCTCGACCTCGCCCGCGCACGAGTCGACGCGCCGGTACGACGGTCGAACGCCCCAGCTGCGCCGGCGCTCCCTGACGACCGGTTCGCGGCCGATGTCGCCGTCGGCGAGACCCTCCCGCTTGTAGCGGATGAAGTCGTCGGCGACGGCGGCATCGAGATCGAGCCAGCCCGGCTCGCGGGCGAGCTCCGCGTGGAACCACGGATGCGCCGCGGCCGGCAGCTGCCAGCGCTCTTCCGTATCCAGCTCCCGCGACCGCTCGGCCTTCCGGTACGCCTCGACGAACGTCCGCCCGATGCCCATCGCCTCGCCGACCGACTTCATCTGGGTGCCGAGCGTCGTGTCGGCGCCGGGGAACTTCTCGAACGCGAAGCGCGGGAACTTGACGACGACGTAATCCAGTGTCGGCTCGAAACTCGCCGGCGTCGTGCCGGTCAGGTCGTTCGGAATCTCGTCGAGCGTGTAGCCGACCGCGAGCTTCGCGGCGACTTTCGCGATCGGGTAGCCGGTCGCCTTCGAGGCGAGCGCCGACGACCGCGACACGCGCGGGTTCATCTCGATCACCCGCAGCTCGCCGGAGTCACGCTCGCGCGCGAACTGGATGTTCGAGCCGCCGCACTCGACTCCGACGGCGCGGACGACGGCGATCGCCGCATCGCGCAGCTCCTGGTACGCATGATCCGAGAGCGTCATCTGCGGCGCGACCGTCACCGAGTCGCCCGTGTGCACGCCCATCGGGTCGATGTTCTCGATCGAGCAGACGATGACGACGTTGTCGTTGCGGTCGCGGACGACCTCGAGCTCGAACTCGTCCCACCCGCGCACCGACTCCTCGACCAGCACCTGGCCGATCGGGCTCTCCGCGATTCCGCGCTCGACCTGCCGGTGCAGCCCCTCGAGGGTCTCGACGAAGCCGCCGCCGTGCCCGCCGAGCGTGAACGCCGGCCGGATCACGGCCGGCAGAGCGACACCGCCGAGCTCTTCGACGCTCGTGACGATCCGCGAGCTCGGGACCTTCAGCCCGACGCTGCGGACTGCCTCGCGGAACTCCTCGCGATCCTCGGCGCGCGCGATCACGTCGAGCGGCGCGCCGATCAGCTCGACGCCCAGCTCCTCGAGCACGCCGGCGTTCGCCAGCTCTCGTGCGAGGTTCAGCGCCGTCTGCCCGCCCATCGTCGGCAGCAGCGCATCCGGCCGCTCGCGCGCGAGGACGTCGGCGACGCCTTCGAGGTCGAGCGGCTCGAGGTACGTGCGGTCGGCGAAGCCGGGGTCGGTCATGATCGTCGCCGGGTTCGAGTTGACGACGATCGTGCGGAACCCGTCCTCGCGCAGCACCTTCAGCGCCTGACAGCCGGCGTAGTCGAACTCACACGCCTGCCCGATCACGATCGGCCCCGAGCCGATCAGGCAGATCGACTCCAGGTCATGCCGCCTGGGCATATGCCACCTCCTCGACCCACTTCGAGAGCAAAGGCCATGCGTCGTGCGGCCCGGGCGCCGCCTCCGGATGGAACTGCACCGAGCGCGCGTGCTCGAGCGGGAGATCGAGGCCCTCGACGGTGCCGTCGTAGAGCGACACGTGCGTCGCCTCACGGGCATCCGACGGCGCGACTGCGAAGCCGTGGTTCTGGCTCGTGACGAGGACACGGCCGCTCGCGCGCTCGACGACGGGGTGATTCGCGCCGCGGTGGCCGAACGGCAGCTTGAACGTCTCGTGGCCGGCGGCGAGCGCGAGCAGCTGATGGCCGAGGCAGATGCCGAGCATCGGCACTCGGCCGAGGAGCTCCCGGATCACCGCGACTTCGTCCACGAGCGGCTCGGGATCGCCCGGCCCGTTCGACAGCAGCACGGCGTCGAAGCGCACGAGCTCGTCCGCGGTCGCGTCGTGCGGGAACACGGTCACGGCAGCGCCCGCGCCTGCGAGCCGCCGCAGGATCGAGCGCTTGCAGCCGTAGTCGACGACCGCGACGCGCGTTCGGCCGGAATCCGAGTACACGTAGGGGCGCGGCGTCGAGACGACGGGCGCGAGCGCGCGGCCGGCCATCGGCTCCTGCGCACGCGCCACCGCGATCGCCTGCTCGGTAGAGCCGTCGCCGGCAACTGCGACGGCTCGCAGCGCGCCGGCCTCGCGCAGCTTCAGCACGAGCGAGCGGGTGTCGACGCCGGTGAGCGCGACGACGCCGCGCTCGTGGAGCCAGTCCGTCCAGGCGGGCCCGCGTGCCTCGCGCATGAGCACGGCGCGGGCGTGCGGCCGCGGCGACTCCGATCGCCCCTCGGCGACGCCGTAGTTGCCGACCATCGGCGCGGTGAAGCAGATCAACTGCTCCGCGAAGCTCGGATCGGTGACGACCTCCTGGTAGCCGGTCATCGCGGTCGTGAAGACGGCCTCGCCGACGGCGAAGCCGTCGGCCGCGACCGACTCGCCGCGGAGGATCGTCCCGTCCTCGAGCGCGAGGAAGCCGGTCATGCCGCGAACACGACCCGGCCGGCAGCGATCGTCGTCCGGACGGCACCCTTGAGCGTGTCGCCTAGGAGCCACGAGTTCGCGCTGCGCGAGCGGAACCGCTCCTCGCTGACGCGATAGCTCGCCCGCAGGTCGAGCAGCACGAGGTTCGCCGGCTTGCCGACGGCGAGGCGCGGCTCGTGGAGCCCGTATGCCCGCGCCGGGCCGGCAGACATGCGCTCGAGAATGGTCTCGAGCGGGACGAGGCCCGGTTCGACGAGGTGGGTGTAGAGCGCGGCGAACGCGGTCTCGAGCCCGGTGACGCCGAACGGTGCAGCCTCGAAGGGAACGTCTTTCTCGTGGCGTGCGTGCGGGGCGTGATCCGTCGCGATCGCGGTGATCACCCCGTCCTTCAAGCCTGCGACAAGCGCAAGCCGGTCCTCGCTCGATCGCAGCGGCGGGTTCATCTTCACGTTGGTGTCGAGCGACCGAACGGCCTCGTCCGTCAGGCAGAGATGGTGCGGCGTCACCTCCGCGGTGGCTGCAACGCCCTCTGCTCTCGCGCGACGCAGAGCCTGCACGGACTCCCACGCCGAGAGATGCAGCAGGTGCAACGGCTGCCGCTCGTACGCGGCGAGGGCCAGATCGCGCTCGACCATCAGGCTTTCGGCCACGGACGGGTAGCCGGTGAACCCGAGCTCCGCCGAGACCGCGCCCTCGTGCATCTGACCGTCGCGGGACAGCGTCGTCTCCTCGCAATGGAGCGCAAGCCGACGCTTGGTGACGGCGCCGTACTGGAGGGCGCGGCGCATCAGCGCCGGTGACGACACGGGCACGCCGTCGTCGCTGAATCCGGCCGCGCCGTTGTCCGCAAGCTCCGCCATCTCGGTGAGCTCGGAGCCCCTCTGTCCCTTCGTGATCGCGGCGAGGAACCCGACGGGCACCTCGGCCTCGGCTCGCGCTGTTTCCACGAGCGCTCCGAGCGTCGCGGCGGAGTCGACGACCGGATCGGTGTTCGGCATCGCCAGGATCGCGCAGTACCCGCCGGCGGCCGCTGCCGCCGTGCCGCTGGCGACCGTCTCCTCGTCCTCGCGGCCCGGCGTGCGCAGGTGCACGTGCGGATCGACGAACGCCGGGGCGAGCACGAGACCGTCGCCCTCGATCACGCGGTGCGAGTTCGTGTCCAGATCTGCGCCGAGCGCGGCGATGACGCCGTCGTCGACGCGCACGTCCAGCACGGCATCGACGCCCTCGACCGGGTCGAGCACGCGCGCGCCACGGACGACGATGTTCTCCGGTGCAGCCTGCTTCGCGAACAGCATCACGCCACCTCCAGCGGCAGTGCAGCGTCTGCCTTCACGCCGACCGGACCGCTCGTCAGCAGGTCGTAGAGGACGGCCATGCGCGTGACGAGACCGGCCCGCACCTGCGGCTCGATCAGCGCGTCCGCATGGTCGGCGACGCGTGGGTCGATCTCGACGCCGCGGTTCATCGGCCCGGGATGCATCACCTTCTGCCCGGGCCGCAGCCGCTCCGGCGTGACACCCCAGCGCGCCGTGTACTCCCGCAGCGACGGCACGTAGTTCGCGCCTTCCTGCATCCGCTCGCGCTGCATGCGCAGGACGTAGACGACGTCGGCCGCGGCGACCGCGGCGATGTCGGTCGTCGTCTCGCAGCCCATCGCCTCGACGCCGCGCGGCAGCAGTGCGGGCGGGCCGACCAGCGTCACCTGCGCTCCCATCAGCGCGAGCGCCTGGATCAGCGACCGCGCGACGCGCGAGTGCAGGACGTCGCCGACGATCGCGACGTGCAGCGCGTCGAGCCGGCCGAACGCCTCGCGCATCGTGTACAGGTCGAGCAGCGCCTGCGTCGGATGCTGATGCTTTCCGTCGCCGGCGTTGACGACATGCGCATCAGTGACGCGGGCGACCAGGCTCGGCGCGCCGATCTGCGGATGGCGGATGACGATGACGTCGGGGTCATAGGCGCCGAGCGTGATCGCCGTGTCCTTCAGCGACTCGCCCTTGTCGACCGACGAGCCGCTCGACTTGATCGACATCGTGTCGGCCGACAGGCGCTTCGCCGCGAGCTCGAAGCTCGACGACGTGCGGGTCGACGACTCGTAGAAGACGTTGATGACGAGCCGGCCCTTGAGCGTCGGGAGCTTCTTCACCTCCCGCTCGAGGCTCCGCTCGAACGTGCGCGCGGTGGCGAGCAGCCGCTCGACGTCGTCGCGCGTGACGTCCTTGATCGAGATGAAATGCCGCTTCGGCGGCGGCGCGGGCGGACGCAGGTCCTCCCGCATGACGCGGATCTCAGCCATCGTGCGATGCCTCCTCTGGGGCGGGGACGAGCAGGACTTGTTCGACTTCGTCGACCTCGACGAGTTGCACCTGGATGCGCTCGTCGCGCGAGGTCGGAAGGTTCTTGCCGACGTAGTCGGGACGGATCGGGAGCTCGCGGTGGCCGCGGTCGACGAGCACCGCGAGCTGGATGCGGTCGGGGCGGCCGTAGTCGAACAGCGCCTCGATCGCCGCTCTGATCGTGCGACCCGTGTAGAGGACGTCGTCGACGAGCACCACCGTCTTCCCCTCGAGCGGGAAGTCGAGCGCGGTCGACCGGACGACGGGCTGCGGGTGCCGCGGCGCGTCGCCGCCGCGCACCTGCACGTCGTCGCGATAGAAGGTGATGTCGACGGCTCCGATGGCGGGCGCGTCGCCGGCGCGCTCCTCGACGAGGCGGCGCAGTCGCTGCGCGAGCGGGACGCCGCGCGTCTGGATCCCGACGAGCGCGACGCGCGTCAGGTCGGGGTTCCCTTCGATGATCTCGTGCGCGATGCGGGAGAGGGTGCGACGCAGGCCGTCGGCGTCCAGCAGGACCTTCTCCGCCGCAGTGGGCGAAGGCACGTTCATTCGACTCCTTTCCGGCCTCACTGGACCGGGTTAAAGGGGTTTGTCTCGCGAAACTCTAGAGCGTTCGCCGGACGGCACGTCGGCCGACCGCGCGAACGGTCATGCGGATTCGATCTCGGGGAACGTCCATGACCCCTTCAATACCTCAGGCCGCGGCCGGTAGAGCCGGACGGTGTAGTTCCAGCCGTCCATGATCGGGATCAGGTTCGGACGATCTTCGTCGCCGCCGAAGTGCACGGTCACGGAGCCATCGTCGTTCGGCGTCGCGGTGAGGTTGTTGACGTTGCAGGCATCCCGGTCGTTCGGCTCGAAATAGCCGGCCGCCTGGTCGACCACCATGACCGAGACGTAGCGGCGTCCGCCGTCGGGGATCGTGTGGTGGGCGCCCTCGGAGATGTCCACGACCGCGGCGCTGTACAGGGTGTCGCGGTTCATCCGGATCACGGGCTGCCGATCGACCGCGGTTGGGGCACGATAATGACTCAGCCGGTTGACGCCGCCGGCGTCGTCGGCGAAGGACGCGAACATCCGGTCGCTCTCGGCGCGAGCGAAATTCTCGACGTTGACGGCGATCGACATCGGCGCCGAACCTACCGGCGCGCGGGGCTTCCTCGCCTAGGGCTCGCCGACGAGGTCGTCGGGCTCCGTCATCGCCTCGATCACGTCCTGCGCCTGCTCGACCGACTGCTCGGGGACGGACACCGTCACCGAGTCGTCTTCGCCGTCGTGCAGCTCCGCGTCGATGCCGGCCGCGCGGAGGATCTCCTGGATCTCCTCCGCTTCTGCGACGTCTCCCGCCACGGCTACTCGAACCAGTTCCGTCATTGCGGCGCCGATGATACGACGTCTTGCTCCCGGCGGCGAGAAGCGCCGCCCTTGACGAGGTGCGGCATCCCGCGTTCGACGAACGGCACCTCGACGACGTCGAAGTCCCGCGGCACGACCGTCTCCGGGAAGATCGCGCGCGCCTCTTCGGCGATCTCCGAGCCGAAGTAGCGGTTCGAGATGTGGGTGAGTGCGAGGAGCGTGACGCTCGCACGCTCGGCGGTCTCGGCCGCCTGCGTCGCCGTCTGATGCTTGGTCTCGACGGCGCGTTCGCGTTCCTCGTCGGCGAACGTCGCCTCGGTGATGAGCACGTCCGCCTCCCACGCCGCCTCGACGATCGAGTCGGAGGGGCCGGTGTCGCCGGTGATGACGACCTTGCGGCCCCGGCGCGGCGGCCCCAGCACGTCCTCCGGGTTCACGCCGCCGACCGTCTCTCCTCGTTGCAGCGCGCCGCGTGCCGGCCCGCTCGGGACGCCGAGCCGGTTCGCGGCGTCGACGTCGAACCGGCCCGGCCGCGTCATCTCGATCAGCGACCATCCGAGCGCGGAAACGCCGTGCGCGACATCGAACGTCGCGAGCCGGTAGCCGTCGCGCTCGAGAACGTCTCCGCTCTCGAGCTCGAAGAGCTCCAGGTCGTACGTCAGCTTCCCGAGCACGCGCCGCAGCGAGGCGAGCAGGTCGCCGAGACCGCGCGGCCCGTAGACCCTGAGCGGCAACTCGCGGCCGCGCAGCGCGAAGGTCTTGAGCATGCCGGGCAGGCCGAGGAAGTGGTCCGCATGGAAGTGCGTCAGGAACACCTCCTCGAGCTCAAGGAGACCGACGGACGAGCGCAGCAGCTGCCGTTGCGTGCCTTCGCCGCAGTCGAACAGGAGCTTGTCGCCCCCACGCCGCACGAGCAGCGCCGCCGGAGCCCGCTGCGCGGTCGGCATCGAGCCGGACGTCCCGAGAAAGACGACGTCGAGGTCCACGTGGCGATTCTAGGTTCGCTCCGCACGGGGGCACGGGACGCGTAACCTCCTGCGCGTGCTGACCACGAGCGGCGTCCACGTCACGGTCTGGGGCGACGGCGAACCGGCTGTCTTCGTGCACGGCAGCTTCGGCTGGGGCGAGGAGACGTGGCGGGAGCAGCGCCCGCTCGCCGACGACTATCGGCTGCTGCTCGTCGACCGCCGTGGCTTCGGCGCCTCGCCGACCGAGGGCCGGGTCGACTTCGAGCGTGATGCCGACGACGTCGCCGATCTCCTCGGCGACGGGGCGCAGCTCGTCGGCCACTCGTACGGCGGCGTCGTGTCGCTGCTGGCGGCTGCCCGGCGACCGGAGGCGGTGCGCTCGCTCGTCCTGATCGAGCCCCCGGCGTTCGGCGTTGCGCGCGGCGAGCCGGCCGTCGAGGAGCTGATCCGCAACATCGAGACCGCCGCGCGCTCGACGGAGAGCCCGAGCGAGTACCGCGCGAGGTTTCTGCGCGGCTTCGGCTTTCCGGCGCAGCCGACGCCGCTCGAAGGAAAGATGCTCCAGGCCGCGCGCGCATCGATGACCGAGCGCCCGCCGTGGGAGGCCGACATCCCGCTCGACGATCTCGCCGCCGCACGGCTACGCGTGCTGCTCGTGCAAGGGGACTGGTGCCCCGCTCCCGACTCGGCGCGCGGCCTGGCCGGAGCGGCGTTCCGCGCGGTCTGCGACGTGCTCGACGAGCGGCTCACTGCCGAGCGGGCGATTCTCCCCGCGGCGCACAACCCACAGAAGCTCGGCAGCGTCTTCAACGCCCGCCTGAGATCGTTTTGGGAGTCCGCGTGAGCGACGTGCGCGATCGCATCCGGCTGGAGCCGACGGCAGGGGAGCACGACGAGATCCGCGAGCTCTGGAAGAAGCACTCGATCGCCGAGGACAACCGCGACCTGCCGGGGTTGATCGCGACCCTGACCGAAGACTGCGTCTACGAGCTCGTCCAGACCGGCCACCGCTGGGAAGGGCACGAGGGTGCGGCGCGGTTCTACACAGAGCTGCTCACGGCATTCCCGGACATCCACTTCGACCTGACCGACATCGTCATCGGGCCGCAGGGCGTCTACGAGGAAGCGGACGTCACCGGCACACACGAGCGCGACTGGCTCGGGTTCCCTCCCTCCGGCGAGCGGCTGACCTGGAAGGTCGGGATCTTGTTCCCGTGGGACGCCGAGCGCCGGCTGTTCCGTGGCGAGCGCGTCTACACCGCCGGACTGCCGCTCGGCGGCAGCTGAGCCCTATGGCAGGACGAGCCGCTGCCCCGGCACCAGCATCGTGCCGTCGAGATGGTTGCGGTGCTGGAGCTTCCAGATGCCTTCACGCGGGTCGCCGGCGTAGTGCTCCGCGGCGATCGACCACAGCGTGTCGGACGGCTGGACGACGTAGCTGACAGGTCGCCCGGCGCTTCCCGAGGGACGGGCGGCCAACCCCACGGCGAGAGCCGCGACGAGAACCACCAGTGCGAGCCGAACGAACATGCGTTCGCATGCTAGCGAACACGTGTTCGCCCTGTCAAGTCAGAGGTTGACGAGCTCCGGCGTGATCCGGGCACCCCGGATCCGCAGGACGAGCATCGTCGGCAGCGGCTGCCGGCGCTTGTCTGTCGGCGAGCCGGGGTTGAGCACCCAGAGATGCTGAAAACGCTCGACCTGCGGCACATGGCTGTGGCCGTAGACGACCGCCTCGCACTCCGGGAAGCGTGCCGCCAGCCGCGCCTCGCGGCCCCCGCGCGGGCCGGCGTCGTGCACCATGCCGATCCGCACGGAACCCGCCTCGACGACGTTCTGCTTCGGCAGCAGGGCCTTCAGCGCCGGCTCGTCCATGTTCCCGTGGACGCCCTCCACCGGCGGCCCGAGGCTGCGCAGCTCCTCGAGGAACGCGAGCGAGACGAAGTCGCCCGCGTGGAGGATGGCGTCTGCGGCGCGCAGGAGCTTCACGCACCCCTCGGGAAGCGCGCGCTTCCCGCGCGGGAGATGCGTGTCGGAGATGACGGCGACCCGGTTCAGGAAGCGGCGGCGACGAGCCCCGGCTCGTGCACGAAGCGCCCGGCCTTCCACACGAGCTCGCCGTCGGCGTAGACCTCTCCGTCCGCGCGGAGGTCGCAGATCAGGTCCCAGTGGAGGCCCGAATCGTTCTCGCCGCCGAGCATCTTGAAGCTCGAGCCGAGGGCGAGGTGGACGGTCCCGCCGATCTTCTCGTCGAACAGGATGTCGCGCGTGAAGCGGTCGATCTCGTAGTTGAGGCCGAACGCGACCTCGCCGAGAATGCGCGCGCCCTCGTCCATCTCGAGCAGCGACTGGAGGTAGTCGTTCGAGGTCTTCGCCTCGGCCGCGACGACGCGGCCGCCTTCGAAGCGGAGGCGCACGTCCTCGACGCTACGGCCGTGGAAGATCGCCGGGAAGGAGAATCGGATCTCACCGGACGTCCCGGTCTCGACCGGGCTCGTGAAGATCTCCCCGTCGGGCATGTTGAGCTTGCCGTCGGCCGCGAGCCAGCGCCGGCCGCCGACGCTCACGCGCAGGTCGGTGTCCGGCCCGACGATCCGCAGCTCGCTGAACGTCTCGAGCTCACGCGCGCGCGTGTTCAGCTCGCCGGAGACCTTCCGCCAGTGTGCGACGGGATCCTCGTCGGGGCGCACGTGGCACGCGGCGAATACGAACTCCTCGTACTCCGGCAGCGACATCTCGGCGTCCTGGGCGTGGGCTCCGGTCGGAAAGCGCGTGCCGACCCACTTCGCCGCTCCGGCATCGATGCGCTCCCAGAACCGGTTCGTCAGCGCACGCCGCGATCCGAGCCGGCGGCTGATCCGGTCGGGGTCCGCGCCAGTGAGCGCGCGGGTGTTGCGGTCGGCCCAGATCGTCATCACCGCGTCGACCTGCTCCACCTCCACGCGGTCGAGCTCTGGCACGTAGACGAGCTGCTCGTCGTTCGCCTCGTCGAGGGCGATCACGTCGAGGCCCTCGATGTCGATGCGCGTCCGCGGATGCGCGCCCGCGCGGAGCGCGTACCGGTACGCCTCGGTGACGAGCGGCGCCGCGACGGTGCCGGCGTCGATCCGCAGCAGCTGTCCGGGCCTGAGCTCGAGCGAGTAGTTGACAAGCAGCTCCCCGAGCTTCGCCACGCGAGGATCGGACATGTCGATCCTTATAGCGCAAACGCGGCCGCTTGCCAGCGGCCGAAAAGGCCGGTCTTAGGCGCCCTTGAAGGTGCGCGAGAAGACGGCCGTGCGGTCGGGGTTCGTCTCGGCGCGCAGGATCACCTGCACGCGGTAGGAGCCCTTCCGCAGCTTCGGCAGCTTGAAGAGGACGTCGCGCGCAGCGTCGCCCGTGCCGTCCGCACCGGTCAGCCGGCGCGTGCTCGACGGCCGGGTGATCCGCACCTCGTACGTGAACCCTTCGTCGGCGCGGACGACGAACGCGCGCGGCAGCGTCTTGAACGCCGCGCGTGCGCCGACGACGTGCTCCGCGTGCCGCCACTCGTCGGTCTTCCCGTGGCACGACTGGTTCGCGAGGACCGCGTTCCTCACGAGGTCGAACGACGCGCGGTGTGTCCCGTCGGGCAGGACGACGCCGCTCTGCCACGCGGCGAGGTTGGTCTCGTCGACGGCGTGGAAGAAGTTGAGCAGCGCCACGTCCGGGTCGCAGGCCATCAGCGCGATCAGCTGGGCGTAGTACTGGCCCTGCGTGGTCTCGTCGATGAGCGGGACGTTCTCCGCGCCGCTGTAGAGCAACGTCTTGTCGGGGGAGATCTTCGCCTGGTAGCCGACCTCGTCGACGAAGATCCGAACGTGCGGGCCGCCGCCGTTGTCGCCGGCCTCGCGGAACAACGGCTGCGCGGTTCCGTGGAACGCGTCCCACCACGCCTGCTTCACGCGGTCGAGGTCGACGCAGCCGACCTTCGGCCACAGGTAGCCGACGGACGGTGCGTCTGTGTTGACGTTCGGGTAGCAGTGCACGGACAGGTCGTCGGCGATCGGCTTCGTGCGGCCGCTCTGGCGGTACGCGTCACCGACCTCCTTCAAGAAGCGGATCGGCGAGTGCGAGACGTTGCTCGACGCGTCGAAGTCGTCGTTGCCGCGCGGCGACAACCCGAAGCCGATGACGTCGATCCCGGGGTCGACCCCCTTCAGCGCGTCGTAGCAGGCGGCCATCGCCTCCTCCTGCACGTAGCCCGAGATCCCGTTGCCCTGGTCGTCGAACTGCGGCTGGTGGAACCGCGGTTGGTTGCCCTCGTTGAGGCAGATGATCTTGCGGACATACGGGTACCGCGCGGCGACCTTGGCCGCGTACTGCGCGAACAGCTGAATCCCGTTCGGCGTCTCGACGAGGGCGCGTGCCTTCAGCGGATAGATCGCGAACATGACGTCGATGCCGCGCGCCTGCGCCTGCGGGATCGCGCGGTCGAGGAACGCCTGGTCGACGATCGTGTTCGGCTGCGACGGATCCCAGAAGACGGCCATGCGGTTCTCCGTCATGCCGAGCTGCGTCAGCATCGTGAAGAAGCCGGCCCCGCCGTCGTCGGCGTACTTGCCGGCGTCGTCCGCGACGCCGAACGTCGTGCTCGACGCTGCGCCTGCAAGGGCGAGTGCCAGGCACGCGGACGCCAGGACCGCAGTGATCCGCTTCATGCCGACGTTGTCGGCAGATCAGGGTCGGGCTTTGAGCACCCCGTCGAGGAGTTTTCCGGCCCCGAACCGCACCGGATCGTCGGCCGGCAGCCCGGTCTCCTCCTCGGCCGCCGCGATCGCCGCGTGCGCCTCGTCCTCGGAGGCGGTCGACGTGTTGAGCGAGATCGCCGCGACCTTGGCCGGCCGCTTCTTGAGCGACATCCGTTCGTGCAGGTCGACCAGCTCGGCGAGGCTCGGGAGCGGCGACTCCGTCGCATCGCCTTCCGTGACCGTCCGCCCCACCTCGTGGCACAGGACGTACAGGTGCGGCGCGCTGCCGTGGATCAAGCCCACCGTGACGCCGCTGTAGATCGGGTGCAGGATCGCGCCCTGGCCCTCGACCCACAGCAGGTTGCCGCGGCCGCCGCCCTCGACGACGAGCCGCTCGGCCGCGCCCGCGAGGAAGTCGGCGACGACGGCGTCGACGGAGATCCCCCAACCGGCGATGGCGATGCCGGTCTGACCCGTCGGGACGAAGACGGAGCGGAGACCGCGCTTGCGCGCCTCGAGGTCGAGCTCGCAGGTGGCGGTCATCTTCCCGATCGCACAGTCCGACCCGACGGTGAGGACGATGGTCGCGTCGACGTCGAGGTTCGCCCCGGTGGCGGTGCTGAGATCGGGCGGCGGCTCGCGCAGGTCGCGCAGCTCGACGCCCTGCTCGTGCGCCAGCTCCGGCAGCCCGGGGATGTCGCGGAGACGGACGTGGAGGCCGTTCTCGACGTCGAGCCCGCGCCTCACGCAGCTCTTCAGCAGCTCCTGCCAGTCGCCGGGGAAGCGCCCGCCCTGCGTGACGACGCCCACGAGCGCGGTGTCGGGGTCGTGCTGCATTCCCGCCTCGACGTCGGCGACGATCGGCACACCGTCATCGCTCTGGCCGGCCCGCTGCGTATCGAGGATGGCGGCGACCGACTCGCGCCGGTAGCGCATCACTCCCCGCAGTGTCTTGCCGTAGTGCGGGTCGTGCGAGAAGCCCTCAGCGAGGATCAGGTACTTCTTCTCGGACACCGAGGCCCCGTTCGTTTGCCGGAAGCTGCACGCCGTCGACGAGCTCCACGCCGGGCCAGGGGTCGTGCGCGAGCAAGAGATTGCCGTCGAGGTCGACGTGGTCGCAGAGCGACGCGACCTGTGCGGCCGCGCCGATCCCGAGCCCGGACTCGACCATGCAGCCGAGCATGACGCCGAGCCCGAGCGCGCGCGCCGCGTGTGCCATTCGGACGGCCTCGCGGATGCCGCCCGACTTCGCGAGCTTGATGTTGATCCCGTGTGCACGCTCCGCGCACGCGGCGATGTCGCCCAGACGGTGACAGTCCTCGTCGACGTAGATCGGGATCGGCGAGGCCGCTTTCAGGCGTGAGCCGTCCGGGTCGCCGGCGGGAAGCGGCTGCTCGCAGTACTGCACACCGAGCTCGGTGAGCTGCGGCAGCGAATCGAGCGCCTCGTCCACCGTCCAGTACTCGTTGACGTCGACCTGCAACGGCGCTTCGGTCACCTCGCGCACGGCGCGCACGCGGTCGACGTCGCGGCCGTCGCGCGCGCCGAGCTTCAGCTTCAGACGGAGGAAGCGGTCGGCGACCCTCTCCGCCCGCGCCGCCATGTCGTCGGGATCGCCGAGCCAGATCGTCCACGACGTCGGCGGACCCTGCCGGCGCAGGCCGAGGAGCCGCCACACCGGCAGCCCGGTCAGCTTGCCCTGTAGGTCGTGGAGAGCCGCGTCGAGCGCCGCACGAGCCGCCCACTCCCGCGGCTCCAGGCGCGCCTCGATCTGCTCGAGCGCGAACGGATCGTCGCCGAGCGCGCCGCCGACCTCCTCGATGTACGCCTGCGCCGACTCCGCGCTCTCGCCATACCGTTCGATCGGCGCCGCTTCGCCGAAGCCGGAAATGCCGTCGTGGCGGATCTCCACCTGCACGACCTGCGCGGTGTCCTGCGAGGTGCGCGAGATGACGAAGGTCTCGGCGAGCTCCAGGGTGGCGATGCGGGTGGTGACCTCCATCGGCGGGAACCCTAGTCAGATATTGATTCCTCTTCGAAGTCGCGCTAGCCTGCGGCACTCGTTCAGGGACGACGACAGGGGAGGAAGCTCGAATGCAACGAACCGCGGTGCGCCGGGCGCTGCTCACTGCCGCGACGGCGGCGCTGGCGACGGTGGTCGCCGTGTCGGCGGCGGTCGCCGTTCCGGCGCCGACGACGTTCGCGTCGCTCACCTGCAGCACGAATGTCTTCGACAATCTCTCGTTCGGCACGCCGGCGAGCGCCCGCGGCGGCGAGCGCGAGCCGAGCGGGTGGAAGAACCCTCCGATCGAGGAAGCACCGGCGACGGGTCACGGGCGCGGCTTCAAGGCGACGATCCCCGTGTACTTCCACGTCTTCACGGACGGCGCCACCGGCGACCTCACGAACCAGCAGCTGCAGGGCGAGATCAACGTCATGAACGCCGGCTTCGGGGGCTTCGAGGGCGGCGCGTACACCGGCTTCTCGTTCAAGCTCGCAGGCGTCGACCGGACGAACAACCCGAGCTGGTTCTACAACCTGACGCCGAACAGCCCGGTCGAGCGCGAGGCGAAGTCCGCGACGCACAAGGGTGACGCCACGACACTCAACATCTGGACCACGAACGGCCCCGGCTACCTCGGCTTCGCCACGTTCCCTTCGTGGTACAAGCGGAGCCCGCAGCTCGACGGCATCGTGATCGACTACAACTCGTTCGTCGGCGGCGCCTACGGGACGGACTTCTCGCTCGGCAAGACGGCGACGCACGAGACGGGGCACTGGCTCGGGCTGCTGCACACCTTCCAGGGCGGCTGCAACGACAAGGGCGACTACGTCGCCGACACGCCGGCCGAGCGCTATCCCGGCAGCGGCTGTCCGGAGGGATTGGACACGTGCCCGGAGCCCGGAGCAGATCCGATCCACAACTACATGGACTACACCTTCGACTCCTGCTACGACCAGTTCACGCAGGGCCAGGCGAACCGGATGCAGGACTTCTACAGCTACTTCCGCGCGGGCGGCGGCACGTCCGTCGGCCAGTAGCGCACGCGTTTCTGCCGAGGAGGCCGGCCGCTAGACTGGCCTCCTCGCGCCTGTAGCTCAGGGGATAGAGCGTGCGCCTCCGGAGCGCAAGGTCGCAGGTTCGATTCCTGCCAGGCGCATTCCGCCTCGCGCAGCCATACGGACACCGCATGGTTGCGGGACATGCCTGCCGGATGGGCCAAGAAGGCGCGCATGGTGCCTAGCTCGGATTTCGCGTCCGCGGTGACAACGCCGCGCTATTGCAGCAATCCCCACACGGAGGCGCAGGCCCCTAGCCGGTCAAGAACTCGCGCTCCCTGCATTCCGAGCAACAGCCGAGGCGCCCTTCGGGGCCGTCGCCGGGGACGAAGCCGGCTCGCCACCGCTCGGTGCCGGCCGGCAACCACCACAGTCGGCCGGCAACCACTACACCTGCCACATTCCCTGTCGATGGAGACTGACTACTGCTTGAACTCTGAAGCGTGGCTTATGGCCTCGGGCTGTCGATGACTCCGCTGAACGTACCGGAACTGACGCCTGTTGCTTGAATCGCGGTGCTGTGCAGCGTGAAGGTGCCGGTTGCGTTCGCGAAGCGGCCCGTTCCGCCGGTGATGGTGTACACCTCGACGACCGTGATCACGCCCGGAGTCGTTGTCAGCGTCGCCTGTCCCACGACGGTGGTGGTCAAGGTGTCACCGTTCGCCGCAGTGAACGTCGCGGTTCCTGTTGAAGACCTGGTGACAAGGTTGATCTGCAACACCACCTGCTCTGTGTACTTCCCGAGATAGGTGGCGGTGCCCCCGCCATCGCGAATGATCGAACGGATCGGGAACGTCGTCACGCCCGTCTCAACCGCGTTGACAGTTCCCTTGAGTGGAATCTCAGCCGCCGCCGCGCTGGCGGAAACCAACGCGAGCGATACCGCGAAAGCAGCTACGAACCCGATGAGCAGCAGATGACGAGTGCGCATCTCGTTCTCCCCTTGGAGCCGTCGGCCACCGCAACGAACCGGCTGCGCTTCACCGTAGCCGGTTGAGACATGCGATACAAGAGGGCCGCGTGACGCGTCGTGACCCTGCCCACCTAGTTTTCTCTCCCTCGACGGCCGTGCATCCGGGATTTACCTAAACCCGTGCGACAGCGTCTCAGCCCCTAGGAGGATCGAGCGGTGGCAGCGCCCGATGCCGGCGGCCGAACGCGCGCCGCACGAACATGATCAGCGTCACGAGGAACACCCACTTCGGCCAGAAATCGTGGATCCCGTTGTCGGAGAGAGCCCAGATCAAGATCGCAATCAGGTTGACGACGGCGTACTGGAGCGCGAGCGACCGCCAGCGGCGATCGCGTGGCCTGACGCTCGGTAGCTTCGGCGACGGCAATTGGCGCAGCACCCGCTCGAGCTGCGCTTCGGTGCGCGCGCCGTGCGCCTCGTCCAAGCGCTCCTGGAACTCGTCGAGCGTCAGCCTCCCAGCCTCGTAGTGCTCGCGCAACTCGTCCGCTACACGGGATCGGTCGGCGTCGGAGACGAGCAGGTCCGGGCTCTGCGCCACGCGCGAATGGTAGGGCCGGGCGGGCGACTCATGGATGAAAGTGCTATCTCCCAGCAGCGCTCTCCAACAGCTCCGAAGCGCAGATTCAGCTACCGGGGCAGAGCTCTCATCCTTCCCCGGATTCCCTCGAAGGCGCCACTTCGGCGGCCCGCGCACTGTTATGGGACGGACAATCGCTTTCGCGGGAGCGCTATCTGCGTTGCCTGTTCAGCCGTAGCGCGCTTCCGTTCGGCGACTCTCGGCGCGGTTCTTCGTTCAGCGCTGTCGCCTAGGCGGGCTGTCAGGTGCCCGTCCTCGAGCGGTACGAGCTACGCGAGCGCCGTGCTGTCGCTCACCGTAGTGCTGTTTGCCGCCTGCGGCGGCAGCGGTGACGCCAGCGCGAAGGTCGCAGCCAATCTGCAGCACTACCTGAACGCCTCGGCTCCACGGCAGCTTCGCCCGGGCGGCTTCCCCGTCGGGGCCGGGCCTCCGCGGGTGAAGGAGAACGGATGCAGGAGGATCCCGAGAGCCCAGGCCCGACCTCGGCGGAGTGCGCAGTCGTGGTCGTGCGTCGTGACGTTCGCGCACGTCCCCTTCCGTGTGCTCGTCGCCGTGAACGGGGCCGACCAGATCGCGTCGGTGTCACTCGTGCCACGCCACGTGCTGAGGCCGGGAACGGCAACCGTGTATCAGGGCGGCCCGAAAGCGCCGAAGCCCTAGTTCGCCATCGCGCGCGTCACGGCGTGACGCGGTAGATCACGCCGCCCTGGACTCCGGCGTACAACTTGCCACCGGCAACGCCGAGCGCGATCACGGGGGAACGGAACCCCGACACGAACGGTGTCGGCTTGCCGCCGCCGGGCGGCATCGACACGACGACGGGGCCTTGACCGAGGCCGCCGTAGAGCGCGACGTAGAGCTTGCCGCTCAGGTAGCCGAGCCCCATCGGCGAGGAATGCGGCGGCAACTTGACGAGCGGCTGCGAGTAGTTCGCACACGTCCCCGGCGTCGCAGGGCAGGTCGGAAACCCGTAGTTCGCCCCGCGCGTGATCGCGAGGATGTAGTCGAGCGGGCGGTGCGGGCCGAGGTCGTCCTGGTTGAGGGCCGAGACGAGCGGCAAAGCGCGGCCGGGGACGAAGACCGGCATCCACGGCTGCCGGATCCCGGTTGCGATCACACTCGTCGTGCCCGTCGCCGGGTCGACGGACGCGAACGCGTCGCTCGTGCTCGCCGTCGGCGGGCGCGGCTCCGACCGCGGATCCAGTCCCACGTAGATCAGACCGTCGGGCCCGACAGCCGGGCCTTTGAAGCTTCCGTAGCCGACGGGCGTCCTGACGACGCTTTTCCTCTCGAACTGCGTGCCGTCCCAGCCGCTCCACGCGAGGAGCGCCTGGCTGGTGCTGACGTAGAGCGTGTTCTTCGCGGCGGCGACGCCGAACACATGCTGCGGCGAGCCCGGCACGCGCACCGCCTTGCCGCCCCCGAGGACGTAGACGCCGCCCGGCACGTTCGGGTCATGCTCGGCCCCGTAGCCGGCGACGAAGACCCGTCCGGCGAGGGAGGCGAACTCGGTGGGAGTCGGCACGCCGCGGGCGACGACCGTCACCGCTCGGTGACCGGTCGCGCGCGGCAGCGCAGACGTCTTGGCTCTCCCCCCACAAGCGGTGAGCGCGGTCGCCACCGCGAGTGCGGCTGTGCAGGCCTTTAGCACCGCGATCGCGGCGAAACCCGTTTATTCGTGGCGGTCGAGCTTGCGGCCGCGGTCGATCCAGCGGTCGTCGGGGAGCTGCCGAATCTCCTTCGGCGACGTCGCGCCGACGCGCTGGTAGGTGTGGATCGCACAGCTTGCTCGTCCGCTGTCGCGCTTTGCCGGCGGGTCGTACCAGAACTTCCATGCCGGTTTCGCGCTGATCGACGAGACGAAGTAGAGAAACAGCGCGACGCCCGCTGCATCCCAGACGTGACCGAAGACAGCGCCGACGCCTACGAGCGCCACGAGGAACACGAAGAGAGGAAGCGGCGGGCGGGCGAGCTGCAACATCGTCTCGAAATCGTTGCAGCTGAATCGACGGCCGTCAACGGCGCGTTCGAACTCCTCGGTACGGGTCGTAGGTCGTGTGCGGACATGCACCCCACAGCCCGAGCTTCTTCGCCTTCGCTCGCTTTGCGAGCGCTTCGAGCAGTTGCGCGTACCGCCCCCGGCGACCGTCGTAGAAGTACGGTGCGGCGGCGCCCACCGCGACGAGCCTGATGTTGACGTTCAGACCGTCGCCGACGCGCACGACGTAGCGCAGGAGCCGCCCGTACTCGTCGACCCGGTCGGTCGCCGGTTCCACGAACAGCCGCACTCGCGTTCCCACCGGGAGCAGCCGCTCGGTCGTCACCGACGCGGCGCGCCCGTAGCACTCGAGGCCGAAGTAGACCTCCGGTGTGTCGATCTGGACGAGCCGGACGTGCTGGCCGTTCCGTAGCGCGATCGTGTCACCGTCGATGACGCGGTCGACCCGAAAGATCGCGGCACGGCTTCGTCCCGCAGCGCTGGGCGCGACGACCACGGCCAGGAACGCAACTGCCGCCACCACCGCCCTCGAGGACATGCCCAATTCTGCCGGGCACGGCCTGACGGCACGCGCGCTACGTCAGACGGCGTCTTCGCGGGAGACCGACGTGCTCCGCTTGAAGTAGAACTCCGTGTCGTCGTCGGGCCAGACGCCGACGGCATCGGTGTCCGGGTAGACCGAGATGCCCGGGAGCGCCGCCTTCGACCACAGCAGCACCCGCGCCGGCGCGTCGCTGCGGTTCGTGATCTGGTGCGCGCCTTCAGGCCCCGGCGGGAAGCGCAGGATCTCGCCGCGGGCCAGCTCCCGCTCGCCGTCGGGGACGCGGACGACGACGGCGCCGTCGATCACCAGCAGCCACTCCTCCACGTACTCGTAGTGATACGGAAACGAGTCACCGGGATCGACGTCGTAGACGAACATCGCGGTCTCGTCGGAGCTCAGGTCGAGCCGGCCGCTGAACCGGTCCTCGAAGATGTTCGCCATCGGTTACGCCTCCGCTCTGCGAACGTCGTAGAAGAGCACCTCGTACTGCTCGACGGCCTCCATCGTCCCCCCCGTCTCGCGCTCGACGATCGGCCGGATCTGCCGTGCACGCGCATCGCTCGCCTCCCTCGCGCCGCCGCTGTCCCAGAGCGTCACGCCGAGGGCACGGCCCGTCTCGTGGTTGCCGAGGACGATGTACCCCGCGTAACCGGGCTCGCCGCTGATGCCCGGATGGACGACGTAGCGGACGACGCGCGCGACGTCGGGCAGCCGCTCCGGCGTCGTCTGCAGGAAGTTCACTCTGGAGAACATGCTCGCTCCTTGAAGTCGGGAGCGACGAGTCTATGAGTCGCGCAGCTGCCGCAGGCGCCGCTCGACGGGCGCGGCCAGGTCGGGCCGGCGCGGCAGCGCCGTCAGCATCGACGTCGTCACCCAGGCCGCGTAGTGCGGCCACATCGCCTCGACGAGGTCACGGTCGTAGGAGCCGTACGCGTCGAGGGACGCGTTCTCGGCGAGCGCCGCCAGGTCGTACTCGCGCGGTCCCCGGCACGCGGTCTCGAAGTCGTGCCAGAGCGGGCCGCCCGGTGTCCCGAGCACGTTGAAGAGGTGCGCGTCGCCGTGCAGCGCCTGGCCGACGACCTCCGGTCGGCGCGCCGTGATCTCCCTGAGGAGCTCGACGTCGCCGCTCGGCTCCAGCGCGTCCAGCATCGCGGCAACGTCCTCTTGATGGCCGAACTCGGGCAGTGCGCCGGAGTAGCTCTCGAGCGCGTCGTGGATCTCGCGCAGCGCACGCACGGCGGCATCCTCCCCGGGGTTCTCGAACGGCTCCACGTAGCGCCAGAACGTGACGACGTGGCCGGCGGCGTGGTGCGGCCCCGGGTCGACCTCGTCCGCCGGTGGAACGACCGCGCAGCCGGCGCGGGCGCAGTGAGTCGCAACGTCGAGCTCGCGCGCGATGTCGTCGGGGCTCGGGCCTTCGGGGAACGGGATCGAGCTCGAGACGCGCGCGACGACGGGCGACGGCCGCAGGTGC
>DATCYR010000055.1:0-26301 GCA_036526315.1 Gaiellaceae bacterium | reverse complement strand
CGACGTCGCAGCGCGTGCGCTGGTTCGATTCCGGCCGGGGGCATGCCAAGAAAGGGGGGGTCAACGGTCACGGGAGCAAGCTCCCGCGACCTCCCAAGCGACGTCGGCAAGCGACGTCGCAGCGCGTGCGCTGGTTCGATTCCGGCCGGGGGCATGCCAAGAAAGGGGGGTCAACGCGTGCGCATGTTCGATCCATGCCGGGGGCATCGAAGGTGAAGGCCTGTACAGCTCAGGCCCTCACCTCCGCGATGCCGTGGGCTACGGGATCAGCGGCGCCGTCCCCCAGCGCGGCGAGCTGTCTCAGATGTCGCTGTGCGTGATGTTCGTCAGAGAGTCGACCCGCTGATGCGAGTCGAAGTGGCCGACGAAGACGTCGGCGTTGCCGTCGGGCCCGGCGCCGGGCGCGATTCCGACCGTGAACCCGGTTCCGTCCGGTGAGAACGACGACGAGAAGAACGACTGCCTGTTCGAACCGTCGAGCAGGATCCGCAGTCCGGTGCCGTTCGGGTGGGCCATCATCAGCTTCGCCGATCCGGGGACGCCGTTGTCGGTGCGGAACATGATCCACCGGCCGTCCGGCGAGTAGTCCGGATGGTCACCGCCGTTGACGCCCGGCGGAGAGACACGCACCAGGTTGCCGCCGGTCGTGGAGTCGGCCGCCCACACCTCGGTCTTGAACAGCGGCGCCGCATTGCGCTGGAACGCGATGCGGCTCGAGTCCGGCGACCACTGAGGGCTGTCGTCGAACGATTGCTGGAAGCCGGTCGGCTGCGTGATCTGGCGCAGCCCGTTGCCGTTCGGATGGACGGCCCAGATCGTGACGTCGGTCGGGTTGTCGTTGACGACCGGCCCACGCGCCATCGAGAACGCGATCCACTGACCGTCCGGCGACCACGACGGATTCGCGACGCCGAGACAGTCGGCAAGCTCGCCAGGGGCGGGACAGGGGACGACCGTGTGCGGCGTGCTCGTGCCGAGCACGATCGTGCGAATCGAGCTCGCGTCCGGCGTGTCGTGCTCATAGACGAGTTGCGTTCCGTCCGGCGACCAGTTCTGGTTCGTGTCCAGGTTGCCGGCGCCCGGATCGACGACCTCGGTCGGATGCGAGCCGTCGGGGTTCGCGACGAACAGTGCGCCGGTCGCGTGGTCGGCGTCGAAGTAGACGCGGTACGAGATCAGCCCGTTCTGGCCGGGTGGCGTTGCGGTCGCCGAGGTGACACCGAAGAGCAACGCCGCAGTGATCCCGAGCGCGAGCGCCGCGAGCGCCCGCCATCGTGCGCTGGTTCCGAGAGGTTGCCGCAAAGCTCCCTCCTTTCGTGAACCCGCTCTTGCCTGCGCCTGCCGGATTGTCCCACCGGAGCGTCTCGACGACAACCGCTGCGCGGCTGCGCTATACCTGGCCGCAGATGGGTGTCACCGAGCGGCTTGGGCGGGCGTCGAGCCGCCACCCGTGGCGGGTGGTCGCAGCGTGGATCGGAGGAATCGTCGTCGCGCTCGTCTTGAGCGCGACGCTGCTCCCCGGGAACCTGACGACGAACGGCCACGTGACCGGCAGCCCGGAATCGGCGCGCGCGGAGCGGCTCTTCTTCGACCGCTTCCCGCCGGACACGCACGGCGTCGACGAGCTGATCGTCGTTCGGTCGGCATCGCTCACAGCACACGATCCGGCATTCAGGCACTTCAGCGCCCGGTTGCTCGCGCAGGCGCACGCGACAGGCGTCGTGTACCGGTCGCGCCTCCTCGGCGTCTCGAAGGACGGCCACGCAGTCCTGCTCGGCATCCAGCGGAAGGCGGACGTCGACCCGCTGCTCCCCGTCGTCGAGCGCGCAAACGGTCAGAACGGCTTCGGCGTTGCGATGACGGGCGGCGGAACGCTCGACCACGACTTCAACGGCCTGTCGCAGCACGATTTGAAATCGGGCGAGCTGCGGTTCGGCCTACCCGCAGCGCTGATCATCCTGCTGCTCGTGTTCGGGGCCGTCGTCGCGGGCCTCGTCCCGTTGCTGATGGCGATCGTCGCGATCGTCGTCGCTCTCGGACTCTGCGCGATCATCGCGGCGACGTTTTCGCTGTCGGTATTCGTCGTGAACATGCTCACGGGCATGGGCCTCGCGCTCGGGATCGACTATTCGCTCTTCGTCGTCTCCCGCTACCGCGAGGAGCGTGTGAACGGCCTCGCGGAGCTCGAGTCGGTAGCGGCTGCGAGCGCGACCGCGAGCCGCGCGGTGCTGTTCAGCGGGTCGGTCTTCGTCATTGCCCTGACGGGCATGCTCCTCGTGCCCTCGAACATCATGAAGAGCCTCGCGGTGGGAGCGATCTCCGTCGGCATCGTCTCAGTGCTCGCGGCGCTGACGCTCCTGCCGGCCCTCCTCGCACTGCTCGGCGACCGCATCAACGCCCTGCGGCTCCCGTACGTCGGCCGCAACATCGGCAGCGGCGGCGAAGGCCGGTTCTGGGGCCGGGTCGTGCGCGGCGTGATGCGGCGGCCGCTCCTCTACCTGGTGACGTTCGCGGCGCTGCTGATCGCGCTCGCGATCCCGACGGTCGGGCTGAACCTCGGCGCGAGCGGTGTCAGCACGCTGCCCGACCGGCTCGAGTCGAAGCAGGGCTACGAGGCGCTCACGCGGTCCTTCCCCCAGGCGAGCGCCAGCCCGGCGCTGATCACCGTCAGCGGCAACGTGCGATCGCCACGTGTGCGGCTGGCGATCGAGCGCCTGCGCCGCAGCCTCGCCCGCGACCCCGTGTTCGGGCAGAGCGACGTGCGGTTCGCCCCTGCGGGCGACGTCGCGGCGATCGGCGTGGAAGTCGGCGGCGACAAGACCGGAAAACAGGCGCTCGGCGCGATCCGCAACCTGCGCTCGACGCTGATCCCGCGCGCCTTCGCGGGAACGGACACGGAGGTGCTGGTCGGCGGCGACACCGCCGACAACGTCGACTACATCGACGCGATGAACGCGTGGCTTCCATGGGTCTTCGCGTTCGTGCTCGGACTCAGCTTCGTGCTGCTCGCGATCGCGTTCCGCTCGATCGTGGTAGCCGGCACCTCGCTGGTGCTGAACCTCCTGTCGGTGGGGGCGGCATACGGCCTCGTCGTGCTCGTCTTCCTCCATGGGATCGGCAGCGGCTTGCTCGGCTTCCAGAAGGTGGGCGCGATCGACGCGTGGGTGCCGCTCTTCCTCTTCTCGGTGCTGTTCGGGCTCTCGATGGACTACCAGGTGTTCCTGCTCAGCCGCATCAAGGAGCGCTACGACACGAGCGGCTCCACGCGCGACGCCGTCGAGTGGGGCGTCTCCTCGACCGCGCGGCTGATCACGGGGGCGGCGTTGATCATCGTCGCCGTCTTCAGCGGCTTCGCCATGGGCGACCTCGTCATGTTCCAGCAGATGGGTTTCGGGATCGCGATCGCGCTGCTGATCGACGCGACGATCATCCGTTCGGTGCTGCTGCCGGCGGCGATGTGCCTGCTCGGCAAATGGAACTGGTACCTGCCGTCCTGGCTGGAGTGGTTGCCGAGAATCGAGATCGAGGCAGCCCCGCGCGAGAAGCACGTGCCCGCCGTCAGCCCCGGCAGCTGAGCGTCAGCCGACCGAGAGAATCCGTGCGCGCCACGAGCCGCGCGGCGCCTCGATCGTGACCTCGTCGCCGACCTTGCGGCCCATCAGCGCCCGGCCGACCGGCGAGTCGGGCGACACGCCGCCGACGCTCGAGATCTCGACCTGCATCCGTTCCCCCTGCTCGTCTTCGATCTCGACGTTGGAGCCGACGCCGACGGTGTCGCTCGCACGCCCCGTCTCGTCGACGACGACCGCACGCTGCAGACGGTCTCGCAGCATGCGGATACGGCGTTCGAGCAGGCCCTGTTCGTTCTTGGCGGCGTGGTACTCGAAGTTCTCGGACAGGTCGCCGAAGCCGCGCGCCGTCGCGATCGCGTTGACGACCTCGGCGCGGCGCGGGCCCTCGAGCTCCGCCAGCTCCGCCTCGAGCTGCTCCTTCTGCGCCTGCGTCAGGTGCTCCGCTTTCTCCTCGGGCATTGCGGGAGGTTAGCTACGCCGTTGCGGCGAGGAGAGCCGACGCCTGCCGGACGTAACGGGTCGCGGCGACCGAGCGATAGAACGACAGCGCGGCGCGGAGATGCGCATCGGCGTCGGCGCGGGCGCCCTGCTCCACGTATGCCTCTGCGGCGCGGAGATGTGCCAGCGCGAGATCGGCGTTCGAGCCGATCTCTTCGTAGACCCGGATGGCGTCTTCGAACCGCCGGTCGACGAACGCTCGTCCCGCGATCACCCACGGGGACTCGAACCTCCACCCCGCAAGCGACTGGAGCGTCCGCTCGCGACCGATCAGACGGATGCGTGCGTCGAGCATCTCCGACGGCAGCGGCGGAGCGACGCTGCCGGCTGCACGCAGCGGCTCCAGCCGTTCGAGGGCCCGCAGGACGAGGCGGCGAGCCTCGTCAGTGTCGCCAACGGCATCGAGGACATAGGCCCGCGTGAAGTAGCTCGGCACGACCGTCTGCGGCTCGTCGATCCGCCGCGCGACTTCCATTCCGAAGGCGCTGTCCTCGAGCGCGCCTTCGAGGTCGTCCCGAGCTACTCGGATCCAGGCACGGAATGTCCGCGTATGCGCCTCGATCCCCTCAGGAGGGTTGTCGCCGATGAGCGCGTCGGCGCGTGCAGACGCTTCGTCCCAGCGGCCGAGACGAATGAGCGAGCCGAGGACGTTCGCGCGCTCGAACATGACCAGCGACTCGAGTCCGAAGCGCTGCCCGGCGGCGAGCGACCGCTCCTCGAGCTCCAAACATTCGCGGAGACGCCCCTTGCTATAGAGGCAGGAAGCGAGGTTGTTGAGAGCGCGGGCAAGCTCCGGCGAGTTGATTGCCTCGGACAGAGCGACGCTCTCTTCGAGCTCTTCGAGACCGCCCGCGCCGGTTCGCTCCAGCGCAGACCCGAGGTTGTTGAGCGCGTGGGCGCGAACCGCGGGCAGGTCGAGCGCCTCCGCCATCCCGAGCGCCTGCGTCGCATGTTCGATCGCCCGCTCGTAGTCGGCCGCGAGCATGGAGTACCGGGAAGCCTGGCTGAGGATCGTTGCCTTCGCGGGCGAGGGCGGCAGCGGGTCGACGAGCTCGAGTGCATGACGAAGCCCGCGCTCGAGCTCCTCCGCGTCGCCCCGGTACCACGCCGCCTCTGCGACCACCGCCTCCGCCTCACCCGCGGCCTCCACGTCGCCGGCGGCGAGCAGGGCGCCGATCGCCTCGTAGAGTCGCCCCGCCGAGGCGTCGCCGTCGGTCCACTCGGCGCGGCCGAGCGCGAAAAGAAGCCGGGGGCGCTCGGCGTCGTCGGGCCAGAGCTCGAAGGCGGAGCGGTAGAAGGCCGCGGCCACGTCCCACGCGCTCAGCGTCGCGGCGCGGTCACCGGCTTCGCGGAACGCGATGCGAGCGCGTTCGACGAGCTGGTCGACCGGTTGGCCGGCCGCACGCGCGAACTCGAGCGCGGCTCCGTAATGGTGCGCGATCAGCCCGGCATGGTCTTCCGGTCGCCCGAGCGACCCGACCCACTCCGCCGCAGCCACGTGCTTCGAGGCTCGGGCCGAGCGTGGGATCTGGCCGTACGCGACCTCGCGAACGAGCACGTGCCGGAAGGCGTACTCGGTCTCGCCCGCGACCGCGGAGCGACGCTCGCGGCGGATGAAGCCCTTGCGCTCGAGCGCATGCCACGCCCCGTCGCTCGCGCCCGAGACACCGCCCGACCAGAAGACCTTGCCGAGCACCGCAGCGTCCTGCAGCAGACGCTTCTCGCCCTCGGGCAGGCCGTCGAGGCGCGCGGCGATGATCCCCTGCACGTTTTCGGGGACGGCGGCGCTGGCGGCCTCGCCGTGCTCGAGATAGAGGCGCGCGAATTGCTCGGCGTACAGCGGATTCCCGCCTGCCTGCTCGAGCAGCACCGACTGCGTCTCGGCCGGCAGCACGGCCTGTTCGAGCACTGCGGCGATGACGCGAGCAGCGTCCGCGTCCGTCAGCGGCGACAGCGCGAGCGTGACGGCGTTCAGCTTGCCGCCGCCCCAGTTCGGCCGGCGGTCGAGCAGCTCGGGCCGCGCGCTCGCCAGCACGAGGATCGGAACGCCCGACGTCCACTCCGCGAGATCGTCGACGAAGTCGAGCAGGCCCTCGTCGGCCCAGTGCAGGTCCTCGAACACGAGGACGAGGGGCTGTTGCTCGGCCATCCCCTCGAAGTAGTTTCGCCACGCCGTGAACGCCTCGTGGCGATCCAGCGCGGCGTCCTCCGAGATGCCGACGAGCGTCTCGAGATGGCGGCGGACCCAGTCCCGCTCGTGCTCGTCGACGACCTGCGCCAGGGACTGGCGCAGCTTCTCGGCGGCCCTTTCCGGGGGATCGTTCTCGTTGATGCCGGCCTGCGCCTTGACCATCTCCCCGACTGCCCAGAAGCTGACGCCGGATCCGTACGGCAGGGCGCGGCCCTGCCGCCACCAGACCAGCTCCGGCATCTGCTCGATCCGCTGGAAGAGCTCCGCGACGAGGCGCGACTTGCCGATGCCGGGCACCCCGACGAGCGTCACGAGCTGCGGCTCGCGTTGGCCGACCGCCCGGTCGAAGGCATCGAAGAGGACGCCGAGCTCGCGCTCGCGGCCGACGAGCGGCGTGACCGCACGCTGCTCGAGATCCATCCCCAGCCGCGACTTGGCCTGTGACGCCTCCCACACCGGAACCGGGTCCGCCTTTCCCTTGGCCGCCACCGCCTCGTGCTCGACGTACTCGATCCGGTCGCGCGTCGCACGCCACGTCGCCTCGCCGACGAGGATCCCGTTCACCGGCGCCGCCGACTGCAGCCGCGCGGTCGTGTTGACCACGTCGCCGGATGCCATCCCCTCGCCCGCCTCGGGCCGCGCACCGAGTGCGATCAGCGCCTCGCCGGTGTTGACGGCGATCCGCAGCTGCAGGTCCGCCTCGTCCTCGCGCACCCAGTCGCGGATCGCGAGCGCGGCGCGCACGGCGCGCTCCGGGTCATCCTCGTGTGCGACCGGCGCACCGAACAGCGCCACGACCGCGTCGCCGATGAACTTCTCGACGGTGCCGCCGAAACGCTCGAGCTCCGAACGCAACCGCTGGTGATACGGCGCGAGCAACGCGCGAACGTCTTCCGGATCCATCTGCTCCGCTCGCGACGTGAAGCCCACCAGGTCGGCGAACAGCACGGTGACGACCTTGCGCTCCTCGCGCGCGGGCGCGTCCTCGAACGGCCTACCGCACGAGAAGCAGAAACGGGCATCGGCTGGGTTCTCCTGCCCGCAGTTCGGACAGCGCATTGCCCAAATCTAGTGCTATGGCAGGCGAGGAGACCAGGCCGCGGAGAGCACCCCGGCACCGATCAGCAGCGCGGCGGCGATCGCGAGGAAGACGTAGGTGATCTCGCTCTTGCCGGGTTTGCGCCCGAGCCGCGACCCCAAGCTCGAGTACGCGGCGTTCAGCGTCTTGGCGTTTCGCGCCTCGTAGAACTTGCCGCCGGTGTGGGCGGCGATCGCGCGCAGCGTCGCGGGGTCCGGCGGCACCGGCACGCGGCGGCTGAAGCCGAAGCCGTTCGGGAACCCCTGCGGCGGCTGCGCGAAGCCGAACTGGAGCGTCCCGTTCGGCGTCCCGAGGGCGACGGTGTACACAGGAATGCCCGCCGCTTTTGCACGCTCGGCGCCTTCGAGCGGCAGCAGCTGGCCACGCGTCTGCGCGCCGTCCGAGAGGAAAAGGATCGAGACGAGCCCGTGTGTCGGCTGAGCGGGCGCCGTCGTCACCGAGGCGAGGTTGCCGTTGCCGGCTCCGACCGCCTGCTCGCCGAGCCGCACCGCTTCCGCCAGCGCGTCGCCGATCGCGGTGCCGCCGAAGCTCGGGTACCACTCGAGCGTGTCGAGGGCCTGCCGCACAAGGTCGTGGTCGGTCGTCGGAGGAGCCGCCACGGCTGGGTCGCCGGCGAAGGCGATCAGCCCGACCTGCAGCCGGTCGGGCGCCTTGTCGAGGAACTTCCGCACGGCAGCGGTCGCGGCGCCGATGCGCGAGGGCTTGACGTCCTTCGCCTCCATCGAACGGGAGACGTCGACGACGAGGATCACCGTCGCCCGGTCCTTGGCGACGAGGGTCGTGTGCTGCGGCCGCGCGACTGCGAGACACAGAGCCGCAAGCGCGAGCAGGAACAACGCGAGCGGCACGAACTTGCGCCAGCTGCGGCCGGCGACGACGCCGGCGAGGATGTCCACGTTCGTGAAGCGAACGGCGTAGCGCATCCGCCTGCGCTCGGCCAGGAGGTAGAGGCCGACGGCGAGCGGCACGAGCAGGAGCGTGAGGAGGAGCCACGGCCGGTCGAACGTCATGACCCGCCTCCGCAGACCGCGCCGACCTGGACGACGGCGCGGACGCCGTTGAGGGCCGCGCTCGAGCGCACGCGCACGTAGACGCGGTTTCCGCGCGCACTCTGCGAAACCCTCGAGCTCCGCGCGAGCGACAGGCTGGGCGCCGACGCCGTGTAGAAGGCGACCGAGTGCCAGCCGGAGATCAGGCGCTCACCCGCGCCACACGCGGCGACGGCGGTGACGCTGCCGGCGTGCAGCGGCACGGTGCGCACGCGCCTGACCGCGGGCTGGCCCGGCGGGAAGGATTGGGGCCTGCGGTACGGCACGGGCCCGGCGCCGCCGCCCGACGTCGGCACGCAGCCCAGGTGCGGCCGGAAAACCGGGTTCCGCGGGGAGGCGCCCGTGAAGACGCCGCGGAAGACGGCGGAGCGCGTCGTCGTCGTCCCCGGCCCGACGGGGCTTCCGAGCAGCCCCGGGAAGTCGAGGTCGATGGCGCGGTCGCTCAGCTCTGCATCGAGGCCGCCGACGATGTAGCCGCGGGGGCACGAGAGCTGGAACTGCGCCCCGGCGCGCACGTTCGCGAGCTCGACCGGCACGACGACCCAGGGCCCCGGCACCTTCACGCAGATCTTGAGCCCGCGGCACTCGTTCGTCGCGCCGGCGGGAGCGGCGGTCGCCGCCACTGCCGCGAGAGCGGCGCACAGCACGAGGACGCGCTTCACGGGACCCTCCTGAACCACAGCGCCGAGAGCCCGCCGCCGATCAGGAGCAGCGCAGCCGAGCCACCGGCGAAGAGGTCCGACACCTCGCGCGATTCGCTGCGGGTGCCGAGCCTCGAGCCGAGGTGCTTGTAGACGTCGTGCAGCTGCGTCGCGGTGGGGGCGGCGTAGAACCGTCCGCCCGTCACCTGCGACACGCTCTGCAGCGTCTGCGGGCTCGTCGGAACGCGCAGCTGCTCCGTCAGTCCGCCGGGGATCGGGACCGTGATCACTCCGTCCTGCGTGCCGATCAACACCGAGTACACCGGGATGTGCGCCTGCCGCGCCTTCAGCGCGGCGGCGGCCGGCGACGTGCGGCCGCTCGCCTGCGCGCCGTCGGAGATGACGAGGATGGCCGCCGGCGGCCGGGAGCCGTCCGACGCGCGCTGCCGCCCGGCGATGCGTGTCGCCAGCGCGACCGCGTCGCCGAGGGACGTCCCTTCGGCGGTGTGCAGCGATCGCAACGCCGACACCGCGAGGTCGCGGTCGTCCGTGGGTGGCAGCGCGACGTACGCGCGCCCCGCGAACCCGACGATCGCGAGACGGTACTTCGACGGGAGCGCGTCGAGGAAGGCGCGCGCCTCGCGCCGCGCCGCCTCGAGCCGCGACGGCTTGACGTCGTCCGCGCCCATCGAGAGGGAAGTGTCGATGACGAGAATCGCGGTCGCCTCCTCGCGCTTCACGTTCACCATCGCGTGCGGACGGGCGATGCCGACCACCATCGCCGTCAGCGCCACCAGCAGGATCGCCAGCGGGAGGTGACGGCGCCAGCGCGGCGACTCGTCGACGAGGTTCGGCAACAGGCCCGGCGACGTGAAGCGGGCGGCGTAGTCCGTCCGACGCCGCTCGCGCATGACGTACAGAACGACGAGCAGCGGGACGACGACGAGCCCCACCAGCGCCAGCGGCCACTCGAACGTCACCGGCGCTGCCCTCGGCGCAGGAAGACGGCGAGCGAGCGGAGCCAGTCCCCGGAGGTCGAGAGCATCACGTGCCGCGCGCCCGCCGCCGCGAGCGTGCGGGCGACGTCGGCCCGTTCGGCCGCAGCCGCCGCGGCGAAGCGCGAGCGGAGCTTCGCGCTGCGCGTGTCGGCGCGCACCTGCCGTCCCGTCTCGGGATCGACGAGCCACAGGACGCCGGCGTTCGGCAGCTCCTGCTCGCGCGGGTCACGGATCTCGACCGCGATTACCTCGTGTCGGCCCGCGAGCTCGACGAGCGGCCGCTTCCAGTCGCGCGGCCCGCGAAAGTCGCTGACGACGATGACGATCGCGCGCTGCGTCGCGAGCGCGCCCGTGCGCCGGAGCGCTGCACCGAGCGACGTCGCGCCGACGCGGCCCTCGGGATGGTCGACGCGCAACGCGTCGAGGAGCCCGATCAGGCCGAGGCGGCCTTGCCGCGGAGGCAGCCAGCGCTCGCGCTCGTCGCCGAACGTCACGAAGCCGAGCCTGTTGCCGCGCCGTGTCGCGATGTGGCCGACGGCAATCGCAACTCCCTCTGCGACGTCGGCCTTCCGCCGGTCGGCCGTGCCGAACTGCATCGAGGGGGACGTGTCGAGCACGAGCCACGTGACGAGCACCCGCTCCGCGAGCTGCACGCGCACGTGCGGCTCGCCCGTCCGCGCCGTCACGTTCCAGTCGATGTGACGGACGTCGTCGTCGCCGGCGACGTACGGCCGCACCTGTGCGAGCTCGGTCCCGTCGCCGAGGACGATCGACCGGTAGTCGCCGGCGAGGAGGCCGCCGACGCGCCGGCCGATGCTGACCTCGAGCGCGCGCAGCAGCGCATCGGGCAGCGGGCCCGGCCCCGGCCGCTCGGGCGTCGCTTCTGCCCGAAGCGAGCGAAGCGAAGCTTCCGTCCGCGCAGCCGACCGGTGGAGGGGGTCCGGGGGAACCGGGAGGTTCCCCCGGTTACGACCCGACCCCTTAAACGGTGTCACGCGACGTTCGGTCTCGCGAGGTCGGTCGCCGGCACCGGAACGTCGGCGAGGACGCGATCGAGGATGGCGTCCGGCGACATCTCCTCTGCGAGCGCCTGATACGTGAGCACGAGCCGGTGCCGCATCGCGTCCTTCATCAACGTCTGCAGGTCTTCGGCGAGGACGTAGTCGCGCCCGCGCAGCAGCGCGAGCGCGCGGGAGGCCTGGACGAGGCTGATCGGCCCGCGCGGGCTCGCGCCGAAGGCGATGTACTCCTGGAGCTCGTCGCCCGGCGTCCGCGTGGCTGTCGCGAGGTCGACGGCGTAGCTGACGAGCGCAGGGTCGACGTAGATGCCGGCGACGACGCCCTGCAGCTCCTCGAGGTCCTCGAGCGACAGCGCCTGGCGCAGCTCCGGCGGTTCGGAGAGCTGCCGCTGCACGATCGTCAGCTCCTCGTCGTGGGCGGGGTAGTCGATCAGGATCTTGAGCATGAAGCGGTCGACCTGCGCCTCCGGCAGCGGGTAGGTGCCCTCGGACTCGATCGGGTTCTGCGTCGCCATCACGAGGAACGGCTTGGGAACGGGGTACGTCGTGTGCCCGATCGTCACCTGGCGTTCCTGCATGACCTCGAGCAGCGCCGACTGCACCTTGGCCGGCGCGCGGTTGATCTCGTCCGCAAGCAGGAAGTTGCAGAAGACCGGCCCGAGCTCCGTGTCGAACGTCCCCTCCCCCGGGCGGTAGATCCGCGTGCCGACGAGATCGGAGGGGACGAGGTCGGGCGTGAACTGCACCCGCGCGAACGTCCCGCCGAGCACGCCGGCGGTCGTCTTGATCGTCAGCGTCTTGGCGAGGCCCGGCACGCCCTCGATGAGGAGATGGCCCTGCGCCAGCAGACAGACGAGGACGCGCTCGAGCATCGCGTCCTGTCCCGCGATCACGCGTCGGATCTCGAACAGGGCCTGCTCGAGTCGCTCCTGGGCTTCGCTCACTGCGGCCTCCCTCGTCGCCGGTACAGAGTCATATACGACAGCAGGGCAATCTAAGTTTCTCCTGAGAGCGTAGGGTTACTCGATATGACGAAATTTCTTGTCCAACGCAGCTTCGAGGTCGGCGAAGACCAGATGACCGAGGTCGGGAAGCGCTCGAAGCGAATCGCGATCGAGCAGTTTCCGGAGATCATCTGGCACCACAGCCACGTCGTCATCACGGACGACGGCAAGGTGAGGACGTATTGCGTTTACGAAGCGCCGACGGAGGACATCGTGCGCCAGCACGCCAGCCACCTCGGGCAGCACACGGTCGACGGGATCTACGAGATCGCCGGCGACGTCACGCCGGACGACTTTCCGCTCACGTAGCCGTCCGCGGCGCCGTCTTGCCGGCGCGCACCTCCTCCTCGTGAACCGAGGCCGCCTGCGCCATGACCAGGCGCTTCGTGACGTCGCGCCGTAGGTCACCGTCGCCCTCGGAGATCGCAGCGAGCGCCTGCCGGTAGAAGCGGGCCGCCTCGCCCTTCGCCGAACCGCGGTTCGCCTGGTCGCCCGCCTCGACGAAGTACCGAACCGCGCGCTCGGGCTCGCCGGCCTCGAGCCAGTGGTGCGCGAGCGCCGGCGCGACGTCCCCCACCTCGCCGACGGCTTCCTCGAGGAAGAGCGCGATCGCCTCGTGCCGCTCGCGGCGGCGAGCCCGCGGCAGGGTCGCGTACGCGACCTCGCGGATCAGCTGGTGCTTGAAGGCGAACTGCGCGTGCGCCGAGCCGAGACGCGAGATCGGGTCGCGCCGGATGAAGTCACGCCCCTCGAGCGCGTCGAGCGTCTCCGACGTGCCGGAGCCGAGCGCGCCGGGCCAGAAGACCTTCCCGACGACCGATGCGTCGAGGAGCGCCTCGCGCTCGGCAGCCGGCAGCGCGTCGATCCGCGCCGCCACGATCCCGCGGATGCTCGTCGGCAGGTCGCGCGCATCGCCACGCCCCTCGGCGACCGACGCGACCAGCTCCTCCAGGAAGAGCGGGTTCCCCTCAGCGGTTCCGGCAAGCGCGCTCGCGACCTGGTCGCGCGCGCCCGCGGCTTCGAAGAGCCGGCGGGCGAGCTCCGCGGAGACGTCGTGCGACAACGGCTCGAGCTGGAGCGCCGTATACGTCGGGAGGCCGCCGCCCCACGCCGGCCGTTCCGCGAGGAGCTCGGGCCGCGCCTGGGTCAGCAGCAGGAGCGGCACGTCGCGCACGCGCGAGGCGAGCATCTCGAGCAGGTCGAGCATGCTCGGCGCGGCGACGTGGATGTCCTCGAAGATGAGAACCGTCGGCTGTACGGCCGCGACGCCTTCGACAAACCGCCGCGCCGAGTAGAACAGCGTCTGGCGGTCGCCGGCCGCCCCCTCCCGCCCTGTGCCGATGAGCATGCCGATGTGTGACGCGACCTCGGCCGCGTCTCCGTCGAGCAGCTCGCGCGTCGTCCGTTCGAGCTTCTGCGAGGCGTCGTTCGTCGGGTCGGTGTCGAACATGTGCGCGATCTGCTTCACCTGCGCCGCGAACGCGCCGTACGGGGTCACCTCGCCGTACGGCAGCGAGCGTCCCCACACGACGCGCGCGTCGCGCTGCTGGACCGCGCGCGTGAACTCGGAGCTCAGTCGGCTCTTGCCGATTCCCGCAGGCCCGAAGAGCGTCACGAGCTGCGGCCGGCGGTCGGCGACGACGCGTTCCCAGATGCCGAGCAGCGCCTCCAGCTCCGAGGTTCGGCCGAGCATCGGCACGCTTGCCTCGGCGCGCGCGCCCAGCGCGACGCGCGGCGCCAGCGCGCGCCAGACGGCGACCGGTTCCTGCTTTCCCTTCGCGACCACCGGCTCGAGCTGTTCGTAGGCGATCGCGTTCCGCGTCGCGTGGTAGGTCTCGACGCCGACGAGGATCCCGTTCACGGGAGCGGCCGACTGCAGCCGCGCGGCGGTGTTGACGACATCCCCCGAGACGATGCCCTCGCCCTGCGCGGGGTTCGCGGAGACCGACACGAGCGCCTCGCCCGTGTTGACGGCCAGTCGAACATCGAGGTCGACTGCCTCGACGATCGCGAGCGCCGCCCGTACCGCGCGCTCCGGATCGTCGCCGTGGGCGACGGGGGCGCCGAAGACGGCCATGACGGCGTCGCCGATGAATTTCTCGACCGTGCCGCCGTACGACTCGATCGCGGCTCGAACGCGTGCGAAGTACGGCGCCTGGATCGCGCGAACGTCCTCCGGATCGAGCTGCTCCGACCGGGCGGTGAAGCCGACGAGGTCGACGAAGAGCACGGTGACGAGCTTCCGCTCCTCGGCGAGAGCCGGTGCTGATGCGCCGAGCGGCGAGGCGCATTCGTTGCAGAAGCGCGCTCCGGGCGGGTTCTCGTGTCCGCAACTGGGGCAGATCTGCATGCCCGAAGCGTAAGCCAGGGGTCTGACCCCTTTCGGGTCAGACCCCGGCAGTGGGTTTTCCGGACGGTCGCCCACGGCGCCAGAACACGATCGCGGCGAGCAGCGCGGCGAGAGCGACGAGGCCTGCGGCGATCGTGATCCGGTCGCGCGTCTTCGAGCTTCCGCCGCCGCTGCCGGACGCCGGCAGCGGCTTTCCGGACGCGGCGGCGAGCTTGCGAACCGCTGCCGTCGCGGCCTTGACCTGGCTCGTCGCGTCCTTGCCCGGCGGCGGCAGCTTCTGGAGGACGGCGATCCCGTTCTTGTCGGGCTTCCCGGCGATCGCATAGCCGTAGCCGTTCGGCATCACCACCAGCAGCCGGTCGCGGTACTGGAAGGAGAGCTCGAGGCCCAGGAACTGCGCGTACTTCTGGGCCTTGTTGTAGAGCGAGAACGCGGTGCCGAGGTCGTAGCGTGAGCCGATCACCGCGACCTTGATCTTGAAGCCCTTGTCGGCGGCGGCCTTGAGCGTGTCCGTCAGCTCCTTCGACGCCTGGGGATCCACCTTCGCGTTGAAGGGCAGGAAGACGCTCTGAACCAGCAGGTAGTCGCTGGCGGGATCGCCGTTGGCGCGGGCAACCGCCGGGGTCGCGAGCAGCAGCACCGCTGCGGCGACGGCGATCCGCCTAGCCAAGGACGTCCACCGCGAGGATGGCGACGACGATGCAGGCGCCCACGCCTGCCAGCAGCGCAACCAGCGCGGCAGTGAGCACGAGTGCGACGTTGCCAGTCCTCATCCGTTCGCCCGATCGACGAGGAGAACGCTAAACGGCGAACCGTTCTTCGGCGTGACGTCGAACGAGAGGCCCCAGTGCCCGACCATCACGAGTGCCGGCACGGCGTGCGAGTAGACACCCGGCGACGTCTCCGTGAGCGCATACGACTGCGTGCCCATCTCCATGTCGAGCATCGTCGCGCCGACGACGACCTCCGCGCCGGTCACCGGCTGCCCGCCGCGCGTGATTCGCAGCGAGAACGTGTTCTCGGCGGCCGCTCGGTTCGGGCTGACATGGAGCTCCACGCGGTAGCCGTTCTTGGTCACGACCTCCGCGATCGGCCCCGGCCCGACGTGCGCGCTGGCGCCGCCGACCTTGGCCAGCGCCTTCGAAGGTGGCGGCAGGCTCGAGAGAGCAGCGGCGGCAACGACCGCGCCGACGACGAGCAGCACCTCCGCGCCGACGAGCCTACGAAGGAGCGCGGCCGCGCCCGGGCCGAGCTCCGGCCGCTCGCGATAGGCGGCCAGACGGGGCCGCGTGCGCAGCAGGTTCACGGCAGCCAGCAGCAGCGCCACGCAGAGGAGGCTGATCTTGACGAGCAGCGCCTGCCCGTACGAGGTCTGCCAGAGCGACGCGAACGTCGGCAGATGGACGAGCGAAGCACCGATCCCCGAACCGATCAGGACGAGCACGGAGACGAACGCGGTGTTCGAGAAGCGCGGGACGCAGATGACGAGCCCCGCCACGCGGCGTGCGACAGGGAAGCTTCGCCACAGGACGAGCAGCCCGATCAGGCCGCCGACCCAGATCGACCCGGCGGCGAGATGGAGCCAGTCGAAGAGCAGCATCGCGCCGCGCGGCGAGGTCTGCGCGGCATGGCCGGCAAGCCCGGGGACCAGGAGCACCGCCGCCGCAGCGCCGATCGAGCCGGTCACCGAGAGGAGCTCTGCGATCGAGCGCCGCTCCCGCTCGGGACGGTCGATCCACAGACTGAGCCCGCCGGCGAGAACGAACAGCGCGAAGACGATCTCCAGGTCGACGAGGCCTCGCCCGAACGCCGACGCGCGCAGCAGCGGGAACAGCGCGCCGAGGTCGAACGCCGACCGCAGCGCGAACTGCGCCGTCGCCATGACGAGGTAGACGGGTATGGCGACAAGGCCTAAGAGCGACGCGACGCCGAAGGTGATGTCCAGCGGCCGCAGCCGCGATTCCGGCACGCGCTGGACGACCGGGCGCGCCGTCGCAATTCGCAGAATGAACAGGCCGATCGCGGCCATGATCGCGACGAAGACCACGGAGCGGGCCGCGATCAGCCGCGGCGTCGCCGCCGTCTCGGAGATCGAGGGAATCACGAACTGCGGCTGCGGCCCTGGATTGGGACCGACAGCGAACGTGAAGGCGCCGCGCACCGGATGCCCATCGACCGAGATGACGCGCCAGTAGACGAGATACCAGCCCTCGCTCAGGTGGTCGAGCGGGACGACAAGCGTCTTCGCGTCCGTCGGCGACCGCCGCGGGGCTCCCGTTGTCTGCTGCGCGCCCGCCGCATTCGTCGCCGAGATGGCGGCGAAGCGCGGCTCGACCGCCTCCGTGTACGTCAGCCGTACCGCCGGCGGCGCGCGGTCGAGCACGACGTTCGCCTGCGGCACCGTCCGCACGAGCCCCGCATGCGCCCAGGCGGCCGCCGGCAGCGCGAGCGCCACGACGACCGCCAGGAACGCGAGGCCGAGCCTCATGCGAGCGCGCGTCTCCCGCCGCCCGCGAAGAGCCCGATGAAGGCGACCACGAGCGCGAAGACGCCGACGACGAGCGCGATGATCGCGAGCGTGCTGCTGCCGCCGCCGCCGAGCGACGACTTGAACTCGACCTGCGGCGCCGGCGTGTCCGACGACTCCGCGCCGGTCCAGTCGACGACGCTCCCGTCCGAGTAGGTCTGGCGCACCTTGAACGAGTACGTCTTCGCCGAATCGGACGAGGCGAGGAACTGGAAGACGGCGTCTTCCTCGGTCGGCGTGTGCCCGCCCGACCAGCTGACCTGTTGGATCTTCGTCCCTTCGCCGGAACCCGTCGACTTCACGTTCCGCGTCCAGCCGGGCGACGGAACGAACGAGTCGATCGCGAAGCCGTCGGGCGGCGTCAGCTCGACCTTGGTCGTCGTCCCGTTCGCCTTCTCCGTGGGAACGGCGAGCGTGAAGAGCTGCCCGTGCTTCGTCAACGCGACAGCCGGGCTTATCTCTGCGTGCGCCGAAGCCGATGCGGCGATGATCAGTGCGCCGCCGAGGACGGCGAGGAAAACGCCGAAGCGGTGCATTGGTTGGTCTCCTTTCGTTGCCGGGTCAGGTCAACCCGGCAACGGCGGCGCACGCGCCGACCGGGCGCCTGCGCAGGCGACGACGCGCACGGCGGTCGCCTCGCCGAACTTCGGCAACGGCGCAAACAGAAGCGCCGGCAAATCTGCGCCGAGCCGCGCGAACGTCGAGCGCATCCAGGCGGCGAGGTGGCGCGCACCGGCGATGACCGCCGCAGCGACGAGCGAGAGGCCCGCCTCGAACGGCAGCAGGTCGCGATGCACCGGGCCGACGAGGCAGTGCAACCCGTGCCATCCGAGCCCGGCGCGCCAGTGGAGATAGGCCTCGAACATGCCGCCCGCGAAGCTGGTCGCGACCGTGAGCGCAGCCGCCGTCGCCAGCGCCGATGCGACCGCGAACGGCGCCGGCTCACGGCGCGCGATGAGCGCCCGTTCGCGCACCCCAACCGAGACGAGCCAGCAGATGATCACCGCGAGCACGGCGCAGATCGCGAGCGCGACGAGCGCGAGCGCAGGCAATGCCGGGCCACCCGCGCGATGCTGAAGAAAACGGGCGGAGGGATCGGGCACCGCGAGATAGGCGAGCGACCGGGCCGAGAAAACGACGGTCGCAACCGCAACGAGGCCGACGAGGGCTCTGCGCATCACCGCACGTTCAGGGTGAACGACGCCGTCATGACGCGTCCGTCGACCTTCGACTGCAGGAAGAGGCGCCAGGTGCCGCTGACCGGCAGAAGCACGCCGACGTGGAGCACGCCCGGCTTCGTCTGCGTGCCGGTCACGCGAGTCCCGCCGAGAACCGACGTGCAGCCGCTCGTCTGCGCCGAGCAGACGTGCGTGTGGAAATACGCGAGGTCCCCGGCCCGGAAGAAGATGGCATGGGCGAGCGCGCCGAACCACGGCGTGAACGTCGCCGGGGTGCCGTTCGGACGCGTCACCCGCAGCGTCAGGAAGTTCGGCTGGATGGCGCGAAGGTTCGGCTTCCCCTGCAACGCAAAGCGGTAGCCGTTCACGGTCGTGACCGGACGGAACGGCGGCAGCGCCTGGTGCGGCGCCTTCCCCGGAACAGTGATCCAGCGCGTCAGCTGGAAGTTCCGAAGCGGGCCGCTGAGCTTCGGGTACGCGTCGACGACGACCTTGTACCGCCCGGGCGTCGGCAGGGTGACGGCCTCGCTGAACATGCCGTTCGCCTGCGGCTTCGGGTGGCGGTGGACGATCGTCCCGAGATCGCTGCGCACGATGATCAGGTGGACGCCCGTATGCGGCCCGCTGCCTGTGCGGTACTCCGTCAGCGGCTCGCCCGACGGCTGCTCGATCCGGAACGACACCACCGCGGGCTTGCCGGCCCGGACGAGCGCCGGCGACCAGTCCCCCAGCTTGAACGTCCTCGCTGCGCCGATCGTGATCTGCGGCGCCGAGGACGACGAGCCGCAGCCCGCAGCGACCACGACGAGCAAAACGGCGATCGCTGCGACTTTCATCGCGGGCAATTGAAGCAACGAACGCGCCGGAGCCGCTGATTGAATGGCGTGGTGGTCCGGCGCAATACGGTGTTGCTCGCGGCCACGATGGCGGTCAACTCCGCTGTCTTGCAGCTCGTCGCCGCGGTCTCGTCGCTGACGTTCGTCCTCGTCACGGGCGTGCGCGGCCTGCTGGGGCTCGGTCCGGCGATCTTCCTCATCGCCTCTGCACTTACGTCCGTTCCGGCCGGTCGGATGATGGACCGGTTCGGGCGAAAGCCGGTGATGAGCGCCGGCTTCCTCGTCGGCGCAGTGGGCTGCGCGGTGACGGCGCTCGCGACCCGCACGGACTCGACGTTCGCCGTCATCGCGGGATTCGGCCTCATCGGCGCCGCGAGCGCCGTCTCGCTGCTCATTCGCGCCGCCGCAGGCGACATGTACCCGGCCGCCCGCCGCGCGCGCGGCATCTCCTACGTGCTCTTCGGCAGCGTGTTCGGCGCGATCCTCGGGCCGACGGTGTTCGGGCCGATGTTCGCCGGCAAGGACGTCGAGGCCGATGCGCTCACGATGCCGTGGCTCGTTGCCGGCGGCATCTCGCTGGTGGCCCTGACGATCGTGCAGTTCGTCCGCCCCGACCCGAAGCAGATCGCGGAGCTGATCGGCGCACACGACGACGAGGCAGAGGCGGGCCCGCCGGCGCCGCTCCGCGAGATCGTCCGCCGCCCCGGTGTCGTCCCGGCGATGCTCGCGGCGCTCGCCAGTTTCGGAGTGATGGTCTCGGTCATGAATCTCTCCGGCTACGTCGTCGTCGAGCACCATCACCACCCTCAGAGCTCCGTCTTTCCGATCATCGGCGCCCACGTGTTCGGCATGTATGCGCTCGTGCTCGTCGTCGGCGCCCTCATCGACCGCGTCGGGCGCACGCCTGCGCTCGAAGTCGGGCTCGTCGTGATGGCGCTCTCGACGATCGCGATGCTGTGGGTCACGAGCGTGTTCTCGACGGCGGTGCTTCTGCTCGGCCTCGGCATCGGGTGGAACATCTCGTTCGTCGCCGCGACCGCGCAGATGGCCGACCGCACGAGCCCGGCCGAGCGGGGCCGCCTGCTCGGCTTCAGCGACCAGCTCGGCGCATCCCTCGCCGCGGGGCTTGCGCTGCTGGGCGGCTACGCCCTCGACACGATCGGCGTGGCCGCGCTCGCTATCGGGGCGACCGTGATCGTCGTCTCACCAATCGTGCTGATCGCACGGCCGAACACCGGGACACCGGTTCAGGAAACGGCGTGAAACGACTCGCCGCGCTCGCCCTCCTGCTCCTCCTCGTACCGGCGGCCCAGGCCGCGTACGCGCCCTACCGGCACTTCGTCTCCCGGCCGGACCTGAAGCCGCCGCGCGTGAAGATGCTCGTCCGCACCCGCTATGTCTCGCCGGGCTACATCTTCATCGCGCCCAAGAAGAAGGTCGAAGAGGGCGGCCCGCTGATCCTCGACAACCGCGGCCGCGTGATCTGGTTCCTGCCGGTGGACCGCCGCGGCGTGACGGACTTCCGCGTGCAGCGCTACCGTGGCAAGCCCGTGCTGACGTGGTGGCGCGGCAAGTCGGCGGACAACAAGCGGCTCGGCCGCTACTCGATCTACGACGAGTCGTACCGCCTGATCAAGTACGTGCGCCCGGGGAACGGCCTCTCCGGCGACATGCACGAGTTCAAGATCACGCCGCGGAACACGGCGCTGATGACGCTGTCGCACCGCGTCCAGGTCAAGAGCCGCAACGTGCTCGAGGGGGCGTTCCAGGAGGTCGACGTCCGCACCGGCCGTGTGTTGTTCGAGTGGCACAGCATCGACCACGTCCCGCTGACCGAGTCGTACTACCGGCTGCCGCGCAACCCCGACCGCACCTACGACTACTTCCACATCAACACGATCGAGATCGACCACGACGGGAACTACCTCGTCTCGTCGCGGAACACGCACACGATCTACAAGATCAATCGCCGGACGGGGAACATCATCTGGCGTCTCGGTGGCAAGCGCAGCGACTTCAAGCTCGGCCCGGGCGTCGCGTTCGGCTGGCAGCACGACGTCCGCCGCCAGAAGGACGGAACGCTGACGATGTTCGACAACGAAGCCGCGCCGAAGCTCCGCAAGCAGTCCCGCGGGCTCGTGCTGCGCATCGACGAGCGGCGCAAGACGGCGACGCTCTTGCACAGCTTCGTGCACACGCCCCCGATCGTCGCGGTCGACCAGGGCAACATGCAGAAGCTCCCGAACGGGAATTATCTCGTGGGATGGGGGCATCAGCCGTACGTGACCGAATTCGGGCCCCACGGAAAGACGCTGCTCGACCTGCGCTTCGGGCGATCCGGCGTCGACTCGTACCGCGCGTATCGGTTCCGCTGGGTCGGCCGGCCGCACAGCAAGCCGGCGGTCACGGTGAAGGGCAACACGCTCTACGCGAGCTGGAACGGCGCGACGGAGATCCGCTCCTGGCAGCTACTCGGCGGTGCCGACAAGAAGAGGCTCAGGCCGCTGCTGACCGTCCCGAAGACCGGCTTCGAAGCGGCGATCCCGCTGCCTTCGAACGCGCCGTGGGTCGCGGTGCGCGCGCTCGACCGGCTCGGACGCTCGCTCGCCCGCTCGGCGGCGGTGGGGCGCACGTGAGTCGCGTCGCCTTCGTCGTGGTGCTGGCGCTCGTCTGCGCCGCCTGCAGCGGCAAGTCGTCGGCGCCGAAGCAGTCGGCGAAGACGGAGGCGGAGCCGACCCCGGGCCCGACGCAGCACTTCTACTCGCGGCCGGACCTCCATCCGCCGGTGATCAAGATCCGGACGCCTGCGCACGGGACGGCGCCGGGGTACATCTTCATCGCGCCGAAGCTGGCGGTCGTCCAGGCCGGCCCACTGATCATGGACAACAAGGGACAGGTGGTCTGGTTCCATCCGCTCAAGCTGACGAAGGGCGTCACGGACTTCCGCGCGCAGCGCTATCGCGGGAAGCCGGTGCTCACGTGGTGGCGCGGCCGCGTCTCGAACGTCGGTGTCGGCGACGGCTGGTACGTGATCTACGACAGCTCGTACCGCCCGATCGCCGAGGTCCGTCCCGGGCACGGTCTCGTCGGCGACGTCCACGAGTTCCGGCTGACGGCGCACGACACCGCGCTGATGACGATCTACCACCGCCGGCACGTCGACCTCCGGTCGGTCGGCGGCCCGCAGGACGGGCTGATCTGGGACGGCATCGTCCAGGAGGTCGACATCCCGACCGGGCATGTCCTCTTCGAGTGGCACAGCTATCCCGAGATCGGTGTCCAGGAGTCGTACTCGAAGCCGCCCAAGAAGCAGCTCGGGACGAAGGCGTTCCCGTACGACTACATCCACCTCAACTCGATCGACGAGGAGCCGAACGGCAACCTCCTGATCTCCGGGCGCAACACGCACGCCGCCTACGAGGTCAGCCGCAAGACGGGCCGGGTGCTGTGGCGGCTGGGCGGGAAGAAAAGCGACTTCCACATGGGCCCGGACACGAGGTTCGCGTGGCAGCACGACGTGCGGCGGCAGCCGGACGGGACGATCACCGTCTTCGACAACGGCGCCGCGCCGCCGGTGCACAAGCTGACGCGCGTGCTCGTGCTGCGGCTCGACATGGCGCACAAGCGCGTCACGCTCGTCCGTGGCTACCACCACCCGACGCGCCTGCTGTCGCCCTACGAGGGAAACGCACAGTTCCTGCCGGACGGCCACGTCTTCGTCGGCTGGGGCGGCTGGCCGTACGTGACGGAGTTCGGCAAGGACGGGCGCGTGCTGTTCGACGCGTACTTCGGCCACGGTAAGCCGCCGGGCGAAGACGCCGACACGTATCGCGCGTACCGCATGGTGTGGCAAGGACATCCGACGGACGTGCCGGCGATCGCGCTCGCGAACGGCAACGTCTACGTCAGCTGGAACGGCGCGACACAGGTGAGACGCTGGCAGCTGCTGACGGGTGACGCGAACGATTCGCTGGCAGCGGCGAAGACGGTCGCCAAGAACGGGTTCGAGACGGCGATCCCACTTCCGGCAGGCGGCAAGTACGTCGCCGTGCGGGCGCTCGACGCCAACGGGAAGGTGCTGGCCGTCTCGAAAACGCTGAAACGCTGATCTAGACGCGCTGCGGGCGTGCCGACAAAGCCGGAGGCCAAGCCAGGCCAAGCCGGCTTGGCCGCAGGCGAACTGATCCGCGCGGGCTCCGCCCGCGCGCGTTTCCCGCGAAGCGGCGCACCTCGCTCGATCGAAAGCGCAGCTTTCGGTCGACTAAACAGCTCGGGCGATGCGGAGCTTTGCGAGCTCGCGGTCGCGCTCTTCGAGGATCTCCTCGAGGCGGGCGACCTTCATGCGGAGTGTCTCGGCAGTCGTGACGAGCTCGATGAAGGCACGCTGGCGTTCGCGCAGGAGCGCCTCAACGCTCGTGAGCCTGTCGTCGTCGGCGATAGGCGCCGGTGGCTGGGGCGCCGGGGTCAGACGCAGCAGACGGGCCTCGGGCGGCTGCGGTGACGACGGCGCGTCGAGATTGGCGACCTGCTCCGCGACGGCACGGGCGAGCTCGTGCTCGGCGTCGTGCGCGGGCGCAGGCGCCGGCGGCGGCAGTGGGTCGGGGACCGGCGGGAGGCTGGCGACCCGCTCGGCCAGCTCGCGCACCATCTTCACGGGATCGGGCGCCGGCTCGACCTTCGGCTCCGGGACGACGGGGGAGCTCTGGATGTCGAGCACCTGCTCGGCGATCGCACGCGCCAGCGCGAGCCACGACGTCCGGCCCTGCTCGATCAGGATCTCGCCGAGCCGCCTGCCCGAACGCTCCTGCTCAGCGAGCGCAGCCTCGAGGTCGGTCTCGGAAATCTCCCCTTGCTCGACCAGGATCTGACCGATCGGACGCCGCCGCATGGCGTCTGTATCGGCAGTTATGCGCTCAAACTGAACGGCGGATACTCGTCCGTGATGAGCACGAACGCGTAGCCCACGACGCGCGCCCACCAGCGGAAGACGCCCTCGACGAAGTCGAAGAGACCGCGCGGATAGCGGCCCGTGAAGAGGATCGCGAACCACGCGATCACGACGCAGACGAGCGCCCCGATGCTGAGGAAGACGAGAACGATGTAGTGGGGGATCGCGAGGAACCACTTCACGAGCGGCAGCCAGCGGTTCAGCTCCCGCGGAGCATCGGGATACGGGAAGTCGAGGCGGACGGCCTGCTCCTCGTCGGTCGCGGGATACGCGTCGTCCATGAGCGCCAGGAAGACGCCGACGCGGGCCGAAAAGCGCATCAGCTGCTGGTTCCAGTCGAACCACCAGCGCGGGTACTTCTCGCGGAACAGGATCATCAGCAGCGGTGCGATGACGAGCGTTCCGCCCGCACCCCACGCGAAGCTCCACGTGTAGTGGCCGGCGTGCGACGTGTACGAGCTCCCGCCGTCGACCGCGCCGAGCACGATCAGAATCGGGATCGCCACGAAGATGCGGAAAAAAGTCGTGACGCGGTTGAGCTCGCGGTCGGGATACGCGACCGCGAACTGCACGGGGTAGCCGCCGGTGGGAGCGGTGCCGGTGCCCTCCACGTGCCTACCCTCTCACGAACGGGGCGCGCGTCAAGACCGCGGGGACCGAACCATCCGTGGTGGGTGATGCGCCGCCCTCCTGCAGCGGCGGATCGTGTCGGGCCCAGCAACCCACGACACGGGAGCAACGCTTGCGCAGTTTCGAAACGAGAATCACGGCCGCCGTCGTCGCCGCCGCACTGGCCGTCGCTGCAGGATGCGGCTCGAGCAGCAGCAGCAAGAGCACGACCACGAGCGAGAGCGCCGCGTCGGCGCGGACGCAGTACGCGGACAGCCTCTGCGGTGCGCTGGTGACGTGGAAGTCCGCCCTGACGTCCGTCGCGACGCAGCTCAAGGGCGGCGACGTCCGCTCGAAGTCGGCGCTGTCGAGCGCGGCCACGCAGGTCGAGACCGCCACGAAGACGCTTGCCGACAGTCTGAAGAACCTGGGAAAGCCTCCCACCCCCGGTGCGGAGCAGGTGAAAGGCGACGTCGGCCGGCTCGGTCAACAGCTGAGCAGCGGCGCCGACAAGCTGAAGTCCGAGACGGCCGACGTCTCCGGCGCACAGGGGGTGCTGACGGCGATCTCGTCGGCCGGCGCCACCGTCTCGTCGATGGCGAACGACGTCTCGAGCACCATCACGCAGCTCAAGTCCGTCGACGCGAAAGGTGCCTGGAAGAGCGCGTTCTCGCAGGCGGCGTCGTGCCAGAAGCTTTCCGGCTGAGAGCAGCCGAAAGGAGTCCCGATGACGCTGACGCATCCGAAGAACAGCACGTCTGCCGCGCGCGAGCTATCGATTCCGCCGATCTTCGAGCTCGAGGAAGCGCACATTCCGCGCCACGAGCTGCCGGCGACCGGCATGCCGCCGGACGTCGCCTACCAGATCATCCACGACGAGCTGCTGCTCGACGGGAACGCGCGGATGAACGTCGCGACGTTCGTGACGACGTGGATGGAGCCCCAGGCGGAGAAGCTCATGGCCGAGTGCTTCGACAAGAACATGATCGTCAAGGACGAGTACCCGCAGACCGCGGAGCTCGAGATGCGCTGCGTCAACATGCTCAGCCGGCTCTGGCATGCACCCGACGGCGCACAGGCGACCGGCTGCTCGACGACGGGCTCGAGCGAGGCGGCGATGCTCGGCGGGCTCGCGCTCAAGCGTCGCTGGCAGAAGCGCCGTCAGGCCGAGGGCAAGCCGGCGGACAAGCCGAACCTCGTGATGGGCATCAACGTCCAGGTGTGCTGGGAGAAGCTCGCGAACTACTGGGACGTCGAGATGCGGCTCGTGCCGATGGAAGGCGAGCGCTTCCATCTCTCCGCCGAGGAGGCGGTGAAGCTCTGCGACGAGAACACGATCGGCGTGATCGCGATCCTCGGCTCGACCTTCGACGGGTCGTACGAGCCGGTCGCCGAGATCTGCCAAGCGCTCGACGAGCTGCAGGAACGGACCGGCCTCGACATCCCGGTGCACGTCGACGGCGCCTCCGGCGCGTTCATCGCGCCGTTCGTCGATCCCGAGCTCGAGTGGGACTTCCGGCTCCCGCGCGTCTCGTCGATCAACACGTCGGGCCACAAGTACGGGCTCGTGTATCCAGGCGTGGGCTGGGTGGTCTGGCGCGACGCGGACGCGTTGCCCGAGGACTTGATCTTCTGGGTCAACTACCTCGGCGACAACATGCCGACGTTCGCCCTCAACTTCTCGCGACCGGGATCGCAGGTCGTCGCTCAGTACTACAACCTGCTCCGGCTCGGCTTCGACGGCTACCGCCGCGTCCAGGCCTACGCACGTGACGTCGCGAC
>DATCYR010000054.1:0-14621 GCA_036526315.1 Gaiellaceae bacterium | reverse complement strand
GCGCTGAGGCCGTACGGGGTGTTGTTGGCCTTCTCGACCGCCTCGTCCGGCGTGCGAAAAGTCAAGATTGAAAGAACTGGGCCGAAGATCTCCTCCTGCGCGATGCGGTAGCTCTGCGCGACGTTCGTGAAGACGGTCGGCGCGAACCAGTAGCCCTTCTCGGGGAGGCGGCACGGCGGCTGATAGATCTCGGCGCCCTCCTCGGCGCCGGACGCGACGAGCTCCTTGATCTTCTCGAGCTGCTGCCGCGAGTTGATCGCGCCGACGTCGGTGTTCTTGTCCAGCGGATCGCCGACGCGGAGCGTCGTCAGCCGGCGCTTGAGCTTCTCGACGACCGGCTCGTAGATCGACTCCTGGACGAGCAGCCGCGACCCGGCGCAGCACACGTGCCCCTGGTTGAAGTAGATCCCGTTGACGATCCCTTCGACTGCCTGGTCGAGCGCCGCGTCGTCGAAGATGATGTTCGCCGCCTTGCCGCCAAGCTCGAGCGTGAGCCTCTTGCCCGTGCCGGCGAGCTCGCGCTGGATCGCCTTGCCGACCTCCGTCGAGCCGGTGAACGCCACCTTGTCGACGCCGTCCGACTTGACGATCTCGGCGCCGGCACGGCCGTCGCCGGTGACGATGTTGACGACGCCCGCCGGCAGCTCCGCCTGGCGCAGCACGTCGCAGAAGAGCAGCGCGGAGAGCGGCGTCGTCTCCGCCGGCTTCAGCACCACCGTGTTGCCGGCGGAAAGCGCGGGCGCGATCTTCCACGCGAGCATCAGCAGCGGGAAGTTCCACGGGATGATCTGGCCGGCGACGCCCACCGGGCGCGGCTGCTGGTTCGGGAACGCGTACTCGAGCTTGTCGGCCCAGCCCGCGTAGTAGAAGAAGTGCGCCGCAGCGAGCGGCAGGTCGACGTCGCGCGACTCCTTGATCGGCTTGCCGCCGTTCAGCGACTCCAGCACGGCGAACTCGCGTGAGCGCTCCTGCAGGATGCGCGCGATCCGGAACAGGTACTTCGCCCGCTCGGACGGCGCGATCTCCGACCAGCCGTTCTCGAACGCGCTCCGAGCTGCGGCAACGGCGGCCTGAACCTCCTCCGGCGTCGCCTGGCCGACCTCAGCCAGCGGCTCCTCGTCGGCCGGCGAGATCGTCGTGTACGTCTCCTGCGGCTCCAGCCACTCGCCGCCGACGAAGTGGCCGTAACGCTCCTGCAGCGAGACGATGTCGCGCGCCTCGGGCGCGGGCGCGTACGTCCAGTCGGACGGGACCGGTGCGCGGTCGTGCTTTCGTTCGAGCTCAGTCAACGGTGAAGTAGTCCGGGCTTTGGTACGTGCCGGTCTTCTCCTTCCGCAACTGCATCAGCACGTCGTTCAGGAGCGACGATGCGCCGAGCCGGTAGAGGTCCGGAGTCAGCCAGTCGGGGCCGAGCGTCTCGTGCAGCTGGACGAGGTACTGGACGGCCTGCTTCGCCTGCCGAATGCCTCCCGCCGGCTTCATCCCGACCATCCGCCCCGTTTCCTCGTGAACGTCGCGGATCGCCTCGAGCATGCAGAGCGTGACCGGCAGCGTCGCGGCGCCGGGGAGCTTGCCCGTCGACGTCTTGATGAAGTCGGCGCCCGCCGCCATCGCGAGCAACGACGCGCGACGCACGTTGTCGTACGTGCCGAGCTCCGCGACTTCGAGGATCACCTTCAGGTGGGCGTCGCCGGAAGCTTCCTTCACCTGCACGATCTCGTCGTAGACCTTCGCGTAGCGGCCGGAGAGAAACGCACCGCGGTCGATCACCATGTCGACCTCGTCCGCACCGTGCTCGACGACCCAGCGCACCTCGTCGAGCTTGGCCTCGAGCGGCGACTGCCCCGACGGGAACGCGGTCGCGACCGACGCGACCTTGACGCTGGAGCCCTCGACGCGCTGCACCGCCGACGGAACCAGGTTCGGGTAGACGCAGATCGCCGCGACCGACGGGACGCTCGCGTCGCCCGGGTCCGGCCGAATTGCCTTCGAGGCGAGCGCGGCGACCTTGCCCGGCGTGTCCTGCCCTTCCAGCGTCGTCAGATCCATCATCCGCACCGCCAGGTCGAGCGCGAACACCTTGGCCTCGCGCTTGATCGAACGCTTCGCGAGCGACGCTGCGCGCTCCTCGAGCGCGACCGCGTCGATAGAGCCGATTCGCGGCAGCCGCGGCTCGAGCGGCAGCTCGAAACCGCGCGGAAGAACGGGCGCCTGAGCCACGAGGTGAGTGTAGCTCCCGTCTCTTCGCGGAAATCATCGTCCGTGGACTGGAGCGAGCTCAACGAACTGCTCTTCGCCGACTCCTGGAACGAGCAGCTCGGGCTGCACCGCTCGAACTTCGCGTTCCGCGGCCGGGCACGCGCCGACGACGACCTGTCCACGAGCCTGGCGCGGCTCGGCGGCAACCCGCCGGCGATCGAGCGGCCGCTGCTGCGGCACTTCCGCAAGTACGCCGCGCGGGATGCGGTGCCCGAGGACTCGACCTGGAACTGGCTCGCGCTCGCGCAGCACCACGGCCCGCCGACGCGGCTGCTCGACTGGACCTTCTCGCCGTACGTCGCGCTGCACTTCGGGACTGCGCGCCGAGGCGAGGCCGACGGCGCGGTCTGGATGATCGACTACGTCCGGGCGCACGAGCCCGCGCCGAAGAAGCTGCGCGAGCAGCTCGACCGCGAAGGCGGCAACGTCTTCACGACGGAGATGGTGGCCGCGTGCGCGTCTGACTTCGACGAGCTCGCCGACCTCGGCGACGACTTCGTCGTGTTCGTGGAGCCGCCGTCGTTCGACGACCGGATCGTCAACCAGTACGCGCTGTTCTCGCTGATGGCGCGGGCGGACTGCTCGCTCGTGCTCTTCCCCGGCCTCGACGGCCTGTCGCGCCGGCTCGCGCGGTACTACGCTCCTCGAAGGTGATCGTGTCGCTGCACGTTGCTACCGGAGCCGCGGTCGGCGCGCTCGCTCCGTCACGACGCTCCGCCCTCGCGGCCGGCGCGCTGACGCACTTCCTCGGCGACCGGGTGCCGCACGAGGACATCACCAACCGTCACTTCGAGCTCTTGTCCGGCATCGCCACCCTGACGGCGCTCGCCGAGAGACGCGGCGTCTTCGACACAGCCGTGTTCGGGGCCGTCGGCGGCTCCGCTCCCGATCTCGAGCACGTCCTGCCCCTGCCGCGACCGGGCGGGCGGAAGCTCTTTCCGAGCCATCGCATCCGCGGCTGGCACCGGTCGGGCGGCCTGCCCGACTGGGCTCAGCTCCTCGCCGCCGGCGTGCTCCTCGGTTTGCTGTTGTCGCCTCGCAAAGCCGGGGTCTGACCCAAGAGGGTCAGACCCCGGCAGTTGCAGTTACGGCGTCGCCTTCGCGAAGAAGACTTCGAGGTTGAAGGGCTGCGGCGGTGCGACGTACGTGAACGCCATCCCGGCGAACGCGTTCGTCGACACGATGCCGTTGTAGTCGCCGATGAACGGCCGGAACGGCGCCGTCGAGCTCGGGACGCCCCACGCCGACGGATCGAAGCTGGTCGGCGTCACGCGGAACCGCGACCACGTCGAGCCACCGTTCGAGCTCGTCGCGTAGGTGAGGTCGACCTGCTGGTTCGCAGACCACTCGCGGTCGTAGAACGACACGTCGTAGCGGCCGTTCGGCGCGATGCCGAGCTCACCCATGAACTGGTCGGCCGGCGCAGGCGCGATCGCCTGCGGCGTCGTCCAATGGGTCAGGTCGCCGGCAGACGCGGAGGTCACGTACATCTGACCGAAGAGACCGGCGATGTCCGCGTACGCGACGACGAGGCGGTTCCGCACCGGGTCGAAGGCGGGCGCCGGGTACGTGCCGCCGGCTCGGAACGCGCCGCCCGAGATGTTGAAGCAGCCCGGCGGGAAGACACAGACCGGGTTCACGAGCGAGGCGAACTGGATCGGATTCGACCAGGTCGCGCCGCCGTCGGCCGACTTCGACACGTAGAGGACGGTGCCCTTGCCGCCCTGCACGCCGTTGTCGAACGTCAGGTACGCGTCGCCGTTCGGCGCCGTGACGATCCGCTGATCCTGGTTGTTCCGGATGTTCCCGACGCTGACCTTCACCGGCGACGAGAACGAGCGCCCGCCGTCGGTCGACGTCGCGACGAGCACGGGCGAGTGCGTTCCCTTGAGGCCGTCGAACTGCGCCCAGGTCACGTAGATGCGGCCGCTGACGGGGTCGACGTGGATCGACTCGTGATCGGGGAACTGTCCGTTCCCGCCGCGGGTCTTGCCGTTGCCGTTCCACGCGGAGACGGTCGTCAGGCCGGCCGTCTGCCAGGCGATGCCGGTCGACGTGACCACGCCGCGATTCAGCAGCAGCCGGATCGCGTTCGACGAGAAGTTGAACGCCTGGCACACGAAGTAGGCGTTCCTACCGTCGGGGCTGAAGGCGACGACCGGGTCGCCGCCGGCGTCGAACGAGCCCGTCCCCGGGACGTCCGGGTTGTTCGTGAACTTGGTCACACCCGGGAGGTAACCCTCGGGCAGTGCGCCCGTCCACGACTGTCCACCGTTGACGCTGACGTACTGCCCGCAGCCGTCGTTGTAGTTCCAGTCGTTCGAGCCCGAGACCATGATGTTCGGATTCGCCGGATCGACCGCGAGCGGGGTCTCGTTCTGCGACGTGGTGTCGCGGGTGACGTTCACGGGCGTGCTGATGCTCGTGGCCGCAGCCGGGCCGACGCCGACGGCGAGCAGCAGTGCAGCCGCAAACAAGACGATGGTTCCTTTCAAAGCGCTCTCCTCTCCCCTACTGGGCCTGCCGGCCGCAGTCTAGAGGATCCGATATTTGGCTAGTCGCCGGTGCCGCGCTGGCCCTCGTCTGACGCGCTAGATCCCGAGCCGCTCGAGCAGCGCCTCGTCACGGCGCCAGCGCGGCCGTACCTTCACGTGGAGCTCGAGGAACACGGAGTGGCCGAGGAGCGACTCGATCTCGGGCCGGGCGCTTCTCCCGATGTCACGGATCTTCGTCCCCGCCTTGCCGATGAGGATCTGCTTCTGCGACTCGGTCTCGACGAGGACGTCCGCGTGCACGACCTTGTCGCCGAGCTCGTCGACCTCGACGGTGATCGCGTGCGGCACCTCATCCTTCGTCAGCCGCAGCGCCTGCTCGCGCACGAGCTCCGCCACCTGCACCTCGAGCGGCAGGTCGCTGCGCTGCTCCTGCGGGTAATAGAGCGGCCCTTCGGGGAGAAGCGACACCAGCTCGTCACGGAGCGCCGACACGCCGTCGCCCGTCTTCGCGCTGACGGGATGGAGTGCGTGGAAGTCGCCGAGCCTCGACGCCGTCTCCATCTGCGTCGCAATGTGTCCGCCCTTCAGCCGGTCGACCTTGTTGAGCGCGATCATGACGGGGACGCCGAGCTCGAACACCCGGCGGGCGACGAAGCGGTCGCCGGCGCCGATCCGCTCCCGCGCCGACAGGACGAGGAGCACGGCCTCGATCTCCTCGAACGCCGCATCGACCGTTCGCTGCATGTGCTCCGTGAGCGGATCGAGCGGCCGCTGGAAGCCCGGCAGGTCGGCGAGCACCAGCTGGTAGTCGGGGCCGTTGGCGATGCCGAAGATGCGCCTGCGCGTCGTCTGCGGCTTGTCGGAGACGATCGCCACCTTCTGACCGCAGATCGCGTTCACGAGCGTCGACTTCCCGACGTTCGGCCGTCCGGCGACTGCGACGAAACCCGACTTCAAGTGGGGAGATCCCACGTGTCCGGCAGCAGCTCGGCGGCCGAATACGTTACGAGCTGGCCCTGCGAGCTCAGGAACGTGATCTCGGGGATCTTGAACTCATAGAGCCATTGTCGGCAGCCGCCGCACGGCGAGGCGGTGATCCCGATCGCGGCGATGTCGCCGGGCTTGTAGCCCTCGCTGACGGCCTTCACGAGCGCCGACTTCTCCGCGCACACACCCAGCGGGTACGCCGCGTTCTCGACGTTCACGCCCTCGAAGACGGTGCCGTCGTTCGTGCGGACGACGGCGCCGACGAGGTACTTCGAGTAGGGCGCATACGCCCGCTCGGAGATCGCGACGGCCCGCTCGTAGAGGTCGCGGCTCATTGAACGAGCTGGAAGACGGAGAGGGTCACGAGCGCGCCGATCGCGGCCCCCGAGGCGACCTCGAGGGTGGAATGGATGCCGGATTCGACTCGCGTCTGCGCCACCAGCAACGCCATGATGAACGTCAGCGCGCTCACGACGAAGCGGTGGGTGTCGCCGACGATGTACGTGGCGGCGACCCAGGCCGCGAACGCGACCGCCGCGTGGCCCGACGGCAGCCCGCCGCGAAGTGGCGTCCCACGCCCGGTCCACGCCTTCGTCGCGATCACGAGGATCACCGTCAGGACGAGCGCGATGACGGTGACTTGCGCCGGGGCGTCGCGGAGCTTGTCGAGCACGTCGGCCGACTTGTCGGCCGCCTTCCCGGCGAAGACGAGGTAGCCGACGGCGACCGCGTTGACGGCCGAGATGAGGACCGCGCCGGCCGCGATGTCCTTTGCGAGCTTCGCCATCGGGTCGAACGACGTCGTCGCCGCGTCGATCGTGCCCTCGATCGCCGTGTTGATCATCTCGGAAACGAGCACGAAGGTGATCGACAACAGCAGCACGATCAACTCGACGCGCGAGACGCCGACCGCGACGCCGATGACGAGCACGGCGACGGCGATCGCGAAGTGGATGCGCATGTTGCGCTGCGTGCGCAGGACGTGGATGACGCCCTCGATCGCGTAGTTGAAGCTCTGGATGATCGACGGCCGCGTCTTCATGCGTGTGCCCGCTCTCTGGCTTCCATCTCGGCGCCGTGGTCGTAGCCGACGAGGTGCAGGACGGCGTGGACGAGCGGCGCGCGCCACGCGTCGGCGACGACCTGCGGGCAGAGGACGACGTCGCCGAGCTGGCGCGGCACGCCTTCGAGCAACGGGTCGCGCCCGTCGATGGGGAAGGCGAGCGCATCGGTCGCCTCGTCGATGCCCAGGTGCTCGCGCTTGAGCGAGCGGATCTCGTCAGGCCCGACCAGCTGCAAGCCCAGCTCGCCGTCGTCGATCCCCTCGTCGTGCAGGACGCAGCGGATCAGCTCCGCGGCCGCGGCGATATCGAGCTCCAGGCCCGAGCGGTTCGCGACCTCGATGTCGACCATCGCCCCTACTTCCGCCGCGCTGTGCCCGTCTCCTCCGCGTGCAGCTTGTACGCCTCCACGATCCGCTGGACCAGCTTGTGCCGCACGACGTCCTCGTGGCCGAAGCGGATGAATGCGATCCCGTCGATGGAGCCGAGGATGTCCTGCACGTGGATGAGCCCGGATGCCTGCTCGCGTGGAAGATCGACCTGTGTCACGTCGCCGGTGACGACGACCTTCGACCCGAACCCGAGCCGCGTCAGGAACATCTGCATCTGCTCCGGGCTCGTGTTCTGCGCCTCGTCGAGAATGATGAAGGAGTCGTTGAGGGTGTTATGCGTCAGCAGAAAGTCGTCGGTGACGTACAACGAGTCGGCTGCGGCCACCTGGATGCAGACCGTCTGCCGCTCGCCGGCCGGCTCGATCGCGTCGATGAAGCGCATCGGGCGGCCACCCCCGCTCTCACGGTAGATCTCGCGCTTGCGGCGCAGCCGAAACGGCTCGATCGCCGCCGGCAGCCGAATGTCCATCACGAATGAGTCGTTTCGGTACGTGACCGGACGGCCCTTCGCGCGGCCGGGCGGGCGGCCCTCGGCCTCCCGCCGACGCCAATACGCGACGCCGCCGAGCGAACGAACGAGCCATGCGACGTCGTCGCGCAGCGACTCCGAGCAGGTGGTGTACTGGATGCGGCACGACCTTCCGGTTTGTGTGACCGGCCCGCCGTCGCTGTCGAGCAGGCCTTGCAGAACCGCGACCCGAACGTCCGATGAGTTCCGCAGGTAGACAGGTGGGACGAACTTCGTGTGCGAGTACGTGCCGGCGAGTCCGAGCTCGCGCAGCTTTGCGGTGACGGGATTCGCGACGATCACGCCTCCACGCTGGCCGTGGACGTGCCGAAGGACGTAGTCGTAAGCGCCCTTTCGTCGAAGCTCGATGCCATCGAGGGAGGCTTCGAGCGCCTCCGCCAGCTCCGGATCCGAGGTCGTGAAGCTCGGAGTCGTGGCCGTCGTGAGGCAGCCGTCCCCGAGCAGCAAGCCGAGTGCGTAGGGGTCGATCGGAACCGGCTGTGGCTCGAGCTCCGCCGGCGCCGACAGCAGCGGCAGCTCGTAGCGATGGACGTGGCCCTGCCGCAGGTGCCCGATCATCTCCCGCGTCTCGAGGATGCGGCCCGCCTTTCCGCGGCCGCGATCTTCGGGCGTGAGCACGTGCCAGAGATGCTCACCACAGCAGAGAGTCGAGGCGCCGTCCTGGGTCCGCATGCGAAACACCGGCTTGTTGCCCTGCGGATAGACGCCGATGACCGGCGTCGGCCGTCCGTCGGAGCCGATCACGAGGTCACCGATGCGCAGGCTGCCGATGGGACGAAAGCCGTCGGGAGTGAGCACACCACGCGAGAGCGGTTGTGCGCGTCCCCGCATATAGGCCAGCGGCGCGACCTCGACGGTGCCGCGCTCCATGTACGTGTTGAGCCGCTCCGCGTCCAGCATGTCGTAGAGCGCGTCGAAGAGAGGCCGTAGGTACGGGTCGACCTTCGCGAGCAGGTCACCCGGGAGGAAGCCGAGCCGCTCGCCCGCCTCGACCGCGGGACGCGTGAGGATGATGCGCGCGACCTGCCGCTCCTGCAGCGCCGCGACCGCGAGCGCCATCGCGAGATACGTCTTGCCGGTGCCGGCCGGGCCGATGCCGAACGTCACGGTGCAGTTGCGGATCGCGTCGACGTACCGTTTTTGGGTCACCGTCTTCGGCGTGATCTGCTTGCCGCGGTGGCGCCAGACGACATCGCCGAAGACCTCCTGCACGCTCTCGGCCTGGTCGAGCGCCTTCACGACGGCGTCGACCGTCGTCGGGCCGATCTCCTGCCCTGTCTCGACCAGCTCGACCAGCTCGTCGACGACGGCGCGCGCCTGTGCGACGCGCGTGTCGTCACCGTCGATCGTCAGGCGGTTCCCGCGCAGGAGGATGTTGATCTTCAGGCGGTCGCGGAGCGCGTCGAGGATGCCGTCGCCGATCGAGGCGAGCTCCGCCGCGACGTCGTTCGAAACGTCGAGCACCTGCTCCGTCAGGCGAGCTTCTCCTTCACGAGCTGGCTCACGACCGATCCGTCGGCTCTTCCTGAGACCTGGGGCATCACGTCCGCCATCACTCTGCCGAAATCGCGCATGCTCGTCGCGCCGTTTTCGGCGATGGCGTCGTCGACGATCTCCTCGAGCTCGTCCTCGGCCAGCGGCTCGGGCATGAACTCCTCGAGGACGGCCAGCTCGCGCTCCTCGGCGTCGGCCTGCTCGTCGCGGCCGCCGCCGCGGAACGCATCTGCAGCCTCGACGCGCCGTTTTCGCTCGCGCTGGAGGACCTGCAGCTCCTCCTCGTCGGACAGCGGACGCTGCAGCTCCTTCTCCGCCGAACGGAGGCTGGCGATGATCAGCCGCAGCGCGTCGCGCCGGTCGGCGTCGCGCGCGAGCGTCGCCTGCTTCAGGTCATCCTCCATGCGCGCGATCAGGCTCATCCCGGTACTCCGTGCAGCCGGCCGCCGAGGACGTGCCAGTGCAGATGGAAAATCGTCTGTCCTCCGCCTTCGCCGACGTTGACGACGACACGGTAATCCTCGAGCCCGGCGTCGCGCGCGGTGTCGCGCACGAAGTCGAGCATCTGCTTCGCCTCCTCCGGGGGGAACTCGCAGATCTCGCGGAACGTCGGGACGTGCCGCTCGGGGATGACGAGGAGGTGCGTGTCGGCCCGCGGGTTGATGTCGCGGATGGCGACGAAGCCGTCGCTCTTGCGAACGTGGTCGCCGTCCCGAACGAGCTGGCAGAAGAGGCAGTCGTCAGGCACCGAGGATCCCCTCCTCCGAGACCGCAGCGCCGCGCACCCGCACGAAGTCGCCGACCGGCGCGTCGACGAGCCAGGGCGAGTAGTCGTCGCCGTAGCCGCGCCCGGGCCGGTCGACGAGGACGGTGTCGTCGGCTCCGACCTTGCCGCGCCAGCGCGCGAGGCACGCCTCGTCCGAGGCCGCTCGCAGTCGCGCGCTTCGCTCCTTCTTGACGGCGGGCGGCACGCTGTCGCGCTCCTCCGTGAGGGTTCCCGGACGCGGCGAGTACGGAAAGACGTGAACCTTGGTGATCCTCGCCTGTCGCACGACCGCGAGCGTTCGCGCGAACGCTTCCTCGGTCTCGGTCGGAAAGCCGACAATGGCATCGGTGGTCAGGTTGAAGTCGCCGAGCGGCTCGAGGCGGCGCAGGAACGTCATCGACGAATAACGGCGAGCCATGTCGCGCAGGACGCCGTCGTCTCCCGACTGCAGCGGCACGTGTAGATGGCGGCTGACCGTCGGGGTCTCGCGGAGGGCGTCGACGAGCTCGGCGTCCACGTGGTTGACCTCGATCGACGAGAGCCGCAGACGCGCAAGGCCCGGGATCGCACCGACCTCGCGCACGAGGCGCGGCAGCTTGTAGCCGGCGTCGCGGTCGCGGTAGCAGCCGAGGTTGATGCCCGTGAGGACGAGCTCGCGATGTCCCTGCTCGACCCGCCGGCGCGCTTCGGCCAGAACGGCAGCAACCGTGCGACTTCGCGACGCGCCGCGCACGAGCGGAATCACGCAGAAGTTGCACGAGAAGCTGCAGCCGTCCTGAATCTTCACGAACGCGCGGACGCGATCGAGGCGCGCGTCCGCCTGCACGCAACCGAGCGCACCGACATCGCGCGCGACGAACGCCGGCGTGTCCTCGCTTCGGCGTGCGACGACGGTGACGTTGTCCGGCAGGCCGGCGAACGCCTCGCCGGCGAGGTTCGCGGCACAGCCGGTGACGTACACGCGCCGGTGGCTGCGTGCGGCGCGCGACGCCGCCTGCCGCGATTTCCGCACCGCCTCGTGCGTGACGCAGCACGTGTTGACGACGGCGACGTCGGTCCCGCCCTCTGCATGGCCGTCGGCGAGCAGCGCCTCGCGGATCTCGTGCGCATCGGTGTGCGAGACCTTGCAGCCGAGGAAGCGAATGGAGAAGCCGGGCATCGGCTGCGGATGCTACTCCGCAGCTTCGTAGAGGTCGGCCGCCCAGCCTTCGCGCTCGACCCTGCGAAGGTGCCGGTAGCCGACGAGCACCGCCGCTTCGGACGGCAGGTAGCCGGAGCCGATGAGGAGCGGCGCGCGCAGCCGCGGCGCCAACGCCTCGAGCGTCGGGTGGGTGATGTTCGCGACTACCACGTCTGTGCGCGGCAGCTCGTCGTGCAGGACGTCGGCGACGGCGACCTCGATCTCGACGCCGTTCGCGCGCGCGTTCTGACGGGTCGCTTCGACGGCGGGGTCGTCGAGGTCGCGGGCGAACACCGGGCCGAAGCCGAGCTTGCACGCTGCGACCGAGAGGACGCCCGAGCCGCAACCGAGGTCGGCGAGACTGCCGCGCGGGGATCCGAGCAGGAGCTCGATGCAGAGCCGAGTCGTCGGATGCGCGCCCGTCCCGAACGCGCGCCCCGGGGCGATCACGACGGCGGTCGCACCGGCCGGCGGCTCCTCCCACGGGGGCCCGATCCACAGCGGCCCGACCTGCACCGGGCGGTGGAAGGCCTTCCAGCGGTCGCGCCAGTCGGCGGCGACGTCCTCGCCCCGTGCCCCGCCGAAGACGTGCCACAGCCGCTCCTCGCCGCCCGAGTCCGTGTACGCGACGAGTTGCAGGCTGCCGTCGCTCGCGATCTCCTCGAACCCCTCCGGGAAGAGCTCGAGCATCCGCGCCCGTGCTTCCTCCGCGCGCTCCGCGGAGACCGTGACCGAAACGCGGCGGAGCGCGCTCAGCGGAACGCGCTCTTGAGCTTCTCGAAGAACCCCTCGCTCGGCTCGTACGTCTCTTCGCCGGCGAGCCGCTCGAACTCCTCGAGCAACCGGCGCTGCTCGTCCGTCAGGCGACGCGGCACGGTGACGTTCACGAGGACGCGCTGGCTGCCACGGCCGAAGCCTTGCAGCACCGGCAGCCCACGTCCGCGCATGACGACGATCTCGCCCGGCTGCGTGCCGGGCCCGAACGTCAGCTCGTCCTCGCCGTCGAGCGTCGGCACCGAGATCGTCGTACCGAGCGCGGCCTGCGTGATGGTGAGATCGACCGTCGTATAGACGTCGTTGCCCTCGCGGACGAAGCGCTCGTCAGGCCGGACGTGCACCTCGACGTAGACGTCACCCGCGCGCGCGCCGGCGCTGCCGGCGTGGCCCTCGCCGCTGAGCCGGATCCGCTGCCCGTCGTGGATGCCGGCCGGGATGTCGACCTCGAGCGTGCGCTCCTCCAGCACGCGTCCCGCACCCTGGCACTTCTCGCACGGGTGCTCGATCAGCTTGCCGGCGCCGTTGCAGGTCGGACAGGTGCCGGCCCGCACGAACTCACCGAAGACGCTACGCGAGACCTGGCGCACCCGGCCGCTCCCGCCGCAGGTCGCACACGTGGTCACCTGCGTGTCGGGCTCGGCGCCGCCGCCGTCGCAGCGGTCGCACGGCACGGCGACGCCGAACGGGATCTCCCGCTTCGTGCCCGTCGCGACCTCGGTGAGGTCGATCTCGACGCGGGCTGCGATGTCCGCACCCCGGGTACGGCCCATGCGGCCGCCGACGCCGAAGAGGTCGTCGCCGAAAAAGGCGGAGAAAAGGTCGGACAGGCTGCCGAGATCGAATGCGCTCGGCTGGAACCCGCCGCCGCGCAAGCCCGCGTGGCCGAAGCGGTCGTACAGGTCGCGGCGCTCGCTGTTCGACAGGACCTCGTACGCCTCGACGACCTCGCGGAACCGCTGCTCGGCATCGGGTGCATCCGAGACGTCCGGATGCAGCTCACGCGCCAGCCGGCGAAACGCACGCTTGATGTCGTCCGCGGTCGCATCGCGCGGCACGCCGAGCAGCTCGTAGTAGTCGCGCTCTGTGCTCAGTTGTCCTCGTACACGTCTTCGACGAAGCGCGAGAGCTCCTGCGCCGCGGCGCGGACCGAGCGGATCGCCTTGTCGTAGTCCATCCGCACCGGGCCGAGCAGGCCGACCGCGCCGAGCGCGCGATTGGTGAGGCCGTAGGTCGCGCCGACGAGCGCCGCCTCCTGCAGCGCCGGGTGGTCGAGCTCGCCGCCGACGCGCACCCACGTGCGTAGCGGGTCAAGCGCCTCGCCGAGCAGCTCGAGCAGCGCAGCACGGCGCTCGAGCGTGATCAGGACGTGGCGGTAGAGGCCCAGCTCGTCCTCGCGCGCGTCTTCGAGCAGGTCGGCGCCACCGCCGAGGTAGAGCCGCTGCTCCGACTGCATCACGTCGGTGAACACCGGTCGAAGCGCAACCAGGAAGCGACGCTCGCCGGCGGAGAGACTCGGCTCCTCGAGGGCGCGCCGGACGGCGTTCGTGCCCAGCCGCAGCCCCGCGAGACGCTCGTTCAGGTACTCGCGAGCCCACTTCGCGAGCCCCGCGTCGACGGGATCTTCGAAACTCACCACCCGCTTGGCGACGCCGCCCGTCGACGTGATCACGACCGCCATCACCGTGCGCGGGTTGAGGAGCACGACTTCGACGTGGCGGACCGACGTGGCCTGCAGCGGCGGCGCCGACACGAGTGCCAGCATGTGCGTCGCGCGCGAGAGGACCTCACTCGTCGTCTCGAGCGCCGCGTCGATCTCGCGACGAAGCTCCGAGAGGTCGAGCGGGAACGGCCCTGGCCGCTGTTCCTGCCTTCCGAGCAGCTGCTGCGCGTGCAGCCGGTACGCGAGCTCCGTCGGCACACGACCGGCGGACGTGTGCGGGTGCGTGAGCAGGCCGCGCGCCTCGAGCTCGGCGAGCTCGTTCCGCACGGTCGACGACGACACCTGTAGCCCGGCGCGCTCGACCAGGTGGCGCGAGCCGACCGGCTGCCCGGTCGCGATGTACTCCTCGACGACGCGAGCGAGGATGTCGCGCTGCCGCGGAGTCAGGCCCGCTGCGGGATCGTGCGCCATTTGCAGCCAGTTTAGGCCAGCAGGTCCGCTGTCACGCCGCCGCCGAGCATCCGCCCGCGCGCCGTCAGCGCCAGCGTGTCGCCGCTCGCCCTTACGAGCTCCAGGCGCTGCAGCCGGTCCAGCGCCGCCCGGTCGAGCACGTCGGCGAGACCGTCGATCGCCAGCGGCTCGTCGAGGCGCAGGCCGAGCATCACGCGCTCGCGCTGCCGGACGTCATGCGTCAGGGGCTCGAGCTCGCGCTCCGGGCGGCGCCCGGCATTGAGCGCCGCGACGTACGCCGGCAGCCGCGGCGTGTTGCGCCAGCGGCGGCCCTCGATTGTCGAAACCGCGCCGATCCCAACGCCGAGGTAGTCGCGGCCGAGCCAGTACGCGAGGTTGTGCCGGGCACGCAGGTCGCGACCGCTGGCCCGCTCCGGCATACGGCAGAAGTTCGCCGTCTCGTACCACCGGAACCTCGCTCCCGTCAGCGTCTCGACGACCTGCGCGAAGTAGCCCTCCATCAGCTCGCTCTGGCGGGCCAGCTCATCCCCGAAGGTATGTGCGAAGCGCG
>DATCYR010000053.1:0-18712 GCA_036526315.1 Gaiellaceae bacterium | reverse complement strand
TCGGGCCGGAAGTTCGTGGTCAGTCGGATGTCGCCGGCGCCCGGCGTCGTCATGAACGGATGCGCCGTCTCGTCCAGCCGCCACTCGTCGTCGGCGTAGCCGAAGGCGTCGAGGATCTCGAGCGCGAGCCGACGCTGCGTCGCGGCGTCGAACTCGCCGTGCAGGAACGAGTCGTCGATGTCGCCGGCCTCGCGGATCTCGGCGATGAGCGGCACGAGCTCCTCCTTCAGCTCGGCGAACACCTGCCGGACGTCGGCGGTCTTCATCAGCGGCTCGTAGTCGTCCAGCAGCACGTCATACGTCTCGTCCGGCCGCGGGAAGCACTCCACGTACCGGTTGCGGAGCTCGAGCAGCGTCTCGAGCTGGGGCCGGAGCTGCGCGAAGTCGGACTGCTCTTTCGCCGGGCCCCATGCCGCCAGACCGAGCGCCGAGGCCCTGCGCATCTCGCCCACCAGCTCCGGCGGCACGCGCACGGCCTTCTCGTACTGACGTCGCGTCGTCCGGACGAGGCTCGCCTCGAAGGAGTCGTAGTCGGAGCTCTCCTCGAGGCCGCGGAGCTCGTCGAGCAGCCCGTCGATCTCGTCGTCGATGAAGCGCTCCTGGGCGAATCGACTGACGGTCGCTAGGGCCTCGGCGCGCGACTCTGCCCCGCCCGGAGGCATCTTCACGCGCTGGTCCCAGAACAACAGTGTCGCCGCCTTGCCCAGGTCGTTGACCTCGGCGAGGCGCACGAGGAGGCGCTCGAGCGGGGACCCCGTCACGCGGAGAACTTTGTCAGAACGCCGCGCACGAGAGCGCGCGGTAGCGGCGCCTCGCGGCCGCCCGTCAAGCCTTGCGGCCGCAGGATCAGCACGGCCGCCATCAGCGCGCCGACGACGACGATGCGCGTGCCCGAAGGGAGGTCGAGCTTCCCGCCGAGCACGTGGACGCCGTTCTCGGCCTCGGCGAGGAACGAGTCGACGGCGCTGACGGCGACGGCACCGACGACAGCGCCCCAGAGGCTCGTCAGGCCGCCGATCACGAGCATGGCGAGCGTGATGAAGGTGAGGTCGAGATAGAACGACTCGGCGCTCACGGGCAAGAGGTGTGCGTACAGCCCGCCGGCGAGCCCGGCCACCGCGCCCGACAGAGTGAACGCGACGAGGCGCTGCCCGTACACGGAGACGCCGACCGCCCGCGCCGCGGCGGCGTCCTCCCGCGTCGCGCGCAGCATCCGCCCGTAGCGGCTCCACTGGTACAGGAACGCGGCGCCGACTGCGACGAGCGCGCCCACGCACGCTTGCAGCAATCCGGTCGTCTCCGGAACCGCGGAGAAGGTGTTCACCCCAGGGCCGATCTTCTCCCAGTAGCGGAGCACGTTGTGCGTGATCTCGAGCACGCCGAACGTCGCGATCCCGGCCGCAAGGCCGGAGAGCCGCATCAGCGGCAGCCCGACGATCAACGCGTAGACGCAGCCGACGCCTGCGGCGAGCGCGAGCGACGGGACGTTCCCGACGGTCGTGTCGCGGAGAAAGCCGACGAGGCTCGGCATGATCGCGGGTTTCTCGGCCGCGGGCATCGACAGGATCCCGGCTGTCCACGCTCCGACCGCGACGAAGCTGATGTGGCCGAACGACACCACGCCGGAGTTGCCGATGAAGATGTAGAGCGCGACGACGATCACGACGTTCACGAGCGTCGTGATGACGTACGTCTGGGTCGAGCTCGACACGATCGTGCCGAAGAGGGCGACGGCGATCACCAGCACCACCGGCGCGAGCAGCTCGAGCGCAGCGCGCACGCGCCTCATACCCGCTCGACCGCCTGCTGCCCGGACCGGGTGAAGAGGCCGCCCGGCCGGATCAGGAGAACGAGGATCACCGCGGCGAACAGGAACGACGGCAGGTACTGGCTCTGATTCGTCGGCAGCGCGCCGCCGAGGAAGCCGGAGGCGAAGCCGATCGCGAAGCCGCCGAGCGTCGCCGACACGAGCCGGTTCATCCCGCCGAGGACGACGCCCGCCAGCACGAGGATCGTGTCGCGGAGCGCGAAGTCCGGCGTGACGAGCGGCGTCTGCACCGTCATCAGTACCGCCACGGTGGCCGCGAGCAGCCCCGACAGGACGACGGCGGTGCCGATCACTCGGTTCGCCCGGACGCCGAGCATCCGCGCCGTGCGGAAGTCCATCGCCGCGGCCCGCATCTTCAGGCCGATGTCGGTGCGACCGAGCAGGAGCACGAGCGCGACGAGGCAGGCTGCCGCGACACCCGTAGAGACGATCGAGATCTTGCGGATGTCGACGCCGCCGATCGTCCACGGCTGGTTGAGCGAGGACAGCGACGCGGCGATCTTGCCGAGCGACCCGAACCAGAGCAACGCGATGCTCTGGAGCAGGAAGGCGACGGCAAACGTCGCGACGAGCATCACCGCCGGCGTCTGGGTTCGCAGCGGGCGAAAGACGACGAGATCCATCGCGATGGACAGCACGACGACGACGCCGAAGCAGAGCAGGATCCCGACCCAGACCGGCCAGCCGCGCTCGTACGCGAACGCGAGCGCGTAGGCGCCTGCCATCACGAGCTGCCCGTAGGCGAAGTTCACGAGCCGCAGCACGCCGAAGACGAGGCCGATGCCGACGGCCATCAGCGCGTACATCCCGCCGAGGCCGAACGCGTCCGCGATCGTCTGCCAGTCGACCGTCATGAGAGGTAGGCGGAGACGAGCGTGTCGGTGTCGCCGGCGGCCTCCGGGCCGAGCGTCAGGCGCGGCCGTCCGTTCGCCAGCACGTGGGTCCGGTCGGCGAGCGCGACCGTCCGCTGCGCGCGCTGCTCGACGAGGAGGATCGCGATGCCGCGCTCACGGATCCGCTGCAGCGCGTCGAAGACGAGGTCGACGATCCGCGGGGCGAGCCCGAGCGACGGCTCGTCGAGGAGCAGCACCTCCGGCCTCGCGACGAGCGCCCGCGCGATCGCGAGCTGCTGCTGCTGCCCGCCCGAGAGTGCCCCCGCGTGGCGCTTGCGGAACTCCTCGACCGCGGGAAAGAGTTCGTACGCCTCGGCGAAGTCGCCGTTGGCAGCGAGGCGGAGGTTCTCCTCGACAGTCAGTTCCGCGAAGATGCGCCGCCCTTCCGGGACGAGCGCGATGCCCGCGTGCGCGACGTCCTCCGGCTTGCGCCCGACGAGCGAGCGGCCGTTCAGCCTGACGTCGCCGCCGGCGACCGGGACGGCACCCATGATCGCGTGCAGCGTCGACGACTTGCCGGCGCCGTTCGGCCCGATCAGCCCGACGATCTCGCCCCGGTCGACGGCGAGCGAGAGGCCGCGCACGGCGTGGACGGCGCCGTGGCGGACCTCGAGCGCGTCGACCACGAGCGCCGGCGTGCTCATTCCGCCACCGCGCTCTCGCCGAGATAGGCAGCCGCGACGTCGAGGTTGCCCCGCACCTCAGCCGGCGTGCCCTCGGCCAGGGTCCGGCCCTGGTCGAGGACGTGGATCCGGTCGCAGATCTCCATGATCAGGCCCATGTTGTGGTCGATCAGCAAGACGCCGGCGTCGCGCTCGTCGCGCACCGAGCGCACGGCGTCGGACAGGCCGGGAATCTCGGCTTCCGGCAGGCCGGCTGCCGGCTCGTCCAGCAGGACGTAACGCGGGTTCGTCGCGAGAGCGCGCGCGACGCCGAGGCGGCGCTCGTCACCCTGGGCGAGCGCCTCCGCGGGCGCCTCGGCGCTGTCTGCGAGGCCGAGGCCGCCGAGCAGCTCGTCGGCGCGGCTCCGTGCCGCACCGGGCGACAGCCCCGCCCCGAGCGCAGCGACCTCGACGTTCTCGCGCACAGACAACGATCGGAATGCGTGGCTGTGCTGGAACGTGCGCGCCAGGCCGGCGCGTCCGCGTCGGCTCGGCCGCCAGCGCGTCACGTCTCGGCCCTCCAGCTCGATCGTTCCGCTCGAGGGGCGGTCGAACCCGCTCAGCACGTTGACGAGCGTCGACTTGCCGGCGCCGTTCGGCCCGATCAGCCCGACGATCTCGCCGCGGCGCAGCTCGAGCGTGACGTCGCGCAGCGCATGCACGCCCTCGAATGACCGTGACACGGCGGAGGCCCGGAGAGAGAGCTCCCCGGGCCTCCGCGGTTGCCGTTCAGTGCTCAGATCTTCGCGACGACCTTGGCGACGATCGTCCCGACGACCTTGGGCTCGTTGTTCTGGATGCGGATCACGCGGTAGCGCCGCCCGAACACCGTGTGCAGCTTCGGCGAGAAGCTGACGTTGCCCGAGATGGTGGGCACCTTGCGGAAGTGCTCCATGATCTTGGCAAGCGTGATGCCCTTCGTCGAACCGTGCGCCCGCTTGATCGCAGTGACGACGCCGTCGACCGCAGACGGGCCGGTGATGAAGCCGCCGGTCGCCGCGTGCACGGCCTTCGCGAGCCTGTTCACGGCCTTGCTCGGGTCATCGCCGAACGAGGACGCGAACGTCACGAACCAGTAGTTCGTCACCTTCGGATTCGCCGGCAGCCAGTACGTCCCGTCACCGGCCCACGAGTTCAGCACCGGTGTGTTGTTCCCGAGGGAGCGCAGCCCCGTGATCATTGTCGAGAGCGCGCCGAACGCTCCGGCCGTCGACGTCACGATCACGGACGCCTTGACCCCGTTGAGGCGGCTCACGGCGTTCTGGACGTTGTTCCCGCCCAGCGACTGGTACGTCTCGCTCGCGACGATCTTGCCGCCGAGCTGCTTGAACCGGGCCTCGAACGCCTGCACCACGTTCCGGAAGTAGATGATCACAGTGTCCGTCGCGAGCGCGGCGGTCTTCCAGCCCCGGCTCCACGCGTACTGCGCCATCGCCGAGCCCTCGTCCTGGGCGACGTTGCCGAAGCTGAACGCGAGGCGGCCCTTCGCGCCGAAGCGCTTCGGCCCCATCTGGTCGGTGCCGATGCAAGGCGCGACCGTGAGTAGCCCACGATCGATCGCGACCTGGACAACCGGCGCCGCAAGCTCCACGTCGCACGTCGTGAAGATGATCTTCGCCTTCTGACTCACGAGCCGCAGTGCGCACGCCTTGGCGACGTCGGGCTTGTTGCCCTGCGTGTCGCAGGTCAGCAGCTGGAGCTTGCGCCCGCGCACGCCGCCCTTGGCGTTGACGGCGTTGATCTGGAGCTTCGCGGCCGCGAGCGCGGGACCGTCGAACGGCGCCATGCTGCCGTTCCCGTCGAAGGCCCAGCCGATGATGATGGGCGGCTTCGCCGCACGACCGCTGTTTGCCGCCAGCGCACTGCCGATCAGGGCGAGCGCGAGCACTGCCGCAGCCGCGACCGCCAACCTCCCTCGACCTCTCATCTACTCCTCCTCTTGGGATTCCGAGCCAATTGATTAGACGGCACCGGGCGATACCTGGTCAACCTCGGTTCGGTTTCGCGCCTCCCATGCGCGTTCGAAGGACGCCTTTGCCTGCCGTGCCAGCTCGTCGGCCGGCACATCCCACAACGAGTCGGGCCACGCGTCCCCGAACGCGCCGTTGTCGGAGAAGATCTCGACATCGTAGAAGCCGTTCCAGCCGGCGGCTTCGAGCGCCCCGAGGAGCGCCGGCAGGTCAGCGGCGCCGTCGCCGGGCAGCACGCGGTCGCACCACGTGCGCGTCGGCTCGCGCCAGTCGGCGACGTGCACGCCGACGAGGCGGTCGACGTGCTCGGCGATCTCGTCGAGGACAGCCGGCGTGTTCCAGACGTGCCACGTGTCGAACTGGATGCCGAGCGCCGGCCGGCCTACCTCGTCGAGGAGCTCCGCGGCTTCGCCGAGCGACGAGATCATCGTCCAGTCCTCGCCGCCGACATGGTTGATCGGCTCGAGCCCGATGCGCACGCCCGCGCGCTCGGCCTCGCCGGCGATCGTGCGCAGGCCCTCCACCACGGTCTCACGGTCGTCTCCGGGACCGGTCAGGCAGACGATCGCGCCGGGCCGGAACTTCGCGAGCCGGTGCACCGACGCGCAGATTGCCTCGATCCGCTCGCGCGGGTCGGACGGACCTTCCATCAGCGGCAGCGGCAGGATCGACGGGATCGCGGGAACGGCCGACGCGCGTCCCAGGCCCGACGCGTCGAGCGCGTCCAGCGCCGCCTCGTCGTCCTCGAGCTTCAGCTCCCAGATCCCGATCCCGTCCGCCCCGGCGGCCGCATACGCGCGCACGTCGTCCGCGAAGGACGACGTCAGCGTGGAGATCTGCGAGATCGAAAAAGGCGGCCGGATGCAGGGAGTCTACGCTTGAGGAGGTGGCGGGCAACGAGGGTGCCGGAGCCTCCTCCGAGCCCCGGCCCCGGCCACGTGCTCGCGCCGATGTGGAAGAGGCCGCGCACGGGCGTCGCGTGTCCGGGCTGCTGCGCGAACGGGCGCCAGAGGAAGTTCTGGTCGAGGGCGAGCGAGCCGGAGTACGGATCGCCCCGCCCGAGATTGATGTTCGCCGCCTGCAGGTCCGCCGGCGACAGCACGACGCGCTTGCGCAGTGCCGGCTCGAGATTGGGGATGTGGCGTGCGAGCCGCTGCTGGATCCGGTCGGCATAGCGCTCGCGCAGCGTCTCGTTCCACATTCCGTCGCCGACGTCGATCTCGCCGACCGCGTCGCCCTTGACCTGCCACGGCAGTTCCTGCAGCTGGATCCACAAGAGCCCCGCGCCGTCAGGCGCGCGCGACCCGTCCATGGTCAGGGGTTGTCCCACGACCACGGTCGCCTCGGCGGGCAGCAAGCCGCGCTCCGCTTCGTTGACGGCGCGCGAGACGCCGTCGAGGCCCGGCGTCAGGTGCACGATCGCGCTGCGAGCGAGCCGCTCGTCACCGTCCCAGCGCGGCGGCTCGGCGAGCGCGTAGTGGATCTGCATCTCGGAGCGGCCGAAGCGGAAGCGCCGTCCCGCGGCGGCGACCTCGCCGTCGAGTTCGAGCAGCCGCCCATAGAGCTGCGTCGGCGTGACGTTGCAGACGACCGCGCGCCGCGCCGTGAAGACGTCGCCGCTCGTCGTGCGGACGCCGGCCGCGCTGCCGCCGGCGACGAGGACGCGCTCGACGTCGGCACTCGTGTGGCACGTGCCGCCGTTGTCCTCGATCAGGCGGACGAGGGCGTCTACGAGCCGTGCGCCGCCACCGCGAGGGATCGGCATCCCGCCGGCCTCGATCGCGAACGCGATCACGCGGTTCATGAACCCGGAGGTCGCAGCGTCAGGGCCGAGCCCGGTGTGCAGCACCCAGGGCGCGAGCAGGCCATGCGTCCGCTCCGACTCGAACGTCTCCGTGAGCCAGTCGCGGCTCGACTGCACGACCTCGCCGCCGAACGCTGCGAGGCCGCGGCGTCCGAGCCGGCGGTACGCCTTGACGGCCAGCCCGGCGCCTGCCGAGGACCACAGCTCGGTGCCGAGGACGCCGAAGACGAGCTCGGCGTTCGCGCCGACCCCCGCCATCGCCTCCGTCCATTCCGCGCCGTGCTCCGCGGCATTTGCCTCGGCGTCCGTCGTCAGGAAGGAGCTGCCGCCGTCCGGGAACGCCGTCGCCGTCGGCAGCTCGGTGTTCAGGTACTCGAGGCCACGGCTCGCGAGCTCGCCGGCTAGCTCGGCGTGCGCCGCGCCGCCGACCCAGAGCGGGTGCCAGGCACTGAAGACGTCGTGCAGGTAGCCGGGCTCGGTGAGCTCGGCCGTCTTGATCGCGCCGCCGAGCTCGGCCTCTCGCTCGAGGACGCAGACGTCCCACCCCGCACGCGAGAGCAGCGCCGCGCAGGCGAGCGAGTTGATCCCGCTGCCGACGACGACCGCGTCGTGGTCAGGCACGAGCCAGGTCTCGGAACTCGTCGTCGCTGACGATGCCGCGCTTCTTCGTCCCCAGCTCCTTCACCTGCGTGAGCAGCCGCCGCTCCGTGTCGTCGTCGAGCTCGAGCCCGAGCTCCTCGGCCTTGATCCGGATCGAGTCGATGCCGCTCTTCTTGCCGAGCACGATCCCGCGCTTCGCCGCGACGACGTCCGACGAGTACGGCTCGATCGCCGGCGGGTCGTGGAACTGGCTCGCGACGGCGCCCGATTCGCGCCGGAAGAGGTTGTCGCCGACGAGCGGCTTGTACGGCTCGAGCTCGTACCCCGACAGCGCCTGCAGCCGGTCCGCGAACGCCCGCACCCGGTCCAGGCGCAGGTCGGTCTCGATGCCGTACAGGCCCCGCAGGGTGAGCGCGATCTCGGGCAGGTTCGCGTTCCCGGCACGCTCCCCCATGCCGTTGACCGTCCCCTGGATCCAGCGCGCACCCGCGCGGATCGCGGCGACCGCGGCGGCGGTGGCCAGACCGAAGTCGTTGTGCCCGTGGAAGTGCACCGGGTGGTCGGCGCCGAGCCAGTCGTGCGTCCGCCCGACGAGGTCGGCGACGGCCTCGGGCGACGCGATCCCGAGCGTGTCGACGACGACCACCTCGTGCGCCCCCGCCTCGACCGCCGTCTTGTACACCGTCTCGAAGTAGCCGGGATCGGCACGCGTGCCGTCCACGCCGAAGAAGGCGACGCGAATGTCCTGCTCCGCGGCGAACGAGACGGCGTAGACGATCCGTTCGAGCATCGCCTCGCGGTCGACGCCGAGCGCGTCGAGCTTCAGGTCGGAGATCGGCGACTCGATCACGCTCGCCTCGACGCCCAGCTCGACGAGCGCCTTGACGTCGGCCTCGACGGCGCGCGAGAAGCCCCAGATCTCGGCGTCCAGCCCGGCGTCGCGAATGAGCTCGACCGCACGCCAGTCGTCGGCGGAGACGCGCGGGAAGCCGGCCTCGATCCGCTGGATGCCGAGCCCGTCGAGACCGCGCGCGAGCTCGAGCTTGTCCTCGGGCGTCAGGACGACGCCGACCGTCTGCTCGCCGTCCCGGAGCGTCGTGTCGTAGAAGCCGACCTGCGCGTCGAACCCGTACGGCTTGTTGATGTCCCCGGTCCAGAAGGTCATCAGCAACGCCTCCAAAGGCTGGGGTCAGACCCTTTTGGGGTCAGACCACTCATTTGCGGAAGTCGTCCGGATAGCTCGACAGCTTCTCGACCCCGTCGGCGGTGATCAGAAAGTTGTCCTCGACGCGCAGGCCGCCCCCGCCCTCCCAGTAGGCGCCGGGCTCGATCGCGAGCACCATTCCCTCCTCGATCGTGCCGCCGCCGGCCTGGTGCGCGTACGGCGGCTCGTGCGCGCGCGCCCCGACGCCGTGGGCGATCGGATGCGTCGGCTCGTCGAGGCCGGCGGCGGTGATGCCGCTGCGGATGATCCGGTCGAGCTCGGGCAGGCTTGCACCCGGACGGCAGTGGTCGAGGGCGCGCCCGTAGACGCCCAGCAGCGCGTCGAGGAGCTCGTCGTAGCGGGCGTCGAGCGTCCCCGGGCAGACGTTCTTCGTGTGGTCGCACCAGTAGCCGTCAGCGCACACCCAGATCTCGAACAGCGTCGGCTCGTGCTCCTGCACCGGACGGTGGCCCGTCGCGGTGAAGGTGCGGATGCCCGGGCCCGACCAGACGAGGGAGAACCCGAAGGCGAGCTCGACCTTCCCCCTCCAGCCGGTGCCCTCGCCGTGGACGAAGCCCTGCCACAGCGCGGCCGCCTCGCTCTCCTTCATGCCGGGCCTCAGCTCGCGCGCGACGTGCTCCATCGCCGCGGCGGCGATCTCGTTCGCCAGCCGCATCCGCTCGAGCTCCTGATCCGTCTTGATGGCACGCGCCTGGTTGAGCAGCGGCGTCGCGTCCGCCGTGAAGGCGTCGAACCACGCCTTCGTGTACGTCGTCGGCTCCCCGACCATGCGGTCGGTGGCCTGGGTGCCGAGGCTGAGCTCCGCGCCGACGTTCCCATAGTTCGCGGCGGCGTCGCGTGCGACCTCGAGCGCGCGCAGCGCCGGCGGCCTCGGATCCGTCGCGTCGTACCCCGGCACGAACCGGACGTCCTGCGTCCACGCCGTCTCCGCGGCGTCCTGTGCCGACGGCTCGATCGTGATCAGCACAGGTTCGCCGTCGCGCGGGAAGACGGCCGCATCGAAGCCCTTCATGCCCCAGAAGTTCGTCAGGTAGAGGACGTTGTCAGGAGCGCGGACGACCAGCGCGTCGAGGTCCTGCTCCGCCATCAGCGCGCGGACGCGCTGTAGCTTCGCGTCGTCCCGCGGCCAGCCCACTACCAGCGCACGCGCTCGGGCGCCGGATCGCCGTGCGCCTGCTGCCACGAGACGACGGGGTTTCGCAGCACGCCGATCTTCTCGATCTCGGCCTCGATCACGTCGCCCGGCTTCAGATACCAGGCGAACGGATCCTCGCTGAAGCCCGCGACGCCGCTGACGGTGCCGAGCGAGAGGACGTCGCCGGCGCTGTAGCCGAGCGGGGAGTAGTGCGAGAGCACCTCCGGCACGCTCGTCGACATGTTGCTCATGTTCGAGACCTGCCGCGACTCGCCGTTCACGCGCAGCTCCATCGACAACTCGTGCGGATCGCCGAGCTCGTCAGGAGTGACGATCCAGGGTCCGAGCGGACAGAACGTGTCGATCGCCTTGCAGAACGAGAAGACGCCGCTTCGCATCTCGCGGCGCTGGATGTCACGGGCGGTGATGTCGTTGAAGATCAGATAGCCGGCGACGTAGTCCATCGCGTCCTCGGGCGAGAACCACTTGCCGGTCCTGCCGATGACGACCGCGAGCTCGAGCTCGTAGTCGAGCTCCTCGGTCAGGTGCTCGGGGTACACGATCGCTTCGTCTGGGCCGACGATCGCGTCGACGTTCTGGAAGAAGACGATCCACGGGGCGATCTCGTGCGACCAGTTGACGCGCTTCGACTCGTCCTCGTGCTCGCGGAAGTTGCCGCTCGTGTGGAAGAACTTCTTCGGCACGATCGGCGCGCGCAGCCGGGCGTCGCCGAGCGGTGTCCGCTCGCCCGTGTCGTCGGCGCCGCCGCGCTCGAAGTACGCGCGCATCGTCGTGACCTCGAGACGCACGATCTCGTCGCCCTCGATCCGCCCCACCTTGCCGTCGCCGTACGTGACCAGCTTCATGCGACGCCGCACACCTCCGTCGCAACGCGCGCGTAGACCTCTGCCGTCTTCACCAATCCGTCGATGTCGAGATTCTCGCCCTTCTCGACGTCCATGAGTCCCGTCGACGTGCCGTAGTTGACGGTCGCCACCCCGTAGCGGGTCAGCGCGGACGCGTCACTGAACCAGCGGGTGACGTCTCGCTCGGGCTTGCCGCCGTACACGCCGGCGTGCGCTGCGTCGACCGCCGCGACGAGCGGATGGTCCTCGTCGATCTCGGCACCGGGCGCCGTCACGTAGACCTCCCCTTCGACCCCCCACTCCGGATGCGCGGCCGCCAGCGTACGCACGAAGTCGAGCACCTGGCCGCGGGCTTCGCCCATCGGCTTCGTCGGCGGCACCCGCACGTCGAGGAAGAGATCAGTGTGGTGGGGCGTGCGCGAAACGCGCCAGCCGAAGCCGCCCTGGATCGCGCCGACGTTCACGATCGCCTTCGCGCCGCGATACGCGTTCGCCGGGTCGTTCTCCCAGATGGGGATCCACTCGCGGATCGCTTCGAGCAGCTCGTGGGCGCGAAGGATCGAGTTCTGCTCCTGCTTCCCCTCGCTGAAGGCCGTGTGGATGAAGTTGCCGTGCACGCGGATGCGCAGCCACAACGCGCCGAAATGGCCGAGCACGACCTTGCCCTCCGTCGGCTCGCCGAGCAGGCACATGTCGGCGACGCCGCCGTGCGAGACGAGGTAGCGCGTTCCGGCCGCATAGCCGCGGTACTGCGCGCCCTGCGCGTCCCCGTACTGGGTCTTCTCGATCTCGCCGCAGACGGCCGCGATCAGCACGTCGCCCCTGAGCCGCACCCCGGCCTCGCGCAGCGCGCGCACCGCCTCGACGTAGCACGCCAGCGCGCCTTTCATGTTCGAGATCCCGAGGCCGTAGAGACGGCCGTTCTCGACGAACGCGTCCGGCTGAAAGCCCGGGACGTTACGGAGCCACGGCTCGCGGCCGGAGTACGACGTGTCCATGTGCCCGTTGAACATCAGCGACGGCCCGCCGCCGGCGCCCGGCCACGTGGCGAGGGCGTTCGCCCTCCCTTCCTCCACTTGCTGCCACTGCACCTGCAGCCCGAGCTCGTCGTAGAGGTCGACCATGAGCCGCGCCATGTTCTCTTCGTCGCCGGTGAAGCTGTGCACGTCGATCATCCGCGACGCGGTCGCGACGAGCCGGTCGCGGTCGATGTTCATCCGCGAACGCGCGGCAGGACCTGCTCGCCGAAGAGGCGGATCTGGTCGCGCCGGTTCTCGCCCCAAAGCTCGAGCATGACGTGGCTGCAGCCGGCGTCGCGGTACTCCTCGATCGCCGCGATGCAGTCCGCCGGCGTGCCCGCGATCGGCTTGCACTTGTCGAGGATCTCGTCCGTCACCTTCGCCTTCGCCGCGAGCCGTCCGCCCGCCTCCATCGCCTCGGCGATCGGACGGATCTCCTCCTGCGTCAGCCCGGCCAGATCGAGCAGCGTGTCCGCTGCGCCCTGGATGTTCTGCACCTTGTTCGCCAGGTACATGCCGGCGATCTCGCGAGCGCCGTCGCGACCGGCGGCGCGGTCCGTCTCGTGGATCGACGCGACGACGGTGCAGCCGACGTCGATCTCGGCCCCCACGTTCTCTCGGGTGTAGCGCACGAATGCCGGTGTCGTGATCGACGGGGTCAGGCAACCGTCGGCGATCTCACCCGCCAACGCCTGCATCTTCGGTGCCGTCGCCGCGATGTACACCGGCGGCACCTCGCGCGGCGCGTGCGCATCTGCGGCCAGCGCCGGCACGTCGGCGCTCCAGGTGTCGCCGTCGTACTCGAACCGCTCACCGGAGAGCACGCCGCGCGCGATCGTCACCGCGTCGCGCATCGGCCCGAGCGTCTTCCTCGTCTGTGTCTTGGTGTTGTTGAGAAAGATCTTCGACGTCCCGAAGCCGAGGATGAAGCGTCCCGGGCCGGCGGCTTCCTGCACGACACGCGCATCCATCGCCGCCTGCACGGGATGTCGTGTCGAGGCGGCGATGATCCCCCAGCCGATGGTCAGCCGCTCCGTCTCGCGCGCCATCAGCGCGCCGACGCCGGTCGAGGAGCGCGCCTCCATGCCGTGCTTGCGCCACCACGGGTACGCCTCGGCGAGCCAGATCGTGTCCATGCCCGCGCGGTCCATCGCACGCGCCGACTCGAGCATCTCGTCGAGCGGCTCCATCGTCAGCTGCATCACGCCGATCCGGAACATCAGGACGATCCTCTCAGGACCTTGGCGTAGAAGGCGGCGGCGGCGAGACTGCCGTCGGGCCGGCGCGAGTACTCGGGCATCACGCCCACCTTCGTGTAGCCGAGCGCCTCGTAGAAGGCGCAGGCGTCCGTCCCGTCGTGCGTCGTCAACCAGAGCAGCGTCAGGCCCCGTTGGAGCGCCGCTTCCTCGACCGACTCCATCAGCTGCCGCCCGACGCCGGACGCACGGGCCCCGGCGGCGACCGCCACGCGCTGCACCTCGGCCCGGTGCGGGGCATTCGAAGCGCCGCTCGGCGCGACGTGGGCCATCCCGACCGCCTCGCCGTCGACCTCCGCAAGGAGCACGAGGCGCCGCTCGTCCGCGACGGCCGACCGGTGCATCTCCTCGAGATCGGTCTCCGGCGTCGCGCCCAGAGCCATGCCTGCAGCCAGGGCGTCGGCATGGAGCCGTGCGAGCGCCGGCACGTCGGACGCGTGCGCCGGGCGGATCTCTACTGGTTTTCGGTCGACGTCGTCGGCCCTTCGCCTGCCGGATCGTACGACTCCGGTGACAGCGGGCTGAGCCCTTCCTCGGCGCCGCTCGACGCGCCGCCCTTCGCCTCCTGCACCTGCTTGTCGAGCGCGCTCAGGACCTGCGAGACCTGCTGGTTCACGATCGGCTGCAGGACGCGCTGCCCCATCGACGCGACCGGGCCGAGCAGGTGGACGTCGGCCTCCCATTGCATGCTCGTGCCGCCGCCCGCGTCACTCAGGCTGAAGGACGTGTCCATGTTCATGATCGCGCCGACGCCGTTGCCCTTCGCGTGCAGCTTCGCGAACTCCGGCTCACGCTCCTCGGTCTTCTCGAAGTCGATCGACATGCGGAGGCCGCCGAGCCCCAACGGGACCTTGACGTTCGCGCGCCAATGCGTGTCGTCCTGCACGTCGAAGGACTCGACGCCGGGCATCGTCTTCGCCATCTGTGCGGGGTCGTTCAGCACGCTCCAGACGGTGGCGACCGGCGCGTCGAACGTTCGCTCTCCGGAGACCTTCATCGCGACTCCACCGAGACGAGCCTTCGGGATGCCTCGGGCTGCTCCAGCATCTCCCAGACGCGGTGGTACGGGTTGCAGCTGCGCCAGACGATCGGGCCTTCGCCGCGCCTGCCGAGCGCGTTCTGCAGCGCGGCACAGACCGCGTGTATCCCGGCGCCGCCGCCTTCTCCCATCCCCTTCGCGCCGAGCGGGGTGAAAGGCGAGGTCGACTCGACGTAGCCGGTCTTGAGCGGCGGCATGTCGAGCGCGTGCGGCACGTGGTAGTCGTAGAAGTTGGGAGTCAGCAGGTTCCCCTCCTCGTCGTAGGTGAAGATCTCGTGCGTCGCGGCGCCGAGCGCCTGCGCGGTTGCGCCGTGCACCTGCCCCTCGACGATCTGCGGGTGGATCCGGTCGCCGCAGTCGTCGACGGCCGCGTAGTCGACGATGTCGTACACGCCCGTCTCGGGGTCGACCTCGACCACGCACGCGTGGAACTGTGACGCGTACGTCAGCGTCAGGTTGCCGTACTTCCGCTCGAGGTCGGGCTTCTCGAACGGTGGGCGATAGACGTGGCGGACGTTCAGCGAGATGTCCATGTCTTCCGGGAGCCCGGCGTTGTTCGCGTTGAGGATCGCGCCGAGCGCCATGAACGGGAGCGCCGCTTCCGGGTTGCCCTTCATGCGGGCCTGGCTCTCGGCGAGCTCGATGTCGTCGGGCGTGACGCCGAACACGGCCGCGGCGAGCTGCTTCATCTCGCCGGCGAGCTTGTCGGCGGCGCCTTTGACGGCGCCGAGCCCCGTCACGGCGAACTGCGATGCGTACGTCCCCGAGAAGCCGGCATGCGAGTTCCAGTAGCTGTCGTGGCCGGCGCGGACGTTGATCTCGTCGGGCGTGCAGCCGAGGATGTCGGCGACGACCTGCGAGGTCGTCGTCTCGTGTCCCTGGCCCTGCGGCACCGTGCCGAGCGTGACGACGACCTCGCCGAAGATGTCGAGCTTGACGGTCGCAACCTCGTTGTTGCCGGAGAACTGCAGCTCGGGGTTGAGGAGCATCGACTGCCCGAAGTTGTTCGTGCCGGAGTCGAGCGTCGAGCCGATGCCCACGCCGAGCAGCTTGCCGCGCGACTCGGCGTCGCGCCGCTTCTCCTCGATCGAGTCGTAGCCGATCAGGTCGAGCGCGACGTCGAGGCAGCGCGCATAGTCGCCCGAGTCGTACACGCACCCGTTGGGCGTCGTGTACGGGAACTCCTCCTGCTTGACGTAGTTCTTCTTGCGCACGTCGACGGGATCGAGCCCGAGCTCGCCGGCGACGATGTCGACGATGCGCTCCGTCAGCCAGAGGTGCTGCATGCGCGAGTAGCCGCGGTTCGGCGCGACCGGCGACTTGTTCGTGCAGACCTGCGTGAAATCGACGCGGACGTTGCGCCAGCGGTAGCACCCGGGCGTCACCTGCGCCCAGATGATGCAGCCGAGCGGCTCGTAGCGCGGGAACGCGCCGCAGTCGTCGATCGCGCGCACGGAGAAGCCGAGCATCGTCCCGTCGGCCTTCACCGGGACCGTGATGTCGAGGAAGGTGCGCTCGTTGCCGTGCGTGTTCGCGGTGTGCTGGTCGGTGCGCCACTCGGTCCACTGGACGGGGCGGTTGAGCTTGCGCGCGAGCAGGCAGCAAGCGGTGAACTGCGGGTGCAGCGTGATCTTGTTGCCGAAGCCGCCGCCGATGTCCTGGCTGACGAAACGGAGCTTGTCGAGACCGACACGCAGTGCCGGCGCCATCCAGATCGCGCCGACGCCCGGCATCTGGTGGTTGCCGTAGATTGTCCACTGGCCGGTGCCGCGGTTGAACTCGACGAGGCAGCCTGCACACTCGAGAGGCGTCGACGAGAAGCGGTCGAAGTGCAGGCGCTCGATCCGGATGACGTGGTCGGCGTCGGCGAGCGCCGCGTCGAAGTCGCCCCAGTCGAACGTCCCCGACCAGACCGTGTTCGAGCCCGCGTCGTCGTGCAGGACGACCTCGTCCGCGAGCGCCTGCTCGCCGTCGAGCACGACCGGCAGCGGCTCGTAGTCCACCTCCACCAGCTCGGCCGCGTCGCGCGCAAGCTCACGCGTGCGCGCGACCACCGCCGCGACGGGGTCGCCGACGTGACGCACCTTCCCGACGGCAAGTGCGTAGTCCTTGATGTTCGCGCCCGGCGGTGTCGAGAGCTCGAAGAAGGGGTCGGTCAGGATCGCGACCTCGTCACCGGTGAGCGTCCCGTAGACACCGTCGAGCTCGAGCGCCTTCGACACGTCGACAGACTTGATGCGCGCATGTGCGTACGGCGAACGGACGAAGTGGACGAAGCCCATCTCGTGGCGCTTCATGTCGTCGAAGAAGACGCCCTCGCCCTGGACGAGCCGCTTGTCCTCCTTGCGCGGGATGTTCTGCCCGATGAAGCCGGGCCGTGTCTCGCCTTCCTCGACGACGAGGGGTCGTTCCGGCGTTACGGTGGTCTCGGTCATTCGGCGGCTGCCTTGATTGCCTCGACGATGTTGACGTAGCCCGTGCAGCGGCAGATGTTGCCCTGGATCCCCTTGCGGATCTCCTCCTCGCTCGGGTGCGGGTTCTGGCGGAGGAGCGCCGTTGCGCTCATGAGCATCCCCGGCGTGCAATAGCCGCACTGCAGCGCATGGTGGCTGGAGAACGACTGCTGGAGCCCGTTCAGCTCGCCGTCCTGCGCGAGCCCTTCGACCGTCTCGATCGTCGAGCCGTCTGCCTGGACGGCGAGCATCATGCAGCTCTTCACGAGCACACCGTCGACGATCACCGAGCACGCGCCGCAGTTGCCGGTGTCGCAGCCGACGTGACTCCCGGTGAGGTCGAGATCGTCGCGCAGGAAATGGATGAGGAGCTTCCGCGGCTCGACATCGCGCTCGTAGCGCTCGCCGTTGACGGTGGCGACGACGTCCATCAGCTCTTCCCCTCGGCCTCCGCAGTCGCGCGCCGGGCGACGACCTCGGCGAGGTGCCGGCGGTACTCGCCGGAGGCGTGCACGTCCGACGGCGGGTCGAGGTTGGCGTTTTCGACCGCCGCTCCGACGGCGTCGGGCGAGTCGGCGCGAAGAAGGACCGGGACCGCGTCGACGCAACCGAGGGCGATGCGGACGCCGCCGTTCACCGACGCCGCCGCGTTGACGATGCACGTCCCGTCCCTGCCGATCGTGATCGCCGCGAAGCCGTCGCTCTTGCCCGGCGGGACGGTGATCCTGGTCAGCAGCTCGCCCACTCCCGCCGCGGTCATGTAGACGCCGAGGAAGAACTCCTCGGCCGGGACGGTGCGGTCGCCGTTCGGCCCGGTGATGTGCATCGTCGCTCCGAGCGCGACCATCAACGGCGGCAGGTGGTTGGTCGGGTCGTTCGAGCACACGTTGCCGCCGATGGTGCCGCGGTTTCGCACCTGGACGTCGGCGATCTGCGCGCAGACGTCACCGACGATCGGCCGGGCGCGGGCCTCCGCGGAGGCGATCAGCTCGGAGTAGGTGACCATCGACCCGAGCGAGAGCGTGCCGTCCGCTGCGAGGTCGATGCCCTTCAGCTCGTCGAGCCCGTTGAGGTCGACGAGCATGTCCGGCGAGGCCGCGCGGGCCTTCATGACGTTGATCAGCGTCTGCCCGCCGGCAAGTACGCGCGCGCCGTCGTTCTCGGCAAGAAGGCGCACGGCTTCCTGAACGCTCGCCGGGCGAGCGTACTCGACCTCCCGCAGAAGCATGAGAGCTATTCAACGCAGATAGCCCTGCACCGGTCAAGAAAGTACGACCTGCGACGCAGCTCCCCAGGTTGGACTCGAACCAACGACCCTCCGGTTGACAGGCGATGCGGTCTCGGGTGTCACGGCGCTCGGGCTGCTGAGCCAATCGAGCGAGCGCTCCGCGCGAAGACTCAGATCCCGAACGCCGGTCTGCTCGCCGCGTTCGAGCAAGACGCCAAAGTGGTCGCCGGGGCGTCCACGCCGGAAAGGGGCGCCGGAACTTGGCGAGAACATGAAGCGCAGCCCGACTGGAGAGACCCCGCTCGGATCGGCGAAGAGACGCGCGACTGTCGACCGGATCCGTGACTTACATCCGCTGTACAGCGACCTCGTAGAACTCCACCGATGTGCGCCGGCCCCCGCCGCCCGGATTCATGTTGTTGAGCGCCTCATCGCCGCGCTTCATGTCGTCCTCGTTCTCGAACAGCGTGACGCCCATGCCTTTGCCGGTCTCGCGGTTGATCAGCATCATCATCCCCTTGGCATTCTCAAGCCCTGGCGGCGGGCTCGCTCCCTCGACGTTGCCTTTGACATTGCTGATGGCTTCGTCGACGTTGGCGGGATCGCCTTCGAAGGTCGCGATGCGTGCGTACATGCCGTCCCCTCCCTGGTCGAAGTGAGAAAGACCATAAAGGCTACGAGCGGATTCGGGGCTCACCGGGCAACGAGAGACGCCGCGGCGCGTTCAAGAACGT
>DATCYR010000052.1:0-5129 GCA_036526315.1 Gaiellaceae bacterium | reverse complement strand
GGTACGGACAGGTCGAAGGCGAAGGCGCCTGCGCCGCCGACGATCGCGCCGTTCTCCCACGCGGCGTGCATGCGCTCCGCGGTGATCTGGTCCATGAAGCGCTGCATCCGTTCCCCGGTGAGCGTCATGCCGAAGTACTGGCCGATCGCGAACGCCGCCGAGCTGAACTCGTCGAGATCATTGACCGTGCGAACGTCGAAGGACATCAGAAGTCTTCTGGGCAATACGGCGGCCGCGACGTGCGGAACAACGCATCCGCACGAGCGAGCGCGCCGGCCTGCACCTCGTGCGCGCGCTCTGCCGCGGCCAGGCGGCTGAACGTGAACGCGCCAAGATACACGGAAGCGAGGTCGGCGACGTCGAGCGCGAGCTGGGCATCCCGGTCGGTGCGGTCGACTCCGGCCGCGCCGACGCGCCAGCGGCCGGCGTTCCACGGGCAGAACTCGTCCCGTACGTCCAGCACGACCTCGTCGTCGACGGCATACGAGCGCGCGGCCAGCGCCGCGCCGACGTCGACGAGGCGCAGCCAGAGCCCTTCCGAGACGCGGAGGTGCAGGCTCCGCGGGTCGACGACCATCAGGAAAAGCGGCGACGCGGGATCGAGCCGGCCTTCGACCCTGGCGATCAGGTCGATGCCGAACACGAAGCGCCAGAGCTCGCGCTCGGCGGCCGGACCGACTGCGAGCGTCTCGACGAGGCGCACCTCGCTCTGCGAGAACCCGTGCTCCCAGCTCTGCTTGATCCGGTACAGCGCATACGCCGCGGGCTCGCCGTCGATCTCGACGAGGGCGGCGTACTTCGGGCTCGCGCCGCGGCGCCAGTCCTCGGGGTCGGCAAGGCGGTGCAGCGTCCACGCGTTCTCCGGGCGCACCGTGAATCCCGGAATCGTCGGACGAACCGCGTCGTAGACGTGCCGGCAGGGCTCAAGCGCGTCCTCGAGCGGGACGATGCGTGTGCGTCCCTGTGGCCCTGGGTCGTCCCGCAGCGCGAAGCGCGCGCGATCGGCGTTCATCTGCGCTGTCGGCGCTGCGACCCCGTAGCCGAAACGGCCGTAGATCGCAGCCTCCGACGCCCACAGCATCGCGAGCGGCTCGCCGCGCTCGTGGATGTCGTCCAGCTCGCGCCGCATCAGCTGCGTGAGGATCCCGCGCCGCCGGTGGCTCGGCAGCACGCCGACCCAGGTCACGCCGCCGGCCGGCAGCTCGCCGCCGGGGATGGTGACGCGGAAATCGAAGTCGGCGGCCGTCCCCACCGGCAGACCGTCCTCGTATGCGGCGTAGAAACGCTCGCGGGGCAGCAGCTTCGTCGTCCGCTCGAAGTGATCGTCGCTCAGCGGCTCGGCGAAGACGACGTGCGTCGACTCCATTGCCGACCGCAGCTCGTCCTGGGCGGGATTCCGGATCTCGATCGTCAAGAGATGCGCTCGAGCGGAGCGTAATCGAGCATCAGGCGACGCTCGCTTCCGTCCGCGAAGCGCACGGTGACGACCCCGCCGGCCTCGATCTGCGTGACGACGCCCTCGCCGAGCGTGCCGTGCCGGACGGAATCCCCGGTCGAAAGCGAGGGAACGTCCTCGCGCGGTGCCACGCCCTGCGCGTGTGCGCCGTACGACGACCACGACGTCGGCCGCAGCCGTTCGCGCTCGACGTTGCCGGGCAGCTCGTCGAGGAAGCGCGACGGCAGGTTGTAGCCGCGTGCCCCCCAGAGCGAGCGCGACGATGCGTGCGTCAGCGTCAGCTGCTCCTTTGCGCGCGTCATGCCGACGTAGCAGAGACGGCGCTCCTCCTCGATGCCCTGCTCCTCGATCGAGCGCGCGTGCGGGAAGATTCCCTCCTCCATGCCGATCAGATAGACGGCACGGAACTCGAGGCCCTTGGCGTTGTGCAGCGTCATCAGCGTCACGAGGCTCTCCTCGCGGATCGCGTCCTGGTCGGAGTAGAGCGAGATCTCCTGCAGGAAGTGCGAGAGCGATGGCTCGTCCGCGTTCTCCTGGTACTCGCGTGCGACGCCGACGAGCTCCTGCAGGTTCTCGAGCCGGCCCTGCGCCTCGATCGTCCGCTCAGCCTCGAGCGCCTCGGTGTAGCCGCTCCGCTCGAGCGTGCGCTCGACGAGCTCTGCGACCGGCAGCTCGAGCGCGCCGGCCTGCAGCGACTGCATCAGGTCGCGGAAGCTCGCGACCGCACGTTGCGGCGCCGCGCCGACGCCCGCTTCCTCCGCGAACTCCAGTGCCTCCCACAGCGAGCGGCCGTGCGCGTCCGCCCAGGTCTGGAGGCGGGCGAGGCTCGAGTCGCCGATGCCGCGCCGCGGCCTGTTGGCGATGCGCTGCAGCGAGACGGCGTCGTAGGGATTGTCGATCGCCTGCAGATACGCGATCGCGTCCTTGATCTCGGCGCGTTCGTAGAAGCGCGGGCCGCCGATCACCTGGTACGAGACGCCCTGGCGCACGAGGACGTCCTCCAGCACGCGCGACTGTGCGTTCGTCCGGTAGAAGACGGCGATCTCGTCGCCCGAGTAGCCCTCTTCGACGAGGGCCGCGATGCCGGCCGCGACGAAGCGCGCCTCCGCATGCTCGTCCTCGACCTCGAGGACGCGCACCGGCTCGCCGTCGCCGAGATCCGACCAGAGCTCCTTCGGCTTGCGCTCGCGATTGTTCGTGATCACGTGGTTCGCGGCGTCGAGGATGTGGTTCGTCGAGCGGTAGTTCTGCTCCAACGCGATCGTGCGAGTGCCTGGGAAGTCGCGCTCGAAGTCGAGGATGTTGTTGATGTCCGCGCCGCGGAAGGCGTAAATCGACTGGTCCGGATCGCCCACCGCGCAGACGTTCATGTCCGGCTGGGCCAGGAGTTGGAGCAGCCGGTACTGCGCGTGGTTCGTGTCCTGGTACTCGTCGACCAGGATGTAGCGGAAGGCGCTCTGCCACTTCTCGAGCGCCTCCGGGAAGCGCTCGAGCACATCCACGGTCAGCATCAGGAGGTCGTCGAAGTCGACGGCGTTCGAGGCGAACAGGCGGCGCTGGTAGAGCCCGTAGGCGTCCGCGACGGTCTGGTCGTAGAAGGACTGGACGCGCTCGGCGTACTCCGCGGGCGAGACGAGCTGGTTCTTGGCGTGGGAGATCTGATTGTGGATGCCGCGCGGCGTGAAGCGCTTCGGGTCTCGCTCGAGCTCCTCCAGGCACTGCTTGACGAGTCGGAGCTGGTCGGCCTGGTCGTAGATCGTGAAGTTGGAGCGGTAGCCGAGCCGCTGCGCTTCGCGGCGCAGGATCCGGCCGCAGGCGGCGTGGAACGTGAGGATCCAGAGGCCGCGCCCGCTCTGGCCGAGCAGCCGGTGGAGCCGTTCGCGCATCTCCCCCGCCGCCTTGTTCGTGAACGTGATCGCAAGGATCTCGTTCGGCTTCGCTCCCACGGCGTTGATCAGGTGGGCGACGCGGTAGGTGAGGACGCGTGTCTTGCCGGAGCCGGCGCCGGCGATGACGAGCAGCGGCCCTTCCGTGGCGAGAACGGCCTCGCGCTGCGGCGGATTGAGGTCGGCGAGGTACTGCTCCGGTGACGCGACGGCCATGCGCCGATGCTAGCGTCGAGCGCCGTGCGGCTCGCCCTGATGATCGAAGGCCAGGAAGGGGTCACGTGGGACGATTGGGTGGCGCTGGCCGATGCGTGCGAGGAGCACGGCGTCGAGGCACTCTTCCGCTCCGACCACTACATCTCGGGCTCCGACGAGACGCGGCCGGTCGTCGACGCCTGGGCGAGCATCTGCGCGCTCGCCGCCGGCACGACGACGCTGGAGCTGGGGACTCTCGTCTCCCCCGTCACGTTCCGCCATCCGTCTCTGCTCGCGCGGAACGCCGCTGCCGCCGACGAGATCTCCGGCGGACGTGTCGTTCTCGGAATGGGCGCAGGTTGGATGCAGCGCGAGCACGAGGCGTACGGCTTCGAGTTCCCGCCGACGAGGGAACGCGTCTCGCTCTTCGCGGAGCAGCTCGAGATCGTGCACGGCCTGTTCCGACAGGACAACTTCAGCTTCGACGGCGAGCACTACCGCCTGCAGAACGCGCCGGGGCTCGCGCGGCCGGATTTGACCATCCTCGTGGGGGGCAGCGCCAAGCCCGGCACGACCGGACCCGCCGTGCGCTTTGCGGACGAGTACAACTGCGTCTTCGGAACCTTCGACGACGCGCGCGAGCGGAAGCAGCGACTCGACGAGGCGTGCGAGCGCGGCGGTCGCGATCCGAAGACACTCCGGTACTCGCTGATGGCGCCGATCGTCGTCGGCCGTGACGACCGCGAGGTACGGCAGTCCGCGCAGCGGATCGGCGAGCGCTTCGGCCGCGACCCGCAGACCGTGCTCGAGCGCTACGCGAGGAGCGGGCCGGTCGGCACCGTCGAACAGGCGGTCGAGCGGCTGCACGAGATCGAGGAGCTCGGCTTCGAGCGCGTGATGCTGCAACACCTCGCACACCGCGATCTCGAGACGGTTGCCCTGATCGGCCGCGAGCTCGCGCCCGCAGTCGCGTAGCGCACGTGCGGCGACGTGTCGTCGAGTGGATCGTCACGATCGTCGTCGCCGTCGTGGTCGTGCTCGCCGTCAAGGCGTGGATCGTCAACCCCTATCGGATCCCGTCCCCCTCGATGGAGCCGACGCTGCATTGCGCCCGGCCGGAGCCCGGGTGCGAGGCCGGCCGGTCGGACCGCGTCCTTGCGAACCGCTTCATCTACCACTTTCGCGATCCGCACCGCGGCGAGATCGTCGTCTTCCACGCGCCGAAGGCCGCGAGCGTCGCTTGCATCGGCGGGATCTTCGTCAAGCGCGTGATCGGCTTGCCGGGCGATGTGTGGTCGGAGCGAGACGGCTACACGTACATCGACGGCAGGCGGCTGTCGGAGGCGTATGTGCAGCCGGACCGCCGGGACACCCAGACGCGGACGATGCGTGACATCCCGCCTACCGGGACACTGACGCACATCCCGAAGGACATGTACCTGATGGAGGGCGACAATCGCGCCCACTCGTGCGACTCGCGCGTCTGGGGGCTCGTGCCGCGGAGCGCGATCATCGGCAAGGTCTTCTTCACCTACTGGCCGCTCGGGCGCATCGGCGTGCCGTAGGCGCCTCCCCCCGCAGGAGCGAAAGGC
>DATCYR010000051.1:0-3947 GCA_036526315.1 Gaiellaceae bacterium | reverse complement strand
CGCGAACCAGCTCTTCCTGCTCGTCCTGGTCGCCGCCGGCGCGGGGCATCTCGCCGGTCAGGCCGTTGCGATCGCGCTCGCCACGCCGTTCAGCTTCGCCGCGAACAAGCTGTGGGCGTTCGCGGAGTCCGGCGGCAGCGCGGAGCCGCATCCGGTTCCTGTCGAGGCGCCCCGGCAGTAGTCACGAGGCGGACGCAAAAACCATGTAAAGCGCTCGGGACGGGAGAAGCGGTCTCCCTCGGTTGAGTGAATAGTGCCGCGAAGCACGTGCCGAAGAGGCTCGCATCGTCCAATTACGGGTGCCGCTGGGGTCAGGCCCGTACGGGAGGTCCGCAATGAAGATCAGGAAACCGACTCCGGCAGGCGCCGCAATCGCAGTCGTCGTCCTCGTGCTCTCGCTTGCGCTCGTTCCTGGCGCGCTTGCGGGGAAGGGAGGCGGCGGCGGCGGCGGCGGAGGCACCACCAGCGGCGGCACGATCGCGCTCGTCTTGGTCAACGACGCCAACGGCAACGGGGCGCCCAACTGGGGGGACACGGTCACCTTCGCCGTCTCGACCACCGCGACGGCGATGCCGTATGTGACGCTCGACTGCTACCAGGGCGGCACGCTCGTCTACACGGCGTCGAACGGCATCTTCGCCATCTCGCTCAACCAGCTTTTCGTCCTCAAAACGCCCGCGTGGAGCGGCGGCGCCGCGAGCTGTACCGCCTGGCTCCAGAACTGGGACTCCTACTCGAAGCATCACTCGATCACGAACCTCGCTTCGATGAACTTCTCGGTCGGCGCGTAGAGCGCTCGACCCCGCGTAGCCGAAGGGCGGCCGAATGGCCGCCCTTCTCATTTGGGGGAACCTCCACGAGGGATCGGGCGGCCGCGGCGGGATGACGACAAATGCCACGTACTCGCGTTTCCGCCGCTCTCGAATCTTCGGGGCCGCACCAAAGGGAGATCGTCAGATGCTTCGCAACATCGCACGCCAGGGGTCGATCGTCGCCGTACTGCTTCTCGTGACCGCTTCCGTCGCGTTCGCGGCTGGTGGAGCCACGAAGTCGTCGTCCTCGTCGATCAGCCTCCAGTTGATGGTAGCGCCGACGGCCTCCGGCTCCTTGAGTCCGAGCTACGGCCAGTCCGTCACGTTCAACGTCTCGACCAGCGCGACCAGCCAGCCGTTCGTGCACGTCAAGTGCTCCCAGAACGGGACGCTCGTGTACGAGTCGTGGCAGGCATGGTTCTACGGTCGCAACGGCACCCAGTCGTTCACCATGGGTGGGACGCCCGCCTGGCAGGGCGGCGCAGCCGAATGCACCGCGTATCTCGAGAACTGGGACTCGTACTCGAAGAACGGCAAGATCACCGTTCTCGCGAGCACGGCCTTCCACGTCGACGCGTAAGGCGTCCGGCGAGATAGGCAAAGAAGAGGCCCCGGCTTACGCCGGGGCCTCTTCTTGTACTTGTTCGTCTAGGCCCAGGTTAGGGAGAGGGGAACACCGTCCCGTCGCCCGCATCGTTGACGAACACCGTCTGCGTGCTCTCCGCACACTGGCTCTGCCTGCCGGTGTGCGCCGTGTCGCCGGTCGCGTAGGTCACGAGCCAGTACACGGTTTCGTTGTCACTCACCGAGACGGTCGTGTTGTCTGTGCGGAACGTCTCGGAGTTCGCGGGCGTCGTGTTGGTCGAGAACTGCCGCGTGTAGATCCGGCCGGTCGCCGTACCCGCCATGCAGTTCGCGAGATTGGTAGCGTCGTCCGCGGCGCCACCGTACAGCGAGAACGTCACGGTCCCGCCCGACGGCAGGTTGTTGCCGCTGACCGACGACGCGATCGTCGCCGAGTCGTTCGGGAACACCTTCTGCGTCGTGTTGATGGTGGTCGGGATCGTCCGTACGGTCACCTTCTCGGAGGATGGTGCAAGCGCACATGCCGAGAAGTCGATCCCCTTCGTGTTCGGCAGGTCACCGGCGTAGGACGCCACGAACACGTACTGGCCCGGGGCACTCGGCGTGAACTCGAAGTTCGTGCCGGCCCCGCCCACGGTGGCGTCGCCCGTCGCGGAGATGGCACTCGACGTGAACGCGACCGTCGAGCAGCTGTCCGGCCCGTAGGCCTTGACGCTGACGTTGCCCGTCGCATCGCCGCCCAGCGTGACCGGGCTCGCCACGGTCCCGATCGACCCGTCGCTTCCGGCCGGCCCACCGGTGCCCTGCTCATCCGCCGTCCCGGACAGCGTCACGGTGTCGCTGATCTTCGACCCGAAGTCGACAGGACCGCTCGTGGCCTGGGTCGAGAGCTGCGGTTGCTGCGGGCCGACTATGAAGCACTCGTGGGCTGCGCTGTCGCTCGAGGGCGGCACTCCGACGCCCGAGTCACCCGCGAAGTCGGCGCGGAAGCAATACCGCCCCGCTTCGGTAATCGTTACAACGGGTGAGTCGACCGTTGTGGCTGCCTGGATCGACGTCGAACCCACGGCAACCCCCACGCAGCTGATCGCCGGCAACGTGCTGCAAGCCGGAGTCGAGCTGCCGGTCGAGCCGTCGCACAGCTGCGTGCTGGTCGGATCGGTGGGCCCGCAGATGTGCCACGTGAGGTTCGGCGTATTCGCGGAGTTGAACGAGCTGATGCCGGTCACCGCGACCGTGGTCTTGTCCTGCACGGTGATGCTGGCCTCCCCCGGCTCGGCCGGGATCGAAGTCGCAGGGGCCTTCGTGTCATCGGCTCCGTCCTTCGGCGAGGTCGTCGTCGTCGACGTGCACTCGCCGAGCTGACCGATCGCGAAGTCGTAGAGCGTCGCGGTCAGCGACTGCGACGAGCGCGTATCGGGGACGAACGTGTTGAAGCAGTTGTTGGCGAGGTTGACGCTGGGGGCGGACAGGTCGATACCGCCCTCGAAGAACTCGCCGGTCTGCAGAGTGTGACCAACGCCGTCCGCCTTGTTCTCGGTCAGCCACGGGATGCTGTTGATCGTGCCCGTGTTGCTCGTCGCGCACGTCGGATCCCCGGTCTTGGTTGCGTCCCTGCAGTCCCCGCCGTTCGCCACCGGGGTCGTGTTGAGCGCCCCGTTCTGCCACTCGTAGGCGTTGATGTTGCTGACCGAGCCGCCGTTGGTGAACGCGGACACGATCAACAGGTCTCCGTTGTGGTGGTTGCCGGTGAACGAGCCGCCAGCCGCCGGACAGCTGGCGCTGCCCTGCAGGAACCAGAACGCGACGTTCGCGTCACCGGCGTTCGCGTTCCGCTCGAGCGCGAAGAACATGAACTTGTGTCCGCTGACCGGATCGGTGTACGCCGTGGCGTAGGCGTTCATGATGTCGCCCTTGTCCGTGACGTTGTTCGCCGGCGTGCAGCTCCACCCGTTCACGTCGAGGATGTCCTTGCTGCCGATCGTGTAGGTCGAGGCATCGGACGTGTCGAAGACGACGCTGCCGGGCTTCTTCCCCGGCGCGGTGTTGAAGTCCTTCACGAACGACGACGCCGTGAAGCCGGCCGGCAGTGAGAGCTTGCCGCCGTTCGCGTCGAAGAAGTTCGCCCAGTCGTAGGTGACCGGGTTGGTCGCGTCCTGCGCGATATTGCCGTCGAGCTGGAACGCCACGGCCCTTACGTCGTTGGCGCCGGCGGCCGGGATGAACACCACCGCCAAGCCGATTGTCAGAGCCAGACTCGACAGCAGAAGCCAGATTCTGCGCCGGCTTCCTGTCGGTCCCATCACTTTCCTGGCCATCGATTGCTGCCCTCCACTCCCCCCTCCCAGGCGTCGAGCCGCCGCATCGCTCGACTCGACCGCCGTCCACAGACCTGTGGACAACCTCAGGGTCGCGCGGAATCGGATCCTCCACAAGGGATCGCAGGGCAGAAGGCCGCTTGTGGTTCGCAGCGGCACTTCGGGGACCGATTTAGTTCCGGTCAGGTGCTCGAGGCTTCGTGGAAGAACGCGACCGCCTCGCGGCGGTCGG
>DATCYR010000050.1:0-10535 GCA_036526315.1 Gaiellaceae bacterium | reverse complement strand
AAAGGGATGGTTCGGCCAGCGCCTCGGCTATCCTGCGCGGACCCGCGGAGAAGTGGCCGAGTGGCTGAAGGCGGCGCCCTGCTAAGGCGTTATGGGGGTGAATACCTCCATCGAGGGTTCGAATCCCTCCTTCTCCGCCTCGCAGCACGGAGAGGTGTCCGAGTGGCCTAAGGAGCGCGACTGGAAATCGCGTACGTGCTGAAAGGTGCGTCGCGGGTTCAAATCCCGCCCTCTCCGCTCCACCGTGAAACGTGATGTCGGGGGAACCTCCCGGTTCCCCCGAACCCCCTCCACTGGTCCGCTTCGCGGACGGGCGCTTCGCGCCGGGTTCAAATCCCGCCCTCTCCGCTCTTTCTTCCAAATCACCCTTCGTGGGGAGGAATCTGCCCCGCCCGCCACGAAAATGGGACGTGCCGGCTCCCCCCTCATACCCCGGCACTTTGAAACCCGTCTGCGGCTATCGGAGGCGGGTTTCGTCTTTGATTGGGGCATGCAGCCGGTCAACATCTGGGAGTACGAGCGCCTCGCGGAGGAGACGCTCGACGCAAATGCCGCTGCGTACTACAACGGCGGCGCCGGCGACGAGATCACGCTGCGCGACAACGTCGCCGCGTTCGAGCGGCGCAAGCTGCGCCCGCGCGTGCTCGTCGACGTCGGCACGGTCTCGACGGCGACGAGCGTCCTCGGGACCGAGATCGCGCTGCCGGTCCTGATCGCACCGCTCGCGATGCAGCGGATGGCGCATCCGGACGGGGAGGAGGCGACGGCCCGCGCCGCCGCCGCGGCCGGGACGGTCATGTGCCTCTCGTCGGCCGCGACGTGTGCGCCCGCCGAGCTTCCTGCGGACGGGCCTCGGTGGTTCCAGGTGTACGTCTGGCGGCCGCGCTCGAAGGCCGAGGCCGCGATCGACGAAGCCGTCGCCGCCGGCTACTCGGCGCTCGTGCTCACGGTGGACGTCCCGTACATCGGCCGCCGCGAACGCGATTTGCGCGTCGGCTTCACCGTTCCCGACGATCTGACCGTTCAGGGCGACCTCTTCGGGCAGGGCTTCGACGCAACCGTGAGTTGGCGCGACCTCGAGTGGCTCGCCGGCTACGGGCTGCCGGTCGTCGTCAAGGGTCTGCTGACGGCGGAGGACGCGCACCTTGCCTGCGAGCACGGCGCCGCAGCGATCGTCGTCTCGAATCACGGCGGCCGCCAGCTCGACGGCGTGTCGGCGACGCTCGACGTCATCGAGGAGGTCGTCGACGCGGTCGACGGGCGCGCGGAGGTCTATCTCGACGGCGGCGTGCGCCGGGGCGTCGACGTGCTCAAGGCTCTCGCCCTCGGCGCGCGTGCGGTGTTGATCGGGCGACCGATGCTGTGGGGCCTGGCAGTCGCGGGGGAGGAGGGCGTCGCGGACGTCCTGCGGATGTTCCACGACGAGGTCGAGCTCGGTCTCGCGCTGCTCGGGTGCACGTCGCCGGCGGACGTCGGCCGCGCCCACATCGACTGACTCAGAGCCGTCCGGCTTCGATGATCCGCTGCAGGAACTGCTGCGTGCGCGGCTCGCGCGGCGTGCTGAGGATCTGCTCCGGCGGCCCCTGCTCGAGGATGACGCCTGCGTCGAGGAAGCAGACGCGGTCGGCGATGTCGCGCGCGAAGCTCATCTCGTGCGTCGCGATCAGCATCGTCATGCCGCCGGCCGCCAATTCCGAGATCACAGCGAGCACCTCCGCGACGAGCTCCGGGTCGAGCGCGCTCGTCACCTCGTCGAGCAGCATCAGGTCCGGCTGCATCGCCAGTGCGCGCACGATCGCGACGCGTTGCTGCTGGCCGCCGGACAGGGCGTCGGGGTAGTTCTCGGCCTTGTCCCTCAGCCCGAAGCGCTCGAGCAGCTCGAGCGCTCTCGTCGACGCCTCTTTCGACGACATTCCGAGGGTGAGCCGCGGCGCGAGCGTCACGTTCTTGAGGACGCTCATGTGCGGGAAGAGGTTGTACGCCTGGAAGACGATCCCGATGTTGCGGCGGATGCGGTTCACGTCGACGCCCCGAGCCGTGATCTCGGCTCCTTCGACGACGATCCGGCCGGCATCGATCGGCTCGAGCAGATTGATGCAGCGGAGGAGCGTCGATTTGCCGGAGCCGGACGCCCCGATCAGGCACACGACCTCGTGGTCGGCGACGGCGAGATCGATGCCGCGCAGCACCTCGAGCGTCCCGAACGACTTGTGCAGCCCCTCGATCACCAGCGCCTCGCTCATGTGCCGGTCGCCTGCCGCCGGCGGCGGTCGCGCGCGACGAGCCAGTCGGTGAACCGGGCGAGCGGAATCGTGAGCGCGACGAACAGGAGCGCCGCCGCGACGAACGACGTGTAGTTGAACGTTGCGGCGGCGTCGATCTGGGACTGCTTGAACGCCTCGACCGCGCCGAGGAAGCCCACGAGCGCCGTGTCCTTCTGCAGGCCGATGAAGTCGTTGAGGAGCGGCGGGACGACACGCCGGACCGCTTGCGGCAGGACGACGGTTCGGAGCGACTGCCAGTGCGACAGGCCGAGCGAGCGTGCAGCTGCAGCCTGGCTCGGGTGCACCGACTCGATACCGGCGCGGTAGACCTCGGAGACGTACGCCGTGTAGACGAGCACGAGCGAGACGATCCCCCAGAACGTCACCGACAGCGGGACGCCTTTCAGCTGCAGCGCCGGCGCGCCGAAGCCGAGGGTCGCGATCACGAGGATCGTCGGGACGCCGCGGAAGAAGTCGGCATACGCGATGCCGAGCATCCGCAGAGGGAAAGCCGCGGGGCCGGGGAGGCTGCGGATGATCGCGAGCAGCAGCGCGAAGATCAGGATCAGCACCTCCGCGATGCAGAAGATCTTCACGTTAAGCAGGAACGCCCGCGCGATGTCGGGCATCGAGTCCTTGAACTGTCCCCAGTCGAGGAAGGTGCTGCGGACCTCGGGCCAGCCGGGCGCGTGCGTGATCAGCAGGATCAGCAGCGCAAAGACGACGACGGTGCTGACCGTCGCGATCAACGCGCCGCGGCCGCCCCCGCCGGACCTCAGGCTGCCGAGGATTCTCGAACGGCGCTCGTCTAGTGCAGGATCGGAGCGTTGCCGACTTTCGCCAGCCACTTCTCCTGAATCTTCTGCAGCGTGCCGTCGGCCTTCAACTGATTCAGCGCGTGGTTCACGCAACCGACCAGCTTGTTGCCCTTCTGGAAGACCATGCCGAACCGCTCGCCGGCGTTCCCGGTCGGGAACTGCCCGACGATCTTGCTGTTCGGCACCTGCGCGGCGGTGACGTAGAACGCGGTCGGCAGATCGACGACGAGCCCGTCGATCTGGCCGTTCTTCAGGGCGGCGACGGCCGCATCATTCGTGTCGAACACGGCCGGCTGCTTGGACGGCTTGATGAAATCCTTGATGTACGTGTAGCTCGTCGTGCCGATCTGGGCACCGAGCTTGTACTTCTGCAGGTCGGCAGTCGACTGCGCCGTGGCGATCGGCGTGCCCCGCTTGGCCACGACGGCCTGGTTGACGTCGTAATACGAGTCGCTGAACGCGACGACCTTCGCGCGCGCGGGTGTGTACGAGATCTCGTTGATGTCGAAGTCGAACTTCTTCGGGCCCGGCGCGAACGAGGTGTTGAACGGGACGACGATCCACTTCACCTCGTTGTTCGCGAAGCCGAGCTTCTTCGCCACCGCGTACGTGACCGCGCTCTCGAAGCCCTGGCCGGAGCGCGGGTCGCTGACCTTCCACGGCGACTTCTCCGGCCCGCCGAACCACGGCGGGTACGCCGGGTTGTCCGTGCCGACCGTCAGCTGGCCAGAGTTCACGAGCGGGAGGCTGGCCTTCGCGCAGGCGGCCGCGCCGGCGGTCGTGGTCGTGCCGCCGCCGTTGCCGCTCGCGGACTTGTTGCTCGACCCGCCGCAGCCGGCGAGCACGCCGGCGAGGGCCAGAACGACACAGAGAGCGAGAATCCGCCGCACGCGGCGACACTACCACCCGGAATGGCCGTCTCGAATCCCGACAAGGTCTTCTTCCCCCGAGTGGGTCAGACGAAGGGCGACCTCGCCGCCTACTACCTCGACGTCGCCGATTGCGCGCTTCCCCACCTGCGCGGCCGCCCCTTCCACATGGTGCGCTACCCGAACGGCGTCGAGGGCGACTTCTTCCACCAGAAGCGCGTGCCGGCGCATCCGGACTTCGTCGGCGAGCAGTTCGTCCGCTTCCCGAGCGGCCATTCGACGGTCTTCGCGATCGTGAGCAACGAGCAGGCGCTCGAGTGGGTGATCAACCTCGGCTGCATCGAGCTGCACACGTGGCACTCGCGCGTTCCCGCGATCGAGCAGCCCGACTACCTGCTGATCGACCTCGATCCGTCGCGCGACGGCCAGTGGCCGTACGTGCGCGAGATCGCGCTCGTCGTGCGCGAGGTCATGGACGAGCTCGGGCTCGCCGCCTATCCGAAGACGTCCGGCGCGACGGGCCTGCACGTCCTGGCGCCGATCAAGCCGGAGCTCGCGTTCCCCGACGTACGGCGCTTCGCGAAGGCGCTGGCCGAGGAGGTCGAACGGCGCATCGGCGACCAGGAGGTGGCGACGACGACGTGGCGCGTCGCCGAGCGCCGCGGCGTGTTCGTCGACTTCGGCCAGAACTCGCGCGACAAGACGATCGCATGCGCTTACTCCGTGCGGCCGACGCCCGACGCGCGCGTCTCGGCGCCCCTCCTGTGGGACGAAGTGCCAGACGTCGATCCGGCCGCGTTCACCGTCCGGACGATGCGCGAGCGGATCGCCGCCGTCGGCGATCCGACGAAGGGGATGTGGCGGCGCAAACGGTCACTGCGGCCGCGGTTCGCGAAGCTCGGCCTAGACGCTCCCGGCGAGGAGTGACTCGAACGTCGGGTCGGTCGGGCTGCGCGGCGGCCTGACCTCCCGCCAGGTGCAGTCCTTCGGATCCTTGTCGTCGCGGAAGCGCAGGAAGCGCGATCCGTGGCGGAAGCGGTTCCCCTGCACCTTGTCGTAGCGCACCTCGGCGACGAGCTCAGGACGCAATGCCGACTCCGCGAGCTCGCCGGTGCCCCAGCGGTTCGGCTCCGAGAAGCCGCGGTCGGGGGCGTCCTTCAGGAGCGGCTCGACGCGCCCGAAGATCTGGTCGTGCTTGCTCGCGGCGACCGCGGCCGAGCCGACGTAGTCGATCTTGCCGTCGTCGCCGTAGAGGCCGAGGAGGAGCGTCGCGATGCGCGTCGGCTTCTCCTTCCAGCGGACACCGACGATGACACAGTCGGCCGTCTTGAACGGCTTCACCTTCAGCACGCCGTCGCGCGAGCCCGGGAGGTAGGGGAGGCCCAGCTTCTTCGCGATCACCCCGTCGAGCCCGGCAGCCTCGAAGCTGTCGAGCCACGCCTGCGCCGCGTCGCGGTCCGACGTCGTGGGCGAGAGGCGGAAGCCGTCGCCGATCCGCTCGAGCTCAGCGCGCCGTTCCTCGAGCGGCCGCTGGTGGATCGGCTCCCCGTCCCACAGGAGCACGTCGAACACGATCAGCTCCGCGGGGATCTCGGCCGAGAGTTTGCGGATCCGCGACTCGGCCGGGTGCAGCCGCATCTGCATCGAGTCGAAGTCGAGCACGCCGTCGCGCGCGATCACGATCTCGCCGTCGAGCGCGGAGTGGGGCGGCAGCAGGTCGCCGAGCGGCCGCAGCTCGGGGAAGTAGCGGAGCAGCGGCCGCTCGTTCCGCGACCAGAGCGCGAGCTCGCCGCCGTCGTTCTCGAGCACGCCGCGGAAGCCGTCCCACTTCGGCTCGAACTGCCAGCCGTTCGTCGCGGGCAGCTCCTTCACGAGCTGCGCCTCCATCGGCGGAAAAGGCACGTTTGGTCCGGGCATGCCCGGGGACCCTAATGTCATGGCCGAGCTCGACGGGGTCTGGGCTGTGGACCGCCTATCAGGCGCGTTGCCGCCGTTGTACGGCTGCGTCAAGCGGATCCACGGGGCGCGCGGAACGACCGAGTTCTCGCGCGTTCCCGGCATGCCCTTCGAGGTTCGCGGCCTGGAGCTGCACTACCGGGCGCCGTTCACGATGCTCGTCGACAAGCTCGAGCCCGAGAACGGCGGCTACCTCGGCCGCGCGACGCTGCTCGGCCGTGAGATCGGCCACTTTCGAATGAGGAGGTTGAACAACATGGAGGAGCTGAACGCACAGCTCGTGAAACACATCGACGAGGCGCACGCGATGGAGCAGAACGTGCTCCGGATGATCGACGGGATGATCTCGACGACCGACGATCCGCAGATCCTCGACGCGCTCGAGCACCACAAGCTGCAGACGCAGAACCATGCCGACCGCATGGCGCAGCGTCTCGAGGCGCACGACGCGTCGCCGTCGACCGTCAAGCAGATGGGCGGCATCCTCGGCGCGCTGATGAAGATGCCGATGGACATGGTTCGCGGCGAGAAGGCCGGCCGCAACGCGCGCGACGCGTACGCGACCGAGCACATGGAGATCGCGAGCTACGAGCTGCTGCGCCGCATCGCGCAGAAGGCCGGCGACCAGGACACGGCGACGGCCGCGCAGCAGATCATCAGCGAGGAGCGGCAGATGGCGAAGACGATCGAGGAGAACTGGGACAAGTTCGCCGAGCTCTCGCTGCAGGAAGAGGGCGTCACCGTCTAGCGACGGCGACGAGGCGGACTGATGCGACGCGTGCACGCGCAGCATGCGCGCGCCGCACGGAAGAGAACGCCCGCCCAGCAGCAGAGAGCGCGCGGGCTTTGCCCGCGCGCGTTCCGCGCGAAGCGCCGTGCTCAAGTAATCGCCGCGAAAGGCGCAGCCTTTCCCGGCGATTAGTTAAGCCACGGTGCCAAGAAGCCCTCGATCTCGCGGCAGCCGTGCGGGCGCTCGAGGCGGCCGCGGACGGCGTGGCCTTCGACGACGACGAGCGTCGGCAGCGTCTGGATCTTGAAGTGCTCGAGCAGGTCGGGGCGCTCCTCCTGGGCCACGTTGACCACCTGGAACGTCCCGTGGTTCTTGCGCCGTTGCAGCACCTGTGCGAGGAACCCTTCGACGCGTCGACAATGCCCCGAGAGTGTCGAATGAAAGAAGACCAGCCGAGGCTGCCTGCGCTCGAGGGCCGGTGTGGCCGTTGCCATCTCGCACCTCCGATGTGCTGACGGGCGAGGACTGGGCCCGCGGCTAGGAAACGTTGGTGATGTGCCCCGAACGCGGGGATTCGTAACCTTCGTCCGATGACTCGCGTCGCCGTCACCGGGCTGGGCGCCGTTACCCCGATCGGCAACAGCGCCGAAGCGACCTGGGAGGCCGCGGTCGCCGGCCGCAGCGGCATCGACTGGATCCGCTCGTTCGATGCGACCGGGCGTCCTGTGCGCATCGCGGCCGAGGTGAAGGACTTCGACCCGACACAGGTCGCCTCGCCGAAAGAGGTGCGCAAGCTCGAGCGGAACGTCCTGCTCGCCCTGGGCGCCGCGCGCGAGGCGCTACAGGATGCCGGCCTCAACGGCTTCGATCCCACGCGCGTCGGGATCGTCTTCGGGACGGCCATCGGCGGCGTGAGCGGGATCCTCGAGCAAGACGAGATCCTGCGCGAGCGCGGCCCCGACCGCGTCTCGCCGAACTTCCTGCCCAACGTCCTCGTCGATTCCGCAAGCGGCCAGATCGCGATCTCGCTCGGCATCAAGGGCCTCAACTATGCGGTCGTCTCGGCGTGCGCGACCGGCTCGCACGCCATCGGCGAGGCCGCCGAGGTCATCAAGCGCGGCGACGCCGACGCAGTTCTCGCGGGCGGCGCCGAAGCCTGTATGCACCCGCTCATCCTCGCGGGCTTCACGGCGATGCGAGGGCTTGCGGTCGAGGACGAGGACCCGCCGCGCGCCTCGCGCCCGTTCGACGCCACCCGCGCGGGCTTCGTGATGGGAGAGGGAGCGTGCGTGCTCGTCCTCGAAGACCTCGAGGCGGCCCAGGCCCGCGGCGCCCGCGTCTACGCGGAGGTCCTCGGCTACGGCGGCTCGAACGACGCCCATCACATGGCTCAGCCGGAGCCGGAGGCGAAGGGCGTCGCGGACATGATGCGCAGTGCGCTCCGGCGTGCGAACGTGGACCCCGAGCGCGTCGGATACATCAACGCACACGGAACGTCGACACCGCTCGGCGACCTCGCCGAGACGAAGGCGATCAAGGACGTCTTCGGCAAGCACGCCCACGAGCTCGCCGTCTCCTCGACGAAGTCGGTCATGGGCCACACGTTCGGCGCGGCCGGCGCGATCGAGGGGATGATGTGCGTCCTCGCGATCCACGAGGGTCTCTTGCCGCCGACGATCAACTACCGCAACCCCGACCCCGCCTGCGACCTCGACTACGTGCCCAACGAGGCACGGGAGGCGCGTGTCGACGTCGCGCTCTCGAACGCGATGGGCCTCGGCGGCCATAACGGGTGCGTCCTGTTCGGGAGGATCTGATGCCATGAGCTTCATCGTCGAACCGTCAGTCGAGGCGTACGCGACGGAGCACTCGTCGCCGAACGCGGAGCTCTTCTCACGTCTCGCCGCCGAGACACACGAGCAGACGACGGCCCCGCAGATGATGGTCGGCCTGCTCGAGGGGCAGTTCCTGGGCGTGCTCGTGCGCCAGCTGCGGGCGAAGCGGATTCTCGAGCTCGGCACGTTCACCGGCTACTCGTCGATCTCGATGGCGCTCGCGCTCGAGCCGGACGGGCGGATCATCACGTGCGACGTCAACGAGGAGACGACGGCGATCGCACGCCGCTACGCGGAGGAGGCCGGTGTCCTCGATCGCATCGAGTACCGCACTGCTCCCGGTCTCGACTCGATCGCGCAGCTCGACGGCGAGTTCGATCTCATCTTCATCGACGCCGACAAGCCGAACTACCTCAACTACTACGAGGCGACGCTGCCGAAGCTCGCCCGCACCGGGCTGATGGTTCTCGACAACACGCTCTGGTCAGGCCGCGTCGCCGACCCGGACGAGAACGACGACAACACGCGCGCGATCCGCGAGATCAACGACCGCATCGTCGACGACCCGCGCGTGAACAACGTCCTGCTGACTGTCCGCGACGGCATGAATCTCGTCTGGTGGGCGTGAGATGATCGGCCCGTGAGCGACTACAGCGCCCCGGCCGTGGCGCAGGCGCAGCGCGGGCCGGTCGGGCACACGCGCTCGATCGGGCTTTCGATCCTGTGGGCGATCCTGACCCTCGGCATCTACACGTTCATCTGGACGTACAAGACGCAGGAGGAGGTCAAGCGGTACTCCGGGAGCGGCGTCGGCGGCGTGATCGGGCTGGTGATCTACATCCTCATCTCGCCCGTGACCTTCTTCATCGTTCCGTCGGAGGTCCGATACATGTACGAGGACCTCGACGGTCAGAAGAGCCCGGTGCGCGGGATCTACGGCCTCTGGTTCCTGCTGCCGCTGATCGGCCACATCATCTGGTTCGTCCAGGTGCAGGGCGCGCTGAACCGCTACTGGGAAGCGAAGGGAGCGCCGCCGCCGTAGTCCACTCAGGCGGGGTGGAACTCTCCGCCGCGGTAGACGAGCCCCGGCGACGCGGCGCCGAGTTCGAGCTCCTCGACCTCGCCGACGAAGATCGTGTGGTCGCCCACGTCATGCTCGGACGTCGTCCGGCACTGGAGCCAGCCGAGGGCCCCGTCGACGAGCGGACCGCGCGCGGTGTCTCGGACGTCGACGCCGTGCCAGAGCGCGACCGGCGGGATGCCGCTGCGCGCGAAGTGCTGCGCGACGCGCGTCTGGTCGGACGCGAGCAGGCTCGCGGCCCAGCCGCCGGCGCGCCGGATCGGCTCGTGTGACGACGAGTCCTTCCCGATCGAGATGCCGACGAGCGGCGGCGTGAGCGAGAGCGAGACGAGCGAGCCGACCGTCAGGCCGAACCGCTCGTCATCCACGACGGCGGTGACGACGGCGACGGGCGCGGGGAAACGCCGCATCACCTCCCGGAGCTCTTCTCCCGTCACGGGCCCGATGATAGGGCCGTGAATCGCCGTGACATCGTCGAGCTCGCGATTGCCGCCGTGTTGGTGGCGGTCGCCGCAGCTGTCCATTACGCGGGCGTCAACGCCGTCGTGTCGTTCGCCGTGGCCGCCGTCGCGATCGCGATGCTCGCCCGCATCGTCGGCGGCGCGACGGAGCAGCTCGGCGGCCGGCTCGGCTCGTCGGTGGCGGGCGTCGTCCAGTCGGGCCTCGGAAATCTCCCGGAGCTGTTCATCTCGCTCTTCGCGCTGCGCGACGGCCTGATCATGGTCGTGCAGGCGGCACTCGTCGGCTCGATCATCGCGAACAGCGTGCTCGTTCTCGGCCTCGCGTTCCTCGTCGGGGGAGCGATCAACGGCACGCAGCGCTTCGCCTCGATGCGCGCGAGGATGATCGCGACGCTGACCACCCTCGCGGCGACGATCCTCGCGTTTCCGACGTTCGCGCACGCCTTCCACACTCCGGTCGCAGCGCACGAGCGGACGCTGAGCTTCATCTGCGCCGGCGTGCTGCTGGTGCTGTTCTTCGT
>DATCYR010000049.1:0-23824 GCA_036526315.1 Gaiellaceae bacterium | reverse complement strand
GCGGCCTGCCGGGCCGCGAATGTCGCGGACGAGGCGCTGCCCTCGGTCGTCACCGTTTGCGCGGCCGGCGGCCAGGCCGGGGGCACCGGATCCGGCGTCGTCGTCCGCCCGGCCGGCTACAACCTCACGAACAACCACGTGATCGCGGTTGCGGCAGGTGGCGGGACGGTCTCGATCGTCCGCAGCGACGGCGAATCCAGCGATGCGAGCATCGTCGGACGGGACCCGCTCACCGACCTCGCCGTCCTCAGGGCGCATGACACGTCATCGCTCCCGGTGATCACGCTCGGCGACTCCGGCTCGCTCCGCGTCGGCGAGCCAGTCGTGGCGCTCGGCTCGCCCCTCGGCCTGACGAGCACGGTCACGACGGAAATCGTCAGCGCGCTCAACCGGTATGGACGGGCGCCGTCGGAGAACGGCCAGGCGGCGCATCTGGTCGGTGCGATCCAGACGGACGCGTCGATCAATCCGGGGAACAGCGGCGGCGCCCTCGTCGACTGCTCCGCGCGGCTCATCGGCATTAGCCGCCCGACCGTCGGCATGCAGGTGCAGGAGCTCTCCGGCGCCTCTCCGGGCCTCTTCGTCGCGGCAGTTGCGTCCGGGGGGTCCCGCGGACAAGGCGGGGATCCAGCCGGGAGACGTCATCGCCGAGGTCGACGGCGCGCCGGCGCGAAGCGTCGATCCCCTGATCGTCAAGACGCTCACGATGTCGGCCGGCGACAAGATTCGGCTGACGTACCACCGCGCCGGCGAGACGCACACACCGTCCTGACGCTGGCAGCCGGCGGGGGAGGCTAGGAAGCCGCCGCGAGTCGCTCGGCGCGAGCCTTGATGCCGCGGAGCATCTTCCGCTCCATCACGAGCGAGCCCGGTTCCATCGGGATCATGCCGACCTTGTCCTTCAGCTTCGGCAGCCGGAAGCGGTTGCGGCTGATCAGGCGCGTCTTGCCGCCCCGCTCCTCGAGGATGAACGTCCAGACCCAGTTTCCGTCGGCAGAGCGCGTCGCAAGGACGTGCTCGGGCTCGACGATTGCGAAGCTCATCTTGTTGGGGCCGTAGCCGAAGCCTTGGCCGACCTGCGGGTGCTGGTATTCCGGCAGCACGCGGTCGGAGCTGTGCATGTTCAGGCCGAGGAGGTTCTCGATCCAGTCGTACGTGTACGCCCCGCCGCGCGGCGACGGTCCCATCTGCGCGAGCCAGGGCCACACAGCCGCGGCCGGCGCGTCGATCGTTATCGCACGGGTGGCGACCCCGTCGGCGTCGGGGAGCAGCTCGTCCCCTGGCAGCCGCCGGGCGGCTTCCGCGGGTGTCGCGCCCCACGTCATGATCCGCGGCCGAAGCGTCCGCCGGTAGAGGAGCACGAGTGCCGCGACGACGGCCGGCCAGGCCATTCGAAGCTTCATCGGCCGCCCCTCGCGGCGACGCCGTAGGCAACGGCGCCCGCAGCGAGCGCGACCGCAACACGGCCGGCACGGCGCTCGTTGAGTGCCGTGCGCGCCGCGATCGCTCCCGGACCGCCGTGCACGCCGCCGCCGGGATGCGCCGACGCGGACGCGAGGTACAGGCCGCGGATCGGCGTGTTGGGACGCCCCCAGCTCGAGAGGGGGCGAAAGACGAGCTGCTGGTGTAACTGGGCGGTGCCGCCGTTGAGCGCCCCGCCGACGAGGTTCGGGTCCTCCGCCTCGAGCTGCCCCGGCCCGACGACGCGTCGTTGGCGGATCAGTGCGCGGAAGCCCGGTGCAAGCTGCTCGATCTGCGCCTCGCAGCGCGCGGCGAGCTCGTCGAGCTCGGCGTCGTCCCAGCGGCCGGTGAGCGCGCCGCCCGCATCGCCGCGCACTCGCTGCGGCACGTGCGTGTACGCCCACGCCGTCTCCCTCCCGTCGGGCTGACGCGAGCGATCGACCATCGAGTACTGGCCGAAGATGAGAAACGGACGCTCGGGGATCAGGCCCATCCGCAGCTGCGACGACTGCAGCGTCAGTGCATCGACGCCGTCGGTCACGTGGACGACGGGCGAGCGGCGCGCCTCGGGCGCCGACCAGGATATCGGGCCGTCGAGCGTCCAGTCCAGCTTCACCGTGCTCCAGTCCCACTCGAAGCGGCGGATGTCGCCGAGCAGCGACGCCGGGACGTGCGTGCGGTCGAGCAGACGCAGGTAGAGCTGGGGCGCGTCGACGGCTGCGAGCACCGCGCGCCTGGCCGCGACTTCACGCCCGTCGGCGGTGCGAACGGCGACGGCGCTGCCGCGACGGACGACGATCCGGTCGGCGCGGGCGTCACACTCGATCGTCCCGCCACGCTCGCGCAACCGGCGGACGAGCGACTCCGTCAGGTTGCCGGCTCCGCCTGCGGGAACGGGGAACCCGACGTCCTGACCGAGCGCGCACAAGACGAAGCCGAAGAAGCCGCCGATCGCGGTCTCCGGCGTGAGGTCGGCGTGGAGCGCGTTCCCCGCGATCAGCCTGCGTCCACCCTCCCCGGCGAAGTGCTCCTCGCCGAAGCGGCGAACCGAGAGAAGCGCGAGCCGCGCTGCCCGCAAGTACCCCGTCCGCGCGACCGCGGGCAGCAGCCGCAGGGCCGGCAGGATGGGCGGCATCGGCGTCACGAGCACGTCGAGGCCGGCAGGCGCAACGCGCTGCCAGAAGGCGAACAGCTCGCGCCACGCGTCGCCGTCACCGTCGGCAAACGCGTCGAGCGACGCCGCCGTCTCCGCGAGGTCGCGTGACAGCGCCGCGCACGTGCCGTCGCTGCTCGGATGCGCGACGACGAGCGGACCGTGCAGCCACTGCAGCCCGTAGCTGTCGAGCTCGAGCGCTCGGATCGCCGGCGACGCGGCAGCGAGCGGGTAGAACGCGCTGCAGTGGTCGATGACGTACCCGGCCTCGAGCGCCTCGGACGAGCGCACGGCGCCGCCCGGCTCCGACTGCGCCTCGAGCACCTGTACCGACCACCCGGCGTCGGCGAGCCGGTTCGCCGCGACAAGCCCATTGGGCCCTGCGCCGATGACGACTGCGTCGGCCATCTCAGCTGCGCAGGAGCTCCTGCGCGCGAACGACGGAGCGTTCCTTGTCCTTGACTTCGAGGATGCAGTCGAGCGGCAGGTCGCCGACGTCGCCGAGAAACGCGCCGAAGGCAGCGACGTCGAGCGACTGCGCATGCGCACCAGCCCGCTTCGCCGGCTCCTGCGTCGAGAAGTGCACCTCCTGCCGGCCGTCCCGCTGCTGCCATGTCCGGCCGGCGAGCAGCACCGCGTCGCGGACGTCGAGGCCGTCGAACGACGGCGCGAGGCTGTGGTGGAAAGCGTCGAACACGACCGGGAGCGCGAGCGGCTCGGCGACCGACAGCACCCCCTCGAGCGTCCAACGTTCGTCGTTCTCGAGCACTAGCCGTATCCGTGCACCGTCGGAGAGCCGCGTGAGCCCGTCCGCGAACCGTGCCGGGGCCCCGGCGTCGGCCGCGCCTGATCCGACGTGGAGGACGATCTTGTGCGACGTGTCGGCCCCGAGCGCCGACAGCAGACGGTCGTGGTACTCGAGCTCCGCAACGGCAGCGGTGACGACCTGCGGGCGGCTCGACGAGAGCACGGTGTACTGACCGGGGTGCGTCGAGACGCGCGCGCCGGAGGACCGCAACAACCCGCCGAGCGCGGCGAGCCGGTCGCCGAACTCGTCCCACCATGCGAGCGTGTTGACAGGGTGCGAGGCGAAGGGGATCAGGTTCGACGTCAGCCGGAAGACCTGGACGTCGTGCGCCGCGTTCCAACAGAGGATCGCAGCCAACCCGTCGAGGTTCGCCGCAATCAGCTCGCGTAGCCGCTGCGGCGTTGCATTCGCGAGCCGCAGGGTGCGAGCGGGCGACGGAAGCTGCGTGTTCACGCAGGCATACCCGATCCGCATCCGAATCTCCGCCGACGCCGGGGTTGCACGGCGTGCCGCGTCCGGCGCGAGCTGCGTCAAGGGCGTGCTTCGGCGAGGGCTCGGGTCAAAACCGAGCCGGGGCCGGGCTCGTACTCGAGCTCAGCGCCCGGCTCGGGCCGGTTCGCGTCGAATCGGGCGGCGTTCGTCGTGCCGACCGAGACAGTCTTCGGGATCGCGGCAACGTCGATGGAGTTCTGCGCCATCGACCCGGTGTTCTCCGCTGTCGCGGCTGCGAAACGACGAGCGTCTAGGCGAGCGCCTTCGACTTGATCTGCTCGTACTCGGCCTGTGTGATCGCGCCGCTGTCCAGGAGGTTCTTCGCCTTGGCGATCTGCTCCGACGGGTCGTTCTGCCCCGCCACGGACTGCACGTACTGATCGAACTGGCTCTGTGCGGCCTGCGCCTGCTGCATGTTCCGATTCGCCATCCCCTCGTGCTGCGCGATCAGGTAGATGAGGACACCCAGATAGGGCAGCACGATCACGAACACGATCCACCCGGCCTTCCCCCACCCCGAAAGATCGTGCCGCCGGAACAGATCCGAGAACACCGTGATGAGAAGCCAAAACCAGATGATCCACGCAAAGACGAGCAGCGCGTCCCACAAAAAACTCCCGAAGTTGTAACTCGCCGTAAGCACCCTCGACACCTCCCTCGCCGGTCTGACTGGGCGATTCTAAGCGCGAACCGAATGGAATATCTGCTCTGGCGCCACGAGCTCGCGGACGGTGAGGTGACGACCGTCTATGCGGTGCGCTATCCGAAGCGCACGACACGCGCACGCGTCGTGTACTTCGCCCGGCCCGAGCACCTAGACGTGTGGTGCCGGCGAAACGGTGTCGACGAAGCGATCGTAGGCGGCTTCTTCGTGCGCGACCCGTACCGGCCACTCGGTGAGCTGTGGATCGGCGGACGTCCGTTGCGGCACGAGCCGGTAGCCGAGCCGTACGCCGACCGCCGCGGCAGCGTCGTCATCCACGACGGCGACGTCCGGCTCCTCGAACGCGCCGATGCTCCGGCGCGGCCGCGGGGCGACCTCTTCCAGGCGGGCCCGCTACTCGTCGCCGACGGCCGGATCGTCTTCGACCCGTCAGCCGACCGGGAAGGCTTCTCGGCCGGCGCGGGGCAGTTCGACTCGGACATCACGGACGGCCGCTACCCGCGTGCCGCGCTCGGTGTCTCCGCCGGGTCGATCGTCGCGGTCGCCTGCGACGGCCGCCGCTCGAACGTCGACGGAGGCCTGTCGATGCTCGAGCTCGCGGAGGTGATGGTCGAGCTCGGCGCCGTCAGCGCGATCAATCTCGACGGCGGCGGCTCGACCACGCTCGTCCACCGCGGCCATCTGCTCAACCGTCCGTACTCGAGCCAGGACCAGCCGGCGCCCGCGTCACGGAAGGTCGTGACGGCGCTCGCGTTCGAGACTCAGGGCGCGTAGCGGAGGATCGCTGCGACCGACCCTTTGCCCGGGATGTCGTCGCGGCGGACGGCGAGCACGTTGCCGCCGTTCAGCCAGACACGTCGCGCGATCTCGTCGACGACGCCGTAGTTGACGGCGTCGCCTGCGTCGTCGAAGGTGACGGCGCCGCTCTCGTCGTCGACGTAGCCCGGGACGATCTCGTCGATGTCGACGAGCGCTGTGTCGACCAGACCGAACGTGGCGGCACGGGCGACGTCGGCGATGTCGGCTGAGGCGCGCCGCTGTGACGTGCGCATCGAGTACGCCTCGTGAGTCGCGCGAAGCTGCTCGGCGTAGAGGTCGTCGAGCACGCGCCGCGCGCTCTCGGCCAGCTCGCCGGCCGACAGCGCCTCGGGATTACCGGCCACGCCCGTCGCGAGCAGATGCGGGTAGCTGTTGACCGAGCGGTAGATCGAGTCGATCGGCTCGGCGGCCGCAAGGATCAGCGGCAGGTCGAGACCGTTCAGCAGGGGGCGCAGCGCCTCGTCGATGCGCCGGGCGTACTGGCGCATGCGCGTCTTCCGTCCCTCGGAGCCCTGGATGCGGCCGCTGGGTGCGCGATCCCGGATCGACGCCTTCCCGACTGCCGACGCGACGTCCGTCGGCAGGTCCGGCACCTCGACCTCTGCCGGCTCGAGGTCGGGCGCGATCTCCAGCAGGCGGACGCTGCCCTGGGCGAGCGCGAGCACGAATGCAGTGTGAGGGAACGTGACCGCGCGCAACAGCGGCTTGAGATGGAACCGGTCGGAGACCTCGACCTGAGGCGTCAGGTTGTTCGCCAGCCGGAACGTCTGGCTTGCCGTCGGCGTCACGAAGACGGCGAGGCTGCGGGCCTGGAAGCGCCAGAACTCGTCGTCGTCGACGAGGTCGGCCAACTCGTCGTCGATCGCCGCGACGTCGGATTTCGGCGCCCCCGCCTGCTGCAGCTGCCTGGACGCCTCGGCTGCGAGGTTCTTCAACTCGACCCGCTCGGCGTCGCCGCGCGACGAGGGGTTCGTCGGCAGGTAGAGCGACACGCTCCACGGCTCGCGGACTGCGAACAGTTGATCCAGCTGAGCACGTGTGGGGACGTCCGTGTGGAGAATCATCGGAGCCGGCCTCGGTCGGTACCGGGCAACCTACGGAAAAGACGAAGCCCGGCCGGCGGCCGGGCTTCGTCGCTTCGTGGTCGCTGCGCCTAACGGAACCGCACGCCGGAGTCGTGCTGCACGCGACTCGCCGACGTCCTGAACGCCTGCACCCGGTCGGCCGGGTTCGGGAGCCCCGGGAACAGCGCATCGCCGATCGTCGGGATGAACTGCGGCGGGACGCGAACGTGCGTCGCCTGCTCGTAGTTGTAGGCAAGGCCGATCAGCTTCGGCTCGTTCCAGCGGCCGCCGATGAAGGTGATTCCCATCGGCAGACCCTGGTCGTAGGCGGCCGGCACCGTGATGTCGGGATAACCCGCGACCGCGCCGGCGCTCGACGAGCTGATGAAGTACTCGAAGTGACCGGCGAGGTCGCCCTCGTTCGGATTGTCGTCCGTCGGCCACGCGGGGTTGTTCGTGAGCGCGACGATCGCGTCGAGGTGGTTCGCCGCCATCAGCCCGTCGATGGAGGCCTGGACCGGAGGTGTCGTCGCGGTGCGGAATGCGGTGCAAGCCGCGTCACGTCCGTTCGTCGCCTGCGCGGCGTCCCACACCGCGTTGTTCCACGGTCCCTCGAGGTTGGGATGCGCGTTGTTGAACGCGATCAGGTCCGCGAGCGTCTGCGGGTACGGAGTGTGGGTCACGGGGTTCGTCCCGTGGACGTAGGTCTGCAGATACGACGCGATGTCGGACTTGAACTCGCAGTTGAGCGCGTTGCCTTCGTCGGCGGTCGACGACAGGTCGACGTTGGTCGGATCGACCACGGTTGCACCCTGGGCCTGAAGCTCGGCCTTGACGTGCGCGAGCAGCGAGTCGACGACCGACCCTGTCACCTCCGGCGTGTACGTGCCGTCGCGCCAGATGCCGATACGCGCGCCTTGCAGGGCGTGCGCGTCGAGGAACTGGGTGTAGTCGGTGAACGCGTGACCCGCCTGGGCGGCAGTCGCGGGGTCGGCGGGGTCGATGCCGGTCGCTGCACCGAGCAGGGCTGCCGCATCGGTGACGTTCCGCGCGATCGGGCCTGCCGTGTCCTGGTTGGCGCTGATCGGAATGACGCCCGCGCGGCTCCACAAGCCGAGCGTCGGCTTGATCCCGACGTCGCCGTTCGCACCGGAGGGACAGACGATCGAGCCGTCTGTCTCCGTGCCGACGGCCGCAACTGCCAGATCAGCGGCCGCGGCGACGCCGGAGCCCGAGCTCGAGCCGCACGGATTGCGGTCGAGGACGTACGGCATGTTCGTCTGGCCGCCGATGCCGCTCCAGCCGCTCGACGACGGGGCGGAGCGGAAATTCGCCCACTCGGAGAGATTGGCCTTGGCGATGATGATCGCGCCGGCAGCCTTCAGCTGTCTCGCGATGAATGCATCGGCGGGCGTGCTCCCGGCGAGCGCCCACGAGCCGGCCGTCGTCGGCATTCCGGTCGTGTCGATGTTGTCCTTGACGATGATCGGGATGCCGAGCAGCGGGCGGTGATCGCCGTTCCGCCGCGCCGCGTCCGCTGCAACCGCGTCGGCATGCGCCGTCGGGCTGACGGTGATCACCGCGTTCAGCGTCGGATTCAGCTGCCGGATCCGCTGCAGATAGAAGTTCATCAGATTGACGGCGTTGAGACGGTGCGTGTTCATCAACGCCTCGAGCTGCGGAATCGTCGTCGCGTCGACGTCGATTCCGGCGACTTTCGTGTTCGGGGGATTGGCCGCGGCGCCGATCGGCGCTGTGACGCCGACTGCCCCGAGCACGACGGCCAGAATGGTCGTGAGAACGAGCGAACGCCGAAATCGGCTGCTCATCGCGTGACCTCCTCGGATCGATGGGCTGGACGATCGGTTGACGGAGGGCTGGGCCTTGCGATCTGCAGGCCGACTCTATAACCGTGCCGCGGGGAGTTTCAAATGGGGCTGCCGCGTGCGGGTCGAGCATGGGAAGCTGCGACTTCGTGCCGTAAGCCGAACGGAGAGCTGCGCATTGTTCGCGAGACTGAGGCCGGCAGCGAGCTGATCGACGCCGGTCTGCGCGATGCAGCGGGCTTCAACCACGTATCGCAGTCCTGAGCCCAGCCTGCTGACGATCGCACGTGAGTGGGGTCGAATCGGCTGCGTCGGCTTCGGCGGCCCTCCTGCCCACATCGCACTGCTACGCGAGCTCTGTGTCGAGCGGCGCGGCTGGCTCGAGCCGCGCGAGCTCGAAGACGCGATCGCAGCATGCAACCTCCTGCCAGGCCCCGCATCGACACAGCTCGCCATCTTCTGCGCGTGGCGCCTTCGCGGCGCGGTCGGCGCGCTCGTCGGTGGGGCGTGCTTCATCGTCCCCGGCCTGATCCTGATTCTCGCCCTTTCGGCCCTCTTCCTCGCGGGCGCACCGCCCGCGTGGGTGAAAGGAGCCGGCGCGGGCGCCGGGGCCGCGGTAGCTGCCGTCGCGCTTCACGCCGGCTGGCGGCTCGTCCCCGACAGTCTGCGGCGCACCTCCGGCCGAGGCCGCTGGCTCGCATATCTGGCGGCCGGGGCCGTCTCGGCCGCGACGATCGGGCCGTGGCTCGTGCTCGTTCTCGTCGGCTGTGGCCTGCTCGAGCTGTCGATCCGCCGGCTCCGCAGCGGTGACCGCGCCGCCGCGGTCACACCGGCACCGCTGCTCGCGACAGCGACCGGTGCGACCGGCGGGCTGCTCGCCCTCGCCTGGGTTGCACTCAAGGTCGGAGCTCTCTCCTACGGCGGCGGGTTCGTGATCATCCCGCTGATGCAGGGGGACGCCGTCGGGCACTACCACTGGCTGACGCCCGGAGAGTTCCTCAATGCCGTCGCGCTCGGGCAGGTCACACCCGGGCCGGTGCTGCATACGGTCGCGGTCGTCGGCTACGCCGCCGCAGGAATAGGCGGCGGCCTGCTCGCCGCGCTGGTCGCGTTCACACCGTCGTTCGCCTTCATCCTGCTCGGCGCGAGACACTTCGACCGCCTGCGGCGAAACGACGGCGCTCAGGCGTTCCTGAACGGCGCAGGCCCGGCCGCGATCGGCGCGATCCTCGGAACAGCGATCCCGCTCACGCGCGCGCTCGGCGAGTCGTGGCAGTACGGAGTGCTCGCCGCGGCCGGCGTACTGCTCTTCGCGTTGCGGCGCGGTGTCGTGCTGACGCTCGTGCTCGCGGGCGCTGCGGGCGTCATCGCTGCGCTCGCAGGAGCGCCACTGCCGCACTGAGTCAGGAACGGCCGACGGCGTGTCGAATACATTCGGCGTGCGCGTCCTCGTCCGCCTTGCCCTCGTGCTCGCGCTCGCAGCCGCAGCGTGGACGGCCACGCACGTTGCGACCGCGGCTTCGACGCCACGCTGCGCGACGTCCGGCCTCGTCGTCTGGCTCGACACGCAGAGCGACCATGCGGCCGGGAGCAGCTACTACAAGCTCGAGCTCACCAATCTGTCGGGACATGCCTGCACGCTGCGGGGATTCCCCGGCGTCTCGGCCGTCGGCATCGCCGGCGCGCAAGTGGGACGGGCTGCCGCGCGAGATCGCACGGGCACGCCGCGGCTCGTTCGGCTGCCGAACAACGGGGCGGCGGTGGCCGTCCTCCGGCTCGTCAACGTGCAGAACTTCCCGCGGTCGTCGTGTCGTCCCGTCGTGGCCGCGGGGCTGCGTGTGTATCCGCCCGACCAGAGAGGGTCGAGGCTCGTTCCCTTCCCATTTCCGGCGTGCTCGCGCTCCGGTCCGGTGTTCCTCTACATCCGCGCGGTGCGGAAGACGTAAAGCGGTGGCTCAAACGCTTCGGTGGAAGCCTGCCCGGATCTGGACGATCCGCGAGCGGACATCCTCGGCCGGCAGCGTGTGATTCATCAGCGGGCTTCCGAGCTCGTCCGTCAGCAGGCGCGAGCACGCAGCCGCGCACGCGGGGTCGACGACAAGCTCCCCATCGGCCAGCTCGTCGGCGAGCACCGAGAGGCTGTCGGCGTGCGCGACGACGCGTGGATTGGCGCCGAGCTCGAGGCGCGAGCGAATGATGGCGCTCAGCCAGCGCCTGTTCGACATGGACGCCTCGCGCGCGCCTCGGGCGCGAACCTCCGCGATCGCGTAGGCGTCGCGCTCCACGAGCAGCCGGTCGACGAGGTCCCACCGGCGCCAGCCGGCGACCACCGCCCTGGCGGCGACGAACGCGCCGCCGACGAAGAGCGGCAACGCGAGCTCCGGTCGCGCGACCGAGGCCGCAACCGACAGCGCCAGCGCAGCAGCCGCAACAGCACCCTCCCCCCATTCCTCCTGGCGGAGGTCGTGCAGGCGGCGATCCGCATCTTCGACTGCTCTGGCAACCATCTCGACTCAAGCGTGCGCACGGGTGCCGGCGACCGCATCCGCGGACGCACGCAACCTGGTCGCGGTCTTCCCGCGAGCCTGTGCCGCCGAACCTGTGCGATCCTGGTGCGCGCCGTGTCGGAGATGAAGGAACGGATGCTCCGCGGCGAGCTCTACCGGGCCGAAGATCCGGAGCTCGTCGCCGGCCGAGCGCGTGCGCGGGCGCTCCTCGAACGCTTCAACAGCACGCGCGCGACGGAGCCCGAGGAGCGCGAGCGCGTGCTCCGCGAGCTGCTCGGCGAGATGGGCAAAGACGTCGTCGTGATGCCGACCTTTCGCTGTGACTACGGCAGCCACATCTCGATCGGCAGCGGGACGTTCGTGAACTACGACTGCGTAATGCTCGACGTGGCGCCGATTCGCATCGGCGCGGCGTGCCAGATCGCGACCCGCGTCCAGCTTCTCGCTGCGACGCATCCGATCGAGCCGGGGCCGAGGCGCGACGGATGGGAATCCGGTCTACCGATCACGCTCGGCGACAACGTCTGGCTCGGCGGCGGCGTCATCGTCTGTCCAGGCGTGACGATCGGCGACGACACCGTCGTCGGCGCCGGAGCGGTCGTCACGCGCGATTTGCCGGCCGGAGTCGTCGCCGTCGGCGTGCCGGCCGTCGTGCAGCGGGAAATCGGCTAGAGGCTCGCCGCCGCGACAAAGAGAGAGGGCCCTGTCGGGCCCTCTCGGTGACCTTCGGAGAGTCAGTGTCGCTTTCGTCCACCTCAGCTGGTGGCGTTCGGTGGGTTCTTCCTGCCGCCTACGCTCGCCGAAGCTTCTTCCTACTCGCGGTCTGTGCTCTGAGCACTCGTAATGATGCTGCGGCGCGACCGCTCGCACATCAGGGGTCGCGCTGACTCCCGTCAGTAGTTCTCCGCAGCGCGGCCGCATGGCGGCTTCCGGGGTGCCTCGGGAGGCCGTCGTCAGGGATCAGCTCCCAGCCTGCTGCATACGCGACGAACTGACGCACCGTTGGTCGAACACCCGGATCGACGTCGAACGTGCCCATGCGAATCCCGAGGGAGTCGGGATGGCTTGGATTCCAACCGTAGATCGCCGACCCGCAGACGCCGCAGAACCACTTCTCGCCGGCCGAGTCCGCCGGCTTCCACATCCGCAGCACCTCCTCGCCCGACATGATCCGAAAAGTCCCGGGCGCCGGGTGCGCCTGCGGCGACGCCGCCGTCCCCGTCCGGCGCTGACACCGCTTGCAGTGGCAGTAACTCGCGCGAAGAAGCGGCCCCGTCACCTGGTAGCGGACAGCGCCGCATGCGCAGCCACCGGCCAGACGCAGCTCGCGCTCGCCGGATGCGGCGTCACGCATCGGAGTGCTGACTGCCAAGGTCGTACGCGCGCGAAGCCGCGTACGCGTACGGGTGGTGGAACGCATCCATCGCGCGAGCCGGCGCGACGTCGACAACGAAGCCCACTCCCGTCTCGCAATCCCGAATCTCGAGCTCCACGCGCTCGTCCTTCGGATGCCAGAGCAGTACGACTTCGTTCGTTCCGCTCAGCCGCTGAGCGAGCTCGCGGGCCGGTGCGCATTCGTTGTACGTGAGTGACTGGCAGGACATCTGAGTGCTCCGTTCGTCGGTATCTCCTCCTGAGACGCCGTCGACGCGCACCTATTCCCGCGTCTCATTCCCCGTCGGCAAGCGCACGCGCAAGCTCGCGCCGCGACGCGATGCCCAGCTTGCGATACGCATTGCTCAGGTGCACCTCCACCGTTTTCGGAGTGACGTACAGCGCCTGCGCGATGTCGCGGTTCGTCTGCCCGTCCGAGGCGAGATCCGCGACACGGCGCTCGCTCGCGGTGAGGGCGAGCACACCGGCAAGCGCGGTCGTGCGCGGACGCGCACCCGTGGCGTAGATCTCGCTCCGCACGGCATCGACGAGGGGTACGGCGCCGCAGCTGTCCGCGAGCTCGAGCGCGCGCCGCAAAGGCTCGCGAGCTTCAGTTGGCTTGCGGGCGTGCCGAAGCGCAGCTCCGAGCGCGGCAAGCGCTTTCGCGTGCTCGAGACGCGCGGGCACCGTCTCCAGCAAACCGCACGCTTCCTCGAGCTGGTCGATGCCGTCGGTGTGCAGGATCGTCCCCAGGACACGGAGCGAAGCGCCGACCGTTCCGGGTGAGCCCCAGGCTCGCGCGCGCTCGACTTCCGTCTCGGCCAAACGGACTGCCTCGTCATGCTGCCCGACCCGCTCGAGCGCCTCGGCCTTGAGCGATCGCCACGGCGCAAACCGGGGATGACGCTGCGAGTCGGCTGGGAGCTCACACGCGAGCGCCTCCTCCGGCCGGCTCTCGGCGAGGAGCAACTGCAGCCTCGCGCAATGGAGGAGGAGCGATTGGTCCGATCGCGGCGAGATCTCGCCCGCGTTGTCCAACAGGACACGTGCAGCTTCGATCGCGCCGCGCTCGACGAGGACGACCGCGAGAACCGGCGGCACCCAAACGCCTTCCGCCGGCATGCCCCACGACACGATTACGTCCTGTGCGGCGCGGAGCTCGGCCTCGGCCTCGACGAGATCCCCGCGCAGGTACTGCGTGAAGCCGCTCCAGAGATGAACGCCCCCCACGCGCATCAGCGACCCCTTGCGATGCGCTTCCGCGCGTTGGGCCTCCCAGGAGTCGAGCGCCTCGTCGAGATCGGCGACGACAAGCGGCATCGTCGCGACCAGGGGCATCAAGCCGTCCGCTGCGAGCAGCTCTCCGCCTTCGAGCGCACTGCGCGCGAGAGCGCAGACGGGACCTGCGGGGCCACCGTGCTGCGCCCAGTCCCACGCAGCGAGGGCGGCAAGACTCCGTGCCCCGACGCCACCCGCCGGGTCGATCCCGCGGGCCGCGGAAAAGCGCTCGCGCTCGTCACCGTGTGGCTCGGCCCCGAAAACGAGCGAGAAGAGCGCGACCGCCTCGAGCCGGCGCGCAAGATCGGCCAGCTCGGGTGGGAGGTCGAGCGCCGCTTCGCGAGCGAGAGCAGCGGCCTCGTCGGGAGCGCCGAGGAACACCAGAGTCCGCGCCAGCTGGTCGGCTGCGAACCCACGCGTCGCGGGATCGACGGCGAGCTCGTACGCGTTGTGGAGATGTTGAGCAGCGGCGGGCAGCGACGTCATCCCCTCGATCCGTCCGAGCTCGAGCAACAACTCGCGTTGCATGCTCGCGTCGGGCGGCTCGGCCAGCGCGCGTTCGAGCAAGGATTTCGCAGCGACGAGATCGCCGCGCGCCACGGCCACCGCGGCGGCGTCCCGCAGGACGTTGGCGACCCACGGCCGCGCGTCGGGCGGGATCACGAGCGCGTGGGCAGCGATCTGCTGCTTCGACGCGCCGAGCGCCATGAGCAGCGTCACGGCACGCTCGTGATACAGCTCGCGCTCCCCGGGCGCCAGCTCGTGGTACACGGCTGCATGCACCAACGGATGCACGAACCCCAATGGCGGCTCGGGTCGTAGGATCTCGGCCTGCACGAGCTCGCGCGTCGCCGCGGCGACCGCGAGTGTCTCGAGGTCGGCAAGACCTGCGACGGCGTTGAAGTCGGCGCCGTCGCCCAGCACGGCGATCGCCCGCGCCACCTGGCCTGCCTCAGGCGAGAGACGCGCGAGCCGGAGCAGCACCGCTCGTGATGCCGCGCGCGGGCCAAGCTCGGTGACGAGGTCGACATGGGCGGCGTCGGGCGTCACCCGGTCGGCGGCGAGCGCCTTGAGGAGCTCGCCGAGCAGGAGCGGGTTCCCGCCGGTCGAGTCGTGGCACGCCTCCGAGAACGCCGGTTCGACACCATCGCCGAGCCGCTCGCGCACGACGTCCGCGACGGCTGCCTCGGTCAGCGGGCCGGGCAGCAGCACGTGCGCGTGCGGTTCACTCGTCAGCTCTTCGAGAATTGCGCCGTTCGCGTCCGCCTCGGCCAGGCGCATGCTGGCGACGAACACCACCGGCAGATCCTCGATGCGGCGCGCGAGATACGCCAGGAAGCGCAGCGACGACGCGTCGCACCAGTGGAGATCGTCCACGGCCAGCAAGAGCGGCTGCTCGCTCGAAAGGTTGACCGTCAGCCAGTAGAGGCCGTGCAGCCTCGAAAACAGGACCTCCGTCGCCAGCTCGTCTTCGGCGACGCTGTCGCCGAAGACCGGCGCTGCACTACGTGCTGCGCCGGCGAGCAAGCGTGAGCGCTCGGCGGCGCTCGTGAGCTGTGGCTCGAAGAGCTGCCGCACCACGCCGAAGGGAAAATCGCGTTCGAGCTCGCCGCCGCGCGCCGACCGCACCGCGAGCTCGTGCTCCTCGCCAAGCGTGCGTGCCTCCGCGAGCAGCCGCGACTTCCCGATTCCGGCTGGGCCCTCGACGAGGATGAGGCTCGCCGCACCGTCGGCGGCGCCCGCGACCGCAGCCTGCAGCACCTCGAGCTCGCGTTCGCGCTCGAGCAAGCGCGTCGTGCGCGCTCCGGCTCTCATGCGCCCACAGATCAATCCTAGGGGGGTCGCGGCCAAATGTGGGGGTCGAAGACCCGTCGCGCCCTCGATGTGCTCCGGCGGCCGGCGCTCGATCCTCGACGCAGCAACCGAAAAGGAGCACGTCATGACGACTACGACGCTCGACGACGTTCACGTCGGCTCACTCTCCCAACAAATCAGCGGCTGCGTCCTGCGACCTCACGATGTGGGCTACGACGAGGCGCGCGCAGTGCACAACGGCCTCATCGACCGCCGGCCCGCGCTCATCGTGCGCTGCCGCTGGGCAGGCGACATCGTCGCCGCGCTGGCCTTCGCACATCGCAACGGCCTCGAGATCTCGATCCGGGGCGGCGGCCACAACGTCGCGGGACACGCCGTGACAGACGGCGGCCTGATGATCGACCTCTCGCTGATGAAGCGAGTCGACGTCGACGCCGCCGCGAGAACGGCGACCGTGGAAGCCGGGGTCATCTGGGGCGAGCTGAACGACGCCGCTGCCGCGCACGGGCTCGCCGTCACGGGAGGCGCGGTGTCGACGACCGGCGTCGCCGGCTACACGCTCGGCGGCGGCCTCGGCTGGCTGATGTCCAAGCACGGTCTCGCCGCGGACAACTTGCTCGCCGTCGAGCTCGTCACCGCGGACGGCGACATCCTCGACGTCGACGGTACGTCACACCCGGATCTCTTCTGGGCGCTGCGCGGCGGCGGCGGGAACTTCGGCGTCGTGACGTCGTTCACGTTCCGCCTGCATCCTCTCCGAACGGTCACGGGCGGCTTGATCGCGCACCCGATCGACCGTGCAGCAGAGTTGCTGCGGTTCTACCGCGATGCCGTCGCGGATGCATCCGACGACCTGACGGTGTTCGCGGGATTGGTGCATGCGCCCGACGGTTCGGGCACGAAGCTCGCTGCGCTGATTCTGTTCCACGCGGGCGAGAGCTCGGACGCAGAGCGAGAGCTCGAGCAGTTCGAGACGTGGGGAGCACCGGCCGTCGTGCAGGTCGGCCCGATGCCGTATCCGGCGATGAACACCATCCTCGATCCCGGCTATCCGATCGGCTCTCTCAACTACTGGCTCTCGAGCTTCACCCGGGGGCTGCCCGACGAGCTGATCGACACGGCAGTCCAGCGCTTCGCGAGCGTGCCGTCGCCGATGTCGGCGATCGTGTTCGAGCACTTTCACGGCGCCGTGACCCGAGTCGGCGCGGCCGAGACGGCGGTGCCGCACCGCAGCGAGGGATGGAACCTCTTGCTTTCGTCCGTCTGGAGCGATCCTGCGGGCACCGAAGCCAACATCACCTGGACGCGCGAGACGTTCGCGGCGCTGCGGCCACACTTCGGTGCGGGCCGCTGGCTGAACTACCTCGGCGGCGACCAGGCCGACGACGCGGTGCGCGCCGCGTACGGGCCGAACTACGAGCGCCTTCGCGAGGTCAAGAGACGCTACGACCCCGCGAACGTCTTCCACCTCAACCACAACATCCAGTAGCGCGAGGCGGGCGATACCGGCATGGCGAAGCCGCTCGACACGACGCGGCTCGGGGATCACCTCGACAAGCTCTATCGCGCGGCCTGGGCGCTGTCGGGGTCGCGCGAGGATGCCGAGGACCTCGTCCAGGAGACGTATGCGCGCGTGCTCAAGCGCCCCCGACTGATCCGCTACGGCGACGACCTCGGGTACCTGCTCCGCGCGCTGCGCAACACGTTTTTGACGCAGAAGCGGACCGAAAGCCGCCGCCTCCGTCCCGTTGCGCTTCCGGACGATCTCGACCTCGTCGCCGACCTGCACGCAGGCGAGCCGCACGAGGCGCTCGAGGCGAGCGAGATATATGCCGCCATCGCCGAGTTGCCGGATGGGTTTCGCGACGTGCTCGTCGCCGTCGACGTCGCGGGGCTCTCGTACAAGGAGACGGCACACGCGCTCGGACTGCGTGAAGGAACCGTGATGAGCCGGCTGTATCGCGCACGCCGGCAAGTAGTGCGCCGGGTCGACGGAATGCCCGTGCGCGACAGGGGTCCTCGAAGAGAGCAAAGCAATCCAGCAAAGGAGGAACAATGGTCCGCACCACCATCGGCGCAACGCTGACGTCCGTCGTCGTCGTGACCGCCGCCGTCCTGGTTCTCGTTGCGTCTGCGGACGCCGCGGGAAGCCACGTCGGAGTTGGGTTCAACGCGTCCTCGATCTCCGGCTTCCGCCCGGGCGGCGAGGTCTTCCTCACCGGGGGCGGCGCGTACGACCCGCAGACGGCGTCCAATGCCGACCCGGAAAGCGCGTTCGTGCACTCGAACGGCGGCTTCCGCTGTCTGCAGGACATCGGCCAGGGGCCGCTGCAGGGCTGTCTTCAGGGTCAGGGGGTTCGCTGGGACAGCGACGGCCTGCTCCAGAGCACCGGCTTCAAGTGCACAGGCGCGGCGACCGAGGCCGGGAAGACGGCCGTCACCGACGCTCACACCGAAGTACTCGAGTCGGACTTCTATCGCGCCGGCGACGGAAACGACGCGTCGTTCAAGTCGGTGAAGGTGATCGTCGCCGACCACGACATCGCAGACGACATCCCCGGCGTCCAGAACGTCTGGATCGAACGGGTCGGCTGCGGCACGGCCGACGTCAACTTCAGCTCCTAGAAGACAACACGCAACGAAAGGACACACATGAAGCTCAGGCTCGCATTCGTACTCGCGGCGGCGGCATTGGTCGTCACGACCGGTCTCGCCGCAGCATCGACCAGCGCGACCAGCGTTGGAACCTCGCAAACGAAGCTCGGGCGCATCCTCGTCGACGGACACGGCCGCTCGCTGTACTTGTTCGATCGCGACACTCGCGCGAAGAGCAGCTGCTACGGCGGCTGCGCCGGCGAGTGGCCGCCGCTGCTCGTGTCGGGGAAGCCGCATGCGGCCTCCGGCGCCAAGCCGTCCCTGCTCGGCCGCACGAAGCGGCGTGACGGCCGCTGGCAGGTCACGTACAAGGGGCACCCGCTGTACACGTTCTCGGGCGACACGTCGAAGGGCCAGACGAACGGCGAGGGTCTCGACGACTTCGGCGGTTGGTGGTACGTCGTGTCGCCGAGCGGGTCGAAGATCGTCGGTGGCGCGAGCACGAGCGCCCCGGCCTACGGCGGCTGAACCGACAGCCGGCTCGTACGGGCGAAGGCCGTCCTTCGGGGCGGCCTTCGCTCTTCAGCGAACGACGGTGCCGGCGAGGACTTTCTCGCCCGACGAAGCCTGATTGCCGTCGTTCCGCTCCCGCGTGACCGTCAAGCTCGTGAAGCGCGTCGGCGCGACGCCGGCCCAGAGAGTGACGTCCGTCCCCTCGCTGAACGTGCCGACCGGAACGAGAACGCCGCGCTCGCTCCGCAACCACGCTTCGTAGAACCTGCCGCGGTCGAGCCGGGGGAGCCCGTGCGCCCGGAGGCGAATCCGCCAGCCGGACGGTGTCTTGGTCATCGTCGCCTCCCCGGCCGCGCCAGGAACGACCGCCGTCGGGCGCAGCGCGACGCGCAAGGAGTCGGCTGACCGGCCGGAGCTGAGGATTCCTGCGCCGACGGCCGTCGCAAGCGTCGCTGTTGCGAACGCCGCGACCAGCGCCGCGCGGCGCGGACGACGCTGCTCTGCCGCTACGCGCGCACGAAATGCGTGCGGGGTCTCGGTCGTCGCCGCGGCATGGTTGGTCAGCGCGAGAGCACGTCTCTGCTCGGCGAGCAGCGCGGCGAGCTCCGGCGAGTGCGCGACGCGCGCCGCGACTGCAGCGCGACGCTCCGGGTCGAGCGACCCGTCGGCGAGCGCTGCGAGCTCTGCGAAATCGTCCTCATCGCGGTGCCGGTAGCGGTACACGCTCTTCAGGACTCCGCGCGCGCCCGCGTATTCCCGGAATAGATCGCGCTCCTCGGGGTCTTCACCTCTTGACAGCTCAACACTTTCGAAAGGACGACTTTCATGAACCACATTCGACTCAAGCTCAGCCTCGGGCTGGCGGCAGCGGCGGTTGCCGCGTTCGGGGTCTCGAGCGGAGCGGCCGCGTCGGCGCACGGCGTGACCGAGTCCGTCAACTACGGCACGCTCATGGTCCGAGGCACGAAGGCGAGCGACAAGATCGCGCTTCGCCTCAAGGCCGGCGACTCCAGCGTCATCGAGGTCGACGCAGGCGACGACGGCTCGGCGGACTTCAGCTTCCCGCGTTCCAGCATCGCGCGAATCGTCGTCGACGGCCGCGCCGGGAACGACACGATCCGCATCGACGAGAGCAACGGGGTGTTCGAAGACACGACGCCGACGATCCTTGCCGGCGGCGACGGGAACGACACGCTGTCGGGAGGCTCGGGAGCGGAGACGCTGCTCGGCGGGCGCGGGAACGACTCGATCGACGGCAACCGCGGTGCCGACACCGGCCTGCTCGGCCCCGGGAACGACACCTTCATCTGGGACCCCGGCGACGGGAGTGACAAGGTCGAGGGGCAGCGCGGCAGCGACACGATGGTCTTCAACGGCGCGGCCGCAGCCGAGCAGGTCGACCTGTCGGCGAACGGAACGCGGCTGCGGTTCTTCCGGAACCCAGGGAACATCGTGATGGACACGGCAGGCGTGGAGCGCGTCGACTTCAACGCACTCGGCGGCGCCGACGCCGTGACCGTGAACGACCTCAGGGCAACGGCAGTTCGGGCCGTAAACGTCGACCTGGCGTCGGCTCTCGGCGGCGCCGCAGGTGACGGCGCGGCCGATCGGGTCACTATTCTCGGCACCGACGGCAACGACAGGATCGACGTCAGCGGCGACGCCGGCGCCGTGAAGGTCAGCGGACTCGCGGCGACGGTGAAGGCTCTTCACCCCGAGGCCACTCTCGACCGCATCGACATCAACACGCTCGACGGCGTCGACACGGTTGCGTCGGCGGCGCTGGCCGCGGGCACGATCCAGCTCTTCGTTGACGGCGCACTTGTCCACTGATGGATCCGGAACGCTGTGGGGCCCCGATTCCGGGCCCCACAGCGGGTCGCGTGCGCCTGGGAGGTCGGCCAGGACGACAACGCGAAACCTGGTGAGCGCGATGACGGCCGGCCCCGGCTCGTAGCACTTAAGCCGTCCAGGCGGCGCGCGCGGTGAGCTCTACGGCAGCGGTGGTGCGAGGAGCGCCACGGCCAGCTCGGCGCGCGAGCCAGCAGCGACTCGGCGTCGGCCTCGTTCCCGTCCAGCCGGGCAACCGGCGCGCGCCGCCGATCTGGTCAATCAGCCGGTCGAGGATGTCCACTGCGGCCGCCAGCGTCTCGACTTCGTCGTCCCCGAGCGCGGCCATCTCCTCGTGCAGGAGCGCGCGAAACTCAGCGCGCACGCTGTCGAGCGCAGCCTGGCCGGCGGCGGTGAGGGCGACGAGGACGGCGCGGGCGTCGCGCTCGTCGGTGTGCCGTTCGACCCAGCCGCGCCGCTCGAGGCGATTGACCAGCTGCGTCACCGCAGGCTGGGTGACTCCCTCCATCGCCGCCAGCTCGGTGACGCGGCGCGGCCGCGTCGAAAGGGCTGCGAGCAGCCCGACCTCGGTGCCATATGGATCTACCAGATGCCGGGGAACAGCCGCCGTCGCCCGGCCGCATAGCGTCGGTAGCTCTCGCCGAGCGACGCGACGAGCGCTTGCTCCTCGGAGCGGATGCGCACGACGAGTCCCGCCGTCGGCAGCACCGCGAGCACGAGGAGCGACGCCCAGCTCCCCAACGCGAGGCCGACCCCGACGAAGAAGAGCACGAGCCCGGTGTACGACGGATGGCGGACCCAGCGGTACGGCCCGCGATCGACGACGGTCTGATCGGACGCGACGCGCACGTCGATGGTGAAGAAGCCTCCCAGCGTCAGGATCGACCATTGCCTGACGACGATGCCGGCGGCCATCAGGGCGATCCCGAGAACGAAGAGCGGCCACGCGGCGGCGCCGAACGAGCCGCCGCTCCACCTCGCCAGCTCGATGCCGGCCACGATCGCGACCACCGCGCACGCGCTGACGACCACGAGGCTCCAGCGTTCGGCCGGGCGTCCCCGCCGGTTGCGGCGGCTGCGGAAGCGCGCCGCGTACTCGCCGAGCGCGAAAGCGCCGAAGACGGCCCAGAAGACGACGCCGGCGCCCGCGTGTTGATACGGAGATGTCACTCCTTCGTCACCACCCGGTTCCCGGCAAACAGGTAATGATCCACAGGCTCGTCAGTAGACCGAGGAAAGGGGAGAGAGACTTGATCAAGCACCTTCTCGGTCGACGCGGCTTCATGCTGCTCGGCCTGCTCGCGTCGCTCGCCGCGGTCGCGGCGATCTCGGCCACTGCCAACGCCGGCTCGGCCGCCACCCGCGCGCAAAGCGCGCCGGCGGCGGCGTCGTGCGACCTCGGCAACGGCATCTCGCACGTCATCAACATCGTCTTCGACAACGTGCACTTCGCGCGGGACAATCCGAACGTTCCCTCGGATCTCGAGCAGATGCCGCACCTGCTCAACTTCCTGAAGAACAACGGAACCGTCTTCTCGAACTCGCACACCCCGCTGATCGCCCACACCGCGGACGACAGCCTGACGATCTACAGCGGCCTGTACGGCGACCGTCATGGCCAGGGGTTGTCCAACTCGTACAAGACGTACAACCCGGACGGCTCGACGGATCCAGCGACGTCGTTCACCTACTGGACGTCGCCGATCATCGACACGAAGACCAATCCGCCGTTCGCGAACCCGATCGACACGGCGCCCTCGATGGTCTACGGCGGCACCTCGAACAAGATCACGCCGGCGCCGTGGGTGCCGTTCACCCGTGCGGGCTGCACGGTCGGCGACTTCTCGACCGCCAACATGGTGCTCGAGAACGCGGCCGTCGACGTGCCCACCGTGTTCGGCGCAGGCTCACCCGAGGCGGCCGAGACGGCCGCGAACCCCGACCCGTTCAAGGACGTTCAGGTCGCGAAGTACGTCGGCGAGGCGATCCACTGCGCGCAGGGCGCGGCGATCTGCGCGTCCTCGCCGAGGCCGGTCGCCGACCTGCTGCCCGACGAGCCGGGCGGCTACAGCGGCTACCAGGCGCTCTTCGGTGCCCAGTACATGGCGCCCGCCGTCGGCGGCGGCCCGAACCAGTTCCACAACGGGTTCCGGGTGACCGACGCCAACGGAAACCTCGTCGACCTCGACGGCAACACGCTCCGCGAGCCCTTCACCGGCACACCGGGCTTTCCCGGGTTCAACCCGACGGCCACCCAGTCGCTGGCCGTTCTCGCGGACATGCAGGAGGCGGGGATCCCGGTCACGTACGGCTACATCTCCGACCTGCACGAGAAGAAGTCGGACACCAGGGTCGGCTGCACCACGACTGCGAACGCCGCAACCGCCGGCCGCCCGGTAGGCCCCGGCGACTCGTGCTACGTCACGAACGCGCAGCACTACGACGCGGCGTTCCAGAAGTTCTTCGACCGGCTCGCCGCGGACGGCATCACCCCGGCGAACACGCTGTTCGTGATCAGCGCGGAGGAGAACGACCAGTTTGCGGGCGCGAACGTCGGCCGCGCAAACGTGCCGTCACCGCCCGGGTGCGACGGCGTCACGACGCCGTGCAACTACCCGGCCGGCAAGATCGGCGAGCTGCAGGCGAACATCAAGGGCCTGCTCTCCGGAACGGCTTCGGCATCCACGCAGTTCGACATCGAGCCGCAGGGCGCGTCGATCTACGTGCACGGCCAGCCGTCGGCGAACGATCCGACCGTCCGCCAGCTCGAGCGGGACACGGCGGCGATGACCGGTAACGACCCGTACAGCGGCGTCAACAACGAGAAGATCACGAAATACCAGGCCGGCGCGCTCGAGCAGCGCGTGCTCCACATCCAGACGTCGGATCCGCTCCGGACACCGACCTACACGTTGTTCCCGAAGGGGGATTACTTCTTCTCGACCACCGGCCCGAACGTCAGCATCAACACCAGCTTCGCCTACGACCACGGCTACTACAGCCCGAACATCGACGTCACCTGGGTCGGCATGGCCGGGCCTGGCGTCGCCGTCCGCGGCGTAGACGGCCCGCAACCTGCCGACGGGAACCAGGCGCACGACCCCGAGGCGAACAACACCGTGCCGGAGGCCAGCAAGGTCGGCACCTGGGTCGAGGAGACGGACATCCGGCCGACGATGCTGCACCTGCTCGGCCTGAAGGACGACTACCTCTCCGACGGGCACGTCATCACGCAGGCGCTCGCCTCCGTGCCGGCCGCACTCGCGGCGACCGCGGAGCTCGCCAAGGGGTACGACCAGATCAACTCGAGTGTCGGCCAGTTCGCGACGGACACGTTGATCGCGGACTCGAAGGCGCTCGCGTCCGGCTCCGCGTCGGACGACTCCGCGTACGCGGACGAGCAGGAGACCCTGCAGCAACTCGCCGCCGACCGCGACAGCGCGGCGGGGAAGATCAAGCAGACGCTCGCGAACGCCGCGGACGGCAAGATGCCGAACCACGGCGAGATCCAGAGCGGCCTGTCGCACGTGACGGAACTCCTGCGGCGGGCGGCGAAGCTCGCGGGGAGCTAGCCTCGACGCACCACGGCCGGGGGCGAGCTTGC
>DATCYR010000048.1:0-78958 GCA_036526315.1 Gaiellaceae bacterium | reverse complement strand
CGCATTCAGCGCCTTCTGCTTCGCCTTCGCGTTCGCGTCGGCGTTCTGCTTCGTCTCGCCGAGCTGAAGGACGTTCTGCTCCTGGCCGTTGCCGCCGCACCCGGACCAGCACCAGCTGCTGCCGCCGGTCTGAGTCGCGGTCGCATCCTGGGAGGTCGAGCTCTTGTTCGACGCATCAGCGTTGGCCTTGTTGCTGGCCGTCTGATCCGCCGACGGATCCGACCCACCCAGGCTGCTGCCCAGGATCGACACCGGCGTGTCGGCGTTGTCCGCGTTCTGCTTCGCGGCCGCGTTCGCGTCGGCGTTCTGCTTCGTCTTGCCGATCTGGGCGACGTTCTGCTCTTGGCCGTTCCCGCCGCAGCCGGAGAAGCACCAGCTGTCACCGGCGGTCTGGGTCGCCGTCGCACTCTGATCGGTGTTGCTCTTGTTCGACGCATCCGCGTTCGCCTTGTTGCTGGCGTCCTGGGTCGCCGAGCTCGAGTCGCCGCTCGGGTCACCGCCGACCGCCAGCGCCGGAGCGTTCGCGTTCAGCGCGTCTTGCTTTGCCTTCGCGTTCGAGTCGGCGTTCTGCTTGGTCTTGCCGACCTGGAGCACGTTCTGCTCCTGGCTCGAGCCGCCGCAGCCGGAGAAGCAGTGGCTGTCGCCGGCCGTCTGCGTCGCGGTTGCATCCTGAGAGGTCGAGCTCTTGTTCGACGCATCGGCGTTGGCCTTGTTGCTGGCCGTCTGATCCGCCGAGCTCGGGTCCGAGCCACTCAGGCCGATGCCCAGGATCGACACCGGCGTATCTGCGTTGTCCGCGTTCTGCTTCGCCTTTGCGTTCGCGTCGGCGTTCTGCTTCGTCTCACCGATCTGAGCGACGTTCTGCTCCTGACCATTGCCACCGCAGCCGGAGAAGCACCAGCTGTCACCGGCGGTCTGGGTCGCCGTCGCACCCTGATCGGTGTTGCTCTTGTTCGACGCATCCGCGTTCGCCTTGTTGCTGGCGTCCTGGGTCGCCGAGCTCGAGTCGCTGCTCGGATCCCCACCGACGGTCAGGATCGGGGCGTTGGCGTTGACGGCGTTCTGCTTGGCCTTTGCATCCGAGGACGCGTTCTGCTTCGTCGTCGCGTCCTGGCTCACGTTCTGCTCTTGGCCGTTGCCGCCGCAGCCGGAGAAGCAGTGGCTGTCTCCGCCCGTCTGCGTCGCGGTTGCGCTCTGGTCGGTGTTGCTCTTGTTGGACGAGTCGGCATTGGCCTTGTTGGAGGCCGTCTGATCAGCCGACGGGTCCGAGCCGCCGCTCACGTCGTAGCCGGCGATGCCGACGGGGACGCCCGCGTTGACGGCGTTCTGCTTCGCCTTCGCGTCCGAACTGGCGTTCTGCTTGGTCAGCGCCGACTGGTCGACGTTCTGCTCCTGACCGTTGCCGCCACAGCCGGAGTAGCAGGAGCTCGAGCCACCCGTCTGGGTCGCCGTCGCATCCTGGCTCGTGTTGCTGTGGTTCGACGCGTCAGCGTTTGCCTTGTTGCTCGCGTCCTGTGACGCCGTGCTGGAACCACCCTGCACGTCGTATCCGGCAATGCTCACAGGGACGTTCGCGTTGACGGCATTCTGCTTCGCCTTCGCGTCGGCATCGGCGTTCTGCTTCGTCAGTGCCGACTGATCGACGTTCTGCGACTGTCCGCCGCCGCCGCAGCCGGAGAGGCAGTTGGAGCTGCCGCCGGTCTGCGTCGCGGTCGCCGTCTGGTCGGTGTTGCTCTTGTTCGACGCATCAGCGTTCGCCTTGTTCGTGGCGGTCTGATCTGCCGAGCTCGAACCTCCGCTCACGTCGTATCCGGCGATAGCGACGGGAACGTTCGCATTCACAGCGTTCTGCTTTGCCTTGGCATCGGAGCCGGCGTTCTGCTTCGTCAGGGCCGACTGATCGATGTTCTGCGACTGGCCTGCGCCGCCACAGCCGGAGAGGCAGCTGCTGCTGCCGCCCGTCTGGGTCGCGGTCGCGGCCTGATTGGTGTTGCTCTTGTTGTTGGCGGAGGCGTCGGCGGTGTTCTTGGCCGTTTGATCGGCCGAGCTCGATCCGCCATAGACACTCCCACCCGCGATGCTCACGGGGACGTTCGCGTTGACGGCATTCTGCTTCGCCTTCGCGTCGGCGTCGGCGTTCTGCTTCGTCAGTGCCGACTGGTCGACGTTCTGCGACTGACCGGCACCACCGCAGCCCGAGAGGCAGCTGGAGCTGCCGCCGGTCTGCGTGGCCGTCGCCGTCTGGTCGGTGTTGCTCTTGTTCGACGCATCAGCGTTCGCCTTGTTCGTGGCGTCCTGAGTGGCCGAGCTCGAGCCTCCCGACACGCTTCCACCCGCGATGCTCACGGGGACGTTCGCGTTGACCGCGTTCTGATTCGCGTTCGCATCGGAGCCGGCGTTCTGCTTCGTCAGGGCCGACTGATCGATGCTCTGCGACTGACCTGCACCACCGCAGCCAGAGAGGCAGCTGGAGCTGCCACCGGTCTGCGTGGCAGTGGCACCCTGGTTCGTGTTGCTCTTGTTCGACGAGTCAGCGTTCGCCGTGTTCGTGGCGGTCTGATTCGCCGAGCCCGAGCCCGAACCGATGGAGATGCCGCTGCCGGTGACGCCGATCGGCAGAGACGTGTTCGACGCGTTCTGTCCCGCGAGACTCCCCGACGGCGCGCCCTGGAGTGCACCGGCCAGTTGGCCGAGCAGCTGGTTCGCACCTGGCGCCGGAGGATCGTTCGCGGCGGAAGCAGTCCCCACCCACGCGGCAAGGGCGATCAATACGACGCCCACCGCTATCAGATGGCGCTTCATCACTTGTTCGATGTCTCCTTGTTGTCGTCGTTACGTCTGTCTCAGCCACGGCGCGCCGGCGCCGCGGCCCGGAATTCCGCCGAAGGCGGTTAGCCAGGACGCTCGAGACGGGAGACGACGCCCCTCAGTCGCCGGATGACCGACGGGCGTTGACGACCACCCCACCAGGGAGTGATCAGGAGGAACGGAAGCAACAAGCTTGCGAAGACCCACAGCCCGCCGCCGGCGGAACCACCGGCCGCGGCGCCGAGGGCGGCCGGCGCCTGCGACGGCAGCGGTGCCTGCGGCGTCCGCGGTGCGCCCCGGCCCGTGCGCGCAGGCGCCGGCCGGGGGCGGGAGCTGCTCGCCGCTGCGGCACCGGACTCCGGCGACCACGCATGCGGGGCGGACACGAAGATCGGAGCGGCGTCACGCGCGAAGCTCCACCCGCCGGCCGTGTGGTACCGGTGGTGCGTCGACGCCCAGGCGTCTTCGTACGCCACTCCGCCGGCGCTCTGCTCGACGACCTGCGTCTGGGCGCCGGCGCCCGACTGCGTTTGCTCGGCCGTCTGCGTCACGGCGTGCGAGCCGGTCGAAGTCGACGTGGACGAGCTCGACCCCCCCGACGCACCCTGTGTCGACGACGCGGTGGACGTCGCCGTCTGGGTGGTCGGGGCGCTCTGGATCACGACCTGGGACTGCCCGGATCCCCCCGCCTGGGTGGAGGGGGCCGTCTGGGTCTGCTCGGCGGTCTGCGTCACCGTGTTCGAGTTGACCGCGCTCGAGGTCGCGGTCGAGGTGCTCGTGCTCGAGGGGGAGGTCGCGGCGGCGGGAGCCGTCTGCGTCGAGGACGCGATCGCCGTCGCCGTCTGGGTGGTCGGCGCGCTCTGGATCACGACCTGGGACTGTCCCGACCCAGCCCCCGCCTGGGTCGACGGCGCCGTCTGGGTCTGCTGGGCCGTCTGAGTCGCCGTGTTCGAGTTGGCCGTCGTCGAGGTGGCGCTCGAGGCGTTCGTGCTTGTCGAGGGCCCGATCGCGGCGGGGATCCAGATCTGGATCAGCGTGCCGGGCACGCCGTGGCCGTTCGGATCGCTCGCCGGCCCGTACGAGATCGACACGCCGGCGTTCGTCGGCGCCGTCTGGGTGGACGTCGCCGTCGAGCCGGCCGTCTGCGAGGACGGCGCGTTCTGTACGAGCACCTGCGACTGGCCGCCGCCGGCGCTGGCACCCGTCTGCGTCTGGCCGGCCGTCTGCGTGACGGCATTTGTGTTCCCGGCATCGGCCGTCGCCTGCGAAGAGTTGGTTTGCGTGACGGGCGCCGTGTCACCCGGACTCTTGTTCCGGATGACGATGTTCACATTCAAGGGGTTCACCTGGGTCGAGCGCGCGTCCGCGTTCGCCGCCTGCGTCGTCGGGGCGCTCTGAGCCGCCTCCTGTGTCTGGCCGCTGCCGGTGCCGCCCCCTGCCTGGGTCTGCGTTCCGGTCTGGGTGACCTGATTCGCGTTCCCGGCCGTCGCGTCGGCCACCGAGGAATTGGTCTGCGTCACGGGCCCGTCGTTGCCCGGACTGTCGACCCGGACGACGATGTTGACGTTCGTGGGCGCCTGCTGGGTCGACTTCGCGTTGGCGTCGCTCGCCTGCTTCGTCGGGGCGCTCTGCTCTGCCGACTGGGTCTGACCGGACGAGTGGCCGCCGGATCCGGATCCGGAGCCGGAGCCGGACGGCGCCGTCTGCGTCTGCGAGCTGCCCTGGTTCGTCGCGCTCGTGTTCGCGGCGGAGCTCGTCGACGCGCTCGTGTTGCTCTGCTTCGCGCCGGGGCCGTCGGTGCCGACGTTCGCCGGCGCCTGCGTCGAGGTCGCGGTGCTCGTAGCGGTCTGCTGGGTCGGGGCGGACTGCGTCACCGTCTGCGACTGGCCGCTCCCCGACCCGCCGCCCGTCTGTACCTGCGTGCTGCTCTGGCTCGTCGTGCTGTCGTTCGACGACGACGAGGTCGCCTCGTTGGAGCTCGTCTGGGTCGAATCCGCCGCCGCGGTGCCGACATGGGCGAACGCCAGCGCGACCACCGCCAGGGCGCAGAGCAGCGCGAACCAGCACCGCATGGGCCCAGCTTCCGTGTTCGCGCGCGCGCGTCCTAGACCCCGGCTGTCGGGTCTGCGCTCCCCCCGGGCGGGTGGACGCCTCTACGATCCGGCTCGTGAGCACGCGCGTCCTCCTCGTCGAGCCGAATCGGATCGTCCGCGCCGGGATCCGGGCGGAGCTCTCACGAAACGGCGCGGTGATCGTCGCGGAGGCCGCCACGGGCGCCGAAGCGATCGCGGCCGCGGCGAGTCACGCCGCGGACGTGGTGCTGCTCGACTTCCAGCTCCCGGACGCGCCGGCGGCGGAGGTCTGCGACGCGCTCGCGACTCGGCTGCCGGAGGCCCGGGTCATCATCCTCGCGGAGCCCGGCCAGGAGGCCGAGGTCGCCGCCGCGATCGACTCCGGCGCGCGCGCCTATCTCCTGAAGGACGCCGAAGACCTCGACCTCGGCGCCGTCGTCGAGCGGGTGCTGGCAGGCGAGAGCGTGATCGATCCGCGCGCCGCCGCAGCTCTCATCGACTCACGCCGGACGGCCGCCGAGACGAAGCTGACGCGGCAGGAGCTGAAAGTCCTCCGTCTCGTCGCCGAAGGCCTCACGAACCCCGAGATCGGCAGCCGTCTCTACCTGAGCCGCCACACCGTGAAGGAGTACCTGAGCCACGCGATGCGGAAGCTCGAGGTGAGCAACCGGATCGAGGCGGTGCGCAGGGCGACCGAGCTCGGCCTGCTCGAAGGCGTGCCGCGGACCGAGGCGCGGCTCACCTACAACAGCACCGGCGAGCCTGCGCGCAGCTCCGATCTGAAGGTGACGCCGCTGAAGGTCGACCAGCTCCGCGCGCTCGCCTCGAGCGACGACGCGACGGATCAGTCCCGGTAGGGAATCCCCTTGCCGCGGGGCGGCGAGGCGGAGCGCTCGCGCCCGAGGTCGATGCGGCTGGTCGAGAGCCCCTTGCTGCCCAGGCGCGTCCGCATCCCGCTGACGGCGGTGCCGGCCGCCGGCAGCTGCGAGGACGCGGCGAGCAGGAGCGCGATCATCGCGACGGCGACGAGGGCCACGAGTGCTCGCAGGAGCCAGTCGGCGGAGGCACCCGCGCCACCCGCTTCTTCTGCGGGCGCGACCTCGCGCGACACGTGCGGCCGCCGGACGACCGTCGTCGCCGAGCGGACTGCGCGCGTGACGGCCGCTGCCGCGGGCAGGCGATGATGCCGAAAGGTCACGTGTGTCAGGCTTCGGAGGGGAGCCGCGTGGGCCGACGCGAGCGTCGTTTGCGGACGCATCTGCGGCCGAATCCTTGCCGCCGGGTGCGAGGATCGCGCCGCGGCGCACGTCCCGCTCTGATACTGCGGCGCGAAGCACTGATACTGCCGCCCCGACGCCGCGTTCCGCACGTCGAGCGCGATCGACCACAGGCGCTGGAGGAGCAGCTCGTGGGCTTTGTCCAGCTTCTCGACGGGCTCGTACGATGAGATGCACGCACCGATCCAGCGCTCGTTCTGCGAGCCGTTATGCATCGCATTCCAGCTGCAGATCTGCAGGCATTTCCCCAGGCGCAACTCGCAGATCGCGCGCGCTTTTTGCGGCTGCGCGGGCGCCGGCCCGGGAGCTCCAAGAGCAGCCTTCGCAGGCGTCGCGGCCGCCGCCTGCGTCTGGCTGCTGTGGCGATCGGCCTGGGCGTGCCGATACTGCCTCGGGGAGAGTTGATACCACCTCGGCGTCGCCCGCGGTGCGGCCGCGTGCGGACGTTCGGCAGGATGATGCGGCTGCGCCGCGCGCGCCGGCCGCGCAGGCGCTGATATCACCGGCGCAGGTGCGACGCGGGCCGTCGGAACCGGCGTGCGGGCAGGCGCCGGGCGGTGCACAACAGGGGTCTTTGCAGCCAGTTCCCAGCCGGACGCTGCTACTACCCGCACGGGTGCCGGCTCCGGAGTGGGCGCAGGCGGGGGAGTCGCCGTTTCGGCGATCGCGGCGGCGTCGGGCATCGTTGCATCGGGCTCATCGGGTGCGATGGCGGCGGTCTTGGCGATCATGAGCGGCGGCGGCGCCGTCTGATCGTCCGCGTGCGCGGGCGTCGCGAGCGCAAGGGCGAGCATTCCCGCAAACGGGAGCACGGCGAGCTTCACCGTCGTGCTTCTCTTCACCCCCACGAACTGCGCCGCGTGCACCAGTCTCCCCTGCACCGATGAAATGGACGTCCACTCCAAGTAATACCCACACGCGACGTCGATGACCCATGAATTTGTGAATGCGTCGCGAAATGTCTAGAGTGACTTTGTAGAAAATGCGCAGCGGTGCGAGACGCGGGTCGGGACTCTCACACGCGCAGGCCGCGGCGCTGCAGCGCGCGTACCGGCGCGACGGCGACCTCGCCGCCCGAGAGCAGCTGATCGAGGCGTACCTGCCGCTCGCGCGCGCTCTCGCCCGGCGTTTCGCGGACCGCGGCGAACGCGTCGAGGATCTCGTCCAGGTGGGCACGATCGGGCTGATCAAGGCGGTCGATCGCTTCGAGCCGGGCCGCGGCGAGCTCGCGTCGTACGCCGCGCCGACGATCGTCGGCGAGATCAAGCGGCATCTGCGCGACCGCGTCACGCTCATCCGGACGCCGCGTGAGCAGCCGGAGACGCCGGTCGTGCTCGTCCCGCACGACGACGTCGCCGCTCCCGACGACGACCTGCGCGCGAGCGAGGACCGCGTAGTCGTGTCGAGCGGGCTGCGCAGGCTGCACCAGCGCGAGCGCGACGCGCTGCGGTGCCGCTATTTCCGCGACATGAGCCAGGCCGAGGTCGCATCGGCTCTCGGCATCTCGCAGACCCACACGTCACGCCTGCTCGCCTCCGGTCTCGCGAAGCTGCGCGCAAACCTGGTCGAAAAGACGGAATTTCCGGCTTCGCGCGAGCTAGACTCCGGCCATGGCGACTCCAGACGCCGTCAGGGACGCGCCGCCTGACGCACCCTCCGCACGGCCGCGGCAGAAGAACGGGACGTACAGCGGCCGCCTGCTGCTGCGAATGCCACGGACGTTGCACGAGCAGCTGGCGAAGGCGTCGGAGCGCGACGGCGTCAGCCTGAACCAGTTCATCACCGGCGTGCTCGCCTCCGCCGTCGACTGGCGGAACGAGGAAGGCGCGCCCGCGCGGAACCGAGAGCGCGCCCGCTCTCGCGGGATGGCGATCCTGCTCGCCGCGAACCTCGTGCTCGTCGGCCTCGCGGCCGCCGCGGCGATCGGCTTCCTGATCGCCGCCTGGCTCAGCTAGCGGCGGCGGCGGAAGAGACCGCCCCGCGCGGCGTCGCCCGCAGGCTCCTCGCCGAGCGCGCGCGCACCCGCGAGCACGTCCGGTGCCCGCAGCGTCATCAACTCGGAACGCTCGAGCTCCGCGAGATCACCCCCCTCCACGCGCGCCAGCCTGAGCGCCTGCGCGTTGAGCGCCTGCTCGAACAGCGTGCGGGCGAAGCGCGCGTTGCCGAAGCCCTCGCCGCGCGCCGCGCCCGCGAGGATCGCGCGCAGCGCCTCCGTCGCCTCGGGGTCGAGCGTGTACTCGTACTCCCCCGCCAGCTTCACGGTGATCGCGACCAACTCGTCGGTCGAGTAGTCCGGGAAGCTGATCTCGCGCGAGAACCGCGAGCGCAGCCCCGGGTTGGACTGCAGGAACCGCTGCATCAGCCGCGGGTAGCCGGCGACGATGACGACGAGGCGGTGGCGGTAGTCCTCCATCCGCTTCAGCAGCGTCTCGATCGCCTCCGGCCCGAAGTCGTACCGCTCGTCGCCGACGGAGAGTGAGTACGCCTCGTCGATGAAGAGCACGCCGTCGAGCGCGCGCCGGATGACGCGGTCGGTCTTGATCGCCGTCATCCCCACGTACTGGCCGACGAGCGCTGCGCGGTCGACCTCGACGAGGTGCCCGCGCCGGAGCAGCCCCATGGCGCGGTACATCTCCGCCAGCAGGCGCGCGACGGTCGTCTTGCCGGTGCCGGGGTTGCCGAGGAAGACGAGGTGCTGCGACGTCGCGACCTCGGGGAGGCCGTGGCGCTGACGCTCGGCCTGCACCTGCAGGAAGGCGACGAGCGCGTGCACCTGCTCCTTCACCGTCTCGAGGCCGGTCAGCGAGTCCAGCTCGGCCTGGAGCTCCTCGAGCGTCCGCGCCGGCTCGGGGCGGCGGAACGAGTCGAGCTGATCGGCGATCCAGTCACCCGGGTCACCGCCGCCGGCCGCGAGGCGCTCCCGCAGCGCCCGCGCGACGTCTTCGAGGGGGTTCCTGGCCATGTCGGGTCATTCTGCCCCTCGAGCGAGGGTTTAGGCCGGCGGGGGCGGGTACCGATTCGTTAACCTGGTTAACGAAATGCTCACTGCCCTGGCCCTTCAGACACTCGACACGACCGAGCTGGCGAACCGCCTTCGCCCCGTGCTGCTCAAGCTCAACCGCGAGCTGCGGCGCGAGATCCACTCCCTGGGCGTGACGGGCGGCCAGGTCGGGCTCCTCGTCCAGATCAAGACGCGGCCGGGGATCGGCATGCGCGAGCTCGCCGCGGTCGAGCGGATGTCCGTTCCGGGGATGTCGAAGTTCATCGCACGGCTCGAGGACGCAGGGCTCGTGCAGCGCGCACCGGTCGAAGGCGACCAGCGCCGTGTCGGCCTCTCCCTCACCCCGGCGGGACAGAAGGTCCTGCGCTCGGTCAAGTCGAAGCGAACCGCCTGGCTCGCCGCGCGGCTGCACCAGCTCGAGCCGGAGCAGCTGGAGGCCCTCGACGCCGCGATCGAGCCGCTCGCGCACCTGCTCGAGCTCGAGGAGGAGCGCTCCTGACCGCAGCGATCCTCCGTGCCGGCTCGCGCACCTTCCTGAGCGTGCGCAAGCACCGCAACTACCGCCTCTTCTTCTCCGGCCAGGTCATCTCGAACATCGGCACGTGGATGCAGCGCGTCGCGCAGGCGTGGCTCGTCCTCTCGCTGACGCACTCGCCGGTCGCCGTCGGGATCCTGGCGCTCTGCCAGTTCATGCCGTTCACGTTCTTCAGCCTCGTCGCCGGCGCGGTCGTCGACCGGCTGGACTCGTGGAAGACCGTGATCGCGACGCAGTGCACCCAGATGGTGCTCGCGTCGGCGATGGCCGTGATCGCGCTCTCGGGCGTGGCGCAGCCGTGGCAGGTGTACGTGATCGCGGCGCTGATGGGCCTCGTCCAGGTGCTCGACGCGCCGTCGCGCCAGTCGCTCACGTTCCGGATGGTCGGGCCGAAGGAGCTCCCGAACGCGATCAGCCTCAACTCCGGCGTCTTCAACGGCGCGCGCATCTTCGGTCCCGCCCTCGGCGGCGTGCTGATCGCCGCCGCCGGCGCCGGCGTCTGCTTCGCGGTCAACGCCGTCAGCTACATCGCGGTGATCGCCGGGCTCGCGCTGATGCGGCCGGAGGAGTTCCACGCGGTCGAGCGGCGCGATCGCCCGCGGACGCTCTACCGCGGCATCAAGGAGGGCATCGCCTACGCGCGCCGCGACGACCAGATCCTGCTCGTGCTCGTCCTCGTCGCCGTGATGAGCACCTTCTGCCTCAACTTCAACGTCCTGCTCCCGGTGCTGGCGAAGCAGACGCTGCACTCCGGCCCGCAGGTGTTCGGCATTCTCTCCGCCGTCTTCGGCGTCGGCGCGCTCATCGGCGCGCTCGTCTCCGCGAACATCGCCCGCGCGACGATGGCGACAACGGTCCTCGGAACGGCGGGCTTCGCGTTGTCGGAGCTGCTGATCGCTCCGCTGCGCTCGGCCGTGGCGATCGGCGTCCTCCTCTTCCTCGGCGGCATCTCCTTCACGACCTGGTCGTCGAACGCGAACTCGCTCGTGCAGCTGAGCGCCCCCGACCATCTGCGCGGCCGCCTGATCGGCCTCTACTTCTTCGCCTTTGCCGGCACGGGAACCGCCGGCGGGATTCTCATGGGCTGGCTCACGGCCGCCGGCGGCACCGAGCTCGGCTTCACCGTCGCGGGCGTCGCGGGCCTGCTGGTCTCGGCCGCGGTCTGGCTCCGCTCGCGGGCGGTGCCGCTCGTCGAGGAGCAGCCTGCGTAGCAGCCGCACGGCTCGGCCGGTTCGGACCTTGGTCTAGGGTCGCAGGGCCGCCCCCGTCCCATACTGCGACGCGGGATGAGGGGAAGCTGGACAGGGACCGGCCGTGGCGTCGTTTAGCGATCCGCCGCGACCGCGGGCAAAAGCGGCACATGCCCCGCGCCTGCGCGCGGAGGTCGTCGCCGCGCTCGTTCTGCTCGCGTACGTCGTGTCGCTCGTCATCGGAGCCGCGCGATGAACTTCACGATCACGCTCGTGCTCGCGGCGTTCCTGCTCGCGATCTGGTCCGACGCTCGCTTCGAGCAGTTTCGGCCGCAGTCGACGCGCTGGCGCATCGTCCACGTCGCGCTCGCGTGCGTCCTGCTGCAGCTCGGCGCGGTCGCCGCGGGCTCGATCATCACGGAGAACGCGGGTGCCGCCCGGCAGCTCGTCGGCGTCCTCGCGCTGCTCCTGCCGGTCTTCGTGTACACGTTCGTCAGCGGTCTGTGGCTGCTGCGGACGCTCGCCGAAGTCGGCTTCGCCCGCCGCTGAGAGCGCTCGGCCGCGGCGGCTAGGCTGCCCGAGGTGGAGGGGGGCAGGCAGCACTACAACGTGACGCTGGCGATCCTGACCCTTGCCGGGATCGCGTACGCGCTGCAGCAGACGATGGTCATCCCGGCGCTGCCGACGCTCCAGCACGACCTGGGCACGACGACGACGTGGGTCACGTGGGTGCTGACCGTCTTCCTGCTCGTCGCGTCGGTCGCGACGCCGATTCTCGGCAAGCTCGGCGACCAGTACGGCAAGGAGCACGTGCTGCTCATCTCGCTCCTGCTCTTCCTCGCCGGCTCGATCGGCGCCGCCCTCGCGTGGAACATCTGGTCGCTGATCGCGTGGCGCGCACTGCAGGGGGCGGGTGCGGCCGTCTTCCCGCTCAGCTACGGCATCATCCGCGACGAGTTTCCGCGCGAGAAGGTGGGCGTCGCGATCGGCCTGATCTCCGCCGTGTTCGGGATCGGCGGCGGTTTCGGCATCGTCCTCTCCGGCCTGATCGTCGACCACCTGTCCTGGCGCTGGCTCTTCATCGTCGGCGCGGTCAACATCGCTGCGGCCGCCTTCCTCGTCCATCGCTACGTGCCCGAGTCGCCGATCAAGACGCCGTCGCGCGTCGACTTCGTCGGGGCAACGCTGCTCTCGGGCGGCTTGATCGCGATGCTCGTCGCGCTGACGGAGGGTGAGAGCTGGGGCTGGACGTCGACGCGCACGCTCATTCTCTTCGCCGTCGCGCTCGTCTTCTTCGTCGCGTGGGGCCTGGCCGAGCTGCGGGTGCCGGAGCCGCTCGTCGACATGCGGATGATGGCGATGCGCCAGGTGCTCTTCACGAACCTGACGGCGCTCGTCGCCGGTTTCGCGATGTTCGGCACGTTCGTGCTCGTGCCGAACTTCGTCGAGACGCCGCACGGCCTGCCGCTGCACGTGCAGCGGTTGGTCGACTACGGCTTCGATGCGAGTGCGACGAAGGCGGGGCTGTTCCTGCTGCCGAGCTCGATCACGCTTCTCTTCGCCGGCCCGCTCGCCGGCCTGATCGGCCGGCGGACGGGGTCGAAATGGCCGCTCTCGGTCGGGCTCCTGCTCGTGGCCGGCGCGGCCGCGTCGCTCGCGCTGTGGCACGACGAGCCCTGGCAGATCCTGCTCTCCATGGCCGTGCTCGGCATCGGCGTCGGCTTCGCGTTCGCCGCGATGGCGACGCTGATCACAGAAGCCGTTCGTCCGTCCGAGACCGGCGTCGCGACGGGCATGAACACCGTCATGCGAACCGTCGGCGGCGTCGTGGGCGGCCAGGTCGGTGCGGCGTTGCTGACGGCGCACACGATTCCGGGCACCGGCGGCGTCCCGTCGGTCGTCGGCTACGAGCTCGCCTTCGCGATCGGCGCGGTCGCCGCCTTCGCCGGCGCGACACTCGCCGTGTTCGTGACACCGCCGCGTGTGCGCCGCCGAGAGCGGCTCGAGCTCACCGAAGTCTTAGGCGAATCTTGAGCCGCTCTTAGGGCGTTGCGATTGGGTGCAAGGGACACGACGACCGAAAGGAGGTCATACGTGTTCCGCACGAGACACGCCGCCTGGATCGCCACCGCCCTCATGGCAATGGCGCTCGGCGGCGCGGGAGTTGCGCTTGCCGCCGGCGGCAGCAACTCGACCCCGTCGCCGGGCGCCGGCACCACACCGAGCACGACGACACCGTCCGGGTCGCATCACTGCGACCACGGCCACTGAGACTGAGCGACGAAGGGCCATGTCCCAGGGACTGTCCCTGGGACATGGCCTTTACCGGCGGCCGGCGCTGATGACGGCGCGCCCGTAGCGGACCGTCTCCGCGTGCGAGAGGCGCCCGCGCGGCAGCTCGACCACGAATGCGGTCGAACCGTGCAGGACGTGGTTCTCCCAGCCGACGACGCTGCCTGGCTCGCGGATCAGCCTCACCAGCGGCAGCCCGACGTGCATCGCGTAGCTCCGTTCGATCGACACGCTGCCGCCCGACTCGTCGACGGCGTCGCGATGCTGGTGGAACCAGATCGAGACTCGCGGACGCAGCTTTCGGATCAGGCGGTACGCGATGCGGCTCTCGGGCTCCGACAGCGGCCGCACGCCGGAGTCGTACGGACCGGCGAGCGGGCGCCACCGGAAGGGGAAATTGCGGTTGAGGTCGACGCCGTGCGCGTTCCCGCGCGTGCCGTGGGCCCGGCCGTCCGGATTCAGATCGGGGACGATCCAGAGGTCGACCCCGGCCGGCGACTGCTGCTCCAACCAGCGCGCGATCGCGATGCCCGCGGCCTCGTTGCCGTGGATGCACCCGACGACGAGCTCCTTGTTCGGGCTCTTCGGATCGCCGACCTCGAACGCGCGAAGGGGGCGGCCGTCGACGGAGTGGCCGAGGAGTACGGCACCGCTCATGAGCGCAGCGAGGAACATCAGAGGGTCACGCGGTCGGGCAGGAGGTAGAGCGCGAGCCCGACCGCCACGACCTGCGCGGCGACGTCTTCCTCGACGGCCGCGAGCGCCACCGGCCAGGTGGCGTACCAGGGAAGCACCCACGGGCTCGTGAAGACGAGAAGCGACGCGCCGAGCGACAGGCTCGGGCGGCGGCGCGCGAGATACACCGCACCGACGACCAGCACCGCCAGGGCAAGCCCATGCGCGGCGAGCCCGGGCAAGCCGAGCGACTCGAGCCGGGCCGGCAGGCCGAAGCTCGCTTCCCGCCCCGAGAGCTGCGCGCCCGCCGACAGCCATGCGCCGCCGAAGATCGCCGTCGACGCCGCCGCCACCACGACCGCTGCCGCCGCGGCGCCGAGCCAAAAGCCCCGCCGAGACCGCTGCAGCAGGAGCAGCGCGAGCGCAGGCGCCTTGACCGCCGCCGCCAGCAGCCAGACCGCACCCCCGGCGACATCCCGCCGCCGCGCGACGAGGGCGAGCGCCGACAGCAGCAGCACCACGACCATCCAGGCGTCGTTGTGGCCGCCACCCGCGAAGCTCAGTGCGACGAGTGGGTTCCAGCCGAGGAAGGCGAAGGCGAACGCCTTGCGCCGCGCAATCAGCGCGGCGAGTGCGGCCGCCGCGAGACCCCCAACCGCCGCGGCGAACCGAAAGAGGAACGACGCAACCTCACTCGAGCGCTGCGCGGCTTCGGCCACCGCACCCGTCGCGAGCGTGAACGCGGGGCCGTAGACCGGGGTCTGGCGCCTCCACGCCGCCGCGCGCGTTGCCGGATCGTGAGCGAAGTGGATCGGCGGCACGACGAACGGGTTGCGATCGTGCAGCGCGACGATGCGGCCGTACGCCCAGTAGCTGTACACGTCACGCGACAACAGCAGCGGACCGGCGAGCGGTGTCAGCTGGATCACGGCGGCGGCGGCGACCACGAGCACGAGAGGCGAAGCCCGGCTGCGAAGCACGAGCAGCGCGAGGATGTAGAAGAGGAATGCCGTACCGACCAGCGCGAGGAAGAGGACGCCCCACGTGTCCGTCGCCTCGAATCCCCCCACTCGTACGGGCGACCCGCGCGGCGACGCGGCCAGCACGGCGGCTGCGACGGCGGCGATCGTCGCGAGCCCGAGCGCCGCGACCGTCAGCCGAGTCGAATCGTCGTCAGCACGAAGACGGCTTGCTGCGCGACGGTGACGCTCACGACGCCGTTGGCGTCCGCCGTCACCGTCTGCTTCGGTGCGACGAACCCATCTGCGTTCGCGTTCCAGACCAACAGGTTAACCGGCTTCGACGGCGGGAACCCGGCGATCGAATACGAGCTCGTCGCCGCGGTGCCTGTGTTCAGTTGCGCACCGACGGTGTCGAGGCCGATCACGGTGAGCTGCTTCTTCTTGCCTGCGTACGACGCGAGCAGACGCGACGTGCCAGGCACCGAGTCGGTGGGGACGACCTGCCATCCGCGCTTCACGGTCGTCGTGAAGAGCTGCAGCAGGTTGTACATCGGGTAGAGCGGCCAGCCGTTCTGCGGCGCGCCGATCAGGTAGTACGCCTGCGTGCCGTTGTCGTACTTGCCGTAGTACGAGTCCCACTTGCTCGTGCCCATGTAGCCGAGGTCGGCGGCGAGGACGTCGAACCATGCATGTTGGAACGCGCTCACGTTCGTCTGCGTGATCGCCGTCCCGTCGTCCCAGACGCCGGGGTCGATCGTCGGCGCGCCGTTGAAGGTGCGCTGACCACGGACTCCGTACTCCGTCACGTAGATGGGCTTCCGCGCTTTCTGCGGCAGCGCGTCGACGATCGCCCGCACCTCGGTGAGCCGGTCGACGATCTTCTGCGTGTCCCAGTAGTCCCAGAAGACGTGGATCGAGTAGGCGTCGAGGATGTCGGACATATGCGCGCCCAGGTACTGGAACCAGGCGGCCTGGTTCGGCGGGCCCGTGTCCGGCCCGCGCGTCAGGTCGCCGCCCATGTACTTCACCTGCCCTCGGATCGACTGAATCAGCGGATCGAGGTCGCGGTACTGCTTCTCGTACGCCGCCATCGTCATGCGCGTCCGGTTCGGCTCGTTCTGGAGCGTGACCCACTTGAGGTGCGTGATGCCCTTGTTGCGGACGAGGTCGAGCAAGACGCTCGCGAAAGGCTGCGGCTGGAACGTCCCGCCCTGCCACGTGATGTTGATGTCGGTGCCCGTGCTCTGCGCGAACTGCACGGTCCTGACGAACGACTGCATCTTGTCCGGGTCGGTGAACGCCTGAGGCGTGAAGAAGATGCGCGAGAACTCCGGGTGCAGCGCCCGCATCTTGTTCTCCATGTCGACCACGTTCTGATCGGTGACGCCGGCGGCGCGGCTGAGCGCGGAGTAGACGTGATGGTTGAACTGGCCGCCGTAGCCGGCGAAGTCCGGGACGAGGACAGAACCCGTTCGCGCCTTGAACTCGGCGACGTCGACGACGAGCATCCGCGGCTTCACGCCCGTGACGGCGACGGTCAGCGTGTTCGGGCCGAGCGTCGTGAGCGTGACGGGCACCTTGACGAGCGTCCTACGGCGCGGCTTGACAGTCACGGTGCGCTTTGCAGGCGTGACCGTGACCGTCGCCTTGCGCGGCCGCGCGGCGCGGTTCAGGAGCTTGACCTGGACGTAGAAAGGATGCGACGGGAGGACTGCGCGGTTCGCGGTGACAGAAGCGACCACGACGCCCGTCGCGGCGCGCGCTGCGCCGGGCCAGAGCAAGGCCAGCAACGCGAGCGTAAAGAAGACCCCCCTCTTCACGGCGGAACAGGGTAGCCCCCAGGCGTTAGGACTACTTGAAGATGTTCACAGCGCGCGCGGCGACGAGCAGGATGACCATCGCCGAAAGCGACGCCTCGAACAGCATCAGCAGCTTCGCCCAGCGGTTGAGCGGCATCGCGTCGGTCGGGCTGAACGCGATCGAGTTGGTGAACGAGACGTACATGTAGTCCACGAAGTGCGGTCGCCAGTCGGGTGGCGCGAGCTCGGGGTTTTCCATCTGCGGAAATTGGAAGTCCGGCGGCGGCAGATCGTCGCCGAGACGGCTCACGGGCCCGCCACGGTCGAAGAGCCAGAACCAGAGGCCGAAGAGGATGACGTTCGTGATCCAGACCGTGCTGCCCTTGAGCAGAAGATGCGCGCCGCTCGTCTCGTGCCCGCTCACGAGCGACGCGATCACGCTGAAGACGAGAAAGGCGTTGCAGGCGCTCGCCGCGCCGATCAAGCCGATGCCGACCTGCCGCCGGATACCCATCTCCACCAGCGCCCTGTGGGGTGCATGCAAGGTGCTGACGACGAAGAAGGCGCCCTCGGCCGCGATCGGGACGAGCCACATCCACCAGCCGAACCTCCAGGTGGTCCAGCCCTCCGTCGCGCTGACGAGTGCGAGCGCAATCTGGAATCCCATCGCAACGGCGACGGCCGGCGCAGCTTCCCGGCGAGTCTCGAACTCGGCTTCCCTAAACGCAGAATCGGCCACGATAGGTTGAGCATATGGCGCCGAACCGCTTCCTCACTCGCGCGGCGAAAGCGACGCGGAGCTCGAAGCGAGTGGCGCTGCGGGAGACCGTCGACTACGTCGAGCTGGTGCGCGACATCGCCGCGATGGCAAACTCGGGCGGCGGTGTCGTCGTGCTGGACGGAGTTGCCGGCCTCGACGAAGAGCTCCTGCACGAACGCCTGCACGAGTACGCCGAGCCTGAGTTCGAGGCCTTCTCGGTCGAGCCGCTGTCGCGGGACGGACGGCCGTCGACGGCAGTCGTCGTCGACGGTGTCCGCAATGCGCCGTTGGTGTTCAAGGAAACAGGACGCGTCGCCGAGCACGTTGCGTTCGTGCCGGGCGGGCTCTACTTCCGGCACGGTGCGAAGAGCGAGGCCGCGACGGGCGACGACGTCCGCGACTTCATCCGCCGCCAGCTCGAGGCGACGCGGACGCAGTGGCTCGCGAACATCCGGCAGGTGATGCACGCGCCCGACGGCGCCGAGGTCGCCGTGATCGAGACGGCAGAGCGCGACGAGGAGGGACGGCCGACGCTGATTCGGCTGACGACCGACCCGCACGCGCCGCTCTACGGTCAGGTCGATCCCGACCAGTCGCATCCGTACCGGCAGAAGGAGGTCATCCGCGAAGTGAACGCGCGTCTCGGCGCGGGCGCCGTCAATGCGTTCGACGTCCTGAGCGTGCGCCACGTGCACGCCATCTCGGAGGAGACGCGGCCCGAGTTCGTGCACGTGCCGAAGTTCGGGTCGCCGCAGTACAGCGATGCGTTCGTCGAATGGCTCGTTGCGGAGCGCGAGCGGGATCAGCGATTCTTCGAGCAGGCGAAGAGCTCCTACCTCGCCACTCGCCCGAGACCCCGCCGCGAAAGGAGAAGCTGATGACCGGCAAGCCCGTGCACATCGAGATCGCCGCGCAGGACACCGGCCGTGCGCAGGACTTCTACAAAGGCCTGCTCGGCTGGCAGTTCGAGTCGATGGTAGGGCCGATGGAGTACCACATGGTCCGGTTCTCGGAGGACACCGGCGGCGGGCTCTTCCCAGGCGACCCCGGCGCCATCCGCGTCTACTTCGACGTCGACGACATCAACGCAGGTGCGGCGCGCGTGAACGAGCTCGGCGGCAAGGCCGACGAGCCGCAGCCGGTTCCCGGCATGGGCTGGTTCGCCACGGCGACGGATACGGAGGGCAACGCGATCGGCCTGTGGCAGACGGACGCTTCCGCGCCCGCGCCGAGCTAGATCGTCCAGGTATCGCCGGCGCCGAGCAAGGCTGCGAGATCGCCTTCGCGCTTCGCGCGGGCGGTCTCCAGCTGCTCGGCCATGAGCTCGTCGTAGACGGGCCGCTCGATGTCGCGGAAGACGCCGACCGGCGTCGCGCCGCACGTCGACTGCGTCAGTCGCGTCAGCGCGAACGCGAGGCTCGACTCGACGTGATGCGCGTCGTGCACGAGCAGCTCCGACTCGTCGCCGACCTCGACGACCTCGACGGAGCCGTCCGGCCGCTGGCGCACGCCTTTCTCGGCCTCGGCGCCGAAGCGGATCGGCTTTCCGTGCTCGAGGTAGATTCGGTTCGTCTTGTCGTCGCGGACGAAGTCGAAGGCGCCGTCGTTGTAGATGTTGCAGTTCTGGAAGATCTCGACGAACGCGCTGCCGCGATGCGTGGCCGCCGCGCGCAGGACGTCGGTCAGGTGCGCGCGGTCGGTGTCGATCGCCCGCGCGACGAACGTCGCCTCAGCCCCGATCGCGACGCTGAGCGGATTGAACGGCCAGTCCAGCGAGCCCATCGGCGTCGACTTCGTCACCTTGCCGAGCTCGCTCGTCGGCGAGTACTGCCCTTTCGTCAAGCCGTAGATCTGGTTGTTGAAGAGCAGGATCTTGATGTTCACGTTGCGTCGCAGCGCGTGGATCAGGTGGTTGCCGCCGATCGAGAGCGCGTCGCCGTCGCCGGTGACGACCCAGACCGAGAGGTCGGGGCGGGACGTCGAGAGGCCGGTCGCGATCGCCGGCGCGCGGCCGTGGATCGAGTGCATCCCGTACGTCTCCATGTAGTACGGGAACCGCGCCGCGCAGCCGATCCCGGAGACGAAGACGATCTTCTCCTTCGGGACCTCCAGCTCGGGCATGAACGACTGAAGCGCGGCCAGGATCGCGTAGTCGCCACAGCCCGGGCACCAGCGGACTTCCTGGTCGGTCTTGTAGTCCTTGGCCGTCAGCTTGCCGTTCGTGGCCACGAGATCGATGATAGACACAGCCCGATGAGGCACCTCGCCCTCGCCGTCCGGAACCAGGAGCGGTCGCGCCGCTTCTACGAGACGTACTTCGGCTTCGGCGCCGAGCCGCCCCGCCGGTACGACGACGACACGCTGATGCTCTACAACGAGGACGGCTTCTCGCTTGCGCTCGGGGCCAGCGAGGAGAAGATCGCGCTGCCGTCGTTCCTGCACTTCGGGATCCACGTCAGGTCGCCGGCCGACGTGCGGGCGCTCCGCGACCGCCTGGTCGCCGACGGCGTCCCGATCGTCGGCGAGTGGGAGGAGCCCGAGTACGTCAGCGTCAAGTGCCGCGACCCCGACGGCTACGTCGTCGAGGCAGCGTGGGAGCCGCACCTCCGGTGACGACCCTCCACGGAACCTGCCTTTGCGGCGGGATTCGGTTCGAGGTCGACGCCGACCCCGAAACGCTCCGCTTCTGCCACTGCACGAGCTGCAAGCACCTCTCTGGCGGCGCGGGCACCGTCAACTTCCCCGCTGCTCCGTCGGCGATCAGGATCGTCGAGGGAGATGACCTGATCCAGAGCTTCACGCCGGAGGGCGGCAGCGCCAAGACGTTCTGCCGCAACTGCGGCGCGAACCTCTTCGGCGGCGGCTGGCCGGACAGCGAGCGCTGCAGCGTCCGCGTCACGACGATCGTGGAGCCGGTCGACGCCACCATCGGCGTCCACCTCTTCGTCCGCTCGCTTGCCCCATGGGAGGCGCCGCCCGACGACGGCGCCCAGCAGTTCGAGACTACGTCGCGCTAGCGAGCGCCTTCTTCGTCTCGTCGATCGCCTCCTGCGCCCACACGATCGCCTGGGGATTCCCGGGATCGTGCTTCCGCACCTCGAGCGCGCGTTCGAACACGTCGAGCGCCCGCCCGTAGTCCCCGACGTCGTAGTAGTGCCAGCCGAGGTTGTTGAGCAGCGGCCCTGCCCAGTACGCCGCGTCCGGCTGCGACGCCGCGAGCAGGAGGCCGCGCTCCGTCCACTCGACGAGCTTCTCGGGGAGCGAGATCGCGGCCATGTGCGCCGCGTCGCCGGCGAACCAGTACTCGCCGATGTCGCATGCCCGCGTGAACGCCGCCTCGAACACCGGCGCCGCAGAGGCGCCGTCGCCGCTCGACCGCAGCTTCCGCCCGCGCTCGAGATCCACACGCACGCGCACGAGCCCGTCGTCGCCCGCGAGCGACTCCGCCTCCTGCAGCAAGCCCTCGCACTCGTCGAACTCGTCTTGGAGCGAGTGCACGCGCGCCAGCTGCGTCAGCACCTCGGCGCGGCCCGCGGCGGAGCCCTCACGCCCGAGTTGCTCGCGCAGGCGGGCCTCGGTCGCCGGCACGTCCTCGAAATCCCAGAGCGGGCGCAGACGGTCAGGCATCGATGGGGACGTGGCCCGGCTGCGACGCAACGCGCGCAAGCCACGCCCGGATCGCCGGACAGGGCTCGAGTGTGAACCCGCCTTCCTCTGCAACGTGCGTGTAGCCGTACAGCGCGATGTCCGCGAGGCTGAAGGACTCGCCGACGAGGTAGTCGCGGCCCTCGAGGTGCTCCTCGAGCCGGCTCAGCGCGCGCTCGCCGCCCTCGACCTTTGCTTCACGCTGCGACTCGAACTCCTCCGGGCGGCCGGAGTACGCAACCCAGAAGCGGACGACCGCGATCGTCGGCTCGAGCTGGTACTGCTCGAAGAACAGCCACTGCAGCACCTGCGCACGCTCGTACGCGTCGGCGGGGACGAAGCGCGTGCCCTCGCCGAAGAACCAGAGGATCGCGCCGGACTCGCCGAGCGCCCGGCCGTCGTCGAGCACGAGCGTCGGCACCGTGAGGCCCGGATTGAGCCCGCCGAGCAGCTCCCGCCGGTTCGAGCGGTCGACGACGTCGACCGCCTGCCGCTCGTATGGAATCCCGAGGTGCGCGAGCAGCAGCCGCACCTTGTAGCAGTTGCCGGACACGGAGCTGTCGTAGAGGAGCATCGGGTCCGCTTCTAGCGCAGATGTTTAGGAGTTGACAAAAGGGTCAATCACCGTTTCGCAGGGGAGACACCTCAAACCTGCGTCGAGGCGGGGGTCGACACGGGAAGCGGCTCCCGACCATGCGCTGTCAGGGGGACTGGCGCAGTGGCTCTGGGCTCCCGCCTCGGCCCTTTCCGGCCAGGTCAGGCGTCCACCATTGCTGCGATCGCGTCCGCTACCTCGCCGGCGCGGAACGGAATCCCGCGCACGAGGTTGAACCCCGTCGCGTCGACGAGGAACTCCGCGCGGATCAGCTTCTGCAGCTGCCCGAGGTTGATCTCGGGCACCAGCACCTTCTCGTAGCCGCGCACGACATCGCCGGTGTTGCGCGGGAACGGGTTGAGATAGCGCAGGTGCGCGTGCGCGACCTTCTTGCCCTGGGCGCGCACGCGGCGGACACCCGCCGCGACCGAGCCGAACGTCCCGCCCCAGCTGAGGACGAGCGTGTCGGCGCCGTCGGGATCGTCGACCTCGAGCTCCGGGATGTCCTGCGCGATCCCGGCGACCTTCTGGGCGCGCAGGCGCACCATGAGGTCGTGGTTCTCGGGGTCGTAGCTCACGTTACCGGTGACGTCCTGCTTCTCGAGCCCGCCCACGCGGTGCTCGAGCCCGGCGGTGCCCGGAACCGCCCAAGGACGCGCGAGCGTCGCCTCGTCGCGCCGGTACGGCTCGAACTCGCCGCCGTTCGCCTCGGCGAAGCCAGGCTCTATCGGTGCGATCGCGCCGACGTCGGGCAGCAGCCACGGCTCCGAGCCGTTCGCGAGGTACGCGTCCGACAGCAGGAAGACGGGCGTGCGGTACTTCACGGCGATGCGCGCGGCCTCGATCGCCGCGTGGAAGCAGTCCGACGGTGTCGCGGCGGCGATCACCGGGATCGGCGACTCCGAATTGCGGCCGAACATCACGCCGAGGAGGTCGGCCTGCTCCGGCTTCGTGGGCATACCCGTCGAGGGCCCGGCGCGCTGGATGTCGACGATGATCAGCGGCAGCTCGAGGGTGATCCCGAGCCCGATCGTCTCCTGCTTGAGGACGATGCCCGGGCCGCTCGAGGTCGAGACGCCGAGCGAGCCGCCGAAGCTCGCGCCGAGCGCTGCGCCGACGGCCGCGATCTCGTCCTCGGCCTGGAAGGTCCGCACGCCGAAGTTCTTGTGGCGCGCCAGCTCCTCGAGCACCGACGACGCCGGCGTGATCGGGTAGGCGCCGAGGAAGAGCGGCAGCCCTGACTTCACCGACGCGGCGATCAGGCCGTACGCAAGCGCCTGGTTGCCGGTGATGTTCCGGTAGAGCCCCGGCTCGAGCGCGGCGGCCCGCACCTCGTACTGGACCGCGAACGACTCCGTCGTCTCGCCGAACGCGTAGCCGGTCTGGAACGCCTTGACGTTCGCCTCGGCGATCTCCGGCCGCTTGGCGAACTTCCGGCGCAGGAAGTCGATCGTGCCCTCCGTCGGCCGGCCGTACAGCCACGACATCAGCCCGAGCGCGAACATGTTCTTCGAGCGCTCGGCCTCGCGCTTCGTGATCCCCTCGATGTCCTTGAGCGCCTCGATCGTCATCGAGGTCAGCGGCACCGCGTGCACCTCGTAGGAGTCGAGCGACCCGTCCTCGAGCGGGTTGCCGTCGTAGCCGGCCTTCTGGAGGTTGCGGTCGGTGAACGCGTCCTTGTCGACGACGAGGATGCCGCTCGTCGGCAGGTCCTTCAGGTTCGTCTTCAGCGCCGCCGGGTTCATCGCCACGAGGACGCTCGGCGCGTCCCCCGGCGTGAGGATGTCGTGGTCGGCGAAGTGCAGCTGGAAGCCCGAGACGCCCGGCAGCGAGCCGGCCGGGGCGCGGATCTCGGCCGGAAAGTCCGGGAAGGTGGCCAGATCGTTGCCGAGAAGCGCCGTCTCCGAGGTGAAGCGGCCGCCGGTCAGCTGCATGCCGTCCCCGGAGTCGCCGGCGAACCGGATCACGACCGATTCGAGCTGCTCGACGGGCTTCGAGGCCACGCCGAAGTTCTAGCGCAGCCGCACCGCCTAGTGCAGCGCTTCGGTGACCGCCATCGGGCCGCCGAAGTACTGCCGGCGCATGTCGCGGGCGCTTCTGTCCTGGGGGTCGAAGTACGGCGCCATCCAGGAGTCGTCGTCGACGAGGAACTGCGGCTTCCAGTCCTCCGCCGTCCCGGCCTTCTTCCTCTCCATGTAGATCTTCACCGACTCGCGAAACGCGTAGTGCGTGTAGAGCCGGAGGTACTCGCCGAAGTAGATGTCGGCGATCCGCGTGTCGCCGCGGATGACGATCATGTTCTCGTCGTTCGTGTCGGTGCTCGCCTTGCTGAAGTTGGCGCTGCCGGTCACGACGACGGGACGGCGGCCGAGCGGGTCGACGAGCATGAACTTCGTGTGCACCCAGTACACGTGCACGTCCGGGTCGAGCTGCTGCAGCTCGGCGAGCCAGCGGTCGAAGCTGTTCGTCACGATCCGGTTGCCGACGGCGACGACGACGTTTCGGCGCTTGCGGAGCTGCTGGATCGCGCGCGTCTCCTCCGCCTTGGTCTTCGGGTTCCCCCACTCCTTCTCCATCAGCGCCATGCGCAGGACGTCGTCGTCTCTCGCGTAGACGTCGCGGAACTTCGGATGCATGCCGAACGCGAAGGTCATGAAGAGGCCCTGCTTCGCGCTCGCGGCGATGTCTGCATACCACTGCAGTGCGTCCAGCTCGGCGCCGCGCGGCGAGAAGACCGCGGTCGTCGGCGCCTTCCAGGGGTGCGGCGGCGCCGGGCTTGCCGCCTCGTTCGCGCTGCGGTACGCGGCGGCGACGGGTGGATCGGCCGCGAGGCGATCCCAGTCGTCGCGGAACGCTTGCGCGACGGCGGTGTCCTCGACGATGTGGCCGACGTTGGCGTGGCCGAAGATGCCGTTCTCGGTCAGGTTCGTCGATCCCGTCCAGACCGCCCTCGGCGTGCCGTGCTCGCTCAGCACGAAGAACTTGTCGTGCATCAGCTTGCCCCTCACGCGGCCGCGGCAGAGCGCCTTCAGCTTCGACGACGCGATTGCAGCTTCGTTCTTCGCGCCCGGCCCCATGTCGTCGAAGACCACGTGCACCTTCGCGCCGCGCTGGTGCGCCGCACGCACGGCTGCAAGCGCCTCGGGCCACTGGAACTCGTAGCAGGCGCCGTGCACCTCCCACCCGGCGCCGGCGCGGCCGAGAAACGCGACGAACGCCTCGAGCAACCCGCGCGAGAGCCACTCGTACGCGCCGGGACCGGCGACGTTCGGCGGCTTGTTCTGGAAGCGCCGCGCGTACTCCTGCGTGGCGACGGAGCCGCGGTTGAAGAACGCGGAATGCACCGCCCCGACTTCCGGCTCGGTGAAGATCTCCACGTCGACGGCGATGCGCTGCTCGAGATGCGCCGCGTCGCCGTAGAGCGCGACGACCGTGTAGGTGTACGCCGTTCCTGGCTTGGCGCTGTAGTCCGCCCACTGGAAGCCCTGGATCGGCTGGCGCAGCGTGGAGAAGGTCTCCCCCGGCACCGGATGCGGCTCGGTCTGCTCGAACGTCTTCAGCCCTCGCAGCCAGACCGTGTCGCCCTCGGCGTGATCGAAGCGCCTGAAGGCGAAGCCGCGGAAGCCCGGGCGCTTGCTCGCCGCCAGGTCGAGGCCGAAGAAGACGACGTGCGTTCCGGCGACGACGTTGACGGTGAGCCCGCCGTGCTTCTTGCGGCTGCGCACTAACGCTCGACGTCGAGCTCGCGCCCGACGACGGCGAAGTTGTAGAGCAGGAAGTACGCGAAGCCGAGCGCGAGCGTGAAGAGCACCGTGACGCCGATCGCCTCGCTGTAGGTGAACGGGTCGCGCGCGACGGCGTGGACGATGCGCGGCAGCAGGCTCGGGTGCTCGACGGCGTCCCAGCTGTTCAGGCGGAGGAAGCGTCCGAGGTAGATCCCGACCGATCCGAGCGCGAGCGCGACTCCGGCGAAGGCCCAGCCACTGGCGACGCCGCGCCACTGGCGGATGACGGTCTGCATCAGGAACAGGGAGGCGAACCCAAGGAGCAGTCCCGTCCACGCGAACGCCGACACGGTCACGGCGTCGTACCAGTACGGAGCTTCGGGCCGATGCTGCAGGTGCACGAAGTCGGTCACGATGTAGGGGGCGTTCGGGAAGAAGAGCAGCCAGAGTGCACCGACGACGAGCACGGCGAGCCCGGCCCCGTGCCTGCGCCAGCGGTCGTACACGACCACGGCGAGCACGAAGGGGATCCAGGCGAGGAACAGGTTCCAGATCAGGCCCATGTACTCGGTGCTCCCGGTGCGGGCGAACCGCACGAGCACGAGCGCAACGCAGAAGAGCGAGACGGCGACGAGACCGAGAACGGTGACGAGACGTCGCCGGCTGGGGTTCATGCTTCCGCGAGCAGCTTCTGCAGGTCGAGCGGCGCGGTGTACATCTCCTCCGGCCACTGCTCGCGCGGGCGATCGCGGTAGAGCTCGATCCCGTTGTCGTCGGGGTCGTGGAGGTAGATCGCCTCGCTGACGCCGTGGTCGCTCGCGCCGGTCAGCGGGACGCCGGCGTCGATCACCGCCTGCACGGCCTGCGCCAGCGTCTTCCGGTCGGGGTAGCGGATCGCGACGTGGTACAGCCCCGTCGTCCCGCGCGGCGACGGTGACCCGCCCTTCGACTCCCAGGTGTTCAGGCCGATGTGGTGGTGATAGCCGCCGGCCGACAGGAATGCCGCCTGGTCGCCGTAGCGGTGCTGCACCTCGAACCCGAGGACGTCACGGTAGAACGCCACTGCGCGGTCGAGGTCGCTCACCTTCAGGTGCACGTGGCCGATGTCGACGCGGGGATCGATCGTCATCAACCGTCAACGCTACCGTGGCGAGCCCGATCCCGGCGAATGCCCAGATGCAGTAGCCCATCCACGGATCGCCGATGACGTCCGTCTGGACGGCGAGGACGAGGGTTGCGCCGAACGCCGCGGCGATTGCCCCGGCCCGCCGCACGACGAGCCCGCTGAAGGTGCCGAGGTTCCAGGCGATCCACAGCAGCGCACCGACCAAGCCCGTCTCGGCGCCGATCTCGGTGTAATTCGACTCGCCCGCCCGAATCGGCGTACCGGTGCGCGACGCGGTCTGTCCTGCGTTCCCGAGCCCGTAGCCCTGGGGATGGTGGATGACCGTGCGCACGCCTTCGCGCAGGCTGATCCAGTGGCTGTGGATCGACGGCTCGTTGATGCTGCCGGCGTTCCCCGTCGCGCCGGGATGCTGCTTGGCGATGTTGTGCTGGAGCACGAGGTCCTGTTTCGTCCACTTGCCCTGCGGTGCGACGTGCGGGAAGACGTGCACCCACGCGACGCTGACGGCGAGCGTCGCGACGGCCGCGGCGAGCGGCCACCACTCGCGCTGGACGTAGGCGAGCACGACGAGGCCCGCAGCGAGGGCGAGCAGCGACGAGCGTGAGAACGTGAACAGCAGCCCGACGAAGATCAGGACGCAGAGCGGAACCAGCAGCCTGAGCCGCTGCCGCAGGGCGGCCGCGAAGAGCAGCGCGGTGACGAAGCAGTACGCGCTCGCGAGCGGCCCCAGGAACACCGAGACGAGCCTGCGCAGGAAGTGCACGTCGGAGCCGGTGTTGTAGATGAAGTTCTCCGGCAGTCCGCCTGTGCCCTTGTAGTCGTAGCCGAGCTGCTTGTGGAAGTAGTCGACGACTGCGGAGCTCCGCCACCACGAGATCGGCACGAGGAAGTCGTCGAGGAGGCCGACGAGGGCAACGGCGCCGGCGACGCCGATGAGCGTCCACGCGAGCGGGACGAGCTGGTCGCGTCGCAACAGGAGCGAGCGGCCGAGGAAGTACGCGCCGACGGGCACGAGGTCGTGCTTGAGCGCGAGCCCGACGGCCGAGCGGTCGGCCGAGCCGTCGAGCCACGACTGCGGCAAGACGGCGTAGCCACAGACGACGACTGCGAACGCGAGCGCGAGCACGTCGACGGTGCGGAACGTGAAAGCGAGGCGGCGCGCCCGCAGCGCATCGACGCCGACACGCGCGAGCGCGACCGCGAGCAGGATCTCCTTCCAGGCCTGAAGGGCCGTCAGCTCGCCGCCGCGGACGCCGGCGCCGTAGAGAGCGGCCATGACGGCGTTGTGGGCGGCGAGACCGACGAGCCACGCGTACAGGGCTGCCACCGGCCTGCGCCAGACGACCACCGCAGCCACGCAGAGCGCAAGCCCGTAGATCGGGACGGCGACGGCCTCGGCCATCCGGCGAGCGTACTCCGGCGGGCCTCCTGTCGCCGGTTGTGTTTTGACTTGGCCGGGAGCGCTGCGCATGATCGAAGGCGGCGTGTCGGATGCGAGCTCGGTAGAGACGATTGGCGCGCGGCTCAAACGCCTTCGTCTCCAAAAGGGCCTCTCTCAGCGCGACCTCTCGTCGCCCGGGGTCTCGTACGCCTACATCTCGCGCATCGAGGCCGGAGTGAGGACACCGTCGGTCAAGGCGCTCCGGAAGCTGAGCCGCAAGCTCGGCGTCTCGGTCGAGTATCTCGAGACGGGACGCGACATCCGTGACGTCGACGAGCGCGAGCTCCGGCTGGCGGACGCGGAGCTCGAGCTGCGCGTGGCACGGAACACCCAGGAGGCCGAGAAGAAGGTCAAGGCCGTGCTCGGCGATGCGCAGAGCGCAGGCGACGTCGCCTCCACGACGCGCGCGCAGCTCGTCCTCGGACTCGTCGCAGCTCAGCGCGGGAACCACCTCGACGCCGTCGAGCGGCTCGAGGCGGTGGTCGACAGCGGTGGCGTCTCCGTCGACTCGCGCCCCGATGTGTACGCGGCGCTCGGCCAGTCCTACGCGTCGCTCGGCGCGCCCGACCGGTCGGTGCGGCTCTTCCGGCGCTGCCTCGAGGAGCTCGGCGACCGGCCGGAGGACGCGGCTTCGCGCATCTGGTTCGCGACGCTGCTCAGCTATGCGCTCACCGACAGCGGCGACCACGACGGCGCCCGCGACGTGATCCGCCGCGCACTCGAGGGTGCCGGTGTCGACACCGACCCGTACTCTCGGATGCGGCTGTACTGGTCGCGCGCGCGGCTGGCCGGCATGGAGGGCCGCTCGACAGAGGCGCTCGAGAGCATCCGCGACGCGATCGCGCTGCTCAAGGCGACCGACGACTCGCTCCATCTCGCGCGCGCGTATCTGATGAGCGCGGGCATCGAGGCGAACGGAGGCAACGCCGACGTCGCCGAACGGCAGCTCGACGAGGCCGACAGCCTGCTCGGCCCCTCGCCGGCCCCGGTCGATCGCGCGATGTCGCTGATCGGCCGCTCGCGCGTGGCTGCGCTGCGACGCGACGGGCAGTCGGCGGTGGCGAACGCGCGGAGGGCGATAGACCTGCTCGGCAGCACGCACGCAGGGGAGCAGGGCGCAGCGGCCTGGGCACTCGCGCGCGGCCTCGCACTCCAGGGCGACGCCGTCGAGGCGGTCGACGCCTATGGGCGCGCAATCGATCTGCTCAGCGTCCACGGGCAGCGGCACGAGGCCGGCCGCGCCGCGATCGAGCTCGCGGAGCTCTTGCGCAAGGAAGGCCGCGGCGACGAGGCCGAGCCGGTCCTCCGACGAGCGTACGATCTCGGCGTGGACGCCGACACCGCTTCAGCCCGGCAGCGTTGAGACTCGAGCGGGTCGTCCGCGCCGCCGGCCCGTTCTCGCTCGCGCAGTCGCTCCGGCACGCAAGCGACGCGACGCGCTATCAGCGCGACGGGACGTTGACGACGACACTGCGCGTGGGAGACCGCGTCGAGCTCGGCTCCGTGTCGCAGCTGGTCGACGGGCGACTCGTGCTGCGCGCGGAGAGCGATGAGGGATTCGAGCAGCTCCGGTTCGTCGTCCCTGTCGACGCCGATCACACCGAGTTCCTGCGGCGGTTCGCGCGCGACCCGCTGATCGGCGAGGCGACGCGTGCGTTTCAAGGAATGCGCCAGCTCCGCCTGCCGACGGTCGCGCAGTCGCTGCTGCGCGCGTTCTGCGGGCAGCTCATCGACTCGCACCATGCGCGGGAGCTCGAGGTGCGGATCCTCCGCGCCCTCTGCCGTCGCGTCGGCGACACGACGCTGCGCGAGCCGCCGACCTCGGCGACGTTCGCGCGGCTCGCACCTGCGCAGCTGCGCCGGCTCGGCCTGCACGCGCGCCGCGCCGCCGCGCTCGTCCGGATCTGCCGCGCCATCGACGTCGAGCGGCTGCGCTCGCTTCCGACCGCCGAGGCCGCCGCGTACATCGAGCGCGAGCGCGGGCTCGGGCCGTGGTCGGCGGGCGTGATCTGCATGGAAGGGCTCGGCCGCTACGATCGCGGGCTCGTCGGCGACCTCGGACTGATCAAGCTGATGTCGCGCCTGCGCGGCCGCTGGGTCGAGGGCTACGAGACGGCCGAGCTGCTCGCCCCGTACGGCGAGTGGGCCGGGCTCGCGAGCGTGTACCTCATCGCCGCCTTCACGCGCGGGTTGATCCCGCTGCCGGCCGAGCGGCCGGTTCGCTTCCCGCGGCCCGCATACGCATGATCGAGTGCGTCCTCGGCGACCTGACCCAGCAGGAGGTCGACGCGATCGTCAACGCCGCGAACCCGACGCTCCTGGGCGGCGGCGGCGTCGACGGCGCCATCCACCGCGTGGGCGGCCCGGCGATCCTCCGCGAATGCCGGACGCTCGGCGGCTGCGAGCCCGGCGACGCGAAGGCGACGGGCGGCGGCGACCTGCCGGCGCGATATGTCTTCCACGCCGTCGGCCCGATCTGGCACGGCGGCAGCGCCCACGAGCCGGAGCTGCTCGCGTCGGTGCACCGCCGCGCGATCGAGCTGGCGGCAGAGCACGACTGCAGGTCGGTCGCCTTCCCGGCGATCTCGACGGGCGCGTACGGCTATCCGGTCGAGCTCGCAGCTCCGGTCGCGATCGCCGCGACGCAGGAAGCGCTCGCCGCGCACCCGGAGGTCGAGCTCGCCCGCTTCGTCTTCCGTGACGACGTGACGCTCGCCGCGTACCGTGCCGCTCTCGGCAAGTAACACAGTGTTACTTGCTGGTTTGGGTGTCAGAGGCGGAGCCTGGGGACACCCACGCCCGAGATGTGGTCGAGAAAGGCGTCCGGTGGGCGCGTGCGGAAGAGGATGTCGAGGATGACCTGCGTCGTGGTCGGCCCGCGGTCGCGCTTCAGCGCACGCAGCTCATGGACGAGCTCGCGCACGCGCTGGTAGCTCGGCCGCCGTAGGCCGAGCCGCTCAGCGTGCTCGCCCAGGCGGCGGTTGATCTCCGCGATCGGCAGATCCGGGTCGTCGAGCGAGACGAGCGCCTCGAGCAGCGCCGGCGCGATCCGAGGCGCGAAGAACGTCACGCACGAACCCTCGCGCCGTCGCACGCACGACTCCGTCACGAAATGCAAGTAACACTGTGTTACTTGCCCGTACACTGCGGTGCCATGGCGGGCAACCGCAGGATCGCGATCCTCGGCGCCGGCAAGATCGGCGAGTCGCTGCTCGCCGGGCTGCTCAGCTCCGGGTGGCGCAAGCCGGCGGACATCGTCGCCACCGGACGGCGTGAGGAGCGTCTCGCAGAGCTGAAGGAACGCCACGGCGTCGAGGGAACGCTCGACAACGCACGCGCCGTCGCCGGCGCGGGCTTGATCGTGATCGCCGTCAAGCCGCAGGACTTCGACGTCCTGCTCGGCGAGGTCGGCGGGCTGATCACGCCCGAGCAGACGGTGCTCTCGGTCGCGGCCGCGATCCCCACGTCGCAGATCGAGGCACGGCTCGCCAACGGCGTCCCGGTCGTCCGGGCGATGCCGAACGCGCCCGCGCTCGTCCACGAAGGAATCGCAGGTCTCTGCGCCGGCGCCCACGCAGGCGACGAGCACCTCGACCTCGCCGAGGAGGTGCTCTCGCATCTCGGTGCGGTCGCGCGCGTGCCGGAGACGTACATGGACGCGGTCACCGCCGTCTCCGGCTCCGGCCCGGCGTACTTCGCGCTCCTCGCCGAGGCGATGATCGAAGCCGGGATCCTGCTCGGGCTCGGACGCGAGACGTCGACGCAGCTGGTCGTCCAGACGATGCTCGGGACGGCGAAGCTGCTGCGCGACGAGGGGATCCACCCGGTGGAGCTCCGGGAGGCCGTGACCTCACCGGGCGGCACGACGATTCGTGCGATCCGGGAACTGGAACAAGCAGGTGTGCGCGCAGCCTTCCTGAACGCGATCCAGGCGGCGATGGAGCGGAGCCGAGAGCTCGCCGCCGGCGAGCAGTGAACGACGTCGAGCTGATCGTCGTCGACGACGAGGACACGCTCGCGGCGCGCGTCGCGGAGCGCCTCGCGCGAGCCGCACGGGAGGGCGAGAGCATCGTCCTCACGGGTGGCTCGACGCCGGAGCTCGCGTATCGCGAAGCCGCGCAGCTCGAGCCCGATTGGAGCAGCGTCGAGCTCTGGTGGGGTGACGAGCGGTGCGTGCCGCCCGACCACGAGGAATCCAACTACGGCATGGCCAAGCGCTCGCTGCTCGACGGGATCGAGCGCCAGCCGCGCGCCGTGCACCGGATCAAGGGCGAGCTCGGCAAGGAGCAGGGCGCCGCGGAGTACGCCGCGGAGGTCGCCGACGCGACGCTCGACCTGCTGCTCCTCGGCATGGGGCCGGACGGCCACATCGCCTCCCTCTACCCCAACGCGGCGACGCTGCAGGCGGAAGAGGCAGCGTTGCCGGCCGTGGCTGAGCTCGAGCCGTTCGTCGACCGAGTGACGCTCAGCCTGCCGAAGCTGCGGGGCGCCCGTGAGGTCCTCTTCCTGATCGCCGGCGAGTCGAAGGCGGACGCGGTCGCACGCGCCTTCGCCGCCGAGCCGAGCCCGGACACGCCCGCCAGCCTCGTCCGCGCGAGTGACGGGAAGACCGTTGCAATCCTGGATCGCGCTGCTGCAGCCAAGCTTCCCGCTTGACAGAGCCGTCTCTATATGTAGAAGTCAGCCGGGGCAGTGCAGGAAACGCTGATACTCGACAAGCCCGAGCAGCTGAAGGCGCTCGGCCATCCGCTTCGCGTCCGCGTCCTGGAGATGCTGGGCCAGGACGGCGAATGGCAGCTGACGAACCGGGAGCTGGCCCAACGGCTCGGGGTTGACCCCGGCCACCTCCACTTCCACGTCCGCATGCTGCTGAAGGCCGGGCTGATCGAGCTGGCGGGCACCGACGGCCGAGGCCGCGAGAAGCCGTACCGCGCGGTGGCGAAGGTGTTCCGCGTGGCGCCCGAGCTCCTCGCAGCCGGCGGCGCCAGCGACCTGCAGGCCGCGATGATCGAGCAGGTGCAGCGCGCCCACACCCTCTATGCGGAGGAGGGCGCCTTTCGCGGCGCGCAGCTGGAGCTCAAGCTGACGATGGAGAAGGCGCTCGAGATGATGGCCGGCTTCCTCGACGACGCACGCGCCGTGGAGGATGAGAGCGCGGACAAGATCGTGCTGACGCTCTTCGCGCACCCACCTGCCGAAGACTAGGAGTCAGTCGCCGGCAGGAGCGGCGAGCTGAGCTCCGCCGCCATGCCACGACGGCCGGCGAGGGCCTGGAGCACGAGCACGGTGTCCGCGACCGGCAGGTCCTCGAGGTACTCGTCGCGGGACTCGAAGGACTCGAGCACCGACTCGACCGCCTCGACGTAGCCGAGCACGTCCTGCGCCGCGATCGTCGCCAGGGCGTCGCCCACGTCGGCCGGAAAGCCCTTATGCGTCCGCAGCCCGTCCGCGAGCGCCCGCGCGTCCTCGTCGTGGCCGAGCACGAGCAGTGCCAGGCACCCGGCGTAGCGGCCGATCGGCGACTCCGACTCGGCGGCACCGTCGCTCAGCGTCCACTTCGCGTCTTGGGCGGCTCCGTCCCAGTCCTCGGCCAGGATGCGCGCCTTCAGCATCCCGATCGGCCGCCCCCAGCTCCCGGGCGGCGCGTCGTCCCAGCTCTCGCGATAGCGCTCGACGCCGCATGCGAACCACTTGCGCGCCTCGTCCGTATTACCGCCCATGAGCTCAGCGAGCCCGGCGGCGGCCGCCGCGTTGCCCATCCGCGTCAGCTGCCGCTGGCGGGTGTCGTGATCCTCCGTCGCCGGCAGTCGAGATGCACCGTCTCGATACCGTTCCTGTTGCCGCCGTGCATGGGCGGGCCAGTCCGTCACGGCCGGAGCTTATGAAAACGACCTTCTACGACCTTCAACTCGAGACCGCGCCGGGCCGCGTCTTCACGCCGCGGCAGACGTCGGAGAAGCTGGTCGAGACTGCGCTCGATCGCGTCGACGGTGTGCCGATGCGGATCGCCGACGTCGGCACCGGCAGCGGCGCGATCGCGATCGCGCTCGCGATCCAAAAGCCCAACGTCGAGATCTGGGCCACTGACATCAATGCCGACGCCGTCGAGCTTGCACGCGAGAACGCGGAGCGGCTGGGCGTCGCCGACCGCGTGCACGTGCTGCAGGGCGATCTGCTCGACCCGCTGCCGGAACCGGTCGACCTGATCGTGGCGAACCTCCCGTACCTGCCGCAGTCGGAGCACGACGCGCGCTACGACGACGAGCCCGACGACGCGGTCTACGCGCCGGGCGACGGGCTCGACCCGTACCGCCGGCTGCTCGACGCGTGCCGCGACGGGAAGCTCAAGACCGGCGGAACGGTGGTACTGCAGTACCACGGCCAGCCGTACGAGGCCGACTGCTGGCAGCTCGAAGACCTCCGCGCCGAGCTCGAGACGCCGAAATAGCATTCCCGTCGTGGGACGGCGCGAGGTTGTGTTCGTCGACGGCGTCCGCACGGCGTTCGGCCGCGCGGGGCCGCAAGGCATCTTCTGGAAGACGCGCGCCGACGACATGGCCGTCAAGGTCGTGCGCGACCTCATCCGCCGGAATCCGCAGATCCCGGTGGAGCGGATCGGCGACGTCATCTTTGCCGCGACCGCCCAGGTCGGCGACCAGGGCCTGACGCTCGGCCGCGACGTCGCGCTGCTCGCCGGGATCCCGCAGTCGGTCCCCGGCTTCGCCGTCGATCGGATGTGCGCCGGCGCGCTCACGGCCGTCACGGCAGGCGCCGGTGAGATCGCGTACGGCGCCTGCGACGTCGTCCTCGCCGGCGGCGTCGAGCACATGGGCCACCACCCCATGGCCGAGGAGGTGGACTTCAACCCGCGCTTCGTCGCCGAGCGGCTCGTCGACCCGTCCGCGGTGACGATGGGTGCGACCGCCGAGAACCTCCACGACACGTTCCCGCACATCACGAAAGCCGACGCGGACGCGTATGCAGTGCGCTCGCAGCAGCGTGCCGCCGCCGCGTGGCAGAACGGCGTCATGCGCGAAACCGTCGTCCCGATGAGCGTCTTCACCGACGACGGCTGGAAGCCGGCCGACCGCGACGAGTTCCTGCGCCCCGACACGACGCTCGAGGGGCTCGCAAACCTGCGCACGCCGTTCCGGGCCGGCGGCCGCGTCACCGCCGGCAACTCCGCCGGTCTCACCGACGGCGCGACGGCCGCGTTCCTCGCCGCCGAGGAAACGGCGCGCGAGCTCGGCCTCACGCCGAAGATGCGTCTCGTCGCCTTCGCGTTCGCGGGAGTCGAGCCCGAGCTGATGGGGATCGGCCCGATCCCCGCGACGAGGCGCGTGCTCGAACAGACGGGACTCACGATCGACGATATCGGCCTCTTCGAGCTGAACGAGCCCTTCGCGGTGCAGGTGCTGACGTGGTGCGACGGGATGGGCGTCGATCCCGAGGACGAGCGCCTCAACCCCTACGGCGGCGCGATCGCCTGCGGCCATCCGCTCGCGGCGACCGGCGTGCGGTTGCTGGCACAGCTCGCGTACGGCTTCAAGGAGCGGCCGCAGGTGCGCTACGGGCTGACCGCGCTCTGCGTCGGGATGGGGATGGGCGCAGCCCTCTTGTGGGAGAACCTTGGCGCCGCTGACTGAGTTCAAGGTCGCTCGCGCGGGCGACGTCGCGCTCGTGACGATCGACAACGACGAGGACTGGACGAAGCCGACCTTCTTCGGCGAGGCGGCGCTTCGTTCGCTCGAAGGGGCGCTCGACGAGCTCGAGCGGGGCGACTACAGCGCGGCCGTCATCACCGGCAAGCCCTTCTTCTTCGCTGCGGGTGCAGACATCACCGAGTTCCCGAACATCACGCGCGAGCGTGCCGTCGACGGCGCACGCGCCGGCCACGAGCTGTTCGGACGGCTGCGGGCGTTGCCGTTCCCGACCGTCGCCGCGATCAACGGCGCGTGCCTCGGCGGCGGCGTCGAGCTCGCACTGCATTGCACGGCGCGGACGATCTCCTCGGCGGTACGGCACTTCGCGTTTCCGGAGGTGTTCCTGGGCCTCTTCCCGGCGTGGGGCGGCACGCAGCTGCTGCCGAGGCTCGCGGGGCCGGAAGCGGCGATCAAGGTCATCGTCACGAACCCGCTGCGCCAGAACCGGATGCTGAAGGCCGCCGACGTCGCGGAGCTCGGGATCGCCGACCGGCTGCTCGAGCCCGTCGAGTTCGTCGACGATTCGCTCGCGTTCGCGCGCGAGCTCGTCGAACGTCCGCTGCAGCGCGCCGACGCAGACTGGTCGGATGCGGAGACGGTCTTCCGTCGCGCGCGCACGGCCGTCGACGACGCTGTGCACGGCGCAGCGCCCGCCCCGTACGTCGCGCTCGAGCTGATCGAGGGCGCGCAGCACTGGAGCCTCGAGGAGGGGTACGCGCGCGAGGAGGAGGCGGTCGGCGAGCTCCTCCCCGGCCCGCAGGCACAGGCGTCGATCTACGCGTTCGGGCTGGTCGAGCAGCGCGCGAAGAAGCACCCACGGCGGCCGGCCGCCGAGCCGCGGAAGGTGCAGAAGGTGGGAATCGTCGGCGCGGGGCTGATGGCGCGCCAGATCGCCGAGCTCCTTGTGAAGCGGCTCGAGGTGCCGATCGTCATCCGCGACGTGAAGCAGGAGCTCGTCGACGAAGCGGTCGCCGAGCTCGGTCCGTCCGTCAGCGGCGGCACCGGCTACGACGGTTTCGAGGGCTGCGATCTCGTGCTCGAGGCGGTGTTCGAGGAGCTGGGCATCAAGCAGCAAGTGTTCGCCGACCTCGAGTCGGTCGTCTCCGACGAGTGCATCCTCGCGACGAACACGTCGGCGTTGTCGATCACCGACATGGCGGCCGACCTGCGGCGCCCGGAGCGCGTGGTCGGCATGCACTTCTTCAACCCGGTCGGCGTCATGCCGCTCCTCGAGGTCGTCCGTGCGGAAGAGACGTCGGACGAGGCGCTCGCGACCGCCTGGGCCGTCGGCGAGAAGCTGCGCAAGCGGCCGATCCTCGTCGAGGACGCACCCGGCTTCGTCGTCAACCGCGTGCTGACGCGCATGACGCGCGTGATCATGGATGCCGTCGAGCACGGCACGCCCGTCGAGGAGGTCGACGAGGCCGTCATGTCGCTCGGGATGCCGATGGCGCCGTCGGTCCTGCTCCAGATGGTCGGGCCGCGCGTCGCGAACCACGTCCTCGAGCGGATGCACGAGGCGTTTCCCGAACGGTTCCCGCTCTCGCCGGCATTGTCGGCGCTCGCCGAGGGCGACGAGCCCGTGGCGCTGGACGATGCGCCGCGGACGCGGGAGCAGATCGTCGAGGAGGTCCTGGAGGCTGTCGCGGACGAGGTGCACCGGCTGCTCGAGGAAGGCGTCGTGGCCGAGGCGGCGGACGTCGACACGGGTCTCCTGCTCGGCGCCGGCTGGCCGTTCTTCCTCGGCGGCATCACGAAGCACCTCGACCAGATCGGCATGTCGGAACGGCTCTTCGGGCACACGTTCGCGGAGATGAGGGAAGCTGCCCCTGCCTGATGGCTCAGGACGACTGGCGCATACGGATCGAGCTGCCCGACGAGGAGGGCGCGAGTGGTTTCCTCGAACGGCTCGGGCTCGCGAAGGGCGAAGCCGAGGAGCTCGCGGAGGAGTTGCGCGCGCACCGGCTCGCGGTCTCGCGTGACGGCGACACGGTGTTCGTCTACGCGTCCAGCGGGATGCAGGCGGAGCAGGCGAGCCGCGTCGTCGAGCGGGAGCTGCAGGACGAGGGGCTGACTCCCAGCCGCTTCGTGACCGAGCGGTGGCTGCACGACGAGGAGCGCTGGGACGACGAGCCAGAGCAGGCCGACGTCGAGGAGGACATGCTCGAGCGCGGCTACGCGCCGTGGGAGGTGCGGGTCGAGCTCGACAGCCTGGAGGAGGCCGACGAGCTCGCCGACCAGCTCCGGGCCGAGGGCTACGACGTCTCGCGGACGTTCAAGTACGTCGTCGCGGGCACGGCCGACCGGCAGCAGGCGGTCGAGCTGGCCAGACGCGTGCACGGGCAGGTGGAGCCGGGCGGGGAGCTGGTCTACGAGGTCGCGCCGAGCAATCCCTTTGCGGTATTCGGAGGGCTCGGGGGCTAGACCAGCGCCGACTCGTCGGCGCCGTAGAGGCCGGGCGAGCTTGGCTCGGCCGGCCGTCTGTCACCCGCTCCAGGTCACCCCAGCGAGGGAACCGTTCGCCGACCAGCAGACCGATATACTGATTCGTACGATCGCCGTCTTGGGGATTTGCGGGGTCGCCCTTTTGTGACAGGTGCAGCGCCCGTCTAAGCGCTGCGTTCATGCAGGAGATCAAAGAGCAGCCGACGACAGTGTCGGAGGCAACGGACGGCCTCGAAGCCGCCGCCCTCCGAGCCGAAGCCTGGGCAGGAGAGCCCTTCTTCCGGGAGGGCGAGGACCCTGCCGTGTCGCTCGCGCCCGGGACGTCCCGCCGGCGCGCGCTCGACGACGCGCTCGCGGAGATCGAGGGCGGCCGGCGCGAGCCGTCGTCCGCGTGGAAGGTGCAGTACGGGCTGATGCTCGGGCTCGAGCGGGTGCTCGCCGAGCCGAAGCCGCACCTGGCGTCCGGGACGGAGTTGCGGCGCCACCAGGTCGACGCGCTCGCGGGGATGCTGACGGAGCTGATCGCCTCGCACGAGGAGCACGCGAACGGCAGCAGCCCCGTCGTCGAGGCTGTCGAGGAGGAGCAGGAGCCCGAGGAGGACTCCGCCGAGGACGTCCTCGACGAGGAGGACGACGACGAGCCTGGGTTCAGCGGGCCGGATCCCGGCGCCGTCCGCCGCTACCGGTTCCGCCACCCGACTGCCTCCGGGAAGACAATCGCCGCCGCCGGCTTCGTCGAGGCGGCGCGCACGCTCGGCGTCCTGATCCTCACCCACCGCCGCCTACTCGTCTCGCAGTTCCAGCGCGACCTCACCGACGAGGGCTACGGCGATCGCTTCTCGCCGCCGATCGAAGGCGGCAAGGAGCCGCTGCGCAAAGGGAATCCGCTCACGATTCAGACCTACGCGTGGTTCGCGCGCCATCAGGCGTCGCTGTCGCGCGAGGCGTACCAGCTCGTCATCTGCGACGAGGCTCACACCGCGCTCGGCGAGAAGACGTCGAGTGCGATCCGAGCGTTCCCCGAGCCCATCTACATCGGGATGACCGCGACCGAGCAGCTGATCGCGAAGCAGGTCTCCGACGTCTTCCCGGCGTCCGTCGACGACCTGCCGCTCCAGGACGCGGCGCGCCGCGGGCTGATCGCACCGCTGCGTGACCTGCGTGTGCCACCCGTCGCCGCGATCAATCAGGTGCCGATCGTCGGCGGCGACTTCGACCAGGAGATCCTCGCGAAGACGCTCGATCACCAGGCGCTGAACCAGGCCGCTGCGAGCCTCTACCGAGACCGCTTCGACAACACCCCGGGCATCGTCTACGCCGCCGGCGTCGAGCATGCCTACAACCTGGCGCAGGAGTTTCGCGCCGCGGGGCTCGCGGCGGAGGCCGTGTCCGGGCGCACGCCGCCGGTGAAGCTCGCCGAGACGCTCGCCGCCTACGAGCGCGGCGAGATCAACGTCCTGATCAACGCGATGCTCCTCGCCGAGGGTTGGAACTCACCGCGCGCAACGGTCTGCATGCACCTCGCGCCGACTGCGTCGCGACGGGTGTATCAGCAGCGAATCGGGCGCATCATGCGCACGCACCCGCGCAAGGAAGCCGGCATCGTCGTCGACTTCGTCCCCAAGGCCGCGACGCACAACGAGCGCGTGATCTCACTCCACTCGCTGCTCGACGCCGACTTCTACCGTGAAGGCGCACGCGTCACGCCGGCACCGCGCCGCCGCGTGCAGCGTCGGGCGCGGCGCAAGCTGACACCCGCGCCGTGGCTCGTCCCGGTCACGCCGGACGTGCGCCGCCGCCTCGCCGTGATCACGCGCGAGTGGCAGCGCGTCGACCCGAAGTACCTGGACGACGAGGAGCAGCGCTACTGGGCGACGATCGCCGGCCGGCAGATCCGCTTCGACGAGCGCGCCGCCTTCGTCGAGAAGCTCACGGCCCGCGGCGCGTCGAAGGGGACGCTCGAGCAGTTCCTGGCGACGTGCGCGGCCGAGAACCCGAACCGCCGTCTCCGCATCATGGCTCTCTCCGACCGCGTGTCGATGAAGGTCGAACGCGCCGACTTCGACGACCTCGTCACGCTCGTGACGCAGGCGCCGACCTGGGAGAAAGATCGCATGGGCGGCGTCCGCATCCTCCTGCGCGCCATCTCGGAAGGAAAGGCCGACGCGCCCGAGCAGATCCTCGCGCGCTGGACCTGGCGGCTCGCACGTGCCTCACGCAAGCTTCAGGACCGGCGCGCCAGCGCCGAGTTCCCGGAGGCGAAGCGGCTGCTCGGTGCGCTGGCGAACTCACGCGGGCACCGCCACGAGGAGAACGCCGCGAAGCTCGTCAACGCCGCGCTCGACCTGCCCCTTCCGGTTGGTGCCGCGTTGCTCGCGTCGGCAGAGGGCTACACCCCCCGCGCGACGCAGCTGATCGAGGCCGCTCGCGAGCGGCTCGCGACGTTGCAGGAGGTCGCGGGAGCGCTCGCGGAGAACCTCCCGCAGCCGAAGCTCACCTCGGGCCGCTCGCGCCGACGGAAGCGCCGCAAGCGGCGGAAGAAGGCAGCGGAGAACACCGCCCCCGAGGCGGCGGCCACGCCGAAGGCCGAGGCGCAAAAACCGGCTGAAACGCCTGCGGCGTAACCTGGTCTAGAGAGAGTGATCGTCCTCGTCCCGATCGCGTTCGCGGCGGGCGTGATCACCGTGTTCACGCCCTGCATCCTCCCGGTGCTGCCGATCGTGCTCGCCGGCGGCACGACGCGCCGCCCCTTCGCGATCGCCGCCGGCCTCGTGACGACGTTCACGGCGTTCCTGCTCGCCGGCGCGTGGCTGTGGGGCCTGCTCGGCATCGGAAAGCAGCACCAGATCCAGGTCGGCGCGATCCTGCTCGGGCTGCTGGCGCTGACGCTGCTCATCCCGCGGCTCGGCGAATGGGTCGAGCGGCCGCTCGCGTTCATGACGCGCTTCCGCTTCGGCGATCTCGGCGGCGGCTTCCTGCTCGGGGCCGCGCTCGGGCTCGTCTTCATCCCGTGCGGCGGCCCCGTGCTGGCCGCGCTGACGTCGAACGTCGCGCGCGACCGCGTGGGCGGCTGGCTCGTCGTGGTCGCGCTCGCCTACGCGATCGGCGCCGCGCTGCCGCTGCTCGCGATTGCGGCCGGCAGCCGCCGCGTCGCCACGAGCTTCCGCCGGCACGCGCAGGCGGTGCGCGTGGCGGGCGGTGTACTGATGGCCGTCGCGGCGGTCGTGATCTACAACGGCTGGGCCGAGAGCCTCCAGACGAAGGTTCCGTCGTACGCACATTGGGTGCAGGACCAGATCGAGGGCAGCGCGACGGCGAAGAACCAACTCGCACAGCTGAACGGGCAGGCGTCGACGACGAAGCTGGTCGACGCGCCGGAGTTCCAGGGCCTCGGGGCATGGATCAACTCGGCGCCGCTGTCGCTGCGACAGCTCCGCGGCAAGGTCGTGCTCGTCGACTTCTGGACGTACTCGTGCATCAACTGCCTGCGCACGCTCCCGTATCTCGAGAGCTGGGACGCGCGTTACCGCAGGGACGGGCTCGTCATCGTCGGCGTGCACTCGCCGGAGTTCTCGTTCGAGCACAGCCTCGGGAACGTGCGCGCCGCCGTGAAACGGCTCGGCATCCACTACCCCGTCGCGCTCGACAACGACTACGGCACCTGGACGGCGTACCGGAACCAGTACTGGCCCGCGGACTACTTGATCGACCGCGCAGGACACCTCCGCGACGTGCACTTCGGCGAAGGCGCGTACGCCCGGACAGAACGCGAGATCCGCACGCTGCTCGCAACACGACTGCCGCCGGCGCTGGCTCAACCGGACCGAACGCCGACGGAGCTCCGCACGCCGGAGACGTACCTCGGCTACCAGCGCATCGGGAACTACGACGGCTCGCCGCTGCGAACGAACCGCGCGGCGCAGTACAGGTTCCCGGCGGCACTGCTGAAGGACTCGTTCGCGTACGCCGGAACGTGGACGGTGGACGCGCAGCGGATCCTCGCGGGCCGCGGCGCCCGGCTGCGGCTCAATTTCCTCGCGCACGATGTGCACCTCGTCCTCACCGGCCGCGGCGACGTACACGTGAAGCTGAACGACCGGCCGCTCCCGACCGTGCATGTCACAGCCGACAGGCTCTACACGCTCGTCACGCAGAAGCGCACACGGGAGGGCCTGCTCGAGCTGAGCTTCACGCCGGGGCTCTCGGCGTACGCGTTCACTTTCGGCTAGCTCGCTACAGTCGGCGCATGTCCACCGTTCTGGTCGTGGACGACGACGCACCCATCCTCCGCATGCTGCAGCGCACCCTGGCGGCCGAAGGCTACGAGGTGCAGACGGCAGGAGACGGGGGCGCGGCGCTCGCCGCCGTCGAGCGCGCCGTCCCCGACGTCCTCGTCCTCGACGTTGCCATGCCCGGCGTCGACGGGCTGGCGGTGTGCCGGCGCCTGCGCAGCAAGGGGCTCGCCGTGCCGATCCTGCTCCTCACCGCACGCGACGCGGTCGCGGATCGCGTCGCCGGGCTCGACGCCGGCGCGGACGACTACCTCGTGAAGCCGTTCGCGGCCGAGGAGCTGCTCGCCCGCGTGCGTGCGCTGCACCGGCGCGGCAAGGAGCCTGCCGAGCTGCTGGCCTACGGCGACGTCGTCCTGGACGTGAGCTCGCGGCGCGCCCGGCGCGGCAGTCGCGCGCTGGAGCTCAGCGCCCGCGAGGCAGACCTGCTCGAGCTGATGCTCCGCAATCCGGAGCAGGTCGTCACGCGGGAGCTCGCGCTTGCCCGTGTCTGGGACGGCGGCTCTGCGACCCCGAACGCGGTCGACCGCTACGTGTCGTATCTGCGCCGCAAGCTCGGCGATCCACCCCTGATTCAGACGGTGCGCGGTGTCGGCTTCGTCCTCGCACGATGACGCTGCGCCTGCGCTCGGTCGTCGCCGCCGCCGTCGGCATCCTCGTTGCGCTCGTGGTCGTCGGCGCCCTCGTCAGCGTCCTCGTGTCGCGCCACCTCCACAGCTCGCTCGACCACACGCTGCGACAGCGCGCCGTCGACATCGCGCAGCTGAACGCGTCGGCACCGGCGCTCTTGACGACGCCCGGCGCGCTCGACTCGCCGATCGGGGGGACGCAGCTGCTCGTCGAGGTCGTGAACAGGAACGGGACGATCGTCGCGCGCTCGCTCTCCCTCGGGGGGCGCGTCCTGCACGCCGGCCCGCACGTGCAGGCTGCGATCTCCGGCGCGCGATCGGGCTATGCGAACGCGGAGCTCGGGACGGAACGGCTGCGCCTTTACACCGCTCCTCTCGCGGAGGTCGGCGGGCCGGCGCGCGGCGGCGCCGTGGTCGTCGCCGCGTCGACGCACGATCTCGAGGAGACGCTTGCAAGCCTGCATCTCTTCGTCCTGGTGACGGGCCTCGTCGCGGCCGTCCTCGGCGCCGGAGCTGTCGCGCTCCTGATGGGACGTGCGCTTGGACCGTTGCGCCGCCTCGCGAGCGGCGCAGCGGAGATCGAGCGCACGGGCGACGCGCGGCGCCGCCTGCCGCAGCCGAAGTCGAGCGACGAGGTCGGGCAGCTCGCCGGCACGCTCAACGCGATGCTCGCGAGCCTCCAGCGCGCGCGCGAGCGCGAGGGCCGCTTCCTCGCGGACGCGTCGCACGAGCTGCGCACGCCGCTGACCGCCCTCCGGGGCAACGTCGCCTTCGTCGCCCGTCACGGCGCGACGCCGGAGGTGATCGCCGACCTGGAGCGAGACGCCGACCGCCTCGCACAGCTTGCCGACGACCTGCTCGTCCTCTCCCGCGAGGAATCCCGGGAGGAGCCTCCGGACGAGGTCGTCGACGTCGGCGCCCTTGTTGCCGAGCTCGCGGCCCACGACGGCGTCGACGCAGTCGTCGAAGGGAAGGTCACCGTCCGCGGCGACCGGGTGGCACTCGAGCGCGCAGTCGAGAATCTCCTGCAGAACGCCCGCAAGTACGGGCCGCCGGACGGGCGGATCACGGTCACCGCCGCGGCGACGGACGGCCACGCGCTCGTCACGGTGAGCGACGAAGGCCCAGGGCTGCAGCCCTACGAGGCCGAGCACGCGTTCCGGCGCTTCTGGCGCGGGCGCAGCGCCGGCAACGGGTCCGGCCTCGGGCTGCCGATCGTCCGTGCGATCGCCGAGCGCCACGGCGGTCGCGCCTACGCGCAAGGTGCGAGCTTCACGATCGAGCTGCCTCGTCTCAGAGATCTCTCAGAGTCCGCCGGTACAACGGAAGCCGAATGAGACACCTCCGCACACTCTCGACTCGCTCGCTCGTCGTCCTCGTGGTCGCCGTCGTCGCGCTCGCGGTCGGCGGGGCGGCGATCGCCGTCGCCGCAAGCAGGAGCAGCGGCCCGACGCCGCCGCACAAGCCGCTCGCGCAGGCGCTCCACGACTCGCTTGCGGCGCCAGACGTCCCGGGCCTCACCGCGCGCATCCGCTTCACGAACCACCTTTTCCCGAGCGGGTCGATCGTCGGCGCCAACCTGTCGGCGCTCCTCTCCGGAGCGAGCGGCCGGCTGTGGCTGACGAACGACGGGCGCGGCCGGCTCGAGCTGCAGTCGGACGCGGGGGACGCGCAGGTCATGTGGAGCGACGGCAACGTGACGGTGTACGACGCGTCCGCGAACACGGTGTACAAGCTGAAGCTCCCGTCTTCCTCGTCGTCGACGGCCGGCAAGAGCCAGGCTCCGTCCGTCTCGCAGATCAACGATTTCCTGACGAAGCTCGGCGCGCAGGCGGACGTCTCGGCCGCCCGGCCGACGGACGTCGCCGGCCGCCCGGCGTACAGCGTCAAGGTTGCCCCAAAGCACGACGGCGGGCTGCTCGGCTACGCGGAGCTCGCGTGGGATGCTCAGCACGGCGTCCCGCTGCGCATCGGCATCTACGCACAGGGAAGCTCGAGCCCCGTGCTGCAGCTCGCCGCGACGAACGTGTCCTACGGCACGGTCTCTTCCGGTGACGTCACGATCACGCCGCCTGCAGGCGCGAAGACAATCGACCTCGGCGCGCCGTCGACTGGCAAGCCGCAGGCTCCTGCAACGAAGCCGGACTTCGACGTCGTCGCACCGGACACGCTCGTCGGCCTGCCGCGAAAGGACATGCGCGCAATCGGCAACGGCGGCGAGCTGATCGTGTACGGGCAGGGTCTCGGCGCGATCGCCGTCGTCGAGCACAAGGCGCAGAGCGGCGGTCAGGGAAACAGCGTCCTGTCGGCGCTGCCGACGGTCGCGCTCGACGGGTTGACCGGGCACGAGCTCGCGACCCAGCTCGGAACGGCGATCCAGTGGACGCGCAACGGCGTCTCGTACGTGCTCGTCGGCTCGCTGCCGCCCGCGGCGGCGGAGGCTGCCGCGCGCGCGCTCAAGTGAGCGACGCGCCGCCGGTCGCAACCCGCGGCCTCGTGAAGCGCTACGGCGAGATCCTTGCGGTCGACCACGTCGACCTCACCGTCGAGCGCGGCGATGTCTTCGGATACCTGGGCCCGAACGGCGCCGGCAAGACGACGTCGCTGCGCATGCTGCTCGGGCTGATCCGCCCGACCGCAGGCGATGCGCGGCTGTTCGGGCGCGACCCCCTCGTGGAGGGATCGAGGGCATTGCAGGGTGTGGCGGGATTCGTCGAGGGGCCGCGCTTCTACCCCTATCTCTCCGGCCGGAAGAACCTCGAGCTGCTCGCCGACTACGACGGCGACGGCGCGCGCTCGCGCATCGACGAGGTGCTCGAAGTGGTCGAGCTGCGGGACCGCGCGAAGGATCGCGTCGGCGGCTACTCGCACGGTATGCGCCAGCGGCTCGGGATCGCGAGCGCCCTCCTGCGCCGGCCGCAGCTCCTCCTGCTGGATGAGCCGACGACCGGCCTCGATCCGGCGGGGATGCGCGACATGCGCGACCTCGTGCGCAGGCTCGCGCACGAGGGGATCACGATCCTCCTCTCCAGCCACCTGCTGAACGAGGTGGAGGAGCTCTGCAACCGCGTTGCGATCATCCGCAAGGGGCGCATCGTCTACGAAGGCGGCCTCGAGGAGCTGCTCGCGACCGCGACGACGGGTTACCGCCTGCGAACGACCGAGCCGGAGCGTGCGCGGACGGTGCTCCTCGCGCAGCGAGGCGTCGAGAGCGTCGTGCTGACCGACGGCGAGCTCCGCTTCTCGGCCGACGAGGAGACGGTGGGGCGCACGGCGATCGTGCTCGGTCAGGCGCGCATCGGCATCACGGCGCTCGTCCCCGAGACCGCGAGCCTCGAGGAGCTCTTCCTCGGCCTGACCGGCGGCGAGTCGTCGGACCACGACCGCGAGGCGGTCGCATGACGGCCGTCTACCGGTGGGAGATCGTGAAGCTGATCGCACAGAAGCGGACGTACCTCGGCCTGGGCGCGGCGATGGCGGTGCCGCTCATCTTCGTGATCGTGTTGAACCTCCAGTCGGGCGGCCCGAACGACGTGCCGCTCGGGCGCTACATCCGCGACACGGGCCTCGCGACGCCGTTCGTCGTCCTCTTCTTCATGTCGATCTGGGGCTTCCCGCTGATCACCGCGCTCGTCGCGGGCGACATCGTCGCCTCGGAGTCGCAGAACGGGACGCTGAAGACGATCCTCACGCGCTCGCGCGATCGCGGCCAGGTGTTCGCAGGCAAGGTGCTGGCGGCTGCGACGTACGTGCTGGTGATCGTCTTCGCGATGGGGCTCGTCGGCGCCGTTGCCGGCAGCATCTCGTGGGGGTTCCATCCCTTGACGTCGCTCTCGGGTAGCCGCGTCTCGGCCGGCCACGGCACCGCCCTGCTCGCCGCGAGCCTCGCGCTCTACGTGCTGCCGCTCGCCGGCATCGCCGCGTTTGCGCTCTTCCTGTCGGCCGTGACGCGGAACAGCGCGGCCTCCGTCGTCGGGGCGTTGATGTGGGCGCTCCTGATGCAGCTGCTCGGCGTGCTGCCGGGAACCGAGGCGATCCGGCCGTATCTCCTCGGGACGCAGTTCGAGGCGTGGCATGGCTTTCTGCGCATTCCCGCGGACTGGGCGCCTGTCTTCCGTGCGCTCTGGGTCTGCGCGATCTACATCGCCGCGCCGCTCGTCGCGGCGTACCTGGTGTTCCTGCGCCGCGACGTCGCCGGCGAATAATGGTCTGGCCCTGCGGGCCAGATCCATCTGTGTACGCCGCTTCGCGGGAATGCGCACAGGCGGAGCCTGCGCGCTTCATGCTGCTGGGCGGATGTCCCCTTCCGTGCGACGCGCGCATGCTCCCGCGTGCGCGCGTCGCATCAGTCCGCTCTCGCGTAAGCGCCGGCTTACGCTCGCGCACTCGTGCCCGCGGGATTCAGAACGGTTACAGCTGGGCTACGGCTGCTCGGACGGTCCCGGAGGTCCTGACGACTCTGGGCCGCCGTTGCCGCGCTCGCGGTCGCGGAGGAACCGCGTCAGCTCCGCCGCGAGCGATTCGCCGGACGGGATCTCCTGGTCGTCCTCGAGGATCTCCGCGCGCTCCTCGAGCTCCGCGACGTACGCGGCCGTCTCCTCGTCCGAGGCGACCGCCTCGCTCACCTGCTCGCTGTAGCGCTCTGCCGCCTCGTCGAGCTCCGCGGTGTCGATCGTCGTGTCGAGGATGTCGCCGAGCCGCTGGCAGAGCGCGAGCGCGGCACGCGGGCTCGGGGCGAGCGAGACGTAGTGCGGGACTGCAGCCCAGAGCGACACGGTCTGGATGTGCCCTGCGTTGCACGCGTCGTGCAGCACCCCGACGATCCCGGTCGGCCCTTCGTAGCGCGACCGCTGCAGGCCGAGCCGCTCGATCAGTTCCTGGTCGCTGGCACCGCCGGTGACCGGCGACGGCCGCGTGTGCGGGACGTCGGCGAGGAGCGAGCCCAGCGTGATCATCATCTCGACGCCAAGCTCGCGGGCGAGGTCGACGATCAGCGTCGAGAAGGTGCGCCAGCGCAAATTGGGCTCGATCCCGAGCAGCAGCACGGCGTCGCGCTCGAGGCCCGGGATCGGCGCGTGGTAGAAGGCGTTCTCCGGCCAGTCGATCCGCCGCGTGCGGCCGTCGACGAGTGATACGTGCGGCCGCGTGGCCTGGAAGTCGAAGAACCCCTCTGGCTCGATCTCGGCGAAGCGCTCTGCTTCCCACGTCTTCGCGAGGTAGCCGCCGGCGAGCGACGCACCCTGGCCGCCGTCGTTCCAGCCGCGGAATGCGGAGATCAGGATGGGTGCGCGGAGCGCCGGCCTGGCGACGATGCGAAGTTCTTCAGCGATCGGCCAAGTCTACGTTCGGCCGCCAGAAGAGGGTCGCCAGCGCGACCGTGCCGACCCAGACGCAGGCAGCCAGGAAGACGTGGACGAGGACGAGGCCCCACGGCAGATGGGTGCGCCACTGCAGCTCGCCGAGCCCCATCTGCGCGAGCAGCACGACGAACACCGCGGCGCCGAGGAGGAAGAGGCGGTGTGCGTGCCGGCGCCGCGCGGCGAGGTAGCCGAGGCTGAACAGGAAGGTGATCAGGAAGACGCCGACGACGGCGCCGTGCGCGTAGACGAACGGGTCGAGGCGGCCGAGCCGGTCGATCTTGTCGGCCTTGCCGCCGCCCGAGTGCGGCCCCGCCGCCGTCGCGAACGAGCCGCTGACGATCAGGACGAAACAGGCGACGGTGAAGGTGACGCCGAGCCGGCGCAGCTCGAGCGGGACGAGCGGCGCGACGCGTCCGACCTGCAGCGCGCGCACCTCGAGCGCCAGGATGGTCGCACCGCCGAGGAGCGCGATCGAGAGCAGCAGATGGGCCATGACGATCGGCCAGCGCAGGTCGCTCTTCACGGCGAGGTAGCCGATCGGCGCCTGCAGCAGCGTCCCGAGGAAGATCGCGAGCGCGAGGCGCACATGGGTCTTCGTCAGTGCGGGCGTCCGGCGGGCGGCGAGCCACGCCAGCAGCGTCGCGGCGATCGTCAGGGCCCCGAAGAGGCGGTTGCCGAACTCGATGAACGCATGACCGCTCTTGGCCGGCAGCGGGTGCCCCTCCTCGCAGCCCGGCCAGTGTCTGCAGCCGAGGCCCGAGTCGGTCAGGCGCACGGCCGCGCCGCTGACGACGATCAGCCAGAGCGTCGTCAGCTCGGCGAGGACGAGCGGCAGCAGCGTCGACGGCGACAGGGTCGCCGCGCGCCAGCGCGAGACATGCCCTAGGGACTGTCCCTGAGACATCTCACAACGGGTCGAGGATGGCCGGAAAGCCGTCGGCGCCGTCGAACGGCGTCGGGCGGGAGCCGAGGAAGAGCGGGCGGTCGGCGGCGTTGAGCAACACCGGCATCATGTCCGGACCGCGCAGGTGGCCGAGGATTCCTTCGGCACACGTCGCCTCGCCGAACGCTGTGACGCGGTCGGCACGCACGCCCGGGCCGGCGACGACGAACGGGACGGGGTCGCCGGAATGGATCACGTCGGGTGACGCGGGCGTCGCATGGTCGCCTGTGACGCACACGATCGCACGGTCGGTGGGAAGCTCGCCGAAGACCTCGTCGAGCAGCTCGACGGCGTCGCGCTTCGCGTTCGGATCCTTCGTGTGCCCGGCCTCGTCGATCCGCTTGTCGTGGACGTAGACGAACGTATCGCCGGCGTCGAGCCGCTCGTTCACGAGCCCCATGTCGATGTGCGGATTCTCGATCGGCGCCAGCGCGACGCAGCGCCCGAGGCCGCGCAGGAACGCAGACTCCGCGGCGAAGGAGCCGTCGAGGCCGTGGCGCTCGGCGAACGACGGCACGGCGTGCGGACGGCCGAACCACTTGAGCGTGATGACGTTGAAGCGCTCGCCGTCGAGGCGTCGCATGACCTCGCGCGTCCATTCCTCGCAGGCGCGTGCGGTTCGCTCCGCGTCGGGAGCGGCCGCCTGCGGGCGCAGCACGGGATACCACGCGCGGAAGAACGAGTCGGTGTCTGTGATGCGCTCGTCGGCGCCGCCGTCGATGCGGAGCACGGCCTCGCCGCGCCAGACGTGCGTGAGCGAGAAGCGCAGCCCGCCGATCCTGATGTCGTCGCAGCGCGCGACGAGGCGTTCGGCCTCCTCGGCGTCACGATCGGGATCGGGGCGGCCGGTCAGCCACCAGCCGTCGTCGCGGCGCTCGGCGGGCCGTAGCGCCGCGTATGCGAACACGTGCGCCGGGTCGACGGCCTGCCCACGCCCGAGGGCCTCGAACACGGCGCGGCCCGGAAATTCGTCGGGGCGGTAGCCGAGCATCGACCAGTGCGCGACCTCGCTCGACGGCGCGCGCCCGGGCGCGACGGCGTACAGCACCCCGCAGGATCCCTGCGCGCAGAGCCGGTCGAGATTCGGCGTGGCCGCAGCCTCGACGCCGCTCTTGCCGTCGAGGGCGTCGTGCGCGCGGTCGGCGAGCCCGTCGAGTAGGAAGACGACGATCGGGAGCACTCAGACGGTGACTCTGTCAAGCGACCGGATCACGCGCGCGACACCCGGCGGAACGAGCGCTTCCCAGTCCTCCCCCGCCCGTATCGCCGCGCGCACGTCCGCGCCGGAGATCTCCTTCTCGACGCCTTCGTCGAGCACGACGACGTCGTAACCCGCCTCGCGCATCCGGTCGAGCTTCGTGCCGCCCCAGTCGGAGAAGAGACGCAGGTACTGCGTCACGCCGGGCGGGACGTATGCCGGCCAGAGCGCCGGCTCGTTCACCGGGAACGGGATCACGTGCGCATGGATGCCCTCGTCGCGCGCGACCTCCGACACCATCAACAGCCGCTCGACGTACGAGAACGGGTTCGACTCGGGCAGATGCCGGAGCGGATCGCTCGGCTCCTCCTTGATCCGTGCGGGATCGGGGTTCGTGATCCCGATGAAGACGACGTCCGAGCGCGCTGCCGCGCCGCGCAGGTACTCCAGATGTCCGTTGTGAAAGGGCTGGAAGCGCCCGTGCACCATGCCCGCCTGGTTCACTCGACGAGAACGCCGCTTCCTTCCTCGACGCGACCGATCCGGCGGATGAAGAGCCTCTTGGCGCCGAACTCCGCCTCGAGCGCCGGTCCGCGCTCCGCGGGGAGCGACACGAGCAGGCCGCCCGCCGTCTGCGGGTCGTAGCCGAGCGCTTCGAGCGTCGGCGGCAGTCCCTCCGCGGTGACGTGCGCCGCTGCAAAGTCGCGGTTCCGGGGGTCGCCGCTCGTCCGGACGCCGTTCCGCGCGATGTCGAGCGCACCGTCGATCGCCGGGAAGCGCTCCGACTCGAGCCGCAGGGCGACGCCGCTCCGGTCCGCGACTTCGTGCGCGTGGCCGAACAGCCCGAAGCCGGTGACGTCGGTGACGGCGTTCGGTTCGGCGGCGCGCAGCACATCGGCCGCCTCCTTGTTCAACGTGCGCATCCAGCGGATCGCACGCGTCAACTGCATGTCGCCCGCAAGCCCCCTCTTGTAGCCGCTCATGATCAGCCCCGTTCCGAGCGGCTTCGTCAGGTACACGGAGTCACCGGGAAGCGCGCCGTTCTTCGGCCAGATGCCGTCGGGATGGACGGTCCCGACGACGGCCAACCCGTACTTCGGCTCCGCATCGCGGATCGTGTGGCCGCCCGCGAGCACGCCGCCGGCTGCACGCACCTGCGCGTCGGCGGCGGCGAAGATCTCCCCGAGCACCTCCATGGGCAGCTCTTCGGGGAACGCCGCGATCGAGAGCGCGAGCAGCGGCACGCCGCCCATCGCGAACACGTCGTTGAGAGCGTTCGTCGCAGCGATGGCGCCGTAGTCGCCCGGGTCGTCCACGACGGGCGGGAAGAAATCGAGCGTGAAGATCAGCGCGCGCTCGTCGTCGAGCCGATAGACCGCTGCGTCGTCGGCGGGCGCGAGCCCGACGAGGAGGTTCTCGGCCTCGACCGGCACGAAGCCGGCGAGCAGCTCTTCGAGCCGCGCCGCCGAATACTTCGCGGCGCAGCCGCCGCACGCGGCGAGGTCGGTGAGGTTCACGCGTCCTGTCTCCGTCCCCATGAACTTCGAAGGGTAGGGAAAAAGCCGGCGGCGGCGCAAAGCACCGCCGCCGTCAGGGGAGAGGAGGAGCCTTTCGGTTCCCCCGCGCCACGTTTCTGCATGTGCGTCCAGTCACCTTCTCACTTGCAAAGATGGGCTGTGGAGCGCGCAGCGCTGATCACCGGCGGTTCCTCGGGTATCGGTTTGGCGATTGCGAGGGCGCTGAAGGAGGACGCCTTCGCGCTGACTCTCGCCGCACGGACTCCCGACAAAGTGGAATCAGCCGCCGACGAACTCGGCGCACTCGCCGTCACGGCCGACGTCGCCGACGCAGCCGACTGCGCCCGAATCGTCGACGAGCACCGGGCGCGGCACGGCCGGCTTGACGTGCTCGTCAACTCCGCCGGGGTCGGCATCGCCGGCAACGTCGACGACCTCTCGACGAAGCAGATCGACCTGCAGCTGAACGTCAACCTGCGCGGGCTCGTGCTCGTCACGGCTGCGGCGCTGCCGCTCTTGCGCGAGTCGCGCGGGTTCGTCGTCAACCTCGCGTCGATCGCGGGGACGATGGGCACGCCGTTCCTGCCGATCTACGGAGCGGCGAAGGCGGCCGTCATCCAGTTCACGGACACGCTCAACCGCGGCGAACAGGAACATGGCGTGCGGGCGACTGCGATCAGCCCGGGGTTCGTCGACACGCGCATGACGGACTGGGATCCGGTGCCGAAGGAGGAGATGATCCGGCCAGAGGACTGCGCCGAGATCGTGCGGCTCTTGCTGCGACTGAGCCCGTACGCACGGATCCCGCACGTCGTGGTAGAGCGCGTCGGCTCGTAGCATCCGGGCATCGTTCGCTACAGCTCGCCAGGGGTCCTGATGATCTTCCACATCATGTAGAGAGCGAGCACGAAAGCGGCGCAGAAGAGGCCGAACGCCGCCCAGCGCAGGTCGTGCACCTGCCCCATCAGCGCGGACGCGACGAGGAGCGCGGCGACGATCAACGCGCCGCCGATGCGATTCGCGACGGAGCGCATGACGTGCTCGATCTCGTCGAGGTCCGTGGGCGCGACGCCGACCTTGAACGTCCCGGTCTCGAGCTTGTTCACGAGATGGCCAACACGTCGCGGCATGCGTCCGAGCGGCTCGAGCTGCGTGTAGAGCCACGCGAAGAGCTGGTTCGGCTCGAGGCGGCGCTCGCTCTCGCGCAGCATCACCTCGAGCGCGTCTTCCTGCATCAGCTCGATCGGGTCGAGCTCGGGGTTGAGCACGCGCGCGATCGAGTCCGCCTGCGCAAGGGTCTTGCCGACGAGAGCGAAGCTCGTCGGCAGGCCGATGCCGTACTCGAACGAGATGCGCTGCAGGTCGGCGAGCGCCTCGCCGGCGCGGATGCCCGACAACGGGCGCCAGTGGTAACGCGGGAGCTTGCGCCGCAGCTCCTGCACGAACCCCGGCTCGTTCGCGCCGAGCGTGACACGCGAGAGGCCGAGGATCAGGTCGGCGACGTCGTCGGCACGGTTCTGGGCAACTGCGAGCAGCAGGAGCGCGAGGTTCCGGCGCGTATCGTCGTCGAGCCGGCCGAGCAGCCCGAAGTCGACGAGCGCCAGGCGCCCGTCCGTCGTGAGCAGGACGTTCCCGCGGTGCGGGTCGGCGTGGTACACGCCCTCGACCGTCACCTGGTGGACGTAGGCGCGGAAGAACTGGCGCGCGAGCTCGTGCGCGCGCTCCGCCGCAAGGCCGTGATCCGCGCCCACCTTGCGACCGTCGATCCGCTCGAGCACGAGCACCTTCTCCGTTACGTACGGGCGGATCACCTCGGGAACGACCAGATCGTCGTACTCGCGCAGAAAGCCGGCGACAAGCTCGGCGTTGTTCGCCTCCTCGACGAAGTCGAGCTCCGCGCGCAGGTGCACCTCGAGCTCGTCCGCGAGCGCGCGAGCCTGCAGCAGCTGGGCGCGCTCGGACCGCGACTCGAGCATCTCGGCCGACGAGCGCAGGAGCGCAAGATCGAGATCGATCTGCCGTTCGATGCCGGGACGGCGCACCTTCACGATCACTTCGCGGCCGCTGCTCAGCAGCGCCGTGTGGATCTGCGCGATCGAGGCGGTCGCCAGCGGCTCGGGATCCACGCGCACGAACACGTCCGGCGGCAACTCCGCAGCGATGACGGAGCGGATCTCGTCGAACGGCACCGGCGGGACGTCGTCGACGAGCTTGCCGAGCTCTTCGATGTAGACGTCAGGCAGGAGGTCGGGCCGCGACGAGAGCAGCTGTCCGAGCTTGATGTACGTCGTCCCGAGCTCCTCGAGCGCCGCGCGGAACTTCTCGGCGCCGTCGCGTGTCGCAGGCCGGTTGCCCCACACCCCGAGCTCGCGCAGAACGCGTCGAATGCCGCCGCGATGCGCGACGCGGCCGACGTGAACGGCGCGTTTCAGCCGTTCCGTCCGCGCGCCCACGGAGGGCGTATCTCCGCCGTGTCAGTCCTGGAAACGCGAGGGTTTCACGCGCTGACGCGCGAGAAAGCGGTCGACCGCGTCGCGGTGAACCCGCAGAACACGTCCGACCCGAACGGCGTCGAGCCGGCCGTCGTGAATCAGCCGTCGAATCGTCTCGGGGTGGACGCCCAGCTGGTCGGCGACCTCGCGCACGCTGACGAGGCTGTCGGGTTGCTGCTCCGCAGATGACACCGCGCCCAAACTACAGCAGCAGTCGCTTGATTGCGTCGTTGAGTTCGCCAACGGAGACGGATCCCTGGAACTTCGCCTTGATCCGGCCGTCACGCCCGACGAGGAACGTCCACGGCCCCCTAGGCAGATGCCACTCGCGCGACGTCGAGCTCCGCGACGCCGGCAATGCGCTCGCGTCCCCCCACCGGCCGCGCGACGAGTTGGTACTTGCCGGCCTGCGGGACACGAACATGCGCCACGTAGATCGCGGTCGCGTCGGCGCCGCTCGACTGTCCCGGCACACCGAACGCTCGAGCGTTGCAGGCGCCGCCGTGAACGGCCGCGCGGCGAGTGAGCGCGCGACCCACACGCACGCCGGACGTTCCCGGGGCCAATAGTCCGACGTTCCCGGGATCAACGCAACGCTCTGCCCGGAGCCGCGCCAGATTGCTCCGAGCGACCCGGCTTCGGCGCGCCTCGCTTGGAAGAGCTCGTCGTCGAGGCACAACCGATGGCCAGGAAAATCAGTGCGAGAACTGCGAGCGAAACGCGCACATCGGCACTCTAGAAGTCGCTCCCTTCGTGCCCCCCACACGGCAGAAATGCGAGCGCGGGCAGCAACGCCATCGCGATCAGGATCGCGAAGACCACGACATACATCAGACGGGCTTTCGTCAACCTACTCACCTCCTTCCCTGGCCTAGAAGCGAACGTCTTGCAGAGCGTCGGCGGCGCGGCGATAGAGCTTCGCTGCCGTCCGGTCGTCTCCTCGCTTCGCCGCAAGGTCCCCCTGAGCGAGCCAAGCGTCGGCGCGGTGGCTGACGGACGACATCTGGTCGTACGCAGCCTCACCGGCCTTGAATGCCTGCTCCGCCTCGTCGAGGCGGTCCTGTGCGAGCAGCGCGCGCCCGAGCACGAGCTGTGCGTTGCCGATCTCGTGCATCTCGTCGACGCGATCGCCGAGTAGCTGCAGGGCGTACCGCGCCTGCTCCTCGGCGCGCGTGACGTCGCCGGTGCGGAGGTGAACCTGGGCGATGCCGTTGACGGCGTGCGCCGCCTCGTCGTCGTTGCCGACCTCGAGGGCGATGCGCACCGCGTCCTTGAGGAGTGCCAGCGCCTCGTCCTGATGGCCGAGGAGGAAGTTGATGCCCCCGAGGTTGTTGAGCAGCCGGCCGAGGTTGTTCCGGTCGGCGATGTCCTCGTATGCCGCCTTCGCCCGCTCCGCATACGAGCGTGCCAGCACCCAGTGCCCCTCACGGTCGGCGATGATCGAGGCCTGGAAGTAGACGTCGGCCGCCGTGCGCTTGTCGTTCAGGCTCTCGGCGAGCTCGAGCGCGTGCTCGACGTCCTCCCGCGCGGCCTCGAAGTCGCGACGCCGCCGGTAGCAGCGCGACCGCCAGGCAAAGATGTTGGAGCGCAGGTAATCGGACGGGATCTCCGATCGCTCTGCAAGCTTGAGCGCCTCGTCGAAGAGCCCGATCGCGCTCTGGACGCTGTTGAGCTTGAAGCGGGCCACGCCCAGTCGGAAGAGGACGTCGGCACGCTCGACATCGGAGAAGGACGCGCTCTCCGTCAGTGCTCTCGCGCGTTCGAGCAGCACGATCGCCTCCCGAATCTCGACACGGCGCATCCGTACCGTTGCCTCCCCTGACAGCGCGCGGACCTCGAGCTCCGGCAGACTCGTCGCGAGCACGGCCGGCTTGATGCGCTCGAATTCTTCGAGCGCCTCGTCGTTTCGCCGAGCCTCGACGAGCGCGCCGGCGCGCGCGAGGGCCGCGTCGACGCGGCCGCGTTCGTCCGCAGAGACGCCGTTCGCCAGGAACCCCGCGTCGACGCCGAGCTGTCCAGCGAGCCATTGGATCGTCTCGGGCGTCGGGCGGGTCTTGCCCCGTTCGATCTGGCTGACGTACTCCTTCGAGAAGCGCTCGCCCGCCAGCTCGGTCTGCGTCAGCCCCGCCGCGACCCGCAGCTGCCGGAGGCGCTCGCCGAGGCGGAGCCCCGCCTGCGCGGCCGACAGTCGCTCCTTCTGCCGGGTGGCGGTGGAGTCAGCCATGTACCGCGTAGTAGACGTGATGCTTCACCAAATCGCAAGGCTTCTTTTCAGACATCACCCGAAAAGGTCATGTTTGCTCGGAAAACCGGTCAAGCAAGAGCAGTGTAAATCACTTGACTGAGCTACTTGACAAGGCCTCGTGGGACTCCTACAGTGAGGCCATCTTGCGACCGAGCCAGACGCCAGGGTCGGCTGCAGGAGGCGCTTCACCGGGTTAGATCGTTCGGGGCGTGGCTGGGCCGCAGAGCCAAGTTCCGGAGACTAGCCACCAAGGTGGGGTCGCCTAGAGGAATCGACCCCCGGAGCCGCAGCCGGGGGTCTTCCTTTTTTTGGCCGCGAAACGGTGGACTGCGGCCATCCGCGCGCGGATCAGTTCGCCCTCGGCTAAGCCGGCTTCGCCTGGCGTGGCCTCCGGCTCTTTTGTTTCGAAAGGGATCGGCGGTTACGCGCCGACTGCCGGCTCGGTCGAGGCGCGCGGCTCTGCATGACGGATCGTCTTGACCGTCAGGATCGCGACGAAGACGCCCACGAACGTGATCGCGGCGCCGACATGGAGGGCTCGGTGATACCCCTCGACGAACTGGCCGGGGAAGGCGGGGTTGAACGGCGACACGGTGACCACCGTCGCGACGAGGGCGCCCATCAGTGCGATCCCGAGCGAGCCGCCGACCTGGCGCATGCTGTTGATCACCGCGGAGCCGACGCCTGCCTTGTCGACGGGGACGGAGCTCATCGCGGCAGCGGTCGTCGGCGCCATCGTGATCGCCATCCCGACGCCGCCGACGAGGAGGCCCGGGAGGATGTCCCACCACGACGACTGCGCGTTGAGCGTCGCGAACAGCAGCAGCGACCCGGTCAGCAGGGTCATCCCCGCCGCCATCAGCCAGCGCGGTCCGATCTTGTCGGCCAGCCGTCCCGCGAGCGGGGCGACGAAGATGATCAGCACCGTCATCGGCAGGAAGGTCGCGCCGGTCTTGATCGCGCCGTAGTGAAGGATGTTCTGCAGGAACAGCGAGTTGTAGAAGAAGATCCCGAACATCGCGAGCCCGACGAGGAACATGACGGTGTTCGCGCCGCTGAACGTCCTGTTCTTGAACAGCGTCATGTCCAGCATCGGCAGCCGCTGGTGCAGCTCGAGCAGCACGAACGCGGTGAGGAACACCGCCGCGATCGCGAAGAGCGCCAGCACGCGCGTCGATCCCCAGGAGTGGTCGTTGGTCTCGATCAGGCCGTACGTCAGCGCGAAGAGCCCGATCCCGGACGTCAACAGCCCGGGAAGGTCCAGCCGTTGCTCGTGTGAGGTGTCCTTCGACTCGTCGATCAGGAACCAGGCGCCGAGCACGCCGGCGATGCCGACCGGGATGTTGATGAAGAAGATCCAGCTCCAGTTGATGTCCTGCGTCAGCAGGCCGCCGATGAGAGGACCGAACGCCAGCGCGAGCGCGGCCGTGCCGGCCCAGATGCCGATCGCCGTGCCGCGCTGACGCGGCGGGAACGTGGCGGTGATGATCGAGAGCGTCGCGGGGTTCATCAGCGCGGCGCCGACGCCCTGCACCGTGCGCGCGGCGATCAGCGACGCGGCGCCGCCGGCGAGGCCGCACCACAGCGACGAGCCCGTGAAGACGATCAGGCCCGTGATGAAGATCGCGCGCCGGCCGAGCAGGTCGGCGAGCTTTCCACCGGTCAGGAGCAGCACACCGAACGTCAGCGCATAGGCGTTCACGACCCACTCCAGCTCGGAGATGCTGATCCCGAGGTCCTTGCGGATCGACGGCAGCGCGACGTTCACCACCGTGTTGTCGAGCATGATCATGAAGAGCCCGACGGCGACGGCGGCGAGCGTCCACCACTTCCGGTTCTCCTCGGTGAAGAGGCGCGCTCTCACCCCTCGCAGGTTAGAGAACCGTACGCTTCCCACGTGGCGGACTTCGTTTTCACGCCGACCCCCGAGCAGGTCGAGACGGCGAACGTGACCCGGCTGGCGCGCCGGCTCGGCGTGGAGCGCTACCACGACCTTCACCGAATCTCCGTCGAGGAGCCTGAGCGCTTCTGGCCGGCCGTCGTCGAGGACCTCGGGCTCGAGTTCTCGGAGCCGTGGACGCAGGTCGTCGACGTCTCTCGCGGGCCCGAATGGGCGACGTGGTTCGTGGGCGGCAAGCTCAACCTCGCGTGGAGCTGCGTCCACCGCTGGGCGGCGGGCGAGCTCGCGGAGGAAGAGGCTGCCGTCTGGCAGCCCGAGGACGGCGGGCGCGTCAGCCTGACCTGGCGCGAGCTCTCCGACGAGGTCTACCGCCTGGCCGAAGGGCTCGCGTCGATCGGGATCGGCCCCGGCGACGCCGTCGGCATCTTCCTGCCGATGTCGCCGCAGGTGGCGATCGCCTCACACGCGTGCGCGCATCTCGGGGCCGTTCAGGTGCCGATCTTCTCCGGCTTCGCCGCGCCGGCGATCGCGGCCCGGCTCGCAGACGCCAAGGCAAAGGCGCTGATCACGGCCGACGGCTGCCTGCGCCGCGGCCAGGTCGTGCCGATGAAGGAGATCGCCGACGAGGCCGTCCAGAGCGCGCCGACCGTCACCCACACCGTCGTGTGGCGCAGGCTCGGGCTCGAGGACGTGCCGATGACCTTCGGGCGCGACCGCTGGTGGGACGAGCTCGTTGCGGACACGTCCGGAGGCCTGTCCCCCGTCCAGGTCCCGTCCGAGCACCCCTACCTGCTCGCGTACACCTCCGGCACGACCGGGAAGCCGAAGGGCGCGCTCCACGTTCACGGCGGCTTTCTCGCCTCGATCGCACGCGAGGTCGCCTACCAGACCGACGTCAAGCCGGGCGACCGCATCCACTTCGCGACGGACATGGGCTGGATCATGGGGCCGTGGACCGTGGTCGGCGGCGGCGCGTGCGGCGCGACGGTCGTCTACGCCGAGGGGGCGCCGGACTTCCCGTTCGATCGCATCTGGCAGCTCGTCGAGACCGAGCGCGTGACGATGCTCGGGGTGTCGCCGACGCTGGTGCGCGCCCTCATCCCGACCGGCGAGCCGGAGGCCGACCTCTCGTCGCTGAAGGCGATCTGCACCACCGGCGAGCCGTGGAACCGCGACCCCTACCTCTGGCTGTTCGAGCACGTCGGCGGCGGGACGACGCCGATCGTGAACTGCTCCGGCGGCACGGAGGTCGGCGCGTGCTTCCTCGCGACCTGCGTGACGGAGCCGATCAAACCGGTCGCGCTGGGCTTTCCCGCGCTCGGCCAGGACATGGACGTGTTCGATGCCGACGGCAATCCCGTCCGCGGCGAGCTCGGGGAGCTCGTCTGCAAGCGCCCCTGGCCCGGGATGACGCGCGGTATCTGGGGCGACGACGAGCGCTACCTCGACGCTTACTGGCGCCGCTTCCCCGGCGTGTGGACGCACGGCGACTGGGCGTCGATCGACGGCGACGGCTACTGGTTCCTGCACGGCCGCTCCGACGACACGCTGAACATCGCCGGCAAGCGGATCGGACCGGCTGAGCTCGAGTCGGCCGCCGTCGCGCATCACGCCGTCGCCGAGGCCGCGGCAATCGGCGTGCCGCACGACATCAAGGGCGAGGTCGCGTGGCTCTTCTGCGTGCTGCGCCCGGGCACCGACGAGACCCCCGCGTGCGCGCTCGAGATCTCGAACGCCGTCACCGACGAGCTCGGCAAGGCGTTCAAGCCCGAGCGCATCGTCTTCGTCCCGGCGCTGCCGAAGACGCGCAGCGCGAAGATCGTGCGCCGGGCAGTGCGTGCGCGCGTGCTCGGAAAGGATCCGGGAGACCTTTCGTCCCTCGAGAACCCCGACGCGCTCGACGAGATCGAACGTGCAGTCGGCTGACCTCGCAGGTCAGAGCGCGCTCGTCACCGGCGGCGGACGCGGAATCGGCGCGAACATCGCGCGCGAGCTCGCTGCGGCCGGCATGCGCGTCGCGGTCAGCGCGCGCTCCCGCGACCAGGTGGAGGAGGTGGCGCGAGAGATCGGCGGCCTCGCTGTCGCAGGCGACGTGTCGAAGCGCGAAGACGTCGAGCGAATGGTCGACGAGGCGTGGCCGCTCGACCTGCTCGTCGCGAACGCCGGCATCGGTAATCGCGACGTCTCCTGGCAGAGCGACCCGGCGGAGTGGTGGCGCGTCTTCGAGGTGAACGTGCTCGGCGTGCACCTCTGCTGCAGCGGAGTCATTCCGCGCATGCTCGAACGCGGCTCGGGCCGCATCGTCATCGTGGGCAGCGGCGCCGCGTACCTCCCGGGCGCGTCGGAGACTGGCTACACGGCATCGAAAGCCGCCGTCTGCCGCTACGGCGAGACGTTGAGCAACGCGCTCGGGGGACGAATCCCCGTGTTCGTGATCAGCCCGGGGCTCGTGCGGACCGAGATGACGGACGGCCACCATCCCGACGACGCGCCGTGGACGCCGCCGGAGGCCGCGCCGCGCCTCGTGCGCGCGCTCGCGTCCGGGCGCTTCGACCGCCTGAGCGGACGCTACCTCCACGCAGAGCACGATCCGCCGGACGAACTCGCACGCCGCATCGACGCGATCCTGGAGCGCGATCTCAACGCGATTCGGCTGCGTCGCGAGTAAATACCGGTTACAAACCTGAATGTAAAAATCGCGGCAGGAATCGGCACGAGCCGCCGCGAATTGGCATTAGTTCCACGACCGCGCTATGGGAATCGCCCAGTTCCTTACCGCGATGGTCCTCGGCTTGGCCGCGCCGACCGCCCAGACGTCGGATGCGTCGGCACTGCAAGCCGTCGCTTCGGCCTGCGCCGGCGCGACAGCGACTGCCGGTGACGCCCACGCCGAGCTCGAGGCGATGTACTGCGGCGTCAACGTCGTGCGCCGCGCGTACCGGCTCGCCGCCGTGCGCGGCAACGGGCCGCTCAACCGCTCGTCGCAGCTGAAGGCCGACGCGGTTCGCCGGTGCGGCTTCACCCACACGCCGTGTGGCATGTCGTTCGCGTCGACGTTCCGCCGCGCCCACTACCTCCCGGCGCGGGCGTTCGGCGAGAACCTCGCCTGGGGCCAGGCGGGCCTCGGCTCGCCGCTCAGCACACTCCAGATGTGGCTCAACTCGCCGCCGCACCGCGCCAACCTGCTCGCACGGAGCTGGCGTGACCTCGGGATCGCGGTCGAGCGCGGCCGTATCTTCGGGCGGGACGGCGTTTCGCTCTGGGTCATGGAGTTCGGCCGGCGCCGCTGAGCCTCGCCACGGGTTTTCGCCTCACAGTCGGAAACAGCGTTAGACTGAGCCTGTGCGGCTCGCGCTCGCCCAGATCAACCCGGTCGTCGGCGACCTCGACGGCAACCGTGCCCTGATCCTCGACCGGTTCGAGGACGCGAAGGCGCAGGGCGCAGATCTCGTCCTGTTCCCCGAGCTCGCCGTGACGGGCTACCCGCCCGAGGACCTGCTCCTGCGGCCCGGTTTCGTCCGCGCGGCCGAGCGCACCGTCGAGGCGATCGCCCGCGAGGCGCGCGGGGCGACCGTGCTCGTCGGCGCGCCGCACTTCGACCGCGACCTCTACAACGCGTGCTTCGTCGTCTCGGGCGGCGAGGTGAAGGCGGTGTATCGCAAGCGGTTTCTCCCGAACTACGGCGTCTTCGACGAGGATCGCTACTTCGCGCCGGGGCGCGACCTGATCCTGCTCGAGCACGAGAAGACGCTCGTCGGGCTCACCGTGTGCGAGGACATGTGGCAGCCGGGCCCGCCGGCGACCGATCTCGCACTCGCCGGAGCCGAGCTGCTCGTGAACGTCTCGGCGTCGCCCTTCTACGTCGGGCGGGACCGCGAGCGCGAGGAGATGTTCGTCACGCGGGCGCGCGACAACTCGTGCTTCGTCGCGTTCTGCAACGCCGTCGGCGGGCAGGACGAGCTGATCTTCGACGGCCACTCCGTCGTGATCGACGACGAGGGATCGATCCTCGCGCGGGCACCCGGCTTCGAGGAAGCGCTGCTCGTCGTCGACGTCGAACCGAAAGAGGTCATCGGCCGCCGGCTCCGCGACGTTCGGCGGCGCGCGCTCGCGCGCGAGCGCGAGGACATCCCGCCGGTCGAGGTCATCCATGTCGGCTCGCGCGCGCCGTCGACGAACGGCCAGAAGGTCACGGGCTCCGTGGCGCCCTTCGTCGACGAGCTGGAGCAGATGCGCCTCGCGCTCGAGCTGGGGTTGCACGACTACGTCGACAAGAACGGCTTCCGGGACGTCGTCGTCGGCGTCTCGGGCGGGATCGACTCGGCGGTCACGGCCGCGCTCGCCGCGGAGGCGCTCGGTGCCGAGCGCGTGCATTGCGTCTCGATGCCCTCGCGCTACTCGTCCGACGAGACGCGCACCGACGCACGGCGCCTCGCCGAGAGCATCGGCTGCTCCTTTCGCGAGCTGCCGATCGCCGACATCGTCGACGCGTTCGAGGGAGCGCTCGCCGACGCCTTCCGCGGTCGGGAGCCGGACCTGACCGAGGAGAACATCCAGGCCCGCGTGCGCGGCGTGCTGCTGATGGCGCTGTCGAACAAGTTCGGGTGGATGCTCGTCGCGACCGGCAACAAGTCCGAGCTCTCAGTCGGGTACGCGACCCTCTACGGCGACATGGCCGGAGGCTTCGCCCTGCTGAAGGACGTCTACAAGACGGACGTCTTCCGCCTGGCGCGTCATCTGAACGCGCGCGCCGGTCGCGAGCTGATCCCGCAGACGATCATCGACCGGGCGCCGAGCGCGGAGTTGCGGGCCGACCAGCGCGACGAGGACTCGCTGCCGCCCTACGCGAAGCTCGACGCAGTCCTCGAGCAGTACGTCGAGCACGACCGCACGCTCGAGGAGCTGTCCGCCGACGGCTTCGAGGCGGACATCGTCGAGCGTGCCGTCTCGATGGTCGACCGCGCCGAGTACAAGCGCCGCCAGGCGCCGCCCGGCGTCAAGCTCCGGCCCAAGGCGTTCGGACGAGACCGCCGCACGCCGATTACGAACCGCTGGCGCGGCTGAGACCGTCGGGTCTGACCCTGCAGGTCAGACCCCGGCAGTTGGCTTCGCCGCTTCGCGCGCAACGCGCTCCGGCTACGGGACGATGCTTCGGCGTCTCAGATGCCCACGTCGAGGGGTTCGGGTGGCGGGCCGTGCTCCAGCAGCTCGCGGACGAGCGCAGGCAGGCGGCGCGGCGCGTACACGAGCTCGGCTGCGAGCTCGTCCCGCGTGAACCAGCGCTGATCGCCGATTCCTTCTGCGGCGAGTTGCGCCACCGTCCATTCGGGCGCCGGCTCGAACGCGTCCGTTCGGACGAGATAGACCTCCTCCGTCTGGCCGGCCCACCCGGCCATGTCTGTGAACCAGTGCGTCCTGGTCCAGATGTGCGGGCCCAGCTCGAAGTCGCGCAGCCCCGACTCCTCGGCGAGCTCGCGGACGACCGCCTGCTCGAGGCTCTCTCCTGGATCGACCCCGCCGCCCGGCAGCGCCCACACCGACTTGTCCGGCCAGTCGAAGCGGACGAGCAGCACCCGGTCGTCGCCGTCGAGGACGAGCGCACGCACCGCGGCACGCAGCGGCAGCCCGGACGAGCGCCCGGCGAGCTCCTGGAACCACCGCTCGCGCTCGAGCCACGGTACGGCCGCGTTGGCCGGCGAGGTCGAGGGGAGGACGAACAGCTGCGTCTGGCCGAGCCGGTGTTCCTGCACGCCCAGCTCGGGCCGCTCACCGAACGTCCCGCGGTAGGCCTCCTTGCCGACGAAGCCGATCCAGCTCGGACGCAGCTCCTCTGCGATGTGCTGCAGCCGCTCCGCCGCGCCGGCGAAGTCGCCGCGGCGGAGGTCGCCCGACCCGGGCGTCGTCCGCGCCGCGGCGTTCGTCGCGCCGACGCCGTGCTTCAGGAGCTCGAACTGCTCGTCCGGCTCGAGCAGCCGAGGCGTGAAGCCGGTTGCGTGGAGCAGGCGCCAGAAGTCGTTCCGCGGGTTCGCGAAGTGCGCGTGCGCGGCCGCGGAGACACGTCCCGGATTGATCCCACAGAACACGACCCGGAGGCCGGGCGCGAGGACGTCCGGTACGGCGCTCTCAGGCTGCTTCGGGTTCGGCGAGCTCGTGCGGGTCACGCGCGTCGAGATATTCCTCGAAGCGGCGCCGCAACGCCTCGCCTTCGACGATGTGCCGCGGTCGAGGCTCGAGCGTCAGCACCTGCACGGTCGGCTCCCAGCCGCCGTAGCAGCGCGCGTAGCACTCCGCTTCGCTCAGACTACGCAACCGTCGCATTGCCGAAGGGTACGCCGCACCCCGGACGGTTCCTGCCGTGAGAGCCAAGGAATTCCGCTATGCCATCTCGCTCGACCGCGCCGGCCGCGTCACTGCCGGCGGCCAGGCGCAGCTCGACCTGGATCCGGCCTGGACGCCCGAGCACCTCGTCCTGGCGGGCCTGGCGCGGTGCACCCTGCAGAGCCTCCGCTTTCATGCGGATCGCGCCGGCGTCGACTTCGTCGCGTCGGCCGAGGCTTCCGCCGTCGTGACGCGGCCGGCGCCGGACGAGCGGTACGCGTTCGTCGAGATCGACGCGGCGATCGAGCTCGAGGTCGAGCCGCTACCACCGCCGGAGGAGCTCCAGGAGCTGCTCGCCCTTGCGGAACGCGACTGCTTCGTCGGCGCCTCGCTGCGACCGCACCCGCGCTACCGGTGGCGCGTCAACGGCGCGGACGCCTAGTGCTCGAGCGGGGCCATCGTCAGGCCGAAGCCCTGTAGCCGCTGCCAGTAGTGCTCTGCCGCCTCGCGGTGGCCGGACCACACGATGGCGCGGCCGGTGTTGTGGATCCGGTCTGCCATCCGCAAACCGCGCTCGTACGAGACGTTCGGGATCGTGGCGGAGAGCGCCGCTGCGACTCCCTGAAAGGTGTTGTGGTTGTCGTTCAGGACGATCACGTTCCACGGGGCGCCGAGGCCCGTGCCGGTGCCCTGGTCGATCCGCTCTTTCGTCGCCGGCGACATGGTCGAATCGTAGTAGCGTCTGAGCCATGTCGACCGTCGCGCTCGACGTCGCAGCAGTCCGCGCGCGCTTCTCCGCGCTGCGGCAGCCGCTCGCGTTCTTCGACGGCCCCGGCGGCACCCAGGTGCCCGACGAAGTGATCGATGCGGTATCGGCGTACTACCGCGAGTCGAACGCGAACGTGAGCGGCCCGTACGCGACGAGCCGGCGTACCGAGGCGCTGGTGACGGAAGCCCGCATCACGGCCGGTGACTTCCTGCGCTGCGCCCCCGAGGAGACGATCTTCGGTGCGAACATGACGACGCTCGCGTTCGCCCTCACGCGCACCGCGGGCCGGACGTGGCAGGCGGGGGACGAGATCGTCGTGACGAAGCTCGACCACGACGCGAACGTGTCGCCGTGGCTCGAGCTCGCGCACGACCGGGACCTCACCGTCCATTTCGTCGACATCCACGACGACACGACGCTCGACCTCGACCACGTGGAGAGGCTGCTGAACGAGCGCACACGCGTCGTAGCGTTCCCGGTCGCGTCGAACGCAGTCGGGACGCTGACGGACGTGCGCCGCATCGTCGAGCTCGCACACGCCGCCGGCGCGCTCGCGTGGGCCGATGCCGTGCACTTCGGGCCGCACGGACCGATCGACGTCGGCGACTGGGGCGTGGACGTTCTCATCTGCTCCCCCTACAAGTTCTTCGGCCCACACCTCGGCGTCGCGTTCGGCCGCACCGAGCTGCTCGAGAGCTGGCGGCCCTACAAGGTGCGTCCGGCGTCGGACCAACCGCTCGGCCACCGCTTCGAGACCGGAACCCTCGCGCACGAGCTGCTCGCAGGGTTCGTCGCCGCCGTCGAGTACGTCGACTCGGTCGGCTGGGACGCGATCCAGGCTCACGAGCGCACTCTCGGTGAGCGCTTCCTCGCCGGTCTGCCGGAGAACGTCACGCTCTACGGTCTGCCGACGATGGAGGGCCGCGTGGCGACGTTCGCGTTCAACGTCGACGGCGTGCCGACGCGCGAGGCGGCGGCGAGGCTCGGCGACGCGGGCTACGCGGTGTGGCAGGGCAACTACTACGCCCTCGAGGTGATGAACCGCCTCGGCCTCGGCGACGACGGAGCCGTGCGGGCGGGCATCGTCCACTACAACACCGCCGAGGAGGTCGACGGCCTGCTCGCGGAGCTGTCGGCGCTGGTCTAGCCGCCGGCCGGACGCACGAGCTCAGACGCCCGCTCGACCGCCCACGCGTCGCGGTGCTCGACGAGCTCGTCCGCACAGCCGCTCCCGAGCTCGTGGAGGAGCGCCGTCGACGCCTCGACGTCCGTGAACAGGAACGTGACGGTGCCGCCGGGGAGCGCGCGCATCCGCGAAGCGTACGAGGCTCCGGCGCGGTGGAAGGGATATCGTCGCGTCATGAAGCTGTCCGACCGGATCAGGCGCTGGTGGAAGCCGGCGTCGCAAGGCGACCATGCGCTGACCGACGAGGAGCGCGAGCAGCAAACCGACGTCGACGTGCCCGACGGCTACTCCGAGCCGCAGCACGGGATCGGCGCCGAAAGCTGGGATCGAGTCGACGTCGAGCGCGACTTCCGCAAGCCGTAGGGGCCGTCGGTAGCATCGCCCGGCGTGAGCACCTTCCAGCTCGAACGCCTCGACAACGGCCTCCGGATCCTGACGGCGCCGATGGAATCGGCGCAGTCGGTGACGTGCGCGATCATGCTTGCCGCCGGCTCGCGCTACGAGACGGAGGAGACGAACGGCATCGCGCACTTCTCCGAGCACATGTTCTTCAAGGGAACGGAGAGGCGGCCGACCGCCCGCGACATCTCGATGGAGATCGACGCCATCGGCGGCGAGTTCAACGCGTTCACGGGCAAGGAGTACACGGGCTACTACGTCAAGTGCGCCGCGGAGTCACGTGACGTCGCCCTCGACGTCCTCGTCGACATGCTCCGCAACTCGAAGTTCGAGCCCGACGAGATCGAGCGCGAGAAGGGCGTCATCATCGAGGAGATGAACATGTACTACGACACGCCGCGCGACTTCATCAGCGGCGTGTACGAGGAGCTCCTCTACGGCGACCAGCCGCTCGGCTGGGACATCATCGGGCGCAAGGAGACCATCCGCGGCGCGGAGCAGGATACGTTCCGCGGGTACATCGATCACTGGTACAGGCCGAAGCGAATGGTCGTCGGCATCGGCGGGAACCTCGGCGACGGGCTGCACGAACGGATTGCCGGGCTCCTCGGCGACCTGCCGTCTGCGGACACGGGCGAGCCCGCTCCGGTCGCGCTCGGGGCGAACGGCACCGCCGGCGTCAGAGTGCACACGAAGGCGTCGGACCAGGCCCACATCTGCGTGGGCGTGCACAGCTACCCGCTCGACCATCCGGACCGCTACGTCCTGCAGGTGCTCGCCACCGTCCTCGGCGGCGGGATGTCGTCGCGTCTCTTCACGGAGGTGCGCGAGCGCCGCGGCCTCGCCTACTACGTGTACGGCCTCAATCACAGCTACACGGACGCGGGCTCGCTCTATGCGCAGGCCGGCGTCGACATCAACCGCATCGACGACGCGGTCTCGACAGTCGCGACGGAGCTCCGAAAGATCGCGGAGGAGCGTGTGCCTGACGACGAGCTCACGAAGGCGAAGAGCTTCGCGAAGGGACGTTTCGTCCTCCAGCTCGAGACCTCGCAGGGGCTGATCATGTTCGGTCTCCGCCGCGAGGTGCTCGAGAGCCGCACCCCCGATCCGCAGGCCATCCTCGCGGAGATCGACAAGGTGACGGCCGACGACGTCCAGCGGGTCGCGCGCGACCTGATCGAGCGGCAGGGCTTGCAGCTGGCGGTCATCGGCCCGTTCGACGATCCAGACCGGTTCGAGAAACTGCTCGCGTGACGCGGGCGTTTCTGCTGGCCACACTCGTCCTGCTCCTCGCCGCCGGCTGCGGCGGCGGCAGCAAGTCGGCCGCGACGACGACCACGAAGACGCTAACGACGACGAACCCGACCGGCACCGCCGCCGTCACGGTGACGACGCACGGGCGCTTCCGCTATCCGGCGAACGTCACCGAGAACTACATGCGCAGCTGCATGAAGAACAACGTCACGCAGGCGTACTGCGCCTGCACGCTCGACAAGCTCTCGAACACGGTGTCGACGAGCGACTTCGCACGGATCGGATTGTCGGGCGGGAAGATCCCGACGCGGATACGCAACTTGATCCTGCAGGCGGCTGCCGCCTGCAAGGACAAGCTCTAAGGGCAGGCGTAACGAACCGCTAAAGGCTTGGGTCAGACCCCCTTCCGGGTCAGACCCCGTCCTCGCGCGTCTCCGTCGTCGCGCGTTCCTTGATCTCTTCGACGACGGTGGGGTCGGCGAGGGTGGTGGTGTCGCCGAGCTCGCGGTTCTCTGCGACGTCGCGGAGGAGGCGGCGCATGATCTTGCCGCTGCGGGTCTTCGGCAGCTCGGGGGTGAAGACGATGTTCGCCGGCTTCGCGATCGGCCCGATCTTCTTGCCGACATGGTCGCGGAGCTCCTCCAGCATCTCGACGGAGCCTTCCTCGCCGCCCTTCAGCGTCACGTAGGCGACGATCGCCTGGCCGGTGCGCTCGTCCTTGCGGCCGCACACGGCGGCCTCCGCGACCTTCTGGTGGTCGACGAGGGCGCTTTCGACCTCGATCGTGGAGATGCGATGGCCGGAGATGTTCATGACGTCGTCGACGCGGCCGAGCAGCCAGAAGTCGCCGTCCTCGTCGATGCGCGCCCCGTCACCGGCGAAGTAGACGTCCTCGTACTTCGACCAGTACGTCTCCCGGTAGCGGGCGTCGTCGCCGTAGATCCCGCGCAGCATCGCCGGCCACGGCCGCTTGAGCACGAGGTAGCCGCCACCCCCGGGCGCCACCTCCTCACCGCTTTCGCTGAACACGGCCGCTTCCACGCCGGGGAACGGCTTCGTAGCGGAGCCGGGCTTGAGCGTGGTGACGCCGGGGAGCGGTGAGATGAGGATCATCCCCGTCTCGGTCTGCCACCAGGTGTCGACGACCGGAGTGCGGTCGCCGCCGATGTGCTCGCGATACCACACCCACGCCTCCGGGTTGATCGGCTCACCCACCGAGCCGAGCAGCCGCAGCGACGACAGATCGTGCTTGTGGGCGTGCTCGGGCCCCCACTTCATGTGCGAGCGGATGGCGGTCGGCGCCGTGTACAGCACGCTGACCTTGTAGCGCTCGACGATCGACCACCACCGCCCCGGATCCGGATGGTTCGGCACCCCTTCGTACAAGACGCCGGTGGTGCCGTTACACAGCGGCCCGTAGACGATGTAGCTGTGCCCCGTCACCCAACCGACATCCGCGGCGCACCAGTACACCGAGTCGGGCTTGATGTCGAAGATGTAGTGATGCGTCGCCGCGACGCCGACGAGGTAGCCGGCGGTCGTGTGGACGATCCCCTTCGGCTTCGCCGTCGTCCCCGACGTGTACAGCAGATACAACAGATCCTCCGCATCCATCGGCTCGCACGGACACGACCCGGGATCGTCGCTCTGGCCGTCGGCGACGTCCTGCCACCACACGTCGCGTGCCTCGTCGAACGGCACGTCGTCGCGGGTGCGGCGGTAGACGACGACGCGCTGCACCGACGGTGAGTCGGCGACCGCGGCGTCGGCGTTCACCTTCAGCGGCACCTTTCTCCCGGCGCGCCACCCCTCGTCCTGGGTGATCAGCAGCTCGCAGCCCATGTCGTTCAGCCGACCGGACAGCGAGTCGGCGGAAAAACCTCCGAACACGACCGTATGCGGCGCACCGAGGCGCGCGCATGCGAGCATCGCGACGGCCGTCTCGGGAACCATGCCCATGTAGATGCCGACGGGCGTTCCCTTGCGGACGCCGAGCTCCTTCAGCGCATTCGCGAACTTCACGACGTCGCGCTGCAGGTCGGCGAAGGTAACCGTGCGGCGCTCGTTCTCGGGCTCGCCTTCCCAGTAGTACGCGACCTTCTCGCCGTTGCCGGCCTCGACGTGCCGGTCGACGCAGTTGAAGCAGACGTTCAGCTTGCCGCCGAGGTACCACTTCGAATACGGCGGCTCCCACTCGTACAGCTTCGAGAACGGCTCGAACCAGCTGACCCGCTCGCGGCCCTCGCTCTCCCAGAACTCCTCCCAGTCGCGCTCGTAGATCTCGGGCCGCGCATTCGCCTGGCGCGCGAACTCCGCATCGGGCGCGTAGCGCCGCTCCTCGAGCAGCATCGTGTCGATCGTGTTGCTCACGTCACGGCGCGAGGTCGTACGGATAGTCCGTCAGCACCTCGTGCCCCTCGTCGGTGACGAGCACGATGTCCTCGAGCCGAACGCCGCCGGTGCCCGAGCGGTACAGCCCCGGCTCGATCGTGATCACGTCGCCGGGGACGAGGTCGTGCCCGGCGCGGCCGAGCGACGGCAGCTCGTGCACCTCGAGCCCGACCCCGTGCCCGAGGGAGTGGAAGAAGCCGTCCTCCAGCACCTCGCCCGGCTCCTTGTTGAGCTGCGTCTTGTAGCCGGCCGCGTGGAACTGCTCGCATACGCCCTCGAAGAGCTCCCGTCCGTTCACCCCCGGCTTCACGCCCGCAGTCGACGTCTCGAGCGCACGCTTCACGAGCGCGTGCCACTCCTTGACCTCGTCGGACGGGCCGCCGACGACATACGTCCGCGTCATGTCCGAGTAGCACCCAGTGTCCCGGTCGCGGGGAAAGAGGTCGAACACGATCGGCTCGTTCGGCGCGATCTGACCGGAGCCCATGTTGTGGCCGACGGCCGTCTGCGGGCCGTGCGCGACGATCATGTCGCTGCCTTCGACGCCGTGGTCGGCGAAGACGTCCTCGATCACGCGCTTGATGCGCTCGGATGTCAGGGGCTCGCCGTCGACCTCGAGCCCGGCGCCGTTCGGCTCTGCGCGCCGCAAAAGCTCGCGTGACGCGTCGAGCGCCGCCTCGCATGCTCGTTGCGCGCGGCGGATGCCGGCGATCTCCGTCGCGTTCTTCGCGCGGCGGCGGTCGTTGAAGAGATCGCGCTCGACCGTGACGTCGATGCCGTTGGCGCGCAGATGGTCGGCGTGCCCGAGGGGGAACGACGGCGGAACGAGCGCGTGCTCGATCCCGAGCTCGCGGCAGCCGCGGACGGCCGTCTCCAGCTCGACCTGCCAGCCCTTGAGGCCCTGCGCGAGCAACTCGTCCGTCCCCAGCTGCTCGACCGGGACGATCTCCAGCTCCGGCGCGTCGGCGCGGACACGCGGAATCTCCAGCGAGTGGAGGATCACGACGCGGCGCCCGTCCTTCTCGGCATACAAGAACGCGTCCGGGATCAGCACCGGCACCTCGTGGCGCAGCTCCGGCGAGCGCATCGTGTCGCCGTACATCAGGACGTCCGGCACGGCGCGATCCTATCCGCGGAGCTCGTTGGGCCGCGCATAGACTCCGAAGCGTGGACGACCCGCGGCAGCGTGCCCAGGAACTGATGGCGCAATGGGACGACGAGCTGCGCCGCGAGCTGCCCGACGGCGCCGACATCTTCGACGCGCACACGCATCTCGGCACCGACATCGACGGCATGGTCGGCGTCTACGACGACCTGATCCGCGGGATGGGGAAGTACGGGATCTCGCGCTGCTTCATGTTCTGCCTCGACGAGCCTGACCGGCACCCGGGCTTCCATGCCGGCAACGACCGCACGCTCGCCTACGCGGAGCGCTCCGACGGGAAGCTCATCCCGTTCGTCCGCCTCGACCTGTCCGAGGATCCGATCGCCGAGGCGACGCGCTGCCTCGACCTGGGCGCGAGGGGGATCAAGCTGCACCCGCGCGCGCAGAAGTTCCTGCTGAACGACGACCGGCTGGCACCGGTCTTCGAGCTGGCGGCAGAACGAAGCGTGCCGATCCTCATCCACGGCGGGCGAGGGCTGCCGCCGATCGCGGACGACCTGGCGCGGCTCGTCGACCGCTATCCGCGCGCCCAGCTGATCGTCGCGCATGCGGGCATCGCGGATCTCGCCGCGCTCGCCGACCGGCTCGGCGGCAAGGCGGGGGTCTTCTTCGACACATCGGTTTGGAGCCCGCTCGACCTCCTCAGCCTCTACCGGCTCGTCGGCCCGGAGCAGGTCGTGTACGCCTCGGACTATCCGTACGGGCAGCAGCCGGCCTCGCTGCTGACCTCGCTGCGGACGGCTCGGCTCGGCGGTCTGTCGGACGAGCAGGTGCGCGACATGCTCGCGGGAAACGCCCTCAGGATCGCCGACGGCGAGCCACCGCGTGAGCCTTCGGCGCCGAAGGGTATGGACACGTTCTCGCAGCCGATGAGCTTTGCCCGCATCCACCAGTACCTCTCGATGGCGACACCGCTCCTCTGGACGTGGCAGCCGGACCGCGTCGGCGTGCTCGGGCTCGCGCTCAACGCCACGCACGACCGCACGAACGGACACCGCGAGGAGCTGGATCAGATCCGCGAGCTGCTGCTGGCGGCACGCGACATGTGGCGCGCACTTCCGGAGGAAGGCGACGAGAAGGACCAGCGCGCGCATGTCCGGGCAACCTTCCGGCTCATCCACCTGGCGGACATCGTTGCGGTGACGACCCCTGCCTGAGCTTCGCATCAACGGCGAGACGTACGAGGTCGACGCGCGCGTCGGCCGCTCGCTCGCACAGGTGCTGCGCGAGGATCTCGGGCTGACCGGCACCAAGGTCGCCTGCGGGGAAGGCCACTGCGGCGCCTGCACGGTGATGCTCGACGGCGTCCCGACCCTCTCGTGCATCACGCTCGTGCACACGGTCGACGGCCGTGAGGTGACGACGATCGAGGGCCTGCGCGACCACCCGCTCGTGCACGCGTTCGTGCGCGCCGACGCGGTGCAGTGCGGCTTCTGCACGCCGGGGCAGGTCGTCTCGGCCGCGGCGCTCGTCGCCGCGAACCCGGCGCCGACGCAGGACGAGATTCGACACGCGATGTCCGGGAACCTCTGCCGTTGCGGGACCTATCCCAAGATCGAGGAGGCGATTGGTACTTGGCGCGATTGATTCGCACGGAGAAGGAAGTCGAAGGCCGCTACGAGGACGTCTGGATCGTCGTCGAGGAGGACGCGCTCGACCAGTGGCCGGCGGGGCCGCTGACCACGGTCGGCCGCGAGGTCCCTCGCGTGGACGGCCTCGACCGGGTGCAGGGCAAGATCCAGTACACCGCCGACATCCAGCTGCCGGGCATGCTGCACACGGCGGTGCTGCGCAGCCCCTACGCGCGCGCGCGTGTAACAAGCATCGACCTCGCCGCGGCGCGTTCGGCGCGCGGCGTGCGGGCGGTGCTCGGGCCCGGCGAGCTGGACGTGCTCGCCGAGCAGCCGGGCTACGTCGGCCAGGCCGTCGCCGCCGTCGCGGCGGAGACCTTCGGGCAGGCGCAGGCGGGCCTGCAGGCGCTCGCGCCGGAGTGGGAGGTGCTCGAGCCGCTGCTCGATCCGGACGACGCGGTGCGCCGGGAGTCGTTCGTCTCCGACCCGAAGACCTACGAGCGCGGCGACTTCGAGCGCGGCGTCGCCGAGGCCGACGTCGTCGTCGAGGCCGAGTACCGCACGCAGGTCGTGCTCCACAACTCGCTCGAGACGCACCAGGCGATCTGCCACTGGGAGGACGACGGCCTCACGGTCTACATCTCGACGCAGTACATCTGGGGGGTTCGTGACGCGATCGCCGACCGTTTCGGCCTGGCGCCGGACAGGGTGCGCGTCGTCTGCCAGGCGATGGGCGGCGGCTTTGGCGCGAAGAACGGCCCCGGCGACTACACGGCGATCGCGGCCGAGCTGGCGAAGCGGACGGGACGCCCGGTCAAGTGTGCGCTGACGCGGCGCGAGGAGAACATCGCGGCGGGAAACCGGAACGCGACGATCCAGCGGCTGACCGCCGCCGCCAAGTCCGACGGCACGCTCGTCGCGCTCGGCGGCGAGTTCGTCAACGCGATCGGCTTCTCCGGCTGGTCGGCCTCAACCGAGGGGCCGATGAAGATGCTCTACGCCTGCGACAACGTGCGGACCGTGCAGTATCCGGCGAAGCTGAACCTGCCGCCGATGGCGGCGTTCCGCGCTCCGGGCTTCGTCGAGGGAACCTTCGCGCTGGAGTGCCTGCTCGACGAGCTTGCGGCGAAGCTCGACATCGATCCGCTCGAACTGCGCCGGCGAAACTACGCGAGCTCCGACCGGGTCGACGACCGTCCGTTCTCCTCGAAGAACCTCGAGGAGTGCTACAGGCGCGCCGAGCCGCACTGGGCGAAGCGCGACGAGGTGCGCGCGCGCAGCGACGGTCCGTGGCAGCACGGGATCGGGCTCGCCTCGCAGATCTGGTACGGGGGCGGCGGGCCGCCGTCGTACGCGTGGATCCGCGTCGGCGCGGACGGACGCGTCCAGGTCGTCACCGCAATGCAGGACATCGGCACCGGCTCGCGCACGGCGATGGCGCAGATCGCCGCGGAAGAGCTCGGCGTACCCGTGGAGCACGTGCAGGTGTCGCTCGGGGATTCGGCGCGCGGGCCGTTCGCGTCGATCTCCGCGGGCTCGTCGACGATCCCGTCGATGGGGCCGGCGGTGCGTTCGGCAGCCGCCGACGCGAAGCGGCAGCTGCTCGAGCTCGCAGCGCAGCGCTTCCATCTCGAGGAGCGCGTGCTGGAGATCAAGGAGGGCCAGATCGTCTCCTCGGACGGCGGGTCGTGGCCGCTGACCGAGATCACCGGGCTGCTCGAGGACGGGCAGATCCTCGGGAAGGGCTCACGCGGCCCGAACCCGGCGGGCATGCAAGTGCTGACGTTCGGCGTCCAGGTCGCCGAGGTCGCCGTCGACACCGAGACGGGCGAGGTCCGGGTCGAGAAGATCGTCGCGATCCACGACGTCGGGCGCGTGATCAACAAGCTGGGCGCATCGAGCCAGGTGGAGGGCGGAATCATCCAGGGCGTCGGTCACACCCTCTCCGAGGAGCGGATCGTCGACCCGGAGACAGGCTCGATCCTCAACCGCACGCTGGATTCGTACAAGGTGCCGACGATCGCCGACGTGCCCGAGATCGTCACGGACCTGATCGACGTCCCCGACGAGCACCTCACCAATCTCGGCTCGAAAGGGCTGGGCGAGCCGCCGATCATCCCGACGGCCGCAGCGATCGCGAACGCCATTCGCGACGCGACGGGGGCTGATGTTCGCTCGCTGCCGATCTCGCGGGAGGAAATGCTTCGGGCGCTACGCGAAGCGGGCAAGAGGGAGCGTCGTGGAGCTCCTGCGGCCGTCTAGCGCGGCCGAGGCGGCCGCGGCGCTCGGCAACGGCTCGGTCGCGCTCGCCGGCGGCACCGAGGTCGTGCCGCTGATGCGCGACGGGCTGCTCCGGGTCGAGACGCTCGTCGACGTCGCCGCGGCCGTGCCGCGCGGCGTCGAGGGGACGCGGATCGGCGCGGCGACGCGGCTGGCCGAGCTCGAAATCGATCCGCAGATCCCGCAGGCGCTGCGCGAGGCGTGCTCGCTCGCGGCCTCGCCGCAGCTGCGATCGATGGGGACGGTCGGAGGCAACCTTCTCCAGGCGACCCGCTGCTGGTACTGGCGCTTGGGCTTCGACTGCTGGCTGCACGGCGGCGAGCGGTGCCTCGCCAAGGACGGTGCCCACCGCGAGCACGCGATCTTCGGCAACGAGCTCTGCGCCTCTGCGCACCCGTCCGACGTGGCGGCAGCGCTGCTGGCACTCGGTGCGACCGTGCGTACGACGCAGCGCGAGCTGCCGCTCTCGGAGCTCTACCGGCTCCCGACGGCCGACGACCGGCGCACGACGACGCTCGCCCCGGACGAGCTGATCCTCGAGCTCGAGGCGCCGGCGCCGGACGCGTCGACATACCTCAAGGCGATGGACCGGCGGAAGTGGGCCTTCCCGCTCGTCGGAGTCGCCGCGGCGCGCACGGGAAGCGGGATTCGTATCGCGCTCGCCGGGGTAGCTCCCATCCCCTGGACGCTCGAGACCCCCGCCGCCCTCGACGACGCGACGCCGCTGCCCGGCACCGCGTACAAGGTCGAGATCGCCCGCGCCCTCGCCCGGCGCGCGGTCGAGCACGTCAACTCGCAGCCGTCGTCCTAGTCGCGCTCGCCGCGGCGGTCAGCGCGACCTTCGCGAGTGCCAGCGGCGGCACGTCGTCGACGATCGCGGCCGTCCCCTTCCCGCAGATCGCCCCGAGCACCGCGCCCGAGTGCCCGATCCCCGCTGTCTATCGGCGCGCGTTCGTGCGTGCGGCCGACGACACGAGCCTACCGCTCCCGCTGCTCGTCGCCGTCGCGCAGGTCGAGTCGCAGATGACACCGGATGCACGTTCGAGCGCCGACGCGCGCGGGCTGCTCCAGGTGCTGCCGTCGACAGGCGCGGCCTTGCGGCTCGACGTCACCCGGCCCGCGACGAACATCCTGGCCGGCGCGCGCTACCTGCGCCAACTGCTGGACGAGTTCCAGTCCCCGGACCTCGCACTCGCCGCGTACAACGCCGGCCCGACGGCCGTGACCCGTGCCGGTGGCGCGCCGTCGCAGGAGACGATCGACTACGTGGCTAACGTAACGGGGTTGTGGCGCATGTTGCGCGACTGCCGCTGATCCTCCTCGTCGTCGCGCTCGCTGCCTGTGGCGGGAGCGGCGGCAACACGAAGGCGTCGAAGCCGTGCCCGACGAGTGGGCGCGACGTCACGTTTCCGCTCCTCGACGCGGGCCGGTCGCACGACGCCGTCGTGACGACGAACCAGGGCAGCTTCTCGTTCCGTCTCGACGTGAGGCAGTCGCCTTGTGTCACGTCGTCGTTTGCAGCGCTCACGCGGCGGCGCTTCTTCGACGGCACCGTCTTCCACCGGATCGTCCCCGGCTTCGTGATCCAGGGCGGCGACCCGACCGCGACCGGCGCGGGCGGCCCCGGGTACACGGTCGCCGACGTGCCGCCACAGGGTGCCCGCTACACGCGCGGCGTCGTCGCGATGGCGAAGACACAGGCGCAACCGCGCGGAACCGCAGGCAGCCAGTTCTTCATCGTCACCGCTCCCGACGCGCGCCTGCCGCCGGACTACGCCATCCTCGGCGTCGTGACGAGAGGTCTCGGCGTGGTCGAGCGGATCGGCCGTCTCGGCAACCCGGTCACCGAGCGGCCGACGAAACGCGTCGTCGTGCGCAAGCTGACCATCTCGTGATCGCGGCCGTCGTGCTCGCCGCCGGCGCGTCGACACGCTTCGGCTCGCCGAAGCAAGCACTCCTGCTCGAGCCGATCGTCCAGCGGGTGCGGCCGGTGGTCGACGACGTCGTGGCGGTGCTGGGGGCTCATGACGCCCAGACCACGGCGCGCGTCGTCCACTGCCCCGAGTGGTCGCGTGGTCCCGGCGCGTCCCTGCGCTGCGGCCTCGCCGCGCTCGGCGACGACGTCGAGGCGGCGATCGTCGTCCTCGGCGACGGCCCCGGGATCGATCCCCGAGCCGTCGAGCGAGTCGTCGCAGCGTGGCGGGACGGCGCGGGCGAGCGCGTGGCCGCGACCTACGGCGGCGTGCGGCTCCACCCCCTCCTGCTCGCCCGCGGGGCGTGGGACGAGATCCCGGATGCCGGCCTCCGCTTCCTGCCCGCCGCCCCGGTCGCTTGTGACGATCTGAACGCTCCAGGAGACGTCGATTTTGCCGATGACCTGAGACATGGCCGTCCCGTGGAGCAGAATGACGAGCGGCATGGAGCTCGTTGAGCCGCTCGAGCCGATCGGCGAGGAATCCGCGCTCGCCCGCGCGCGGCTGCACCGCCAGCTGACGGTCGAGGAGACCGCGAGGCGGGCCGGCCTCTCGGTCGAGGAGGTGCGCTGGCTCGAGGACGGCCGCGTCTACCGCTTCGCGCGTCCCGACGACGCGCTCGCCGCCACCCTGCTGTACGCGAGTGCCCTCGGGATCGACAACCGTGAGGCGCGCGAGCTCGCCGGCATGCCCGTGCCGGCGCTCCCCCCGCAACGGAACCCCGTCTCGCGCCTCGTCGCCGTCGGCGCCGTCGTCGTCGCGCTCGCCGTCATCGCGACGCTGCTCGTGGTCCCGCGATCCGGAGGCAGGCACGCGACGGCCGCGGCTGCGGCGATCCTGCCGCCGCCCTGGCAGATTCCGGTGACGGTGTTGAACGGCAGCGGCGACATCAACTACACGCGGCAGGTCGCGAGCCACGTCGGCGGGTACGGCTACACGATCAAGAAGGTCGGCCGCGCCGCGACGTTCGGGTACCCGCAGACTGCGGTGTACTTCCCGCCGCGCTGCGAAGCCGTCGCGCTTCG
>DATCYR010000047.1:0-16728 GCA_036526315.1 Gaiellaceae bacterium | reverse complement strand
GGTCGAGAAGGGCGAGCCGCTCTACGAGCTGGACACCGACAAGGTCACGCAGGAGGTCGAGGCCGACGCGTCGGGCGTCCTGCTGAGGATCGCGATCGCCGAGGGCGAGGTGCCCGTCGGGAAGACGATCGCCGTCATCGGCGAGCAGGGGGAGGCCGTGGAGGTCGCGGAGGATCCGCAGGAAGAGGGCTCTCCCGCGCGCGCGCGTGAACAAGAACGAGAACGCGGCCGCGCGGCGTCGGCCGAGCAGCCGACTGAGATCAAGGAACCGCAACCGCAGCCGTCCGTCGCGAACGGCCGGGTAAAGGCGTCGCCGCTCGCGCGGCGGATCGCCCGCGAGCGCGGCATCGACCTCGGCAGCGTCGCGGGCACGGGCCCCGACGGGCGGGTCGTCGCCGAGGACGTCGAGCGCGCCGCGGCCACAGGAACACCGCCGCCGCCGGCGCCCCTCGCGGCTCCGGCGCCCGTCTCCGCCGAGGTCGAGGTCGAGCAGCTCTCGTCGATGCGGAAGACGATCGCGCGCCGCCTGACGGAGGCGTGGCAGGCGCCTGTCTTCCAGCTCGGCATCACCGTCGACATGGGTCGGGCACTCGAGGTGCGCAAGCGCCTCGTCGAGCTGCAGGGGAACGGCACGAAGCCGACGGTCTCGGACCTGCTGACGAAGATCTGTGCGATGGCGCTCATGCGCCACCGCGCCGTGAACGCGCTCTACAAGGGCGACTCGATCGAGCTGCACCCGTCGGCCAACGTCGGGATCGCAGTCGCCGTGCCGAACGGGCTCGTCGTCCCCGTGATCCAGGGCTGCGAGCGGAAGACGATCGCCGAGATCGCGGCGGCGCGCGCCGAGCTCGTCGACCGCGCGCGCAGCGGGAAGCTTCAGCAGGGCGATCTCGACGGCGGCACGTTCACAATCTCGAACCTCGGCATGTTCGGGATCGAACGCTTCATCGCAGTCCTCAACCCGCCGCAGGCCGCCATCCTCGCCGTCGGCTCGACCGAGGAGAGGCCCGTCGTGGTGGACGGCGAGGTCGTGGTGCGGCCGCGGCTGGAGCTGACGCTCACGTGCGACCATCGCGCGATCGACGGCGCGACGGGCGCGCAGTTCCTCGGGGACGTGAAGGCGTTCCTCGAGGAGCCCGGCCTCGCGTTGTGACCACTGTCTGGTACCACGTTCGCGACCTCGACGCCGCCCGCGCCTTCTACCGGGACAAGCTCGGCTTCACCGAGACCTTCTTCGACGAGGAGGCGGACTGGTCGAAGCTCGAGCGGAACGGGATGGAGATCGGCCTGGCACAGGGCGAGCCGGACGCGGAGGGCGGCGTCGCGCACGTCGACGTCACCGACGTGAAGGCCGTCGCGGATGAGCTACGGGACGCCGGGGTGGAGGTCGGCGTCGTGTTCGAGCTCCACGGCGAGATGCGACTTTTGGACGTGTTCGATCCTGACGGAAACCGCCTTCAGTTCGCGCAAGATCTCTAGCTGCCTAGAGCGCAGACGGCCGTTGGACGAGCGGCGCCGGCAGGCGAACCCGTCCAGGACCGAATCGCAGCGCGCGGCGACGAAGCAGGCGGGCCCTCAGGCCGTGGCCGAACTCCGTCCGCTGGTCATCGGATTTCTTCACGCCAGCTGAGATGCCGCAGGGGCCAATTTCTTGCACACTTCTGCGCACGTGATCGTCGCCGCCGGCCCGCAGGACGTCCGCTTCCTCAGAGACATGCTCAAGCACGCCTACCACTGGCGCCTGAACGAGGACCCGGATCTGCCCGTCGCGCGGTACGTCAACAACTGGGGCCGCCCCGGAGACACCGGCCTGATCGCGTGGGAGGCAGGCCCGGTGGGCGCAGCCTGGTACCGCCTCTTTCCCGAGAGCGCGCCCGGCTTCGGCTTCGTCGACAGAGAGACGCCGGAGCTGACGATCGCGGTCGTCCCGAGCAGGCGCGGCGGCGGGCTCGGGGGCCAGCTCATGGACGCGCTGCTCGCGCGCGCGAAGGCGGATGGCTACGGCGCCGTCAGCCTCAGCGCCGAGAAAGGCATGACGAAGCTGTACGAACGTTTCGGGTTTCGTCCCGTCGAGGACAAGGACGGGACGGTGACCATGAAGGCTGAACTAACCTAGGGCCGTGGACGTCGACGTCGCCGTACTCGGAGGGGGGCCGGGCGGGTACACCGCCGCCATCCGCGCCGCACAACTCGGCGCTACGGTCGCCTGCATCGAGCGCGAGCCCGAGCTCGGCGGCACCTGCCTTCGCGTCGGCTGCATCCCGACGAAGGCGTGGGTGCAGACCGCATTCGCGCTGAAGGAGGCGGAGCACACCTTCGAGAAGCTCGGCGTCAAGCTCGGCAGCTTCCAGCTCGAGTTCGGCACGGCGAACGAATGGAAGGCCGGCGTCGTCAAGCAGATGACCGGCGGCGTCGCCTCGCTCTTCAAGGCGAACGGCGTCGAGTGGGTCAAAGGCACCGGGACGTTCAAGGACGCGAACACGATCGCGGTCGACGGCGGCGAGGACGTGTCGTTCAAGACGGCGATCGTCGCCACGGGCTCGTTCCCGCTGCGCCCGCCGATCGAGGGCCTCGATTCGACGCGCTGCGTCGACTCGACCGGGCTGCTCGCGCAGACGGAAGTCCCGAAGCGCCTCGTCGTGCTCGGCGGCGGCATCATCGGCTGCGAGTTCGCGTCGATCTTCAGCCGCTTCGGCAGCGAGGTGACGATCATCGAGATGCTTCCGAGCCTGATCCCGCAGGAGGACGAGGACGCGTCGAAGGAGCTCGCGAAGCAGTTCGGCAGGCGCGGGATCGCGCTGCACCTCGAGAAGCAGTGCAAGCGCGTCGAGGACAACGGCTCGGAGCTCACCGTTTATTTCGGCGACGGCGAGACCGTCCAAGCCGACCTGATGCTCGTCTGCGTCGGACGGGGACCGAGCGTCGAAGGCCTCGGCCTCGAGAACGTCGGCGTCGAGTTCGACAAGCGCAAGGGGATCGCCGCGGACGAGCATCGCCGGACGACGGTTCCGCACATCTACGCGGTCGGCGACTGCGCCGGCTACTGGCAGCTCGCGCACACGGCGTTCCGCGAGGGCGAGGTCGCGGCAGAGAATGCGATGGGGCACGAGGCGGTCGTCGACAACCGGGCCGTCCCGCGGCCGATCTACACCGATCCGGAGATCGCCGGCGTCGGGCTGACGGAGGCCGAGGCGCGCGAGCAGTACGGCGACGACGTCGCCACCGGGATGTTTCCGTGGGTCGCCAACGCCCGCGCCGTGATGCAGAACGAGACGGCCGGCTGGGTCAAGTCGATCCACGAGACGCGGTACGGGGAGCTGCTCGGCCTCGTCATGGTCGGGCCTCACGTAACAGACCTGGTCGAGGCGGGGGTCGTCGCGATCGACGCCGAGGCGACCGTCGAGACGGTCGCCGACGGGATGGCGGCGCATCCGACGCTCTCGGAGGCGATCAAGGAGGCCGGCCTGGTCGCGCTCGGCCGCGCCATCCACATCCCGAACCGGAAGCGGGCTGCGGCCACGGCCTGACGCCGGGCGACGTTTGCCGTAACGCCAGAGCGGCAAAAGCCGTTTTGTCGAAAATGGCCACAATCGCGCCCGAGGTCCCCGTCCTAGCCAGGGACGAGGCGTTCGAACAGCTCTATCGCCGGTACGTCAAGGACGTCTACCACTACGCCCTTGCGCTCATGCGCAACCCGGCGGACGCGGAGGACGTCACGCAGACGACGTTCCTCAACGCGTACCGGGCGTTCCAGCGCGGCGACGAGATCCAGAAGCCGCAGCACTGGCTGATCAAGATCGCGCACAACGTCGCGCGCTCCCGCTACGCGCGGAGCACCCGGCGCGTGAAGGAGGTGCCGCTCGAGCACCACGTCGAGCACCTTGCGCAGCGCCAGGACGAGAAGCCGGATGTCGAAGGCGTCCTGCGCGCCCTCGGCCGGCTGCCGTTCAACCAGCGGGCCGCGCTCGTCATGCGTGAGCTCGAGGGCCGCTCGTACGCCGAGATCGCCGACACGCTCGGGGTCTCCGTGGCCGCCGCCGAGACGCTGATCTTCCGCGCCCGTCGCTCCCTGCGCGTCCGGACGACCGAGCTGCGCTCGATCCTCGCGGTGCCGGTGCCGTCGTCGGTGACGCACATGTTCGGCGGGGGCGGGTCCGGGGCCGGCGCGGCAGCCGGCATCGGCAGCGGTCTTCTGACGAAGGCCGCCGTCGCCCTCGTCGTCGGCGGCCTGGCGACGGGCCTCGGCGTCGAAGGCGCCAAGCGCGCCACCGCCTCGCCGAAGAACGCACCGCTCGTCACCGCGACGAAACCGCATCGCGCGCCGCTCCACCGGCAAGCCGTCCGCGCCGCGCGGGTTCCACGGCCGGCCTCCGCCCCGGCGCGTGGAGGCGGGCTGCGTCCGACGGCGCCGCTGCCCGCCTCGACCGCAGAAGCGCTCGCGCCCGCCGCGCCGGTAGCTGCCGGCCCGGCCGCGCCGACCGTGGCGGCGCCTACCTCCGCGACGGCGCCGACGTCGCCGATCGCGAGCGTCACGGCGGCCGCGCAGGGGACGGTGCAGTCCACGCTCGACACCGTCGACCAGGTCGTGGGCTCCCTGCCCGTGACTGTTCCGCAGCTTCCGCCGGTGCCTCCGCTGCCGGTTCAGGCGCCGCCGCTGCCGAAGTTGCCTTAAGGCGACTGCGCAAGATTCGCCCGGAGCAGGTATCTACTAGGGCATGACGCCCCTGCTGGCGCAGCGGCCGCGTTCCGACCGCGCGTTCGAGCGGATGTACAAGCGGCACGTCGGCGACGTGTATCGCTACGCGCTCGCGGTCATGCGGAACCCCGCCGACGCCGAGGACGTCACGCAGACCACGTTCCTCAACGCCTACCGGGCGTTCGTCGAGAAGGGCGATCGTCCCGAGAAGCCGCAGAACTGGCTGATCGCGATCGCGCACAACGTCTGCCGTCAGCGCTTCCGGCAGTCGGCGCGCCGCCCGTCCGAGGTTGCGTTCGAGGACGACATCGCCGACACGTTGGTCGACGAGGAATCGCCGTCGGGGGAGGACATACGCCGGGCGCTCGGCCAGCTCGCGTTCAATCAGCGCGCGGCGCTCGTGATGCGTGAGCTGGAGGGGCGGTCGTACGCCGAGATCGCGGAGATCCTCGACGTCTCGATCAGTGCTGTCGAAACGCTCATCTTCCGCGCGCGCCGCGCCTTGCGCGAGCAGCTCGAAGGGTCGCTCACATGCGGCCAGGCGGAGTTCGCGATCTCGCGCCAGCTCGACGGACGGCTGCCGCGCTCCGAGCGCGCACAGCTGCGCGCGCACCTGCGCGAGTGTCCCGACTGCGCGGCGTTCGCACGGCGCCAGCGCGCGCAGCGCGGTGCGCTCAAGTCGCTGGCACTCGTTCCGGTTCCGGGCTCGCTGAGCTCGTTCTTCGGCGGCGGCTCGGCCGTGGGCACCGGGCTCGCCTTGAAGGCGATCGCCGCGGTGACGGCGGGGGTCGTCGTCGGCGGCGCGAGCGTCGCGACGGTCGAGCAGAAGCCGTGGAAACGTCAGGCAAAGGCAGCGCCGTCGCCGCCTGTCTTCCGCTCTGTGTCGCCACAGGCGTCCGTCCCGGCGCCGCGTGAGCACATCCCTGTCCTCGGGTCGCGCGCCCGCGCGCAGCAGGTGCGGCACGTCGCCCGGCCGAGGGCGAAGGCGAAGTCGATCGCGGTTCGGCACGGCGGTGCGCTCGGACGGCAGAAGCACTCGAGCGCGCGGTCGTCCCACGCCGGCACCCACGTCGCCTACCGCCCGCATCCGGCTCATCCCGTGCACCCGACGGTCCACTGGCGCCCGCACGTCTCGACGCCGAAGCTGCACGTGCGGCCGCACCCGCAGCCGGCGCCGCACGGCAATGGTAACGGCAGCGGCGGCAGCGGCGGCAACGGCAAGAGCCACTAGCTCCGCCGCAAGGTTTCCTTCGCCACCGAGTCGTCTAAGGCCCTTCATGAGGCCTTGCTAGGCTCGCCGACGAAAGGAGAGGAACATGTCGATCATCAACCGACGCAACGCGGTCTTCGGCTACGCCGTCTGGGTGGCGATCAAGGCGTACGGGAAGCAGAAGGCGAAGCAGGCGGTCCCCGGGAAGGGCGACTACGCCGGGCTCAACAAGGGCGCCATCGCGACGATCGGCGCCGCCACGGTCGCAGCGGCGCTGCTCGCCTGGCGGCTGAAGTCCGAGGAATCCGCCGCCTAGCGTGGCGGACGCGGCGGGTCTCGTCCGGCCTGCGCTCGCAGGCCTGATTCCGTACGAGCCGGGGAAGCCCGTCGAAGAGGTCCAACGGGAGCTCGGCCTCGAGCGGGTCGTCAAGCTCGCGTCGAACGAAGGGCCGCTCGGCCCGTTTCCGGCCGCACTCGCGGCGATGGAGCGTGCGGCCGCCGAGCTGAACCGGTACCCCGACGGCGGTGCGTACCGGCTGCGGGCGGCGCTCGCCGAGCGGCACGGCGTCCGCTTCGAGGAGATCGCCGTCGGCTCCGGAGCGGACGGGATGATCGACGGGCTCTCACAGGCGCTCCTCGACCCGGGTGACGAGATCGTCTGCGGCTGGCCGTCGTTCCCGAGCTATGTCATCTACGGGCTGAAGCTCGGCGCCGAGGCCGTGCGCGTCCCGCTGCGCGAGCACCGGTACGACCTCGACGCGCTGCTGGCGGCGATCACGCCGCGCACGAAGCTCGTGTACATCTGCCATCCGAACAATCCGACCGGGACGATGAACACGCGCGCCGAGCTCGACACGTACTTCGACCGGGTGCCGGAGCACGTGCTGACGGTGCTCGACCAGGCGTACTTCGAGTACATCGACGACCCGGAGTACGCGGACGGCATCGACGAGTACTTCAAGCGCGGACGCAACGTCGTCGTCCTGCGGACGTTCTCGAAGATCTACGGTCTCGCGGGCGTCCGCGTCGGGTACGGCGTCGCGTCGGCGCAGCTCGTGACCGAACTCGGCAAGACGCGTCGCGCTTTCGACCTCTCGACTCCCGGGCAGGAGGCGGCGCTCGCGAGCCTCGACGCGCCGGAGGAGCTGGCACGGCGCCGCGAGCAGAACCGGGAGGGACGGGCGGAGCTCGAGCAGCTGCTGCGCGACGCGGGCTTCGGCGTCGTCCCCGGCTCGGTCGGCAATTTCGTCTTCGTCGACGTCGGCGAGGACGCGCAGGGAGTGTTCGACGCACTCCTGCGGCACGGCGTGATCGTCAGGCCGCTCGCCGGCTTCGGTGCAGCTGGTGCGATCCGCGTCACCGTCGGCACACCCGACGAGCACCGGTTTCTCGCGGCTGCCCTCGCCCGGGTGCACGCGGCTGCATGAACCTGCTCCGCCGGGCGCCGGGCTTCCGCCTTCTCTTCCTGGCGACGCTCGGCTCGAGCCTCGGCACGCTCCTCGCGACGGTGGCGCTCGTGATCGACGTCAAGGACCGGACGAACTCCGGGCCGTGGGTCGGTGCACTGATGTTCGTCGAGTTCCTGCCCGCTGTCGCGGTGGGCCTCTTCTTCGGTCCACTCGTCGACCGGCTGCCGCGGCGCGGCCTGATGATCGGGTCGGATCTCGTCCGTTGCGGCGTCTTCGCGGCGCTTGCCTTCACGACGAGCGCGGGCCAGATCGTCGCGCTGGCGGCGGTCGCCGGCTTCACGACCGGCTTCTTCCGGCCGGCGGTCTACGCCGGGCTGCCGAACCTCGTGGGCGAGCACGATCTCGCGCGCGCGAACTCGCTGATCCAGACCGGCGAGAACGTCAGCTGGACGCTCGCGCCGGTGCTCGGCGGCGCCCTGGTGGCGGCAACCAGTCCCGATGTCGCGTACTGGGTGAACTCCGCCTCGTTCCTCGTGTCGGCGCTGCTCGTCATGCGCATCCCGGCGGAGAAGCTGCAAGGCGCGCTCGCCGTCAGCCGCGGCTTCCTGCGTGACATCGCCGAAGGCTTCGGCCGCGTCGTCCGCACGCGCGCGCTCCGTACGGTGCTGATCGTCTGGACCGTCGCGCTCGGCGCGATCGCCACCTCGAACACGGCGCAGGTGTTCCTCGCGAAGAACACGTTCTCCGGCGGCGATCTCGGCTACGGCTTGATCTTCGGCTCGATCGGGCTCGGGCTCGCGATCGGCAGCTACGGCGCCGGGTCCTGGGTCGAGCGGCGTTCGGTCGGGAGCGTGTACGCCGCGAGCATCCTGCTGCTCGCGATCGGGATCGGCGCCGCGGGCTTGATGCCGAGCGTGTGGGCCGCGCTGCCGTGCTTCGTCCTCTCCGGCATCGGCAACGGCGTCGCCGTCGTCTGCAACTCGCTGCTCGTCCAGCGCGGCGTGACCGACGAGGTGCGCGGTCGCGTCTTCACCGTGATCATGAGCGTCAACTACACGGCGTACGGGATCGCGACGCTCGTCGCCGGACCGCTGACCGACAGGTACGGAGCGCGCTGGGTCTACGGCGTCGCCGGGCTCGTGCTCGCGTGTGCGTCGCTGCTCGCCTACGCGCTCGGCCGCGAAGGCGTCCCCGAGCCGAGCGCCGAGGTCAACGCTGCGTAACCGACGCGACTGGACGCGCGAGACGCTCGGCGAAGGCGTCCGCGCAGGCGACAAGCGTGCGCTCGCCCGTGCGATCTCGCTCGTCGAGAATTCCGACCCGCTCGCGTACGACGTCGTGCGCGACCTCTATCCCGAGACCGGGCACGCGTATGCCGTCGGCGTGACCGGGCCTCCCGGAGTCGGGAAGTCGAGCCTCATCTCGGCGCTCGTTCGCCATCTGAGGGCGGAGCAGCGCACGATCGGGGTCATCTCCGTCGACCCGTCGAGCCCGTTCTCTCACGGCGCGCTTCTCGGCGACCGGATCCGGCTGGCCGACCACTTCCTCGATCCCGGCGTGTTCATCCGGTCGATGGGGACGCGGGGCCACCTCGGCGGCCTCGCGGAGGCGACGCTGCAGGCCCTCCTCGTCCTCGACGCCGCCGGCAAGGAGCTCGTGTTCCTCGAGACCGTCGGCGCCGGCCAGAGCGAGGTCGAGGTGATCGGGATCGCGGACACGGTGCTGCTCGTGCTGATGCCGGGCTCAGGCGACTCGGTGCAAGCGCTGAAGGCGGGGATCATGGAGATCCCCGACGTGATCGCGATCAACAAGATGGATCACCCGGCGGCGAAGACGATGCTGAACGAGGTGCGCTCGATTCTCTCGCTCGACCGCGAGCGCTCGTGGAAGCCGCCGATCGTCCTCACCGACGCGACACGCGGCGAGAACGTGCCTGAGCTGTGGGGCAAGATCGAAGAGCACCGCGCCTATCTCGAGGCCGAGGGGCGACTGGAGGAGCGGCGGCGGAAGAACCTCGCCGGCGAGGTGTTCGCCGTGGCGTCGGGCCGGGCGAAGGCGCATCTCGAGCAGGCCGTCGCCGAGGACCCCGAGCTGCGGCGCCTGCTCGACGAGGTGCAGCGGCGGGAGCTGGACCCGCTCAGCGCGGTGCGCGAGATAATGGAGAAGGTCTTCCACCTTGGCGACGCTTCGGACGGCACCGACACTCGCTGACATCGAGGAGGCGCGGAAGCGGCTTCGCGGTCACGCTGAGCAAACGCCGATCTACCTGTCGGAGACGTTCTCGCGGCGCGTCGGCCGCGAGGTGCGGCTCAAGGCGGAGAACCTGCAGCGCACCGGCTCCTTCAAGGTCCGCGGCGCGGTGAACAAGCTGGCGACGCTGTCGCCCGAGGAGCGCGCGGCCGGCGTCGTGGCCGCGAGCGCAGGCAACCACGGGCAGGCGGTTGCATGGGCCGCCCGCGAGCTCGGGATGCCGGCGACGATCTACGTGCCGCAGGACGCGCCGATGGCCAAGGTCGACGCGTGCAAGAACTACGGCGCCACCACGGTCATGACCGGGGCGTACTTCGAGGATGCGCTCGAGGCGGCGGTGCAGCACGTCGAGGAGCGGGGCGGCACCTTCATCCATCCCTATGAAGACCAGCTCGTGATCGCCGGCCAGGGGACGATCGGCCTCGAGCTCGTCGAGCAGGTGCCGGAAGTCGAGACCGTGCTGATCCCGATCGGCGGCGGCGGGCTTTCCGTCGGCGTCGCCACCGCGCTGCGCGCGCTCCGTCCGGAGGTGCGCCTCGTCGGCGTGCAGGCAGGGGTCGAGGGCTACACGATCGCCGACGGCATCTGGGTCAAGGTTCCGAGCGACTTCACGATGCCGTTGCTCGACGACCTCCTCGACGACATCGTCGTCGTCAGCGACGACGAGATCAGCGAGGCGATCGTGCTGCTGCTCGAGCGCGCGAAGCTGACCGTCGAAGGCGCCGGCGCCGTCGGCGTCGCGGCGCTCCTCGCCGGCAAGGTGGGCGCCGGCACCGGCACGGCTGTGCCGATTCTCTCCGGCGGGAACATCGACGCGACGATGCTGATCTCCGTCATGCGTCACGGGTTGACGGCCGCGGGGCGCTACCTCGTCGTGCGCACGCATCTCTCCGACCGGCCGGGCGAGCTGATCAAGCTGCTCTCGCTCGTCGCGGAAGAGCGCGGCAACGTGATCGCCGTCGAGCATCACCGCGAGGGGATGGAGATCCCCGTCACGGACACGGAGGTCGAACTCACGCTCGTCACGCGCGACGAGGAGCACTGCCGCCGCCTGCTCGACGCGATGGCCGAGCGCGGCTACGTCGTCCAGCGGCTGCGTTAGGCGCTGCCGCCGCAGCGGCGAAACGACACCTTCTGGCCCGGCCAGTTGTCGACGCCGCCGTCGAGCACCGGTCGCGCATCGACCCCGGCCGCGACGAGCACGCTCGCCGCGATCGACGCCCGCGCGCCGGACTCGCAGATCGTGACGACGGGCTTCGACGTGTCGAGCCCGTCGGTGCCCGTCTCGCGCAGCAGGCGGTAGGGGATGTGCAGCGAGCCTGGGATGTAGCCGTCGTCGCGTTCCGACTTCTCGCGCACGTCGAGCACCTGTACCGAGCCGTCGTCGAGGAGCCGCTCCAGCTCGTCGACGTCGACAGGCTGCGAGCGCTCGGTTGCGTCGGCCCGGGTCACGTAGCCCGCGAGCTCGAGAAAACCGACGGAGCGGAGGCCGCGCGCGGCGCGCTGCGCCTCGTCGTCGTCGGTCGCGTGGATGACGATGCGCTCGTCGGGGTCGAGGATGAAGCCGGCGCGCGTCGCGAACGACGAGCCCGAGAGCGGGACGTTGAACGCGCCGCGGACATGGCCGGCGGCGTGCGCGCCTGCAGGGCGCACGTCGAGGACGGTTCCGGACCCGATCGCGTCGAGCTCCTCGACCGGGGCGGGGGCGCCGAGGAACGGCCCCTTGTTGAGCGCGACGACGCGCGCGGTCGTCGGCGGCCGCGGCGTCGACACTGCCGCAGAGCTCGCGACGAACTCCTGCAGCTCGCCGAAGGCGAGCGCAACGTTCGTCCGCTTCTCGGCCGCGATCGTCGTCGAGCGGGCCGGGCTCATCGCGGCGCCGCAGAGCGAGCCGGCGACGTGGCCGGGAAAGACGTCGTACGCGTCGGGGAGCTGCGTCAGGCGCTGCAGAGAGTGGTACAGGCCCTCCGCCCCTTCGCGCGCGTCGACCGCGAGATCCGGCCGCGCAGCGTCGCCGACGAAGAGCGAGTCGCCCGTGAGCACCAGGCGCTCGTCGACGACGAATGCGCAGTGCTCGGGCCGGTGACCCGGCGTGTGCAGCACGCGGATCGGCACGTCGCCGACGTGGAGCACCCGGCCGTCCGCCAGCGGCTCGAACGGGAACGCGGGCTCGGCGATCGGATGCACCGACACCGGCACGCCGTACTCGAGCGCCAGGCGTCCGTGCCCGGACACGTGGTCGGCGTGGGTGTGCGTCTCGAGCACGCGGACGATTCGGACGCCGTCCTGCGCCGCCGCTTCGAGGTACTGCTCGACCGCGTACGCGGGGTCGATCACGACGGCCTCGCCCCCGCTGGGATCGCCGATCAGATAAGAGGCGCAGCCGAGATCGTCGTCGACGAACTGGCAAAACAGCACGTCGAGGAAGCTAACAGCCGCTCCCGCTAGCTTTCTTGAAGTGACCGGTCCAGGCCCCTCACCGATCGAGGCGTGCCTCGATCGACGAGAGACGCTCCTCGATGCGGCGGAGCGACTCGCGGGCTTGGGCTAGCTCGTGCTCGCGCTGTTGCCGGTCGCGCTCGGCCTTCGCGTCCTCCTCGGCGGCGATGAAGTAGGACGTCACGATCGCGATCAGGAACGAGACGAACGTGACGCCGATGACGATCACAGCGCTCCCGACGACGCGGCCCCAGCCGGTATGAGGGACGACGTCGCCGTACCCGACCGTGGCGATCGTGACGATCGCCCACCAGAGGCCGGTCCCGAAGTCCGGGAAGTCCTTCCGGTCGATCACGGTCACCACGAAGCCGGCAAGCGCCGCGAGGCCGGCCGTGGTGACGACCAGGTACGGGAAGATGCGCCGATTCGCAACCGCGCGTCGGACCGCGTGTTCGAACCGCGGGCTCATCGGTCGTGCCGCGCGCGGTGACGACATTGAACGCACACACTCGCAGGCGCGCCGGACAGGGACTGCAGGCGCTCGCCGCCGCCGCCCTCTGCAGTCTCGGCGCCCCCGGGGCGGCGTTCGCACACGCGACGCTCGTCAGGGCGACACCGGAGAACGGCGCCGTGCTCGCTCGTCCCCCGACGGCCGTTCGGCTCGTGTTCGACGACACGGTGAGGCCGGCGTCGGGCATCCAGGCGGTGCGGAACGACGGCGGCGCGTCGGTGCTCGCCGTGAAGCCGCGTGTCGTCGGCGGCCGCACGCTCGTCGTCCCGCTCGACACCGGCCTTTCCGACGGCGACTACACGGTGCTCTGGCGCGTCGTCTCGGACGACGGCCACACGATCGCCGGCGTCACGGTGTTCGGCGTCGGCGCCGGACGTCCGCCGCCCACGGCTGCGCTGACGGCGAGCAACGGTCCCAGCGTCAAGGACGTGGTCTCGCGCTGGCTGCTCTTCGCCGGACTGCTGACCGCCGTGGGGGCTGCGTTCTTCCGCATCTTCGTCGCGCCGGTGCCGATCCGGCTTTTCCTCGGCGCGTTCCTGCTCGTCTTCGTGGGCCTGTCCGGGCTCCTGCACGGCGTGCCGGTCTCGAGCCGGTTCGGCGGCACGATGGCCGCCGTCGCGGTCATCGCCGCGATCGGCGCGGTGCTCGCTGCGCTGGCGCCGGTGTACCGCGCGCTCGAAACTGGTGTGTACGCCGCCGCGTTGCTGCTGTTGCCGGGCCCCTCGATCGCAGGGCACGCGCTCGACCCGGGCCGCCCGCGGCTCGAGGTCGTGGTCGACATCGTCCACGTCGCCGCCGCTTCGATCTGGCTCGGCGGCCTGCTCGCGCTGGGCCTCGCGCTCCGCCGAAGCGGCGACGACGCCCTGCTCCTGCGACGCTTCTCGAACATCGCCGTCGCCTCGGTGATCGTCCTCGCCGTCACCGGTGTGATCCGCGCGCTCACCGAGCTCCACAGCGTCAGCCAGCTGTGGAGGACGGGCTACGGCCGTGCGCTCGTCGCGAAGACCGTGCTGCTCGCGGCACTCGTCGTGCTCGGCTGGGTCAACCGCTACCGGTTCCTGCCGCGCGTGCGCGAAGCCGCGTTGCGGCGCAACGTCGTCGCGGAGCTGGTGCTCTTCGCGGGACTGATCGCGGCCGTCGCGCTGCTGACCGACCTCCGGCCAGGGCGCGACCGCGCCGCGGCTGCGGCCGTCGCATCCGGGCCGCCGCCTCTCCCGTCGGCGCACATGGTCGTGCAGGCGCGCGAGTCCGGTAACTACGCGGTCGCGCTCGCCTATCGGGCTCCCGGCGAGGAGGTGACCGTGCTCGGCCCCGACGGCGAGGGCGTGAACGGGTTGACGGTGAAGGTCGACGGCGTCAAGGCGGGCTCGTGCGGATCAGGCTGCTACGGGGCGTTCGTGCCGTTGCGGCGCACGGCCACGGTCAGCGTCGACGAGAACGAGCTCACCTTCGCCGTTCCTCCGCACCCCGTGCCGGCGTCGGCGCTCGTCGCACGTGCGACCGGGACGTTTCGTGCGCTGCGGAGCGTCGACTACGTCGAGCGGCTGGCGTCGAGCCCGCGCAACAAGGTCGTGTCCGACTTCACGCTCGAGCGCCCGAACAAGCTGGAATACCGCATCCGCGGCGGCGCGTCCGGGATCATTATCGGCTCACGGCGATGGGACCGTGCGCGCGGGCAGCCTTGGGTCGGGTCGGAGCAGACGCCGCTGCCGCAGCCCGAGCCGATCTGGTCGGGTCACTTCACCAACGCATTCCTGCTGAAGAAGACGCCGGCGACGTACGTCGTCTCGTTCATGAAGCCGCTCGGCCCCACGTGGTTCACGCTCACGCTCGACCGGCACACTCTCCGTCCGCGCGCCCTCCGCATGACGACTGCAGCGCACTTCATGACGCACCGCTACACGCGCTTCGACGCGCCGCCGCGAATCAAGCCGCCGAGGTAGCGGTCAGACCCCGAGCTGCCGCGCGATCACCATGCGCTGCACCTCGTTCGTTCCCTCGCCGATCTCGAGGATCTTCTGGTCACGGTAGAGCCGCGAGATCGCGTACTCGTCCATGTACCCGTAGCCGCCGTGGATCTGCAACGCCCAGTTGACGGCGCGGTTCGAGAGCTCGCCTGTGTAGAGCTTCGCCTGCGCGGCTGCGAGCGCGAAGTCGCGCCCCTGGTCCTTGAGCCATGCCGCCTTGTAGACGAGGTTGCGCCCGGCCTCCACCTCCGTCGCCATGTCGGCGAGCTTGAACTGCACGGCCTGGAACTTCGAGATCGGCCGCCCGAACTGCTTTCGCTCCTGCGCGTAGGCATAGGCGAGGTCGTACGCGCCCTGTGCGAGGCCGACGCCCATCGCGGCGACGGAGATGCGCCCGCCGTCGAGGATCTCGAGGAACTGACGGAAACCACGCCCGCGCGGGCCGAGCAGGTTCGCCTCCGGCACCCTGCAGTTCTCGAACGAGAGCTCACGCGTGTCGGACGCACGCCAGCCGAGCTTCTTCATCGCCTTCGAGATCTCGTAGCCGGGCGTGCCGTTCGGGACGATCAGGTTGGAGACCTCGTCGTCGCCGGTGCGCGCGGTGATCGTCACACAGGCGGTGATGTCGGTGCCGGCGTTCGTGATGAAGATCTTCGAGCCGTTCACGGTCCACTCGCCGTCGCGTAGCTCCGCGCGCGTGCGCGTCGCGCCGGCGTCGGAGCCTGCGTCCGGCTCGGTCAGCCCGAACGCGGCCAGCTTCTTGCCCGACGTGAGCTCGGGCAGCCACTGCTGCTTCTGCCCCTCGTCCCCGAAGTAGTAAATCGGAAGCGTGCCGAGCGAGTGGTGCGCCGCCATCGTGATCGCGACCGACGAGTCGACGCGCGTCAGCTCCTCGACGGCGATCGCGTACGCGAGCGTGTCGGCGCCGCCGCCGCCGTAGCGCTCCGGAATCGTCATCCCCATGAGGCCGAGCTCGCCCATCTCGGCGACGAGGTCGTAGGGGAAGCGGCTTTCGCGGTCGAGCTCCTCGGCGACGGGAGCGACGCGCTTCTGCGCGAACTCGCGCACCGTCGATCGGACGAGCTCGTGCTCCTGGTCGAGGTCGAAGTTCAAGCGCTCAGGCGAGTGCCGAGCTCGACGATCAGGCGGACGCCGTAGCCGGTGCCGCCGCGCTGCGTGTAGTAGTCGCCGCGCGACCGCTCGAGGAAGCCGGGCCCGGCCATGTCGATGTGGCCCCACGGCCCGTCGCCGGAGAACTCGCGCAGAAACTCGGCGGCAAGCACTGCGCCTGCCTGCCGGAGCTCCGACGCGTTCTTGAGGTCGGCGTACACGGAGTCGACGTAGCGCCGGTAGCGGCGGTGCAGTGGGAACGGCCACGTGTGGTCGCCGCTCGTCTCCGCAGCGGCGAGGATCTCGTCGCGCCAGGCGTCGTCGTTCGCGAAGAGGCCCGCGTACAGGTCGCCGAGGGCGACCTCCATCGCGCCGGTCAGCGTCGCGAAGTCCAGCACGTGCGTTGCGCCTTCGCGGCGCGCGTACCAGAGCGCGTCGGCGAGCACGAGCCTGCCCTCCGCGTCGGTGTTCGTGATCTCGATCGTCTTGCCGTTTGCCGCGCGGAGGATGTCGCCGGGACGGAACGAGTCGCCGCTGACGAGGTTCTCGGCGGCCGCCACGACGGTGAGGATCCGGACGGGGAGCTGCAGCTCCGCGGCAGCCGCGGTCCCGGCGATCACGGCCGCGCCGCCGGCCATGTCGCCCTTCATGTCGTACATCTTCAGCGCCGGCTTCAGCGAGATGCCGCCGGCATCGAACGTGATCGCCTTGCCGACGAGCCCGAGCACGACGTCGCCGTGCGCATCCGGCGGGTCGTAGCGAAGGACGATCAGCCGCGGGCCGTTCGCGCTTGCGCGCCCGACGGCGCTGAGGGCGCCCATGCCGAGCTCGTCGATCTGCTGCGGATCGAGCGCTTCGACTTTCAGATGCGGTCCCCTGAGGTCGGCGGCGCGTTCCGCCAGGGCCGCGGGCGTCAGCTCGTTGGGCGGCGAGTTCGCGAGATCCCGTGCCCTGTTGACCCATTTCGCGACGATGCCGGCGCGCTTCGCGACGTCCGCGTCCTCCGTCCCGTAGAGGACGATCTTCGAGATCGGCTTGCGCGCCCGCGGCTCCGTCTTCCAGCGGCCGGGGCTGTACGCGCCGAGAACCGCCCCCTCGACGACGGCTCGCGCCTGCTCGTCGAGCGGGAGCGGGAG